>CAZYJI010000010.1:0-215 GCA_964647725.1 uncultured Alphaproteobacteria bacterium
CCTTTTGCACTCCTTCCTGTGTAGGCAATTCGAACATCGTGTCCAGCAACGACTGTTCCAGGATGGAGCGCAGACCACGCGCACCGGTCTTGCGAGCCAAGGCCTTGCGGGCAATGGCAGACAGGGCCTGCGGGCGGATTTCCAGCTCAACGCCATCCATGCTCAGCAGTTGCTGATATTGCTTGAGAAGCGCGTTCTTCGGTTCGGTCAGGATA
>CAZYJI010000010.1:225-36917 GCA_964647725.1 uncultured Alphaproteobacteria bacterium
CCAGTTCGGGGATGATGCCGAACTTGATCAGGTCCTCGGGCTCGACCTCGCGGAAGACTTCGGAGAGTTTCTTTTCTTCCTTGCTCTGCACGGAAGCGCCAAAACCGATGCCGGATTTCACCGAGCGGTTCTGGATGACCTTTTCCAAGCCATCGAAAGCGCCGCCGCAGATGAACAGGATGTTGGTCGTGTCGATCTGCAGGAAGTCCTGGTTGGGGTGCTTGCGCCCGCCCTGGGGCGGCACGCTGGCCATGGTGCCTTCGATGAGTTTGAGCAGCGCCTGCTGCACGCCCTCGCCCGAAACGTCGCGGGTGATGGACGGGTTATCCGATTTGCGAGAAATTTTGTCGATCTCGTCGATATATACGATACCTTTTTGCGTGCGTTCGACATTGTAATCGGCGGCTTGCAATAAACGCAGGATGATATTTTCGACGTCTTCGCCGACATAACCGGCTTCGGTCAATGTGGTGGCGTCGGCCATGGTGAATGGCACATCCAAAATACGAGCGAGTGTTTGAGCGAGCAATGTTTTGCCCGAACCGGTTGGACCGATCAGCAAGATATTCGATTTGTTGATTTCGATATCGTTGCTTTTCGCGGCTGCGGACAGACGCTTATAATGGTTGTGAACCGCGACCGATAAAACTTTTTTGGCGAAGTCCTGGCCGATAACATAATCGTCCAGAATTTTGCGGATTTCGACTGGCGTTGGAATCGCATCGCCGGATTTGACCAGCGCGGATTTGCTTTCTTCGCGGATAATATCGACGCATAATTCAACGCATTCATCGCAGATGAAAACGGTTGGGCCGGCGATTAATTTGCGAACTTCGTGTTGTGATTTGCCGCAGAACGAGCAGTATAAGGTGTTTTTGCTATCGGCATTCTTGCTCATGGATGACTGACGCGGACCGCGCCCCCTAAGGTTCTGTTGGTATAAGAATCTAAAACTATCTTACTACCAGGATCGCCCGAATGTGGTTAATATTCTATGTACAGCATAGCGGTTAGGCTTAGTTTTCCGCGCTATTTCCTTTCGTATATGCGCACAAAAATTATCCATAGTCACTTGATTGGCACAGAAGCCACAAAGATCGCAGACAATATCACAGTTATTGGTTATGTATCTCTAGTGGCAGCGAATTTATTGCGTCGCAAAATAAATTAGCGCCGGCGAACAGCCGCACATATTCCAAGTACACTAGCCGCCACAACAACCGCAGATACCAATGGTGTCATTACTCTGTCTAGGTTTAAGCGAACCGTAAGAGCACTGTGAGATAATGCATTTGAACCTACTATGAATTTTTCAGGGGATTCCTTATTTGCCGGTTGTAAAATTTCTGTCCATTTTTTGGCCTGGAATCGGATCTGGTCATTATAGTCATCTTGGGACATCAAAATAGTTGAGAATGGCGAGCCCACAATTGCAAAACAAACACGTCCATAACCATTGTCAAAAGGTTTTGTCACGAGGAATTTAGGATTGAATTTAGTGACCTGCGCTTGACCATTCACCATTTTTGGCCGCTGAGAATAAACACTGGAAAAATTAGTTGCCAGCTCTGCGGTTTAGCTGGAATGGGTGTCTACTTCGATATGGTATTGAAAAGCGCTTTTCATTACAGTATTCAGCGGAGATTCCATCGGATTGGCATGCACCCAACCCACCAAGGGCTTGTCTTGGTATTGAAACATGATAGGAATATGATGCCCATCTGTACAATTACAGGCATCTGCAGGATTGTCTGTGACTATATAATTATCCGCAAGGGGAGTTATTGGTGCGGCTCCAGTAAATAATCCCACCGGGAAGCGGGAATGTTGATATAGCGCTCCCCCTATCAATGTTAATGCAAAACTGGCGCCAACCAATGTGCTGCTAGAAATGCGCATAGAACCCTCCATAAGTTTATGCGAGCATTCTAACGAATCCTGGTGAAAAATAAATTGTAATTAAGTTATAAAAAACCCCGCTTTTAAGCGGGGTTTTTCAAAATTAAAAGGGCAATAAAACTAAGCCGCTTTTTTCTCTTCTTTCGATTCTTTTCCGCCGGGGCGTTGTTCGACCACTTGGTCGATCAGGCCGAAATCTTTGGCTTCTTCTGGATTCATGAATTTGTCGCGTTCCATCGACGATTGAATCAGATCCAATTTTTGGCCGGTGTGTTTGACATAAATTTGGTTCAAACGTTGGCGCAACGATAAAATTTCGCGGGCTTGAATTTCGATATCGGTCGCCTGACCTTGCGCCCCGCCGGATGGCTGATGGATCATCACGCGGGCGTTTGGCAATGCGTAACGCTTGCCTTTTTGACCAGCGGTCAATAACAACGATCCCATCGATGCGGCCTGGCCAATACAAACGGTCGATACGTGGCAGCGGATATATTGCATCGTATCGTACATCGCGAGACCCGATGTTACAACGCCGCCTGGCGAGTTGATGTACATAAAAATATCTTTGGATGGATTTTCCGATTCCAAAAACAACAACTGCGCACATATCAGGCACGACATAGTGTCGTTAACAGGACCAGTCAGGAAAATGATCCGTTCTTTCAACAGACGGGAGAAAATATCAAAAGACCGTTCCCCGCGTGCGGTTTGTTCGATAACGATAGGAACCAAGTCATTATATACTTCGATTGGGTCACGATCACGAATAAGCATGGGGAACTCCTTTGATGATACCGCGGTAAGAACTATTCTTTTTTGGCCTTTTTCGCTTTTGGTTTTGCCGTTTCTGCATCGCCACTCGCTTCAGCCTTCTTACTAGATTTAGCAGATTTTTTGGCTGGTGACTTCGCAGAATCATCAGCTGTGAATAAATCTTCTTTAGTAATTGATTTTACGGTGACATTGGCCACATCGAAAATGAAATCGATCACTTTTTCTTCCATTAACGGTCCGCGAATGCTCATCAAGGCTTGCGGGGTGGTGCTGTAAAATTCGACCACTTTTTGTTCTTGGCCCGGGTAACGTTGCGCTTCGGCGATAATGGCGCGGCGCAGTTCGTCATCAGAAATTTCGATTTTATTGGTGCTGCCGATTTCCGACAACAACAAGCCCAATTTCACCCGGCGCTGCGCGATGTCTTGCAATTCCGATTTCATATCGTCATCGGATTTATCTTTATCTTCGGCCGCTACTTGGTTGTTTTTCTTGGCTTCTTCGAATTGTTTCCAGATGGATTTGAATTCGTCGTCCAACAATCCTTGCGGCAATTCGAAATCGAATTCGTCATGCAATATATCGAACAATGCTTTTTTGTTTTTCTCGCGCGCGACCGAATCATATTCCCGGCCGATTTGGGTTCTGGCCGCTTCTTTCAAATCGTCCAGTCCTGCAAATCCAAGGCGCTTTGCCAATTCATCGTCGACCTTGGATTCGGTCTCTTCTTCGATTTTGTGAACGGTGATGGTAAAGGTTGCGGTTTTACCAGCCAGGTTCGGCGCATGATATTCGACCGGAAAACCGACCGGAATATCCTTGGTTTCGCCTACAGCAATGCCGACAACGCCTTCTTCAAAATCCGGCAAGAAATTGCCGGCGCCCAAATGCAATTTATATCCCTTGGCTTCGCCGCCTTCGAATGCGACGCCGTCTACCTTACCCAGGAAATCCAGCGTTACATGATCGCCTTTTTTCGCGGGGCGTTTTTCGGTCAATTCGCGGGAACCTTTGTGGCGTTCGGATAAAGTTTTCAATGCTTCATCGATGTCTTTGTCGCTGGCTTCGCATTTAATTCTTTCGACTTTCAATTTATCGAGGCCGCTGATTTTAATTTCTGGCAAAACTTCTACGTCGAAAGTGTACACCAAATCTTTGTCGTCGCCGAATTCCTTGATTTCCACTTTTGGTGCGGTTGCGGCGCGCAGGCCTTTTTCTTCCAGCGCTTTGGTATAAGAATCGCGTACGGTGAAATCCACCACTTCGCCCACGACCGAGCCGCCGTATTTCTGTTTCAATAAGGTCGCCGGCGCTTTGCCCGGACGGAAACCAGGGATGGTCACTTTTTCGCTAATTTCCTGCAGCTTGGTTTCGATATTCTGATTGATCACCGAGCGCGGAATTTTAACTTCGAAGCTGTGTTTCAATCCTTGTTTTTCTTTTTGTACGACTTGCATGATGATTCCTAAATTTGAAAATAGAACTTTGTATGACCTGCCTGATGCCGAGCCGTAGCCCTGAAAAGAGCGAAGGCTGGTGCGGGTAGAGGGGGTCGAACCCACACATCTTTCGATACTGGAACCTAAATCCAGCGCGTCTGCCAGTTCCGCCATACCCGCGTGCCATTGGACATAGCGGAAGCCGCCTAGAACGTCAATATAAAGCGTCATTGCTAAGGCATTGGTATTGTGATGAAATTCGGCTTATGCAGCGAAAATGGCGGTTTTATTGAAATTGGCGCTATTCCGCCGGGCCCGCGCCGGTATTTTCCGGCAATAAAATCATAACTTCGTTCGGGGCCGCATACCCTAAAGTGGATCGTGCTTTTTCATCCAGCATATCTTCATCCACATGGGCGGGGTGCAATAATTGCACATGTTTTTCCATATCCAACCGTTGATGGCGCAAATTCACCAATTGGCCTTCGGAATAATGCAATTGCGATTGCAAACGCAACATGGCCAAAATCCCCCGGTCGCCTTGGACCAGGTGGTAGGTAAAATAGCCGCAGATCAGCAGCCACAAAACGTTGTGAAATAAGGACCGTTCGGGGTCACGGTGAAAGGATGAGAGTAATCGCATTACTCTTTAGAGGACCATATTTACAAGCAAGGGTCAAGAATTACAAAGCTTCGGAACGCAAAATAGACTTGCCTGCATACCGCGCGGATACGCCCAGCTCTTCCTCGATCCGCAACAGCTGATTATACTTGGCCATGCGGTCGGAACGGCTTAGGGATCCGGTTTTAATCTGGCCGCAATTGGTGGCCACCGCCAGATCCGCAATCGTTGTATCTTCGGTCTCGCCCGAACGGTGCGAAAACACCGAACCATAACCGGCATCGCACGCCATCGATACGGCCTGCATCGTTTCGGTCAAGGTGCCGATTTGGTTAACCTTGATCAGAATCGAATTGGCGCATTTTCTCTGAATGCCTTCATACAGGCGTTTTGGATTGGTGACGAACAAATCGTCGCCCACCAATTGCACCCGTTCGCCCATCGACTTGGTCATATATTCCCAGCCCTTCCAATCGTCTTCGGCCAGGCCGTCTTCGATCGATACGATTGGGTAATCGGCCACCAGGCGTTTGTACATGGCGACCATTTCTTCGCTGGTCAAAACCTTGCCTTCGCCCTCCAGATGATATTTACCGTCTTTGAAAAATTCGGTTGCGGCGACATCCAGGCCAATCATCACATCATTGCCCGCCATGTAACCGGCGTTTTCAATAGCTTTCATAATAAATTCAAGGGCTTCTTGGGCGGACTTTAAGTTCGGCGCAAAGCCGCCTTCGTCGCCAACATTGGTGCTGTGCCCGGCCCGTTTCAATTCGGATTTCAGGGCATGGAAAATCTCCGCCCCGGTTTGCATCGCCTTGGCGAACGAATCCGCGCCGACCGGCATAATCATGAATTCCTGGAAATCGATGGAATTGTCGCCATGCGCGCCGCCATTGATAATGTTCATCAACGGCACTGGCAAGGTATTGGCAAACCGCCCGCCGATATAATGGTACAATGGCTGGCCATATTGCGCGGCAGCCGCCTTGGCACAAGCCAAACTGACGCCCAACGTGGCGTTCGCGCCCAAACGTTCTTTGTTCGGCGTGCCATCCATTTCGATTAAATTGGTGTCGATCAATACTTGATCATCCGCTGATAAACCAATCAACGCATCGGCGATTTCGTTGTTCACCGCGCCCACGGCCTTTAACACGCCCTTGCCGCCATAACGGTTGATGTCTTTATCGCGCAGCTCCAATGCTTCGTGTTTACCAGTCGATGCGCCCGATGGCACAGCAGCCCTACCCATCGCCCCGGAATCCAATTGCACATCGACTTCGATGGTGGGGTTGCCCCGGCTGTCTAAAATTTCGCGGGCGTGGATATGGGTAATAGTGGTCATGGAGGCTCCGAAACAAGATGAAAATTTGAATAATAATGAAGATTTACAGTCTTAAACCGAATTTACGGCTTAGTCTATGGGTTTCATAAATAGATAGAAATTATGGCGGAAAATTGGGATTTTCTGATCTCTGTTATCGGCCCGCGCTGCCCATTATCAAATCGCGAGTTAACCTTTCTTGGCGCCTTTGCGCGCTGGCTTTACCAAGTTTAGCCCTTCTTTTCTTCGCCCTATTGTCTTTCCAGATTTGCATTTTATTGGGCATCAATTTGTTTAGAATAAAAGGCGTAATATCAATGGAAATTAAAAATAGTTTCTTGCCTGCAATTTGCAAATAATGCCCTGCCCACGAAACGGATTCCGGTGTCGCCATTTGAATATTTAAAAATGCCGCTTGTTTGTGCGCTTCAAATTTGTGCCCAACATACCCAACCAGCGTCGGTTGCCGGCATAAATGCCGCCACATCACTGCGCGGCGGCGCGCCTGACGGCGAATGATATTGTATCCTGGCCGGCCTAGGAACAAATATCCAAAACCGCGTATCGCGCGATAGGTCATATATAAACCAACCGCGCCACCGCCAATTTCCACCGCATCGGTCATAGTTCATTCTCCCGCCCAATTCATGCCCGATACAAATAGATTTTTCCATGCGAAAAAACGCCGCAGGCCGCGTAAAAGCGATTCTTTAGAATTGGAATAAATTATTATTAATATTAACGCCCATAAACGTTGGGTGTCCACGTTCTCATCCGAAGCTCAAATACAGTTTTCGGAGATGTCGGAGTAATTATTTCCGATGAAGCCGCAGCCGGCTCAAAAGCTGGAGCAGAATTCCTTGGCAAATCCCGCGTTCTGGCTGTCTGTTTCGCTCTTGCGTTCATGCCACCCTCAATACGGGTGCATTTATCTTCCCAATTACCCATTTCATACCCCTTATTTTTATGCTGCTAATGACAGCGGATTTTTCTTGGCCAGACGATCGAATTCCATCAAATTCGCAAGCAATTCTGGCATTTGTTTCAATGGCACCATATTCGGGCCGTCCGATGGCGCGCAATCTGGGTCTTGGTGCGTTTCGATAAATACGCCCGCAACACCCACGGCAATCGCCGCGCGCGCCAGAATCGGCACGAATTCACGTTGTCCGCCCGATGTCTCGCCCTGCCCGCCCGGTTGTTGCACGGAATGAGTAGCATCGAAAATCACCGGATATCCGGTTTGCGCCATGATTGGCAAGGATCGCATATCGGATACCAAAGTATTATATCCATACGAAGCGCCGCGTTCGCACAGCATGATTTTTTCATTGCCCGTGCTGGCGATTTTTGTCGCCACATTTTTCATATCCCACGGTGCCAAAAACTGACCCTTTTTCACATGGATCGCCGCGCCGGTTTTCCCGGCAGCCAATAATAAATCGGTTTGACGGCACAAGAATGCTGGAATTTGTAAAACATCGACTGCTTGCGCGGATGGCGCACATTGTGCGGCATCGTGCACGTCGGTCAAAACCGGACAGCCAAATTTTTCACGTACGTCGTTTAAAATCTGTAAACCCTGATCCATGCCAATCCCGCGCGCGGATTTCACGCTTGTGCGATTGGCCTTGTCATAACTGGATTTGTAAATCAGGTTGATGCCCAATTTGCCGCAAATATCTTTCAATGAACCAGCGATTTCAAATGCATGCTCGCGCGATTCGATCTGGCATGGGCCCGCGATCAAGGTTAATGGCAAATCATTGCCGATCTTGTAATTCTGTAATACGACATGTTTCATGGCCAGCGTTATAGCACAGAAAACAGGGCAAATCTATGGTGTTTGTGGGGTTTGGTATGGGCTGGAAACCCGGTAAAAACTGCCCGGATATTTTTCATATTTCTTAATGATCGATTCGATAGCGCCGCTATACATCAATTCCCGCGTGGCGTTATTGATCATATTTTGCATGGCGACTTCGTTTTGTTTTAGCGACAAAGACGATCCAAATAAACGGATTGGCGCGGCCATTGGCACCTGCCGTAACACGCCTGGATTCGCGGCATGATACCGGAATCCCAATGGCAAGCCGGTAATAGCCGCATCCGCCTTGCCGGCGGCGACATCCATCAATGGCGCCATTAAATCCTGGCTTTCCGGATGACTGATTTTTTGCGCCTTTGGAAAATCGCGGTTGCCAACGACGAACGGTGTTGTGCCTTCGACCGCGGACACTTTGAACGCCGGATCGTTCAACGCCGCTATATTTTTATCGAAACGCTTATCATCGGTCCGCACATATACGCCCAGCGCCACATATAAAATCGGCGTCGTATAATCGATATATTGGCCGCGCGCGCCATTTTGATAATCGCCCGCGCACATCATATCGAACCGGTCGTTTTTCAACGCCTCGACATGCGGGCCGAAACCAGTTTCTTCCGCCCATTCAATTTTCAACGACAGAATTTCCGCCAGTTGATTCATATAATCATAATAAACGCCCGACATTTGGCCCGTATTAATATCTTTAACCAAAAACGGTTCCCAAATATGATACCCGCAGCGAATGGTTTTAGTACGCATCACGCGGTCGTAAACACTTTCAGTTTTCGCTGCGCCGCCCTGATCCGAATTTTGCCCGCCAAACCAATTCCCAATCGCAAACACGATCACCGCAACGGCGATGATGTGAAGATAGAATGATAAGGTGGTTTTTGGCATAGTGATATTCCTATTGATACGGTTTAGCAGCGCGCAAAAACAAACCTGGCGTAGTTTCGTATTTATCCAAAATACTATCGATGGCGCCATCATTCATCAATTCGCCAGTGGCGATATTCAACATTTGCTGCAATTCATATTCGCCCTTGGCAAAGCTGACATTATTGGGAATGGTGCGTACGGGCCGATCTTTTAAAATGCGCAGTTTGCCGGGATTCGCATTGATATAATCCATCGCTCCTGCAATATCGCGCAATGCTACATCGGCTTTGCCGGTTTCTACTTGCACCATAGTATCGGTGATCGGCACTAAGGATGGAAGGCTTACCGCCTGGCTTTTGGGAAAACGGCGATTTCTGATTTGCTCGGATGTTTCGCCATCCACCGTTACCACGCGCACGGCTGGATCATCGATTGCCCGTAAGTCCGTATCAAAACGGTGATCGTCGATTCGTACCACCGCCACAATCGGAAAATAATAAATAGGATTGGTATATTCCAATTGCTTGCCGCGTTTGCCGTTTGGCCAGCCGCCAGAGCATTCCACATCATATTTATGGCTATTTAGATCTTGGATGTAGGTGCTTAGATTAAGCTCTTCCACCCATTCCACTTTAAGATCCATAATCTCGCCCAACGCGTTTAAGTAATCATACATCACGCCGGATAACTGCCCCGTATTGGCATCCTTGATCAGGCTGGGTGGCCAGATCATATAACCACAACGAATCACGCCGGTGCGCATGATACGGTCGTAAGTGCTTTCCGTTTTTGCCGATGATGCCGGTTGGTCCGAATTCTGCCCACCAAACCAATTAGCAAGTGCAAACACAATTACCGCGACGGCGATGATGTGAAGATAAAAAGATAAAGGGGATTTGGGCATAGTGCTCTCCTTATTAAAAGGTTAGACTAGGCGCGATTGCTCCACGGCGGCGCCGATGAACGACGTGAATAACGGATGCGGCTCGAACGGTTTGGATTTCAATTCCGGGTGGAATTGCACGCCGATGAACCATGGATGATCGCGCAGTTCGACGATTTCCGGCAACACGCCATCGGGCGATAACCCTGAAAACCATAGGCCGGATTTTTCCAATTGTTCGCGATAGCCGATATTGACTTCGTACCGGTGGCGGTGGCGTTCGGAAATCGAATCCGATCCGTAAATGTCGCGCACTTTCGATCCTTTGGCCAGTTTCGCCTCGTAAGCGCCAAGGCGCATCGTGCCGCCCATATTGTCGCCTATTTTCCGTTTTTCAACTTCGTTGCCACGCTGCCATTCGGTCATCAAACAAATGACCGGGTCGTCACATGGGCCAAATTCGGTGGAACTTGCCTTGTTCAATCCCAAAACATGGCGCGCGGTTTCCACCACCGCCATTTGCATGCCGAAACAAATGCCGAAATACGGCACCTTGCGGGTGCGGGCGAAATGCGCCGCGTTGATTTTGCCTTCGATACCGCGAATGCCAAATCCGCCCGGAACCAGAATACCGTGCGATCCGGACAAAGCCTGAACCACTTCGTCCATCGACTTGCTTTCCAATTTTTCAGAATCGACCCAATCCAAATTGACTTTGACTTTGTTGGCAATGCCGCCATGCGCCAATGCCTCGATCAGCGATTTATAGGAATCTTTCAGGCTGACATATTTGCCAACGATGGAAATTTTGACTTCGCCTTCGGGATTGTCGATGCGCTGCATAATATTTTGCCAGCGCGACAGATCGATTTTACCCGGCGTGATATTGAAATGCGATAAAACTTGTTTATCCAAACCTTCTTCGTGATAACGCAACGGCACGCGGTAAATATTGTCGACATCCGGCGCATTGATAACGTTTTGATCCTTGATGTTACAAAACAGCGCGATTTTACGGCGCGCTTCGACCGACAAAGGTTGTTCGGTGCGGCACAACAACATGTGCGGCTGAATCCCGTTTGATAATAATTCTTTGACAGAATGTTGTGTCGGTTTGGTTTTCGCTTCGCCCGCGACATGCACCACCGGAACCAGCGTCACATGAATGAATAAGGTTTTTTCCGAACCCATTTCATTGCCTAACTGACGGATGGCTTCGAGGAATGGCAGCGATTCGATATCGCCAACCGTACCACCCACTTCGCATAAAACGAAATCGGCATCGCCAGTGTCGTTTTTCACGAATTCTTTGATCGCATCGGTGACATGCGGAATAACTTGAACGGTTGCGCCCAAATAATCGCCGCGCCGTTCGCGGCCCAGCACCTCGGAGTAAATCCGGCCGGATGTGACGTTATCGGATTTGCGCGCCGAAACGCCGGTGTACCGTTCATAATGACCCAGATCCAGATCGGTTTCCGCGCCGTCATCGGTGACGAACACTTCGCCGTGTTGCTGCGGGCTCATCGTGCCGGGATCGACGTTCAAATAGGGATCTAATTTGCGCAGGCGGACCTTGAAACCGCGCGCCTGCAATAATGCGCCAAGAGAAGCCGAAGCCAAGCCCTTACCGAGAGAAGACACCACGCCACCAGTAATAAAAATAAATCTAGCCATGGGTTCGTCTTCACTCCTTCTTTAAAAAATAACTGGTCTCTAGCGCGTCCTTTGCGTTTACTTCGGCAATGGCGCGGATGGTTCGGAATTATTTTCAACCGGCGCAGTTACAGGCGCCTCTTGCGTAACCGAATTTTGAATCTGATCGGCAAACGATCCGCTGGTGCGGTTGCTGGACAACAGCGCCAAAATGATCGAGGTCGCGAAAAACGCGATGCCCAGATATTTGGTGGTGCGGGTCAGGAAATTGGCCGAACCGCGCGCGTTCATCAAACCGCCCACGCCGCCGCCCATACCCAGCGCACCGCCTTCACTGCGTTGCAACAGGATGAAGCCGATCAAAAATACCGTAATCAACAAATGAATGACCAAAATAACCGTTGTCATAACTGCCTCTTTTTTTGCGTAATTTTTTTAAATTCAAATAATAAAGCCCATGGGCAAAATGACCATGGGCTTGGTGGTCAGGATTTTTTACCTGAAACAGTATTGAAAAGCCAGCGAAAAATTTTACTCTATCCCGTTCCGAAATAAGAATAATTCAGGGCTTCAATTGGGCTGTGGAATACTATTGCACATTGTATTCTTTAAGAATATAATCGGCCGCTTTTAAAAAATTTTATGAGGAACGAGACATGGTTGCCGTAAGATTCCTAACCAATGCTGGTATGCCAGCAAAAGCGATTTCAGAAGCTGCCGGTGTTTATGTGGAACTAATCGACCCATCGAATCATATGGGTCGGGCGCAAAGAGCAAATGCGATGGTCAAGAATGGCATTGCCGTAACCAGCAGCTGGTGCCCTATTCTAAAACAATGGAAATGCAGCGGTACTGGCAATCCAGCCATTTTATTAACCTGCCAAAGCGCGGAAGATCTTTCCCAACTTTTCCTTCCGAACATTGGCAAGCAAGATATTGTACGCATGGCGGCGGCCGGAATAAAATATGTCCAGGCCAACTTGGCTAAACTTGTCAGAGATCAATTCGTCGAAGTACGCCTGTGCAGAGGCGCTACCACGACGACTACACAATTATTTCATGTGGATTATCCACGACCAAGAAGACGGGTAGAGCTAAATGCGCGCACCCCATTCTGGGTTCAAGAGCGTCATAGATGGATTCCGGATTCCGAGCTTAAATTGCGTCTTTTACATCCTCGTACCAGAAAAGATGTGGCCCAATATCTAGTGGGTGAGAATGGCACTTTAACCCAGGTTCGTTAAGCTGCCTGATAAATCGCGGTGAATTCATCCGCCTTTAAACTGGCACCGCCGACCAACACCCCATCCACGCCGGGCGCGGATAAAACATCATTGGCATTCGATGCCTTGACCGACCCGCCATATAAAATCGCAATGCTGCCTCCGGCCTGCCCTAAAATAGATCCTAATTCTTTCTTGATGTGCGCATGCGCGGTAACGATATCTTCATTCGTTGCATTTAATCCGGTACCGATCGCCCACACCGGTTCATACGCAACAATTAAATTTTTGGGATCAATCCCGGCAATCAAGCAACCTTTTAGTTGGGTGCTTAAAACCGCCATGGTTTTTCCGGCTTCGCGTTGTTCCTTGGTTTCGCCGATACATAAAACCGCGATCAATCCCGCTTTTTGCGCGGCGATAATTTTTTGTGCAATCAAGGCATCGGGCTCCTTATGATATTGGCGGCGTTCGCTGTGGCCAATGATCACATAACCGCAACCCGCATCGCGCAACATGCTGGCGGAAATATCTCCGGTAAAAGCGCCCGATTCCTTGTCCGAGCAATCCTGACCGCCCAGACCTAATTGCGAATCGTGCCGCGATAAAAAATCATGCGTTACCGACAAATATGGGAATGGCGGGCAAATCACCATTTTGGTTTTTGCACCCGAATTGGATGCTAAAAATTGGTGCAAATCCAAGGATAACTTCCAAGCCATATCCTTGGATCCATTCATTTTCCAGTTGCCGATAATGTATTTCATGAGTTTCTATTATAAGGTTTCAGGGACAGGGTTATATTCGGATGAATATTATATAGCCTAAAACCTGTATACCCCATACCGAAAACCCAATCAAATAACTTGATTTTCTGCTCCCAAGGCTTTATCCGTATCGGTTCTGAACTGAATAATAATAAGAGGTAAGCGGTATGTTACAATTTTTGCGCAGCAAAGTTAGCTCCATTGTCGTTAAGGCATTATTCGTCGTTTTGATCCTAAGCTTTGCGATTTGGGGCGTCGGCGATATTTTCCGTGGCCGCGGTTCCGATACCACCGTCGCCCGCGTTGGCGAAAACAGCTTGAGCCCGGAACAATTGCGCAGCATGGTCGACCGTTATTTCCAAGCGTATAAGCAAATGGCTAATGCCGACATTGTCGACAACCCCCAAGTCCGCATTGCGGTTGCGGAAAATAACGTACAGCAATGGGTCACCGAAAAATTATTCATCGAAGAAGCCATCTCTATGGGATTGGCCGTATCCGATGAAACCTTGAAACGGCAAATTGCCCAGGATACATCGTTCCATGACGAGCAAACCAAACAGTTTTCGGCGCAAAAATTCCGCGCGATCTTGCAAGCCAACGGCTGGACCGAAGCGCAATATTTGGCAATGCTGCGCCGCCGCACCGTTACCAGCCAGCTAGGATACGCGTTGGCGGACAATATATATGTGCCCAAAGCATTGCACACGGCGATGTTTCAATTTGATCACGAAACCCGCGACATCGCTTTGATCGACGTGCCTTATGCCAGATACAATCAATTCGCCAAATTATTGGGCAAAGATAAAATCGGACAGGCTACCGACGATGATCTGAAACAATTTATCGAAGCGCGCAAAGACCAGTTTTCAACGCCGGAATACCGCAAATTGACCGTACTGGTATTAAATCCCGCCAACGTCGCCAAAGATATTAAAATCAGCGACGATGAATTGAAACAAGCCTATGATTCCCACAAAGCGGAATACGAATTACCGGAATCCCGTACCTTGCAACAAGCCCTGTTCTCGACCAAAGAAAGCGCGGACAAGGCCTATACCCTAATTAGCAAAGAGAAAAAATCCCTAGAAGCCGCAGCAAAGGCGCAAAATGGCACTGTTGTTGATTTGGGATCAATGCGCAGCCAAGAATTGCCAACCGAATTGCAAGCGCCCACCTTTGCCGTAAAACAAGGGCAAGTGACGGAACCGGTGAAAACCAATTTGGGCTGGCATGTGGTGCTGGTTGAAAAAATTACGCCGGCAAAAACCAGAAGCTTTGCCGAAGTAAAACAGGAACTCGCCGCAAAACTGTCCCTAGAACAATCGTCGGAGCGTTTGTATAAATTATCCGATACATTGCAGGATGAAATCGCCGGCGGCGTCAGCTTTGCCGAAATTGCCAAAAAAATCCCGGCGGAAATCGTTACCGTGCCTGCAATCGATCGCGATGGATACGATACAAAGGGTAAACTCAACAACTTCGTAGCGCATAAAAATTATGGCAAGCTGCTGACCGTTGCGTTCAGCACCGATGCCGGAAAAAACAGCGGCCTGACCGAAGCGCATGAAGGCGGATTTTATGTGGTTCATGTCGACGAAGTAACCCCGGCGCGTTTGAAATCGCTGGCGGAAGTGCGGGAAAAGGCTTTGAAATCCTGGCAAGCCGAAGATATGGAAAAAACCGGCCAGGAAATATATGTCAAATTGTCGGATCAATTCCGCGATGGCAAGACTTTGAAGGATATTGCCAAAACCTATGGCCTGTCGGTGCGGGAAATTAAATCCGCAACGCGCACCGGATCGGTTGGCGGCGATGCGGCCAAAGCGATTTTCGCGGTCGAGAAAAATCAATTGGCGCGCGTTCCGGGTAAAAACGGATTGACGTTGGCCCAATTGACCGCCATTCATCCAACCAAAGAATCCATGGAAGGCAATGTCGGTATTATGGCCCTCTTGAAAAGAGAGATAGCGCAAGATATTTCCGATCAGCTGCAAACGGCATTGCGGGAACGGTTTGACGTGCATATCAACCAAAAGGCTTTGGAAACGTTATACTAATTACTGGCGCTTTAATTTTTGCGCATAAAGCGGCACAAGGTTGCCGCAAGTTGGTAACATGAGCATATTGGATCAATTGGCTAGTCTTCTTAGCGTCGATATGGCGGCGCGCGATGCCAATTGGTACAAACAATTCGAATCCGCCATCCTTGCCTTGCCCGTACAAAAACCAAATCCGCTGCATCCGGAATTAATCACCGGACCGGACCGGTTGCAATATCTGGTAATGTCTTGCCCGGCGGCGATGCCGGATGCGGATTTTAAATCGATTCTGCCGGACTTGGTGGAAATTGGGTGCGGCGTCGTATTCAATTTCGGGCAAAGTCATTATGTATTGCATTACGGCGATGTGTGGTCGTTGCACGAATATGGATTTTTCTTTAAACCGCGCGGCGCGGCCGATGCCGAGCAAATCGGCACCGATCCCGATCATAAATTAAGCCTGTTCAAAGTTCCGGGCAGCGCGCGGATCATGATCGGCTGTCCCAGCGACCATTATTTACCGCATTACGTGAAAAAGAATATTGCCGGACAATTGGGCCAATGGGGCATTCCCGCCCCCGGCGTCGCCTCGGTTTACATCCGCGACATGAGCCCCCGGCAAAACCTTGTTTTTTCAATAAAACAAAAAGATTTCCCCGCGCCGCAGGATTTTCAAAATGTAATGAACTTTCTGGCCTGGAGCCTGCCAAAACATTACGGCCTGTTATGGAACGAACTTGAGGACGATAAACGCCCTTATTTGGTGGGCGATGCGGATTTTTATCCCTTAACCTAATTTCAAAAAATTGAAATAAAATTAGTGTTTCTTTTTTAGTGCCTGTTCGTTATGTTCACGGCCATAGTATTTTTTAGGAGGAAATCATGACCGGCGAACCAGAAGAAGAAGTTTTATCAGCAACCCCAATCACCCCAGCTGTTTTACAGCCGGAAACTCCAGCAGCGGAAGCCCCGCCAGTTGCGGCCGCACCAGAACCGTTAGATCCCAAATTTCTTGAAACGGTTCTTAAAGTCATGAAATTAGATCCCGTAGGACGTTGGCTGGCAACCGAACAACTTTATGCGAACCGGGATAACATCAAGGCCGGCACAGAAGCTGGCACTTTGAATGATGTTGGCATGGAGACTTATTATACGTTGACTGGCCTAATCATAGAACCAAATTTAAAAAGGCAACTTAGAGAAGTAACGGGAGAACTTTCGGCTGAATTGTTAGGTGTTATCACTGCCGACGTTCGCGCAAAAGCAAAAAAGAAAATTATCGGATCGGGAACATTATCGCCGGAACGTATGCGCAAAAAAATTGCTGAATTGAGAACCATGACTTTCAACGATATGAAAGGCTGGGAACAAATTCATACACTGCCAGTTTGGTCTAGCGATAAAGCGCCTACCGCTACCGAAGCGCTTAGACTACGCATGAATGAAGCAGACCCTGCGCTATTGGTCGAAATATGCACCAATGTAGCGCGGTTGGTTGGAATGAGCGCCACGCTTAATGAGAAATTGGAAAATCTTGGTCCCGCCGTTGTGGCAGCAGAAAAAGCTTGGAAACTTATATCCGAAGGCGCTGAAGCGGAAGGTTTTATAAAAGGCCTACAAACAACCGCGGATGCCGCAAATGCCGCGTACACTGCCGCTCAACCAGCAGAAGGCGCTGCCCCCGATAAAAAGAAGAACCAAGAATTATTGGGATTAAAAGCCAAAGTAGATACCGCACAAAAAGCATTAGACGCCGCCCAAGCCGCCAAACAGGCGTTGGATAAAGCAAAGGAAGATCAAGAAAAACTTCCCAAGCAAGCTGAAAGGCCAAAGGCATTTTTCAAAATCTTTGACCCTATTGCGGCCAGCGCCTTGGAAACACATGCCGCCAAAAAAGGATTGAAGGTACCTAATCGCAATCCTCAAGACATGGGAAAATATACCGCAGCGGAGAGATGGCAATTGCTTGGCCAGAAGGCTCAAGCCGCAGTACATGCTGCCTCCATGGAAGCCGCGAGACAAGCAGCGGCTGTAAAACCAGCAACCGAAACAGCCGTTGTTGTAGCAGCAAACGCAAAACCATCCGCTTCTCTGGGTAGTATAGCACTCACGTTAGTAGGTAAAGGCTGGTTGTGGAACAAACAAAAATAGAAAATGTCTAACACCCTTGGACGAACGACAATAACGGTTCGGTTGCATCCTATTCTAGCATCGGGAGTCGATAGGGTCGTGGCCCTATCGAAGGCTGCAAATGCAGCTTGGCCGCGTCCACAAAATCACTCCGTAGTTCCAGATACCAAACAAGGATTTTATGAACGGGCGATTGCCACTTATATGAGTTTATTGGAACAGGCAGCGGCCCAACCGCCCAGAGCTACTGCAGAAACAGCGACTACACAAACAGCAGATTGGCTTCCTTGTACAATGCAGGGATTTGTTGCCGTAGCCGTGGTATATTTCGCCGCGCGTTGTTTACAACAAGAAAGTGATCCGCAAATAGCAGCGACATTAAAACAAATGGCGGAGTTTGACGCGCCTTGCCGTTAACCTATCCCCGGCTGGGCAATTTGCGGCCTATAGCCAAGAATTTCTCGCGGCGGGATTTTAATAACTGATCGCCATTTTGTTGGCCCAGATACCGCATCGCGCGGTCGATGGCGGCGGATAAATTCCCAATCGCTTCGGCCGGGGCGCGGTGCGCCGCGCCAAGTGGTTCGGGAACGATTTCGTCGATCACGCCCAACGCCAATAAATCCTGCGCGGTCATTTTCAACGCTTCGGCGGCTTCGCGCGCTTGCGCGGCGCTGCGCCATAAAATCGACGCGCACCCTTCGGGGCTGATCACGGAATAAACCGCGTTTTCATACATCATAATATGATTGCCGGTCGCGATCGCAATCGCGCCGCCAGATCCGCCTTCGCCCGTGACGGTGGAAATAATCGGAACCTTAATCGTTAAACCCATTTCGATGCAACGCGCGATGGCTTCGGCCTGGCCGCGTTCTTCGGCATCGATGCCGGGATAGGCGCCTGGGGTGTCGACCAATGTAATCACCGGCAAATTGAATTGATCCGCCATTTGCATTAAACGGATCGCCTTGCGGTAACCTTCGGGCTTAGGCATGCCGAAATTATGCGCCAAGCGCGATTGCGTATCCGATCCGCGTTCCTGACCCATCACCACGACCGCCTGGCCCTTGAACCGGCCAAGCCCGCCCATGATCGCGCGGTCTTCGGCAAAATTGCGGTCGCCCGCCAATGGGGTGAAATCGGTAATAAGGCCTTTTATATAATCCTTGAACCGTGGCCGGTCCGGATGGCGCGCCACTTGCACTTTTTGCCAGGGCGATAAATTGGTATACACCGCGCGCAATACGCGTTGCATTTTCCGGTCGATCCGTGCCATTTCTTCGGCCAGATTGCGGCTGCCGTCGTCCGGCAGGCGTTTCAATTCTTCGGCGCGCGAATAAAGTTCGGATAAAGGTTTTTCAAAATCTAAAAACGTAGCCATATTCTGTATAATTCCTAAAGGCCGGGGATCATATTACGTTTGTTTGGCTTTGGCAACCCTGCCGCTTTTACGCGATAAAGGGTGATATTGTTCAACGGTTTGCTGTAACCGGCGGCTGACCACATGCGTATAAATCTGCGTTGTGGAAATATCGGAATGGCCCAGCATTTGTTGCAAAGACCTTAAATCCGCCCCGCCTTCCAGCAAATGCGTGGCAAAGGCATGGCGCACCGTATGCGGCGAAATCTTACTGGGCATCAGGCCGGCGGCAACCGCCAATTCTTTTAATAATTGCGCAAACCGTTGCCGGGTTAAATATCCGGTCGTGGAGCGCGATGGGAATAAATGCGGGCTGGTAACATCTTTGGGTAAAAACACCGCGCGGATTTTTAAATATTCGGCGATGGCCTGTTGCGCCGCCGGGGTTAATGGCACCACGCGTTCCTTGTTCCCTTTACCGCGCACCAATACATAATTTTGCCCGCGCACCACCGCCGAGAGTGGCAAACCGACCAATTCCGACACGCGCAATCCGGCCGCATACAGAATTTCCAGCAAACACACTAACCGTTTGCCTTCTTCGGTTTTGTCGGCAAAGGCAGCGGATAATAAATTCTGTACATCTTGTTCGCTTAGATATTTTGGCAATTGTTTCGGCAGTTTTGGCGAAGCGATGGTTTGCATCGGATTATGCGCGATGCGTTTTTCCGCGAGGAGAAATTTATAAAACTGGCGCAAACAGCTTAATTTGCGCGCCGATGATCGGGCATTGATATGCGATTTTTTATCCATCGCCACGCCATATTGTTCGACATCGCGGGCGGTGACGGCGCGGAAATTTTTATTTTGATTGGCTAGATGCGTCAAAAAATTCGTCAAATCGCTGCGATAGGCCGATAAAGTATTTGCGCTGACACCGCGTTCCACGGTTAACATTTCCAGGAAATTTTCCGCATCCGGCGCCAACTCGTCAAGCGCTTTTTTTGGCCGGCCCGGTTTTTTCTTAGCACCCGCGATTTGTTTTTTTACGGCTGCGCGAGGCATGGTGTTATATCCCGCTCGCGGCCAGGGATTCCAATGCCACCGCGCGGGCCTCATCCTGCAGACCCAAACGATAAAGACTGTCTATGGCTTGCGCGATATTTTGCGGGGACATTTCCGCCAATTCAAACTGGCCGAGCATGTATATAATATAAGCCACTGCTTCTGCCCGGCTGGCGGTTTGTACCGCTTGTTGCAGCAACACGCTTAATCCGGCCGGAGCAGTTTTGCGGGAAATCAATTTCAACATCTCGGCGCTGAATCCATTGGGCAAGAAATTGCGCGACAGCACGTCATCCGATTCGCCAAGACCGCGCAGATTCATCGCCAGTAATCCCAAATATTCTTCAACCTTGCGCGGCGAGGAAAGCATTATCCGCGCGACCCATTTTTCGGCCCATATTCTGGATTGAGCCTCGCCCAGATGCAATACGCGCAAATACGGCCAGGATTTCGCCGCCGCCGATTCATCCGTGGCCGCCATTTCAAACCAAGCCCGCGCCGATTTTATATCGCCCAGTAAAACAAATAAACGCCCCGCCGTTGGCGCGAACCAGGCGAAATCCGTCGACGGAGATATGGATTTCAACCAATCCGCATGCGCCAGCGCCAATAAGCGCCGTTCGGACGCGGCATCGAAATCTTCGTAAGAATCACTGATGGCGGATGCGTGTTGTATTGGATCGGCAAGATGATGCGTATACATCCAATCCGATCCGCGCCGCTGCGCAGCGGATATTTTTTGACTTTCTTTGCGCAATAATTTCTTGCCCGCATTTCCGTTGGCCGCCAACTGGTCATAAATCCGCGTTAGCTGCGCGGAATCAATCACGCCCTGAAGCGCCAATTTTTCCGCCAGCACCGCTTTTTTCTGCCATAAGATATTTTCATTGGACAATAACAATATCTGCGCCGCGACATCGACGGTATCGATGCCTTCAGTATTGACGATCAAATCGGCATGATTGACGATCAACCAATGTAGGGTCGATAAATCTTTGGCTGTGACCTTGACATCGCGCGCGTTGCTTTCGGCAGCATCGAGAAGTTTATGCAAAACCGGGTCTTCGTTTCCATATTTTTCCTGCCACAAATCATGCATCAGGCGGGCCATATCTTCTTTGTCCGATAGCATGGCGCAGTAAATTTGTGCTTTTTGCCAGAACCGGTCGGGATTATCGGTGCGCGAAAATTTATCGACGCGTTCACATCCGCCCTTGGGTTGCCCCACAATCAATTGCAGCAAGGCATAATTCTTAGCCAGATTTCCGGTAATCGCCGCGCTGGGCATGGTGGCCAGCAAATTGCCGTATTGGACCCATTGCCCCATATTCCATAATTTCACCAAACGCTGATCGATCAACAACTGATCGCCCAATTCCATGGACGAATTTTTCTTTGGCTGTTCCGCCGCGGTTAACAATAACCGCAAGGCCAACGAACGAACAGCGGGCGATTCGATTGCCATCGGCAAACCGCTGACCAACCGAATCGCAAGACCGTGTGGCGTGTTTTGCCACATCGTCGTACCAAGGGTTATTCCTCTGTCCGTCAGACCGGTAGAATCCAACGCAATGCCGGGCAATTCCTGGATATTGATACTGACGGATTCGGATTTTGCGACCACAGGTTCCACCGGTTCAACCGTTAGAATCGTGTTGGATTCCAAAGTTTCTTCGGTAACTTCTGCGCCGCTTTTGGATTGATGGATTAATTCTTCGGTTTGTTCGTTTTTCTTTTGCCGTTCCGCTTTGTTATAATTATCGCCTTTGGTGGCGGATTCTTGGGCAACAGGATTTTCGGCAGCTAGCACGGCGTCCTCAGCCATTATAGGTCCAGCCCACAACACAACCAGCAACAGTAAAAACGCGCAACGAAAATTCATGTTAAAATCCGAATTGCTTGCGGTCCAATGTCTGTTCCACCGGGGATTGCGGCGGCGAGGCGTTCGCGCCTGCATATAAAATTGCGCCAACCGCCACAACAGCCGCCAGCAAAACCGTTAACCATAATTTTCCAATGCCGCCCATAGATCTCTCCAAACATTACCAAGCTGATACAATTCGTGAAATATTCAATCTTTTAAACCAGTTACAGCAATTGCACTTGTCGTGAATTCGTGTAATCTAGGGACCCAATCTAAAACAACGCCTGAGAATGGCAAGAGTTTGTTATAGACCGACCCAATCACCCTGTTGATGAATAACGGCCGATGTAATCGATTCATTTTAATGTTTTCACCCGCTTTGGCTTAATCGCCGAAAAGCCCATTTATTGACTAAATATTTTTGGAAATTTTATTATGGAAATCCCCACCGGCGCTGAAGAAATAATAACGCAGTTAGAGCCATCGCAAATATGGTGGACCTTGTTTTGGGTGCTGGCATTGACGATATTGTCCGCCTTTTTTGCGGGATCTGAAACCGCCCTGACCGGCGCGTCGCGGTCGAAAATGCATGCCCTGGCCAAAGGCGGCGATTGGCGCGCCAAGATTGTCGTTAAAATCCGCCATGACAGCGAAAACCTGATCGCCACCATTTTGTTGGTCAATACGTTGCTGAATATTTTGGCGTCATCCCTAACCACCAGCCTGTTTTTAAATCTGTTCGGCCATCATGGGATTTTATACGCCACCGTCATCATGACGGGTTTGATTTTGATTTTCGCCGAAGTATTGCCGAAAACAATCGCGATCAACAATGCCGATTGGGCATCGTTGAATGTCGCGGCGCCAATGCGTTTTTTAATGCTGATATTTGCCCCAATCACCGCGATGGTGCGCTGGGTCGTTAAACAATCGCTGACCCTAATGCGCATCAAGGCGTCCACCGGCATCGGTTATGCGCTTGGGGACGAAGAATTGCGCGGCGCGATCGATTTGCACGGCCATGCCGGCGAAGAAGCCCGCGACCGCAGCGTTATGTTGCGCAGCATTCTGGATCTGGCCGATATCGACGTTTCTGAAATCATGACCCACCGCAAAAACACCGTCATGGTCAACGCCGACCAAAAAAGTTCGGAAATCGTCGACGAAGTCATGAACAGCAATTTCAGCCGCGTGGCGATTTGGAAAGACTCGCCCGACAATATCGTCGGCATCTTGCACGCCAAACAATTGTTGCGTGCTTTGCGTTCCCATTCCAGCAATCTGGATGAAATCGATATCTTGTCCACCGCTACATCGCCCTGGTTTATTCCGGAAACCACAACCCTGCTCGATCAATTACAGGCGTTTCGCGAACGGCGCGAACATTTTGCGGTTGTGGTCGATGAATACGGCACGTTCATGGGCGTCGTAACATTGGAAGATATTTTGGAAGAAATCGTCGGCGAAGTGTTCGATGAATATGACGTCAATGTTCCAGGCGTGCGCCCGCAAGGCGATGGCAGTTATATCGTCAATGGCAGCGTGACAATCCGCGATTTGAACCGGGAATTCGATTGGCATTTGCCGGACGAAGAAGCCGTCACCGTCGCGGGGCTTGTTTTACACGAAGCGCGGCAAATTCCCGATGTGGGCCAGGTATTTAATTTCCATAATTTACGCTTTGAAATTTTACGCCGGCAACGCAATCAAATCATATCGGTGCGTATTACCCCGCCGAAAAAAATCGCTGCATAATAAAATTTTCAAAAAACGTTCAAAAAAAAGTCATGATTATACGTTAAAAGGTTTTTTGCCTGCCTTTTCGCTTGTGCGCACTGCGAAATAAGTTGAAAAAAATAGGTGCTTTTTTACTTTTTTTACGATACAATCTTTTTAATAATTCAATTATAACATTATATGAATAGGGCTATGGAAATGCGCAATAAAGTTACACGTTTTACTTCCCGTTACCCCATGGTAATCAAGTTACCGACGCATGCTTCGGTCACCACCGCTACCAAGCTGATGGCCGAACATAATGTCGGGGCGATTATGGTTATCGAAGATGGCCGTTTGGTCGGCATCTTCACCGAACGCGATCTTGTTAAACGCGTCGTTGCAATGGGATTGTCCACCGATGAAACTGTCTTGGGCGAAGTCATGACCCCAGGCCCGATTACCTTTAAATCCGGGGAAAGCGTTCAGTTCGCATTGGAAGTGATGACCCAAAACCACATCCGTCATTTGCCAATCGAAGAAAGCGGCGAAATTATCGGTATGGTTTCCTTGCGCGACTTGTTTGCCGCCATTACTGAAGAATTAAAAGAAAACATCGATACAAAAGATGCTTTCATCTTTGGTGAAGTATACGGCTCCACGGCAAAGGCCGCGTAATTCCGGTTATTTCGTAACGCAAGTATCGGTCAGGAAAATATTCTTTGCACGATGTCGCTTAGGCCCACGGGTTGTGGCGGCTGTATCATCGCGCTTTGCGGTTGATAGGTTGTGGTACCATCCACAACTTGTCTTGGCAAAGTCTGAACATTGTTATTCGCAACGGCCAAACGGAAATAAGCCAGAATAAATACCCGCACCGCTGAAGTCAGGCTGGTTGGGCCACGGCTGGAATCGATCAGCGTACAGATGTCTTTGATGCTGCTTTTTTCACGAGTACAAATTTCGGACAAAGCGTCCCACATTTCCGGTTCCAACCGCATACTGGTGCGGTGACCGGCCACAACGATATTTTTATTAATCAGTGTACTCATATACGTCCCCCTTATATACCAAGGATGCAACAGTACTACCCTAGATTGTATTTATCATCAATATACAATCTTGGGTGAATTGCCCTTTATATACGTTCAGTTGCAAAAAAGCTGTTAATAATTAGGGGTGTTTCGCTATATGTAATTTAAACAAACTTAATGTAAAGCGCAATAATATTACTTACAATTTTAACAGCACATCTTCTATGATTACTATGAAATTGTAAATAATTGCTTAAACAATAACTCGAATCGACAAAGCATGTAATCCGGTTTCAAACTCGGGCTTTAGAATCTTGTATATAGATTGCTGGGCCTTAACCCGGGACAGGCCTTTTAACGACTCAGCGCTTATTTCCAGGCGGTAATGCGTTTCGCCGCCCTCGCGCCAACCCCCATGACCTTTGTGCTTATGGGAGTCGTCAATAATATCAATTTGGTCGGGATTGAAAGCATCTTGCAGTAATTGACGCATTCTATCGGCGCGGGACATGAAAAAATCCTTGGAAAGCTTGGTTTATCAATAGAAAAATTAATAAATCGTGTTATCCTTATACCTTAGGTTATTTATGGACAAAAAGAAAAAAACCAGGAGTTATTTCGACCCCCCGCCCGCTCAAAATGGCCGTTTTTGCGACCATCCCGGTTGCGGCGGACATGGCGAGTTCAAAGCCCCCAAAGCCCGCAATCGGTTAAACGATTATTTCTGGTTTTGCCTGGATCATGTCCGGGAATACAACTTACAATGGGATTATTACAAGGGCCTGAAAGACATAGAAATCGAATCCATGCGCCGCCGGGATACGGTTTGGGATCGCCCTAGCTGGCCTTTTGGGTCGAAAGCACAGTATAAAAAATTCCGTGCCAGCTTTGACCGGAAATGGGCCGAGTTTTCACAAAATTTTGGTATATTTGAAGAAGATAATCAAAACTCCTCTTATTCTTCTTCAACCTCTACCAGCCCTGGCACTATGGATTACCAAACCGTTCGCGCGCTCAACACGCTGGGTCTTACCCCGCCCATGGATTTTGAATCCATCAAACGGCATTACAAGGGCCTGGTGAAAAAATTTCACCCCGACCTACATGGTGGGGACAAGGACGCCGAAGAACGGTTTAAATCCATTAACGAGGCTTTTCAAACCGTCAAACGCGCCTTCGACAGTATATAAGGAATTTTGATGCAAATCGAATCCGGTAACCGCGCCCATATTCTGCAAATGCCGGATATTAAAATTTCGGCCCGGCAAACATTCGGCATCGATTCCGATATGCAAGTCCCGGCCTTTAGCGTGCCCAGCGATTATGTTCCCGCGCGGGATGAAACTTATCAATTCGATAAAAACACTACCCTCTCCCTGCTCGCGGGCTTTGCATTTAACCGCCGCGTGTTGATCCAAGGCTATCACGGCACCGGCAAATCGACCCATATTGAACAAGTCGCGGCGCGTTTAAATTGGCCATGCGTGCGCATCAATTTGGACAGCCATATCAGCCGGTTCGATTTGCTGGGAAAAGACGCCATTGTTCTTGAGGACCGCAAACAAGTTACCAAATTCAAAGAAGGCATTCTGCCTTGGGCGATTCAAAATCCAGTCGCGCTGGTATTCGATGAATATGATGCCGGCCGGCCCGATGTTATGTTTGTTATTCAACGCGTGCTCGAAGCCAGCGGTAAATTAACCCTGCTCGATCAAAACAAGATTTTACAACCGCATAGTTCATTCCGCCTGTTTGCCACCGCCAACACCATCGGCCTTGGCGATACCACAGGCCTGTATCACGGCACACAGCAAATCAACCAAGGCCAGATGGACCGTTGGAACATCGTTGCCACCTTGAATTATCTGGCCGCCGAGGATGAATTGGAAATCATCGCTGGCAAAGTGCCTTCGTTCCAAAATAAAAAAGGCCGCGAAGAAATATCCACCATGATCCAAGTCGCGCATTTGACCCGCCAAGGTTTTATTGCTGGCGATATTTCGACCGTCATGTCACCACGCACCGTAATCAGCTGGGCGGAGAATACCGAAATTTTCAAAGATAAAAGTTTTGCCTTCCGCGTCAGTTTTTATAATCGTTGCGACGATGCCGAAAAATCGGTTCTGGCCGAATATTACCAACGTTGTTTTGGCGAAGAACTGTAAACCGGCGGACGGTAGACAGTGGCTGAAAATTCTAACACCAACGATAAAATGCGCGACGGCTTTCAAAAAGCCACGGCGGCCGCGTTGCGCGCGGTTTCCGAAAAACCACTGACCGATGTCAGTTTCGGCCTGATCCCATCGCAAGACACATCCGGCAAAGTACGCCTGACCAATTATGTCAAAGGCGAATTGCCGCCTTATTATGAATTTTTGCGCGGCGAATCGGATTCCGCCGCATCGCGCCTGCGATTCCATAATCATAAACTGCATACGCATTTACAGCCGCAGACATATCAGGCGCGCGAATTATTCGATGCGTTTGAATATGTGCGCGGCGAAGCCATGGCGGCAACCGAATATAAAGGTGTGCGGCATAATTTACAGCAACGATACCATTCGCATATTCACAAAGACGTCGCGGCGGACAATCCGCCATTATATCGTTTATTCCAAATGCTGGCCTGGCAGGCATTGGATGGCAGCGAGGATATCAATGCGGAAATGGCCCAGGCGATTCACCCCGAATTGCCGCAGATTTTGCACAAAAACAGAAAATCATTATTGCTAAGCCTGCCCGATCAACAGCGGTTCGCCCATGTATTGCGCGATATGTTGCAGCAATTGGGATTGGAAAAAGACCATGCCGAATCAGCCGAGGAGGAAGATACAACCCAAGGCGAGAATGACGAAGAATCGCAAAACGATTCCAAGCAATCGGCCGAATCCGAACACAGCCAGCCGCAAGGCGAAGATCAAAAACCATCGCCCGCCGATGACGGCGCCAATACGATGCAGGAAACTGATACCAGCCAACAAGAAGCCGAAGGCAATTCCCGCGCCCTTTCCAGCCTGCCATTAAGCCGGTATTGGGAAACCGAAGGCCAGTTCCAATACCGCGCCTTTACCACTGAATTCGATGAAATCATCGGCGCTGAAAATCTATGCACCGCGCAAGAATTGCCGTTATTGCGCGCTAGCCTCGATCAATATCTGTCTTATATCCCACCGATTGTGACGCGCCTTGCCAACAAACTGCAACGCAAATTGCTGGCGCAGCAAATGCGCAGTTGGACATACGATCAGGAAGAAGGCGTTTTGGACCCCACCCGTTTGCCGCGCCTGGTTATGAATCCGATTGCGCAAAATTATCATATGCGCGAACGGCAAACTGATTTTAACGATACGGTCGTGACCTTGTTGTTGGACAATTCGGGATCGATGCGCGGAAGGCCGATTATCCTGGCCGCGTTATCTGCGGATATTCTGGCGCGCACCTTGGAACGGTGCGGCGTGAAGGTGGAAATTCTGGGCTTTACCACCAAATCCTGGAAAGGCGGCCAACCTTATGAAAAGTGGATTGGCGCGGGCAAGCCCGGATCGCCCGGCCGCCTGAACGATTTGCGGCATATTATATATAAGGGCGCGGACGCCAGTTACCGGCGCACCAAACAAAATTTGGGCGTGATGTTGAAAGAAGGCTTATTAAAAGAAAATATCGACGGCGAAGCATTATTGTGGGCGCATGGAAGGTTGATCGCGCGGCGGGAAAGCCGCAAAATTTTAATGGTAATTTCCGACGGCGCGCCGGTCGACGATTTAACCACATCCGCAAATGGCGGGATTTATTTGGAACAACATTTGCGCGGTGTGATCCAATGGATCGAATCCAAATCGCCGGTGGAATTGATCGCCATCGGCATCGGCCACGACGTGACGCGGTATTATGAAAACGCGGTAACGATCGGCGATGTAGAACAATTAGGCCCAGTCATGCTGGGCCAGTTGGGGAAATTGTTTGAGTGAGAACTACGCTCTTGTAAGAACACGAGACCCGTGCACAGCCACTTCTGCAACCGTGGTTCTCTTACGCGGTGTTCTACGCGGCTTGGCTGCAGATTGTCTTTTTTCAGCAGTTTCTTGAGCTTGATCTAACCACCGGGCCAACCCCAAATCATCGACAAAAGTTTTGGTCGGAATTTTTAAACCATGATACAAAGCTTCGGCGAACATGGTGTAATAACAGGTGGTGACTTTACCACCATAAATTTTGTCCCACGCATCTAAATAAACTGGCCCCAAATCTTCCTGGCATCTTTCTCCGGGAGCATAAGGTAAATTATAATCCATAATGATAAGATCAACAGGAGCATCTGGCTTATGTTTTTCTTTTGATCGTAAATATTGTTCTGCTTCTAAAATAGTGCCCACATATTTTACAGCGACTTCGGCCCCTAATGCCACAACCATACGCTCGATATTGTCTTGTTTAGAAGCAAGATCATCGACAACTAAAATTTCCAACCCCTTCCATGGGGCGCGTTGTGGTTTATAAAAAGCCATAGCATGTTGTATCTTATTTGGATATATTTGTCAACGACTTATTTCGTACCAAATATCCGGTCCCCAGCATCGCCAAGCCCTGGAACAATATAGGCATTTTCGTTCAAATGGTTATCCAACGCGGCGGTATACACCTGTACCTTTGGATGGGCGGTTTGGAATACGGTTACGCCCTCGGGCGCGGAAACCAGGGATAGGAATCTGATATCCTCGTCTTTAATACCATGCTTGTTCAATACATCGACCGCATACACGGCGGAATAACCGGTTGCCAGCATAGGATCGCAAACAAAAAATGGCCGCGCCGCATCGGTTGGCAATTTCACATAATATTCGACCGGTTTTTTTGTATCGTGATCGCGGTAAATGCCGATATGGCCTTCGCGCGCTTGCGGCATCAATTCGCGCAAACCTTCGGCCATGCCGAGCCCCGCGCGCAACACCGAAATAATTGCCATATCTTGGCCCGCCAAAACCGGCGCCTGCATTTGCGCCAGTGGCGTTTGAATCGATTGCGTGGTCATCGGAATATTGCGGGTGATTTCATATCCCATCAATAACGATATTTCACGCAACATTTGGCGGAACGTCACGCAAGATGTTTCCACGTCCCGCATATGCGACAATTTATGTTGCACCAATGGATGGTCGACAATGTGCAAATTCGGGAAACGTGGATCTTGTTTCATTATACGGCCTTTTTAACCGGCGCAGCGCCGGCGGATAACCATTCACGCTTCGTCGCCTCGTACCGGTTTTCCCGGATGGCGGCGCGAACTTCGCGCAGAAGGTAATTCATAAAGGAGATATTGTGCAAGGCCAAAAGCTGTAACCCTAGTATTTCCTTGGCTTTAAGCAGGTGATGGATATAGGCGCGGGAATAACTGGATGCTTCCGATTCAATGGTTTCATCCAATGGCGCGGGATCATCGCGGAATTGGGCGTTAAATAAATTAAGGCGGAAATTCGGCGCGGTTTTCGATAACGCCCCGCCATGCCGCGCCAAGCGCGTTGGCGATACGCAATCAAACGTATCGATGCCAAGACCGGCCAAATGCCAGATATCATCGACATCGCCAACGCCTAGCGCATGCACCGGTTTATCGTTACGCAGTGGTTTGCGGGCGGCCTCGAATGTGGCCAGCAATTCGGCCTTGTCCTTACCAAAAGATCCGCCAATCGCATGACCAAAGAAATCCTGGCTGTTCAGCCAATCGGCGGCATATTTGCGTAAATCGGCATGGGCGCTGCCCTGGCTTACGCCATACAAAGCTTGTTTGCCATCGGCGGTGTCGAAGAAACGTTTCAACCCGCGCACGCCCCAACGATGGGTGCGGTCCACCGAACGCGCGGTGTAATCCTTGGTTTCATAATATGATGTGCATTCATCGAACATCACGATCAAATCCGCGCCGAATCCGCGTTGCAGATCGATGGCGCTTTCCGGTGTGATGGTGTGTAAACTGCCATCCAGATAGGATTTGAATTTCACGCCTTCTTCTTCGATTTTTAAAACGGTGTTGGGGCGGTTTTGATTCTGGCTGCCGCCGATGATTTCGCCCTTTTTGCCGCCATGCGCCAAGCTGAATACCAGAAACCCGCCGGAATCGGTCAACATCGGCCCGTCCCATCCCATGAATTTATGCAATCCGCCATGCCGCGCGATCAATTCATGCCCGGGTTGCAGCATTAAATGATAAGTGTTGGATAAAATAATCTGCGTTTGCGCCGCGCGCATTTGTTTGGGCGATGCGATTTTGATCGCCGCCTTGGTGCCGCAAAAAATAAACGCCGGCGTTTCGATAACGCCATGCGGCGTCGTCAATTTTCCAAGCCGCGCATTGCACGTTGGATCTTGGTGGGTGATTTCAAAATTGAAATTTGGATATTGCAAATTCACACCTTTAAACAATAAAAAAGCCCGCCGATGACAGCGGGCCTTTTAAATTTTGGCAACCAAATTTAGGCTGCTGCGGCCGCAGCGCGTTTTTTCTGCGCCGAGGAAATACGTTTTTTCAATTCCGCGCCTTCTGGCGGCAATTTCGCTACCGGGGTTTTCAGCAAATATGCATCCAAACCGCCTGCATGATCAATCGTGCGCATCGCGCCGGTCGTTAAACGAATGCGGATCGAGCTGCCCAAAATATCGCTGTACAGCCATTTGTTTTGCAAATTCGGCATAAAGCGGTGTTTAGTTTTGGTGTTCGAGTGAGAAACCCGGTTACCCACCAAAATCGATTTTCCAGTAATGCTGCAACGGCGTGTCATGATGCCTCTGCCTTTCCTTAAATTCTAATTTTTTTATTTCATTTCAAAAATGAACAGTTTGTTTACTGGATTTATCGCGGCAGGTCAAGCAATTCCCGCATATAATCTGACCACTTGAAAGTGGCCATATTTTCAGAAATACACCTCATTGTATGACTAATATTGCATCGCACGACTGCTATCTTGAGTAATTTTATAATTATGTTATGATAAAGAGTAAGAAGATAGAGTTTATGCTTTATCTCCTAAAATTAGATAATTTTGAAATAATATTACAATTTGAACAGCGGAGCAGGCATGCAAATGTTTTGGGACATCAGTCCCACCAGTGCCATACAAAACAGCAAACAAAGTCCGAGCGAATCGGTCAACGCCACCGCACGCCGCCTGTTACATGCCACCTATTTATTGACCCAGGCAATTGACGAAGATTCATTCCCATCGGCATCGACCCGGGAATCGGTTCTGCGCTGGGCATCCGAAGAAAAAAATACCGGCCGTTATATTGGCCGTTGCCGCGTGATCGATTTGCGCGCTGTTACCCAAGTCATCCGCCCGCAACATTTAGCGCCGAATTTATTCGGCAAAGTGCATCGCGTTGTCATCAAAACACGCAGCGAATTGCACGAAGGCCAGCCGATTTTAACGGCAGATTCCATAAAATTGCTCGCCAGTTGCGGCGTGAAATTGATCGGCATCGACACAAGTTCATTAGATGCGCCGAATTCCGCCACGCGCGAGGCATATAAAACCGCGCTGCAATTAGGCATTTCGATTATGCTGAATTTATCGCTGGATGAAATTGCCGCGGGCGATTACGAATTGATTGCCCTGCCCGCCGATGCTGACGGCATCAAAGCCGGGACGTTCCGTGATTTGGAAATTCAGTACGCCAAATCCCTGACCACCCGCGCCGCCTAATTTCTTATTTAGCTTTTGCTTAAACGCGGTTCACCGAATAAATAGCCCTGGCCGTAATCAATATCGTATTCCAGCAATTCCAGCAGCATATCTTCGTTTTCGATTTTCTCGATAATCAGATCGAAATTATAACTGCCGAGCACGCGGCGATAAATTACCCAATCGAGTGGCGGCGTGCCTTTTAATGCGGCGAGCAATACCGGCGCATCGATTTTGATATATTTAAATTTACAGCGGTCCAGCAAATCCGCGTCGATTTTAACATTGGTTACGGATGCCAGTGCCAAGCCGCAACCCATTTGCGCCAATAACATCAATAATTGTTCGCGCGCGGGATTGCGTTCGTCGAAATCGCTTTGATTGACTTCGAATACCAAACGGCTGGCCAATTCCTGATTGCCCGATAAAAATTCCAGGAAATCTTCAAAGAAATCCATATCATGCAATGTATGTTTCGATAAATTGCAGAAAAACGATCCATGGAAATTATTGATCGTCGTGCGGCGCACCAATTGGATGCACCGGAACAATAATAGATTATCGACCGCCGCCATCAATCCTGCTTGTTCGGCCACATGAACGAATTGTTCCGGCAATACAATCGCGCCGTCTTCGTCGCGAATCCGCGACAAACATTCGAAATGGCGGATTTTCCGCTGCGGCAGGCTGACGACGGGTTGAATATATAAATCGACGCGGTCGCCTCGCAAACCGGATTCGATGATTTCCAGAATTTTTTCGGTGCTGTAATCGGTGCGGATGACCGGTTCTTGCGCAGGCGCGGCCACATGGCTTTTGCCAGTTTGGCTGACAGTGGTGGTAATCCCGCCGCCGACGGCGCGGGTTTTGGCCAACTGGCCGACAATATTTTGTAAAATTTTAACTTCGGCAGCAACGGCTTCGACATCGGCTTTGTGCGCGGTCTTTGCGGCTTTGCCCAAATCACCCAACAGGCCTAAAATGGTTTTATTGTTTTCTTTATTGCTCTGCAATTCGGCGGCAACCACGCTTAGTTTTTCGGCGACATCGGTTTGCTGCCGCTGCATCGTGGCCAGCCGGTTCCATAATTCCTGTTGCTTGCGCCGCGCGATCAATAACATCACCGCAACGACAATCAGAAACAAATAGGACAGGAACAATAATAAATAATTGAGATCGATTACCATTTAACCATTGTCGTCGAATTTACCGTCACTCTCAACCCCCACCGCCTGGGCAATGGATGCAAAGCCATCGGCGCGTAACAATTCTGCCAATCCTTGGTTAATTTCACGGGCGACATAAGGGCCGCCATAAATCATTCTGGTATAAAGCTGTACCAAACTGGCCCCCGCCTTTATTTTACGATAGGCATCATGCGCGTTGGAAATGCCTCCCACCCCGATCAAAGGAACCTGGCCTTTGGTAAAACGGTAAAATTGGCGCAATACCTTGGTCGATGGGCGGAATAATGGCCGGCCGCTTAATCCGCCCTGCTCGGTCCGCCAGGCGCTTTCCAACTGTTTGGGGCGATCGATGGTAGTGTTGGAAATGATGATGCCGTCGATTTTCTTACTTAGCGTTACTTCGGCGATATGTTCCAATTGGTCATACGTCAGATCCGGCGCGAGTTTAAATAAAATCGGTTTTTGTGCGGCCGGATCCAGATCGCGCCTGGTTTGTTGCGCCGTATCGATCATGCGGATTAACGCATCGCCCTCTTGCCAGGCGCGAAGGCCGGGCGTGTTGGGCGATGAAATATTCACCGTAATATAATCCGCCATCGGATAAACGCGCCGTAAACATTTATCAATATCTCCAGTTGGATCGGGCGATTCCTTGTTAATGCCGATATTGGCTCCGATCACGGCGCCATCTGGTTTATGTGCTTTTACATGGCGCAAACGTATTTCAAAGAAATCGAGCCCTTTGCCGTTGAATCCCATGCGGTTGATAACGGCGCGATCTTCGATCAAACGGAAAATACGCGGGCGTGGATTGCCCAATTGCGGACGCGGCGTGACCGTACCCATTTCCACAACCGCGAAACCGAATCGAAACATCTTGTGCCCGATTTCGGCATTCTTATCGAAACCGGCGGCAAGCCCGACCGGATTTTTAAAATCGATATTCCAAATTTTGTTTTGCAGAATAGGATCGAATTCTGGCATCGCGGCGACAGGGCATAATTTTAATGCCGTCAGCGTCCACTCATGCGCTTGCTCGGGATCGATGCGAAATAAAATATGTTTGGCGAAAAAAGAATAGGACATCGGACATATATATAAGAATACTCTTTGCTTATATACAGGGTTACGCCGCCTGTCTTGCGATTTCTAATTTGCAAATTGCAAAATATCCCGAATTTTCGCCTTTGCAATTTGCAAAATCGGAATGGGGAAATACATAAAATTTGATACAATTTGTAAGTTTATCTGGATCAAATTCCATATATATCAATAAGTTACATTAGCTCCAAAAGTTTGGCATAGGGCTTGCTCTTATACCAATACAAAACAAAAAACAAAGGGAGTGGAATATGGGACACGAAGTGAATTTAAAAAACGTCAAAATCGTCCAAAGCGATGCGGCAACACCGATGCAATTGGCTTTGAAATTAGTGGAAGTACTAGGCAAGGCAGAGATGGTGGTCATCCCTCGGCTACCATCTCTGGAATTGCTCCAGGTGATTGCGATTGCCGGTGGAATTGAATTGGCGACTGCCCAAGAAATCTATACCGCGCTGATCACCGCAGTTGGATAAATTAATGCGCGGCGAATTTTAACGGAACGCCGGATTGTTTTAATTGTTGCTCTATTTGCGATTTCAATTTTTCTAGGCCTTGTGGAGAATTACTTTCGGCACGCAAGGCCAGCGCGGGCTGGGTGTTCGAAGCCCGCAAAATCCACCAACCATCTTCGGTCATCACGCGTACGCCATCGACATCGGAAAAACGGCTGCCATTGGATTGCAGACGCAGACGCACTTCGTCGATAACTTTAAACTTGCGGTCTTCGGCGCATTCAATACGCAGCTCCGGCGTGTTATAAATTTCCGGCAACCCATCGCGCCATCCGGCCAGATCTTGTGGCAGGTTTTGCAAATGTTGCATGCACCGGATCGCGGCGTAAATGCCGTCATCATAACCGTAATATTGATCCTTGATAAATATATGCCCGCTCATTTCACCGGCAAGCGGCGCGGATAATTCCGCCATTTTCGATTTGATCAGCGAATGCCCGGTTTTCCACATCACCGCTTTGCCGCCCAGCTTGTTGACCGCATCGAATAAAATCTGGCTGCATTTGACATCGGCTATTACCGGCTGACCAGGATTGCGGGCGATAATATCTTCGGCCAAGAACAATAAAATCTGATCTCCCCAGAATATCCGGCCCTGATTATCGATCATCCCGATCCGGTCGGCATCGCCATCGAACGCAAAACCGGCATCCAATTTTTCACGCGTTACCGTATCGATTAATTGTTTTAAATTTTCTTCCACCGATGGGTCGGGATGATGATTCGGGAAATTTCCATCGATCTTTTCATTCAGCAAAATATGTTTGCCTGGCAATAATTTTACAAGTCCCGGCAATATGCGGCCCGCCGCGCCATTGCCCGCATCCCAGGCGATTTTCAATTGTTTTTTGCCGGCCGGGTAATTCGCCGCAAGACGCGCGGTATAAGAATCCGCAACATCGATTGTTTCCACCTTGCCGGAACCGGGTTTGGGCGATACATCCATATCCATGGTGATTTTACCCAATTGCTGAATTTCGGAACCGAACAACGATGTTTTTCCAATCATCATTTTAAAGCCATTATGATCTTTTGGATTGTGCGATCCGGTAATCATAACGCCGCCATCGGCATTTAAATCGAACACGGAAAAATATAACATCGGCGTCGGACCAAGACCGATCAGCCGCACATGGATGCCTTGCGATGTCAGGCCCAAGACAAATGGATCCAACAATATAGGAGTGCTTAACCGCCCATCAAAACCGACATTGATGGTATAAGAATTTTGGGGTTTCTTTTGTTTCAGCAATTGCGCATAAGCCGCGCCAATGCGCACCGCGTCTTCGGCAAACAAAGTCTGGTTAAATACGCCGCGCACGTCATATTCGCGGAAAATAACCGGATTGATCGGCTTAGGCATGTTTCACTAATTTTTCCTGCATTTGCGGCAGAATATCCGCGCGGCCCACGGAAACATAGTGGAATCCCTGCTGTTTCATTTTCGCAGGATCATAGATGTTGCGCAAATCGATCACTAACGGCTTTTTCAGCAAGGAGTATATTTTATCCAGCGCCAATTCCCGAAATTCCGGCCATTCGGTTAACACCACCAGCGCATCCGCGCCTTTGATGGCGGCGTATGCGTCTTCGGCCAGTTCAATATAAGGCAACATAGACTTGGCCGCATTCATAGCTTTGGGATCGTAACAACGCAAAATCGCCCCCTTTTGGTGCAGGGCACTCAATATATCGATCGATG
>CAZYJI010000010.1:36927-74874 GCA_964647725.1 uncultured Alphaproteobacteria bacterium
GGCGAGGCCCAAAATCGCAATGGTTTTTCCGCCCAACAACCCGCCCCCGCAAGCATCGGCGATTTTTTGCGCCATTGCCCGTTTGCGTTCAGTATTGGACGATATCACCGATTCGATAATGCGCATATGCACATGGTGGTCGGATCCAGCCATCGCCAATCCTTGCGCATCTTTGGGAAAACAGGATCCACCATATCCCGGCCCCGGATTTAAAAATTTGTTGCCAATGCGCGCATCTAATCCAACGCCGCGCACCACGTCGGCAATATCGGCGCCGCATTTTTCCGCCAGATCCGCGATTTCATTGATAAACGCCACCTTGGTCGCGAGTAAAGCATTAGCGGTGTATTTGATCAACTCGCTGCTTTCCAAACCGACCGCGACCACGGGAACATTTTGTTGCACTAGCAATTGATACAAGCCAGTCACCTTATCCATGGTTTTACGGTTATCCGCGCCAATCACGATGCGTTCAGGCTTCATGAAATCGGTCACGGCCGATCCTTCGCGCAAGAATTCCGGATTCGAAGCCACGCTGAAATCCAACGCTGGGTTCATGGTTTTGATAATGCGCTGCACTTCGCGGCTGGTACCAACCGGAACGGTGGATTTTGTTACAACTACCGCCCCAGTCTTTAGATGCAAGGCAATGTGCTCGGCGGCGGCATATACATAAGACAAATCGACGCGCTTGTTTTTGATGTTGGTCGGAGTGCCGACAGCCAGCATGACGACATCGGCATTTTTCACACCTTGTTCGGTATCGGTGGTAAAAGAAATTTTACCCGCCTTGGTTACCTGATCCAGCAACACATCCAATCCGGGTTCGTAAATTGGAATTTGCCCGGCCAGCAATTTTTTGATTTTGGCCTCGTCCTTATCGACGCAAATGACATTGTGGCCGAATTTGGCAAAACATACCGCCGTAACAAGCCCAACATAACCCGTGCCGATAATACCGATATTCATTCCCATTTACGCCGCCATTTTTCCATGTTGAGTTAACAAGCGCTCCACATCCGATTTCATATCCGGACGCGCCAACGCAAAGGCTAAATTCGCCTCTAAAAATCCGATTTTGCTGCCGCAATCAAAATGCTGGCCAGGAATCGTCAACGCCTCGACATTGGTTTTGCCGATATGCGCGGCAATGGCATCGGTCAATTGAATCTCCCCGCCTTGCCCAGCGCGCGCGGATTCCAGAATATCGAAAATGCCCGGCGGCAGAATATAACGGCCAATTGCGCCCAAACGCGATGGCGCATTTTTTGGATCCGGTTTTTCGACCAATCTTTCAACCGTCGTAATATTGCCTTTCACAGGACCGCCGACAATTCCATATCGTCCGGTCAATGCCGCATCCACCGTCATCACGCCAATCATGCAGGATGTTTGGGTGCGGTTGTAATGTTCGGCCAAATATTGCAATCCGGGTTTTTCCGATTGAATCAGAATGTCTGCCAAAATTACCGCAAACGGTTCATCGCCAACCAGTTTGCGCGCGCACCATACCGCATGACCAAGACCCAGCGGTTCCGGTTGCCGCGTATAGGCGATTTGCCCAACGCCCGGCAAAGAGGCCTGGATCGATTGCCAAATCTCCGGCTGGCCACGGCTTTCTAATAAAGCCTTTAATTCGGCATGTTCGTCGAAATAATCTTCGATCGCGCCCTTGCCCCGACCGGTGACAAAAATAAATTCTTCGATACCTGCCGCGCGCGCTTCTTCGACCGCATAATGGATCAACGGTTTGTCGACCACGGTAAGCATTTCTTTTGGCATGGATTTTGTCGCGGGAAGAAATCTTGTTCCTAAACCGCCAACTGGAAAGACAGCTTTACGCAATTTTTGTGGTTTTAATGTCATTTTATGCTCAACCTTATCGTGCAGTGCAGCAATCGCTTTTAGCGCTGTAGATTAACAGATATTCCTGTGCTGCCAAGGTTTTATCTTGTTTTATTGTGCAGCGCAAATGATTCTTTGTTTTGCAATTTAAGCAATCATTAGGTAAATGTCTCGTATAATTAAGGAGATAGACAATGTCTCGATCAAGCGCATTGAGGGTTTACGAGCAATCAGAGGCCACACCTATGTCGTTATTTTCTGCGAAAGACTTTGACAGTCACGAGCATATTTCATTTTTTTGCGATCCGAAAACGGGTCTGAAAACCATCATCGCCATTCATAACACCAAACGCGGCCCTGCCCTGGGCGGTTGCCGCATGTGGCCATACGCCACCGAAGAAGAAGCCATCACCGATGCATTGCGTTTGTCCAAGGGCATGACGTACAAAGCCGCCATGGCAGACCTGCCGCTGGGCGGCGGTAAATCGGTTATCATCGGAGATTCCAGCAAAGATAAAAGCCCGGAATTATTTGAAAAAATGGGCGAGTGCGTTCAATCTCTGAACGGCCAATATATTATCGCCGAAGATGTCGGCATCACCACTGACGATGTCGCGCATATGGCCAAGAAAACCAAATATGCCGTGGGACTTGCGAAAAAATCGGGCGATCCATCGCCGGTTACCGCTTATGGCGTGTACAAAGGATTAAAAGCCGCGATGCGTACACGGCTTGGCCATGAAAATGTACGCGATGTGAAATTCGCATTACAAGGCGTCGGCCATGTCGGCATGGAAATCCTGAAACTGCTGTTCGAAGACGGCCTGCTGGCCCGCAACGGCCAACAAGTATACATCTGCGACATCAATGAATCCTATGTAAAAAAAGCCGTCGATAATTACGGCGTTATTCCGGTATCGACCGATAAAATTTACGATCAAACAGTCGACATCTTTGTTCCGTGTGCCCTAGGCGCGATTATCAATGATCGTACCATTCCCCGCATCAAAGCATCTATCGTCGCCGGTTGCGCCAATAACCAATTGGCCGAAGACCGCCATGGAATCGCGTTACGGGAAAGAAACATTCTATACGCGCCGGATTATGTTATTAACGCCGGCGGGTTAATCAACGTGTATCACGAAATGCACGATCAACCGCATTACAACCGCCAAAAGGCGCTGGATCATGTGCTGGGCATTTACGATACTTTACAAGAAGTGTTCGAAATGTCGATGAAGCAATCTTTGCCGACCAACCAAGCCGCCGATATGATTGCCGAAAAACGGTTCAAACAGCCACCATCCGGCGGCGGTTTAGCGGCAGCCTAACAACTTTCAGAATAAAAAAAGCCCGCGAAATGCGGGCTCTTTTTGTATTTCCGGGTTTTCTATTTCTGATCCGCGGTTTTCATATGCATGCGGGTGAAATTTTCAAGGCCGATCAATTTGATTTGCATCAGCATGGTTTCAATATGATCGACATGGCCTTCTTCTTCGTGCAATAATTCTTCGAACAATTCCGAAGACACATAATCGCCAATGTCTTCACAATATTGCGCCGATTTACGGTACATATGCACGGCCTGTAATTCCAATTTCAAATCGTTTTCTAAAATTTCCTTGACGTTTTTACCGATCAATAATTTATCGAACTCGCCCACATTCGGTGTACCTTCCAAGAATAAAATACGCGCGATCAATTTGTCGACATGGCCGCGTTCATCTACGATTTCTGCCGCTTCAAAATCGGCCAGTTTCGCGACGCCCCAATTACGCAATAAATGCGAGTGCATTAAATATTGTTGAATCGCGGTGATCTCCGATTTCAACGCCTGGTTTAACAACGCCAATACTTTTTTATCGCCTTTCATGAAATCCTCCGTAATTGATTTGTTAAAACATAAACCTCTTGCCGCCAATGTCAATCATTGGCGATTTTTTCCTCGCTTAAATTCAAAAGCGTCGCATTGCCGCCAGAAGCCGTTAGATCCACAGTCACGGTTTTTTCAAAGGCAAAACGGTGCAAATAATGCGGCCCGCCCGCTTTTGGCCCGGTACCAGAAAGCCCCATACCACCGAATGGCTGGCTGCCCACGACCGCGCCGATCATGTTGCGATTGACGTAAACATTGCCCGCCTGTACGCGCGATGTGATGAAATCCAAAGTTTCTTGAATACGGCTGTGTACGCCGAATGTCAGGCCGAAACCGGTATGATTAATATCATCGCAAATCTTGGCCAAATCTTCGGCTTTGTACCGGATCAAATGCAGGAACGGCCCGAAATATTCGCGGTCCAGTTGGCCGATCGAATCCAGTTTCACTACCGTCGGGGCAAAGAAGCTGCCCTTTTTGCAATCGGCGGGCAATTCGGCGGTAAATAACACACGTCCCTGTTGTTGAAATTGATCGCGGTGGGCGCGTAAATTGTCGCAAGCGTCCTTGTCGATTTGCGGGCCGATATCGGTATTGATATTGGCCGGATCGCCAATCGTCAATTCCTTGGACGCGCCAATTAACATATTCAAAATTTTATCATAAGTATCGTCTTGCAAATATAAAACGCGCAAGGCGGAGCAACGTTGCCCGGCCGATTGGAACGATGACGTAATCACATCGTTGACCACTTGTTCCGGCAATGCGGAAGAATCGACGATCATCGCGTTCTGCCCGCCAGTTTCGGCGATAAACGGCACAATCGCGCCATTGCTACGTTCCGATAAAGACCGGTTGATCAATCGCGCCGTGTCGGTACCGCCGGTAAAGGCGACACCATCGACCATCGCGCTTCCGGTCAGGGCCGCGCCAATAGTTTCGCCAGGACCCGGAATTAAATGCAATACATCCGCCGGGATTCCCGATTGGTGCAGCAATTCGACCGCCAATGCGGCGATTAATGGCGTTTGTTCGGCCGGTTTTGCGATCACGCAATTGCCTGCAACCAACGCCGCCGTCACTTGGCCCAAGAAAATCGCCAGCGGAAAATTCCACGGGCTGATGCAAACGAATACGCCACGTCCATGCAAGGACAATTGATTCGATTCACCCGTCGGGCCCAATAATGGGCGCGGCGTGAATTCACGTTTGGCATTGGCCGAATAATAATAACAAAAATCAATCGCCTCGCGTACTTCGCCCAACGCATCGCTCCAGGTCTTGCCGCCCTCGGCGATCAGCAGCGTCATAAATTTATCGCGGTTTTGTTCCAATTTCCGCGCCATGGTTTCCAGGCAAGCGGCGCGTTTTTCCACCGGCGTACCGCCCCAAGACGCGGCAACGCGCTTGGCCGCTTGTAACGCCTGGCGCACGTGATCCAACGACGCGTTGGAACAATATCCGACGATATCGTCGTTATTGGCCGGATTGGCAATTGGCGAGGATGGCGAGGTCAATAATTTTTGCCCGGATACGATTGGCCCCGCGTAATATTTCTCGGCGCGGAATTTTTGCATCGCGGCTTGAAATTGTGTGACGTTTTGCGGATTGCTTAGATCGAGTCCCATGGAATTCTCCCGCTCGGGTTGCAATAAATCTTTTGGTAATGGAATGCGTGGATGTTTCTTGACCGGTAGCGATTCGACATACGTCACCGGATCGCGCGCCAAATCCTGTGGCGCGACCGATTTATCGACGATGTTATAAACGAACGATGTATTCGCGCCATTTTCCAGCAAACGCCGAACCAAATACGCCAATAAATCTTCGTGGCTGCCGACTGGCGCATAGACGCGGCAATTTTTCTGGTAATTTGGCCCGCAAATTTCGGCATATAATTCATCGGCCATGCCATGCAAACGCTGAAATTCAAAATCGCGCTTGCCCGCCAATTCCATGATTGCGGAAACGGTATAGGCGTTGTGCGTGCCAAATTGCGGGTAAAATACACAATCGCCATGGCCCAGAATTTTCCGCGCGCAAGCAAGGTAAGACATATCGGTCGTCGCCTTGCGGGTGAATACTTCGTATCCCGGCAATCCGCGTTCCTGGCTGCGTTTGATTTCGGCATCCCAATAAGCGCCCTTGACCAAACGCAACATCATCAACCGGTCATTGCGCCGCGATAAATCCGCCAGCCAATCGATTGCCGCATTCGCGCGTTTGGAATAGGCTTGCAACGCTAGGCCGAATCCATACCAACCCTGCAATTCGCGGCTGGAAAAAGCGCGTTCGATCACATCGAACGATAAATCCAATCGTTCCGATTCTTCGGCATCGATGCATAAATTGATATTGTGGCGTTTGGCCGATGCGCAAAGTTCGACCAATTTTTCGGTCATTTCGCGCAATATCCGGGTGCGGTGCGCGAATTCATACCGCGGATGCAAGGCCGATAATTTCACCGAAATTCCGGGACCTGCAATCGGCCCGCGCCCTTTGGCGGCTGCGCCAACCGCCTCGATCCCACGCCGGTACGCATCGAAATACCGTTCGGCATCTGCCATGGTTTTCGCGGCCTCGCCCAGCATATCGTACGAATACCGGTACATTCTGTTTTCGCCGATTTCGGCACGGTGCAATGCCTCCGCAATGGTTTCGCCCATTACGAATTGCTGGCCCATCACTTGCATAACTTGTTCGACCGCCGCGCGAATAACCGGCTCGCCCAATCGCGCCACCGCATGACCCAATGCCGAGATCATTGGCGCTGTTGTTTTGCGCAAATTGACGACACGCCCGGTTAGCAACAAACCCCAGCTGGACGCATTGACGAAGAACGATTCGCTTTTCCCGGTATAAGAACCCCAATCGCCGCTGCCGATTTTATCGCGGATCAATTTGTCGCGGGTTTTGGCATCGGGAATACGCAACAACGCCTCGGCCAGGCACATTAACGCAATGCCTTCGCCGGTCGATAATTGATAGGTTTGCAGAAATGCGCCAAGCCCGGTGCGTTCGGATGATTTTTGCCGCACCACTTGGATCAAATCGACGGTGCGGGATTGTATTCGGCTTAAACTGTCGGCATCGAATTTGGCTTGCGGCAATAATTCGCGCACCACCAATTCTTCGTCCGCGCGATAATAACCGAGCATCTTTTGGCGCAACGGATCGTTAAAGATCGAATCGTAATTCTCAATCTTGTTGGATGCGGCCATGCGGCATTACTCGCGGAATTATTTCAACAGAAGAATCAAAAAGGCGGTGCCGAGAATGGCAATGCCCATCGCCTGCAACGGCTTTTCCTGGATGTAATCGATCAGTTTTTGTTTCCAGGTATCGATTGCCGCATCGCTGAAAATGCTGGCGGGCGCATGGCGCGGTTGATCCATATCGAGTTCCAGATCTTCTACCCGCTTGTTTAGCGCTTGTAATTTTTGTTCAACGGAATTGAGACGGTCGGTGACGTTTAGATCGGTCATGAGATACCCCTTGGCAATATGGGCGCATTTAAGCCGATAAGACCCTAAAAAACAATTGTTTTTTAGTGCGATGCAATGTCGCAATCGGGGGATAAGCCTATCCCAAAAGGGCTTTTTTGATGATTGCCGTTATATCGTTGGCTGCAGAAGGCATTGGCGTTACGGGTGCAAAATCGATTCGATCAGCCAATAGACACGCTTGATTCTGGGCGATTAATTGGGTTTGCAGACGTTCATGTTTTACTGGAACCATGCCCTTAGGGCTATAGATATATATAGATTTTCCGGTACTACATGCCTCGGTCATCATGCCGGTCGAATCGCCTGTAACAATGATCGCATCGACCCAGGCCAATATGCCGGCATACGGATTCTCGCCCCCCTTGTTCCAACCATAGAAATAATACGGAACCGTAATAAGGCTTGATATTTTACCGGCGATAGATACGGGCGTGCGGCGGGAGGTCGAAATCAGTAAACTGGCCTTTTGACTGTTCGCCAAACGATTGGCCTGGCGTAATAGATCGATCGCCAGATTTTCGGTCAATCCCCTGCCCTTGCTTTCCCCGCCCAGCAAAACGCCGATGCGTGGCGCGGGTAACGAGGCAAATTGATTTTGCCATTGTTGCTTGGCATCCGATAATTTTTGCGGTGACAATCGGTGCGGATTGCCGATGGTGCGAATAATATTTTTATGCGGCCGCGTAAAATCATCATGCGCGGGAATGGCCAATAAATCAAACTGATCGCAACATAATCCGGGATCCATGATTTGCGCGATTTTGGCGCGTGGCGCGCGGTATCGTTTCACCCATGCCGCCACAAAGGCCGCACGGCGCCCGGCGGAAATAATTAGATCCGGAAAAGGTTCGTTTAAAATATCCGGATTGCTTAGCGCCAAACAATTTTTAGAAAATATGCTCAATCCACATAATACGGCATTCGGCAAATTCGCCAACCAAGAATATTCCAAGTTTTTGGATATAAACGGCAATCCCAATGATTCCGCCACCGCAAGCGCCTGATTGGCCGTGCCCGGACGACTATCCAGCAATACCCATATTATGGGAGCTGCGGTCATTTCGCCGCCGCCTTGCGGATCGCGGAAATGGTGGTGCGATTAGTGATGATTTCTGGATCGGTTTGAATTTCGATTACCGCCACTTTGCCGCTTTGCCGTGCCGCCTCGAAAGCGGCAGGAAATTCTTCGGTCTTTTTCACGGTAATGCCAAACGCGCCATATGATTTAGCAAGCGCGGCGAAATCCGGATTTTTCAAATCGGTCGCGATCACCCGGCCCGGATAATATTTTTCCTGATGCATGCGGATCGTGCCATAAGTGCCGTTATTCACCACACACAAAATCGGTTTCGCACCATGTTGCAGGGCGGTTGAAATTTCCTGACCGGTCATCATGAATCCGCCATCGCCGACAAATCCCACCACGGTTTTTTGTGGATTCAATAACGAGGCCGCAATTGCCGCCGGCACGCAATATCCCATCGCGCCGTTGGCTGGCCCCAATTGGGTTGGGTATTGCCGCCATTGATAATATCGGTGCAACCAACCGGTGTAATTGCCCGCATCGTTGGCAATGATGCTGTCTTTTGGCAGGCTGGTATTTAAATATTGCATCACTTGTGTCAAATCCATTTGCGGCGCTGGATCGAATTTGGTTGGTTGCAAGGCGGCTTCATAACCCTTGCGGCATTCCGTTGCCCAGCCCTGCCATTTCTTGCTGTTCAATTTTAAATCGCGCGCGCGGGCGCAAAATTCCGCCATCGATGCAGCAATCGCCACATCCGCCCGATAAATATGATGCAACGCATCTGGGGTTGGTTGCACATGAATCAATTTTTGCTGCATTTGCGGGATACCAAAGGCGGTGAATTCGCGGCTGGTAACCTCACCAATCCGATCGCCGATCGCCAGAATCATATCGGACTGTTTCATCCGTTCGACCAACGAGGGATCCGCGCCGAAATTGATATCGCCGATATAAGACGGCGATTGGTTATCCAACAAATCCTGGCGGCGGAACGCCACCGCAGCCGGAAGATTATTGGATTCCAAAAATTTCTGTAAATCCGCAATCGCGTTTTTGTTCCATCCGCCGCCGCCCAAAATCACAAACGGTTTTTGCGCGCCGTTCAATAAATCCGCCATTTCATCCATGGATTGCGACACAGGCGCAATGGCTGGAATTGGCGCAGGCGGAGCCGCATTCACGGTTGTTTCATCCGACAATATATCTTCGGGGAGCGCGATCGCCACAGGGCCAGGCCGCCCAGTTTGCGATAATGCAAAAGCGCGGTTCATAATTTCCGGAATACGGTCCGGCGATTCAATTTGCGTTGCCCATTTTGCGAGCGCGCCGTACATGACGCGATAATCGACTTCTTGAAATCCTTCGCGTCCGGTTACTTCGCGGCCGATTTGGCCGATCAATAAAATCAGCGGGGTTTGATCTTGGAAGGCGGTGTGAATGCCGATGCTGGCGTTACAAGCACCCGGGCCGCGCGTGACAAAACAAATCCCCGGCTTGCCGGTCAGTTTGCCATAAGCCTCCGCCATAAAGGCCGCGCCGGATTCATGGCGGCAAGTAATGACGGTGATTTTATCCCGCACATCATACAGCGCGTCGAGCGCGGCAATATAACTTTCGCCCGCAACGCAGAACACATGGTTTACGCCATGCTGAACCAAAGTATCGACTAAAACCTGACCGCCGGTGCGCTTAGATGTACTCATAAATATGCCCGAAGTTAAAAAATAACTTCAGGCATAAAATGGCGGAATTGCCTTTATGTCAAGGATTTAATTACATAGCATGAGCGAGTTCTATTTTTCGTCTTACCGCATGTATTACAATCGAATCAAAAGCAGGATTAGCATCTCTAATGGCTTGCAAATGCTCATGAACATCTGGTCGGTTTGCCAATAACCATTTATGCAAACCAGGGGTTAATGTTACCTCGTGAATCGCTCTTTCTGCTTCTACGACATAAGTTGGGTATTGAATACGCGGTACACCTTTATTGTAACCCAAAACTATGGCGCTAGCATCTTTATCAAGAGTAACTGCACGACCTTCTGGTGCCAAGATCAATAAATGAGTGGCGGTGATCCCATGATTAGAAACACTTACATTTCGTGTAGCCACCAAAAATTGTGGGGTTATATTTTGTATGGCGCGAATATGAGACGCGGATTTAGGCCCTACCGCAACAAAAAGATCTGCCATCCAATTCGCATAATCTGCAATTCTTCCGCGTCTTAATTTCGGAATTACATCTCTTTGCAAGACTGTAATTTGCTGGCGTGCTATATCCGGGGTGCTCACGCGCCCATAAGTTAAAGGCGGCACAGTGCCATCCGCTTTTTTACCATCTGTTGTATCGATTGGTATCGCAGCAATTAATCTTTGCAAATATACTAAATCTCCAATTCCTTCGGAATGTACAGTCATTTCTCTCTCCTGATTAAGTTTTATTTTCCTATTCAACTCGCCATTGCTTGGCTGTTTTATAAATACATAAGCATATCTTTATGTAGTTATCTATAACGGGATTTAAAAATAAAGGCAAGCGCATTTTTAACGTTGATTTTAAAAGAAAAATAGCCGGCTGAGGATCAATCGGTTATTCATCCTAATGGCTCTTGTGCTTACGCCGCACGGCTGGCACGCTGAACGGCCTCTTGAACAATTCTTCCTTGAACAGCCCGATATTGATTTAATACAAACTCCAATTTTGCGGCACATGCATTGGAAATATCGGCATATTTTGCATCTGCTGTAACCAATTGAATGGCCGCATCAATGATATCGGGCGTAACTGAAACCTTCCCCTTTAGAATACCGTCTCCTAATTTCGCGTCATTGATATTGTAAGGCCTGCAATCTTTTCCAAGAACATGCTGATGCGGCGGCAAATCAAAAAATACATTGCGGGAATTGGCGTCAATTGTAACAGTGGCAACTTGGGCAGTGTCCTTTAAAGTTTTGCCTTGCGCCGCCACTGCACCGGCTCTTTTTTTAGCTTCCCAAAGCCACGCATCTAATATTACCTGAGCGACACGCCCAGCAAGCACGGGACTTACTCCGGAAAGGGCAATGTCAAAATTTATTTTAGCACCTGCATTGCCCAGGAACGTACCATCAAACGGCCCTCGGTGATCACCTTTATAACCAGTATACATTTTCTCTCCCCCTAGCAATTGGATTTAACATAACTATATAAATATATGTTTATATAGTTATGTCAATGGAAAAACCGTCAAGTTACAGTAAATTTTAAAATCATTGATTTTAATAGAAAATATTCTATCTTATTCCCATGAAACCAAAAGTCTTGATCATTGGCGGGGGAATTTGCGGCCTGGGTATCGGCTGGTACCTCGCTCGTGCGGGATATTCGACGACGATTTTTGAACGCGATATGGTGGGTCGCGGCGCATCGTGGGCGGCGGGCGGAATGTTGCCGCCGGAAATTGAAACCGAACCCACGGAAAAAAAATTATACGCTCTATCCGCCGAATCGTTGAATCTTTGGCCGGAATTTGCGGCACAATTGGAATCGGAATCGGGCGAGAAAATTCATTTGCAAAAAAATGGATCGATGATGGTCGCACGCGATGCGGACGATATCGAACGATTGAAATTCTTATGCAAGGTACAACAAGATTACGGATTGAAACCGGAATTTTTATCGGGATATGACGCGCGGAAATTGGAACCACATTTGGCCCCGCAAATCGTTGCGGCAATTCATCATCCGAATGACGCGCATGTCGATAACCGCGCGTGCCTGGCCGCTTTGCAAAAAGCCTTTGTTAAAAACGGCGGAATCATTCACGAACACGCGTCGGTCGATGCCATTATCGTACAGCAAAATCGGATTGCCGGCGTGCGCGTGAGTGGCCAGGACATCACATCGGATATCGTTATCAACGCCGCCGGCGCGTGGGCCGGGGAAATCGGCGGGATGCCGGAAAATGCAATCCCGCCTGTGCGCCCGGTAAAAGGCCAGATGATCGCCATCGACACCAGCAAAACAAAACTGATCGATAAATTGGTGTGGAGCCCGGATGTTTATTTAATCCCGCAACCTGGCCGGTTATTAATCGGCACCAGTGTCGAGGAAATGGGATTCAACACCGATTTGACCGCCGGCGTGCAAATGGATTTATTGACCGAGGCGTATCGCATTCTGCCCGGTATCTATGATTTACCAATTCTGGAATCCTGGGCCGGATTACGCCCGACCAGCCGCGACGATGCGCCGATTCTGGGCCCTACCGAGATAGAGGGTTTGATTCTAGCCACCGGACACCATCGCAACGGCATTTTATTGGCCCCTTTGACCGCGCAGGCGATATTTTCTTTTATTGATCGCGCAGCCCTGCCCGATTCGATTCAAGACTTTACTATCGCCCGCTTTGCGGCGTAAAATATCGCCCATGACCAAATTGAAAATCATCGTCAATGGCGAAACCCGCGAATATGCGCCGGATTCTTTATTGTCTTATCTGCGCGCAAAAAATATTACGCCGGATACTGGCGGTGTGGCAGTTGCGGTAAATAACAGCATCATTCCGCGCAGCCAATGGGCCAATTTCGTGCCCAAGGCCGACGATACCATCGAAATCATCACTGCCGTCAGCGGAGGTTAAACTAAGTGTCATCCTGAGCCGAAGGCGAAGGATCTGGATGATACAAACGTCTTTGCCGAACGAGATCCTTCGCCTTCGGCTCAGGATGACAATAAAAGAAAGAAAGCTGATGAATAAAGACCAACTAACCATCGCCGGAAAATATTTTACCTCGCGCCTGTTGATGGGCACCGCGCTTTATCCCAACCAACAAACATTATTCGATGCATTGAATGCCAGCGGATGTGAAATTGCCACCGTTGCGATCCGCCGGGTCAGCGTTGAAAACAGCCGTGAAAATTTATATCAGCAATTAAAAACTAAATATCATATCCTACCCAACACCGCCGGATGTTATACCGCGCGCGATGCGGTTTTGACCGCGCAATTGGCGCGCGAGGCGTTGCAAACCAATTGGATTAAACTGGAAGTCATCGGCGACGATGACACGTTATTGCCCGATGTCGAACATTTATTGTCCGCCGCATCGGAATTGGTCAAAGACGGATTTACGGTTTTGCCCTATTGCAATGACGATCCTATCACTTGCCAAAAATTAGAAGATATGGGATGCGCCGCGGTGATGCCGCTCGCCGCGCCGATTGGATCGGGCGCCGGAATCCGCAATCCATATAATTTGGAAATTATTCGCGCGCGGATTTCTATTCCTTTGATCGTCGATGCCGGTATCGGCACCGCATCGGATGCGGCGCTGGCGATGGAATTGGGATGCGACGGTATTTTATTGAATTCCGCCGTAGCCCGCGCCAAAAACCCGGCACAAATGGCAAAGGCGATGAGAATGGCGATTGAATCTGGCCATCTAGCGGCGCAGGCCGGACGCATACCAAAACGTCTTTATGGCGAACCATCCAGCCCGATGACTGGCCGGATTGGAAAATCCAAAGCATCTTAATTATATTAACGGCTTCTTGCTGTCGCACGATGTGGCGGACTGGATCCGGATAATGGATGGCCACCTTTCGATATTACAACATGGATTTTCGGCAACAAAGGAACAATATCCTTTGCTGGTTCTTTGCCACTTCCCAATATCATATTCCTAAACATATTTTCGACCATCTCTGCTTCTACTTCCAATGGTTGAAATTGATATGCGGAATCGTCGCCAATTATTAGTCCGGGATAAATATAATTCTTATGATTTATGCCCATCAATCTATTTAACGAACCCTTGGGCCTAAATTGTGCTGGCCGAACTGGGCGCGCCCCTAAAAAATGGTGTGCCTGAAAACCATGCACGGCTTCATGCACCGCATAGCCAATAATATCGGGATCTTCTAACAGAAAGCGATTCACATAAGCAAAGTTAGTTGCTGCCCAATAATCTGCCGATTCTTCCATATATTTCGTTACACCCAATGCGGCAGGTTCGATGCCATAAACCGCGCCACAGCATTTCAATACGGTACGTAAAACACCCAACCGGGCATCATCCGTTAAAGATTCCCACGCACGATGTTTTTCCTGGATCCAATCCGCGAATAAAACCTTGGCGGAACCTTCGGTTACAGGCAATCGCGCCAATTGCTGCATTTTAGTTTTATGATAGGCCGCGCGAGAAGCTGGAGTGATTTTCGATTGCTCATAGACATTCTTCAGCATAGTCGCGAAACCAGGCGTCATCAAAATACTGCCCTGATCAACTACATAATCTGTGGGGGAATGAAACGCCGTCCCAACCCGAAGCAGATAATCAAAATCATCCAACAACGTTTGCTGACGTCTTGCCTTGCCTTTTTGCTTTTTTACTCTGGCATTTAACGCTTGATCGCTTTGGCCGCAGCTGGCATCCAAATCCAATTTATAGGCCAATAGATACAAAGTATCCAGTTTGGGTTCAACAATGACTTTGGGGGTGAGTGTGCCCTGACCTTGAATTTCCCTGGGTGTCAATTTGCGCCGCTGGTCGTCCACTTTCGCAGTACGTGGAAATTTTACAAAATTCTCATAACTGCATTTGGAAAGAAACCCGGCTAAATACCGGCGCAGATTAGAATCATATTCGGATTCCGCCATGTTAAAATCCGGATCCGAAGATACCTGTATTGTGTCCATCAAGCGCAATATAGGGTTTGGTTTGTCAGAACGATTCCTTTTGACACTGATATCCAACATGTCATCGACTATTCCAAGGAATTTCTTCCGTGATTTTGCATCCATACCGCTGGGATCGCATTGCAAAGCTTTGAATAACAAACCGTCCAGGTATGATGCGGGGAACATATTCCAAGACAATCCGCAAAAATCCATAATTTCTTGCAGCTCGTTAAATGCTTCCGGTTTATTTGCATACGCCGCCCGCCATATACAATCATTGACTGGGAAATCATAACATCCGCGCAAGCGCTCTTGGATCGGAGCGGGATCGATCCAATCGTCGCCTGAAGAATCAATCAATATGTTTCTGGCTATATCGAGAAAACCAGCTAAGAACTCAAACTGCCAATTTCGGACAGCCTGCGGGCTATGAACCATTGTTTTTATCATGGCGCCGATGGGGGTGGGCAAATCCGTCCGATTGCCCAAACGATAAAGCAGCAAAATATCCTCCGGGGTCAAACAACACCCCAGTAAGTTGGTTTCCAGCCGCTTATAGGAATTTTCATCCGTCATAGGTTAATTTGCCCATCTATACAATTATATGTATCTTTAAAGAAGATATATCATATCTACATGACTTATCATAGCCTTTCATTCCGAGGCAAAACAGAAATTATATAATAATATCAAATATTTATAAGAAGAAGAGAAATATGTCCTTCTATTCCTTGGTTAATTTTAAAACCGGAATAGATCTATTAACGAAATTCTCATCCTTTTGTCATAAAATCTTTTTGCAGTGCAAAAGAATTGGCGTAATATTTTTAATCCAGTTTTTTCCTCTGTTTGTCCTCTGATTTTCTAAATTATTTCTGTTGTAAAGGATTTTGTCATGACCCCGCCAGCCTCCTCCGCCGCCGAGAAGAAAGCCGATCCTGCGAATAAACAAACCGCAACCTTGCACGATCCGATTAGCGGCAAAGATTTCAATCTGCCGATAATGCATGGCACCGTTGGCCCCAGCGTGGTCGATGTCCGTAAATTTTATGCGGAATCCGGTCATTTCACTTATGATCCAAGCTATTCTTCGACCGCCTCATGCGAATCGAAAATCACTTTCATCGACGGCGACCAAGGCGTGTTGTTACATCGCGGTTATCCGATCGATGAACTGGCGGAAAAAAGCACCTTTTTAGAAGTTGCGTATTTGTTGTTGCATGGCGAATTGCCAAACAAAAAAGAATATGACGATTTCAATTTTTCGATCACCCACCACACCATGGTGCATGAACAATTGCAATTATTCTATCGCGGCTTCCGCCGCGATGCGCACCCGATGGCCGTTATGTGCGGCGTTGTCGGCGCGTTATCCGCATTCTATCATGATTCGTTGGATATTCGCGACGAACAGCAACGTGAAATCGCATCGCACCGTTTGATTGCGAAAATGCCAACCCTGGCCGCGATGACCTACAAATACGCTGTCGGCCAGCCATTCGTATATCCGCGCAACGATTTGGATTATTCCAGCAATTTCTTGCGCATGTGCTTTGCCGTTCCGGCCGAAGAATACAAGGTCAATCCGATCCTGGCAAAAGCCATGGACCGCATTTTGATCCTGCATGCCGATCACGAACAAAACGCATCCACATCGACCGTGCGTAACGCCGGATCGTCGGGCGCGAATCCGTTTGCCTGTATCGCGGCCGGTATCGCATCCTTATGGGGCCCTGCCCATGGCGGTGCCAACGAAGCGGTGCTGGATATGCTCGCCCAAATCGGCAGCAAGGATAAAGTCGCCGATTACGTTAAACGCGTCAAAAACAAGGAAGACGGCATTCGTCTGATGGGCTTTGGACACCGGGTTTACAAAAACCATGACCCAAGAGCCACCGTGATGCGTAAAACCTGTCACGAAGTATTGGGCGAACTGGGTATTAAGGACCCATTGCTGGATTTGGCCATGGAACTCGAAAGAATCGCGTTACAGGACGACTATTTCGTTTCGAAAAAATTGTACCCCAACGTCGATTTCTATTCTGGTATTATATTAAAAGCGATGAATTTCCCGGTAAGCTTGTTTACCGTTCTATTCGCCTTGGCCCGTACTTCGGGCTGGATCGCGCAATGGAAAGAAATGATCGAAGATCCGGAATTCCGCATTTCCCGTCCACGCCAGTTATATACCGGCGCGACCAAACGGGCATTTGTGCCGATGGATAAAAGATAAGGGCTATTCGGGTTTAGGATGATTTTTTCTATCCTAAACCCTTAAAAACCCAGTTGTATTAATGATTTATTGACCATTTTCACGGTAAACTAAAAAAAGCTAGGTAAGCAAAGGGTTTATGAGATGAGCAACGTTACACCCCTCCCACGGGCCAAAAAATCTTGGAAAAGCAACTATCTTCCGCGCGTAGAGCGGGAAGCAGCGACCAAAGCCATCCGCCGCCTTTGCCACCGTCCATCCAACGACAATCAAGCCACCTTGGCGCAAGTTTTAAGAACCAGCCTGATCCGGTATCAAGCCGCGTTCACGATGGGCTTTATCACCATCGCCACGATCATCATCACCGCCGCGCAGGCGCTCAGCTAATCCATCAGGATTTTATATAGGACAATATAGTTGCGGCCGCCGCATCGGACGATGTCGGGCCGTGCGCCGCTTGCAATAACTGTAACGCTTCTTGCCCAGATTTTATTTGTGCCGTGCGGGCCGGTTCATTCTGGATCAATCCATCAATCGCGCCGGTCAAATTTTCGACTGTGGCTTGTTCCTGGAAAAACTCCGGGATTGCCGGGCGATTCAATAAAATATTGGTCAGGGTAAAATATTGCAATTTCACCAACCGGCGCGCGATAAAGGCTGACAGCGCGTTCACCTTGTACGCAATTACCATGGGCAATTTCACCTTGGCCAGTTCCAACGATACAGTGCCGGACGCCGCGAGCGCCACGGTGCTGGCCGCAAAAATATCTTTTTTAATTGCATGATCGGCAGTGACGATGATATCCGCATCCGTCATGCCGCGCACGGTGTCCAATAAATGCGGCACGGTTGGAATTACCGCGCGCATATTTGGATGGCTCGATTTTAATACGTGGAAACATTGCAGGAATAAAGGCAATAACCGCGTTACTTCGCCGCGCCTGCTGCCGGGTAAAAGGCATAAAATTGGCGATTGGGCATCGATATTATGCGCCGCGCGGAATTGCGCGCCACGGCCATTGCCCAAATCCGAATCCACCACCGGATGGCCGATAAAACTGGCCGCCAAGCCTTCGCGTTGAAAATATGGCGGCTCGCATGGAAACAGACACAATAAATGATCGAATAATTGCGCCATGGTTTTGGCGCGGCCCGGTCGCCAGGCCCAGACAGACGGGGCGACATAATGAATCAATGGAATCTTGCCGCGCCCCAATTTCTTGGCGACCCGCTTGTTAAATCCTGGCGCGTCGATAGTAACAACCACATCCGGTTGCCACTCGCGAATCGCGCGCACCGTTTCATTGATACGGCGTAACACGCGCGGGATGTGCGGAATCAATTCGGCAAATCCCATCACCGCGATTTCGGACATCGGAAAAATACTGTGTAAACCTTGCGCGGTCATCAAATCACCGCCAACGCCGCGAAATTCGATTTTGCCATCATGCCGCGCGCGCAAAGATTGCATCAATCCCGCGCCCAACACATCGCCGGACATTTCACCGGCTATGATAAATATTTTTAATTTCCCGGCATTCATGCCAAATCGTCCGGCTGAAAGCCGTACAAGAAAATCCCCGCCTTGTCGGCTTTGGTTTTGCTAAGATCATGTTCTAATATTAAGGTTCCATTGGCCTCGACCGCGATACCGGAAAATCCGGCCGCCGCCGCGTTATCGACCGTGATGGGGCCGATGGCGGGTAAATCCGCCCGGCTTTCCTGGCCGATTTTACGCATTTTCACCAGCACCGCGCCATCGCCGGGGCGTTGCAATCCCTGGCAACGTTTAATCAAATCGTCGGTGCCTTCCGCCGCCTCGATGCCAAGCACCATGCCGCCCTGCACCACGACCGCCTGGCCGACATCCATTTTCGAAAGGCTGCGCAAAACTTCGATGCCTTTTTTAATATCGTCTTTGGCGGCATCGCTTGGCGCGGTTTTACCCAACGCACCCTTGCCGGTAATCATTTGTGGCAAAATATCTTCGATGCCGATGACTTTGAATCCTTCGGATTCCAATTCTTTGATCACCGCCTTGAACAATCCATCATCACCCAACCGCCAGCCGATTTTAGCGAGAATTTTGGTGGCGCGCCAATCAGGCGTAAGGCTGGATAATGGCGGGCGTTTCATTGCCCCAACCAAAATCAATTCACTAACGCCTTCGCGTTTCAAGGTGGTGATGATATCGTTGGCCGCGCCCAATCGCGCCCATTTATGCGGCACGCCGATAATCAATTCGGGATCGGTTTGTCCTTCGAACGCCAATACAAAATATGGGCGCAACGTATCGTTGCAGGCTTGCATTACCGCTTTTGGCAGTGAACCGCGACCGGCGAGAATTCCCAGTTTTGATGTAACGGCTGGCATCGATATACTTTCTATTCGCCGCCGGATTTCGGCTGGCAAATGGCGCGGTTGGAATCCTTGCGGATGAATTCGATAATATCGCGGATGGCCTTGTGGTCTTTGAATAATTCGGCGACGTCTTCGATCCGTTCGGCCAAGGTGCCTTCTTCGGCAAATAACAAACGATAAGCATTGCGCAGCGAATGGATATCATCGCGTTCAAATCCGCGGCGTTTCAATCCAACCAGATTCAATCCGGCCAAATGCGCCCGTTCGCCCGCAACCAAGCCATATGGAATGACATCGTTTTCAACGCCAGACATGCCGCCGATCATCGCATGCGCGCCAATGCGCACGAATTGATGCACGGCGGATAACCCGCCCAAAATTGCGAAATCGCCAACCTGCACATGGCCCGCCAGTGTTGCGTTGTTGGCCAAAATGACATTGTTGCCAACTTTGCAATCATGCGCCACGTGCGACCCAACCATGAATAAACAATTATCGCCAACACTGGTCATCAACCCGCCGCCTTCGGTGCCGGGATTCATGGTGACATGTTCGCGAATCACATTGTTTTTACCGATAATCAATTGCGATTTTTCGCCTTTAAATTTCAAATCTTGCGGCGGATGACCGATAGAGGCGAATGGATATATGGTTGTGCCCGCGCCGATTTTGGTATTGCCTGCCACTACCACATGCGATGCAAGGCGGACATTATCTTCGATGACAACATCCGCGCCGATAACGCAGAATGGCCCCAACTGGGCCGATGCAGCGATTTTCGCGCCCGGTTCCACAATAACAGTTGGGTGAATATTGCTGCCAACGGTGATATCTGATTTAATTTGCGGATGCGCCATCGGGTTATTCCTTGCGGTCCAAAATCATCGCCGAATACGTCGCCTCGGCCACCAATTGGTCGCCGACTTTGGCTTCGGCGCTGAATTTCCAGATATTGCCGCGGCTGCGTTCTTTTTTCACATGCAGCATCAATTGATCGCCAGGGCCGACCGGTTTGCGGAATCGCGCTTCATCGATGGTCATGAAATAAACCAATTTACCTTCGGATTCCGGGCCCATGGTACGTACCACCAAAATACCGGCGGCCTGGGCCATAGCTTCGATGATCAAAACGCCGGGCATAACTGGATGGCCTGGAAAATGGCCTTGGAAATAAGGTTCGTTGATCGTTACGTTTTTAATGCCGGTGCAACCAACATCGGGCACCACATCGATCACGCGGTCGATCATTAAAAATGGATAACGATGCGGGATCATACGCGTAATTTGCGCGTATTCGATCACTTCGGATTTGGTGGAGTTTTTCATTTTCAAAATATTCGATTCGCTAGACATAATAACCTCTATATACAACCTCTTTGGCGGATTGTCTCCTATCCTTAATCTGCTGTTTTCTTATGTTTGGTCAATAGGGTCAAACTGGCGGTTTGGCGGTGCCATTGTTTGATTGGCACGGCTGGAATGCCGCCCACTGCCTCGCCAGGGCTGATATCGCGCATGACGCCGGCCTTGGCCGCGACTTTTGCGCCCTTGCCAATGCGTACATGCCCAGCAATGCCAGCCTGGCCGCCCAATTGCACATAGTCCGATAAAACCGTGCTGCCGGATATGCCGACCTGGCTCACGATTACGCAACCGCGGCCGGTGCGAACATTATGCCCGATCTGCACCAGATTATCGATCATGGTGCCGGTACCGATAACCGTATCGCCCAACGCGCCGCGATCAATCGCGCTGTTGGCGCCGACTTCGACATCGTCTTCGATAATGACGCGGCCCAATTGCGGCACCTTGACCGGTACAAGCGCATCCGGCGCGAAACCGAATCCTGGCTGGCCAACGCGTACGCCAGGATAAATCACCACGCGGTTGCCGACCATACAATGGCTTAAGGTTACATTCGACATGATCTGGCAATCCGTACCGACCGTAACGTTATTTTTAATGACTACATTTTCTTCGATCAATGTGCCCGCGCCGATTTCAACCCCAGCGCCGATTACAACGCCCGCGCTGATATGGCAAGGCGATCCGATTTTCGCGGTGGGATCGACAATCGCCGATGGATGACAATAAGATGTTTCAACCAATTCGCGCGGATAAAAAGCCTGCGCGATTCTGGCATAAGTTTTATATGGATTATTGGAAATCAATAATTCCATGCCCTTTGGCCCGCGCCCGACAAATTCCGGCGAGACCACGCAAGCACCGGCATTGGATTCCAAAAACAAACTTTGATATTTACGGTTATCGAAAAAACTGACCTGTTCCGGTCCGGCATCTTGCAATGTCGAGACATCCAAAAACTGCCGGTCCATATGGGCTTCGGGCAGCAATTGCGCCTGCCCGAGCCTTGCTAGATCCGCAAGAGTAAAAGGGCCGACGTTACGATGAAAACGGGAGTCAGCCATGGATCTTAGTTGGTTTTCGGTTTCTCGGCGGGTTTAGCCGATCCAAGCGATACCGGAATCGCGGTCACTTGCGCATCCAGATTCGCAATCACGTCCTTGGTGATATCCGCGGTGCGTTGCGCCAAAAATACCTGGCTGCGGGTCAATACCAAGGTCACGCCTTTATCTTCGGCGATTTTGCCGACGATCTGGAAAATCTTGCCTTGCAATTCCTGCGTGGCTTTGCCCATGGCGCTTTCCAGTTGCTTGCGTTTATCTTGCGCGGAACGTTGTGCGGTAGCGACGCTTTTTTCAAATTCGCGGCGTTTTTTGGTGAATTCGTCCGCCGAAATCGAAGCGCGCTGTTTGCTTAGTTCCTGGTCCTGCCCGCGCAGTTTTTCTTCCTGCTTGGTGAATTCGTCTTGAAAACTTTTACGCATTTTATCCAATTGGTCCTGGATATTTTTTCCAGCTTTGGAATCTTTTAATACGGCTTGCAAATCAACCACCGCGATTTTCAACGGTTTTTCAGACGACGTAGACGGTTCGGTCGCGCCCGCCATGACGGGGGACAACAAAAATACTGCCAACAACAAAACGATTATTTTTTTCATTTTTAAAACCTCGTGCCAAATGTAAATCTAAATGCTTCTGTTTTATCTTCGGGTTCATCCGCAACCGGAGCGGCCAGGTCGACCCGGATCGGACCGAATGGCGACCGCCACGAAATCCCAAATCCAACCGAAGCCCGCAAACTGCCCGAATCCGAGATTCCAGCGCCGGATTCATCCACGCCGGTTAAAGTACCGAAATCGGAAAATACCGCGCCTAAAACCCCAAGCTCTTCCGGTAAACCTAGGGGGAATTTCAACTCCACCGTTCCGGTGGCGTATCTGTTACCGCCAAGGGCGTCGCGGGTAGCCAAGTCGCGCGGACCAATCCCAGAGGATTCAAAACCGCGTAAATTGCCGCCGCCGACGAAAAACCGGTCGGTAATACGGATATCCCGGCCAATTTTGGCAATATAGCCTGCTTCGCCGCTGATTCCAAGTATCCAGTTTTCGGCAATTGGCGTGTAATATCCAGCGCCAAATTCAGGCCGAATATAGCGGGAATCGCCCCCCAAACCGGCTAAATCGGCCCCAAAACGCAAATAATAGCCATTGGACGGGTCTTGGCGGTTATCCAGCTTGTCATAATATAGGGTCTGGCTGATGGACGATGTTGTATTCACGCCTTTTTGCTGTTGAATATAAATCGAGGCGTCAGAATCAATATTGCGCACTTCCACCCGTTTAGCGCCGTATTTCCATTCCTGGGTCAAGGCTTCGTTAATATTATATTTGAACCGTAACGCGCCACCGGAACGGGTTTCATCGTACGAACTTTGCCGTTGGTTTTCGCGGGTGATGTGGAACAAATCCACGCCAGCCGATAAGTTCCGTTCCAAGAAATAAGGTTCGGTAAATCCGATATCGAATTCGGTGCGGCGCGTGGACAAGGTGGCGGCAATTTTCAAATCCTGGCCTTTACCCAATAAATTGCGTTCGCGAAGACGGATGTCGCCCAATAATTGTTCGGATGTCGAATAACCCGCGCCGAACGAAATCTCACCGGTCGATTGTTCCGATACTTTTACATTCACTTTGGTTTTGTCCGGCGCCGAACCTTGTTCCGTAGTGATTTCGGTTTTTTCAAAATAATTTAAATTTTGTAAACGCTGTTTGGTGCGGCGGATTTTCGAGGCATTAAATGGATCGCCTTCGGCCACCTTGAATTCGCGGCGGATCACGCGGTCTTCGGTGCGCACGTTACCGCTGATATTGATCGATTCCACGAAAACCCGCTGGCCTTCGGAAATGACAAAGCGCACATCGATGGTGCGATCTTTGGTATTTTGCTGAACCACCGGATCGACATTGACAAAAGCATAACCCATGCCGCCAACTTCGGTGGTCAATTCATCGGTGGTTTTTTCAAGCGCCTTGGAATCATACCAATCGCCTTGTTCAAATTCGACATAATCATACAGCGGCTTGGCATCCAAACCCTTTAATTTCGGATCGAATGCGATGTTATTAAATTTGTACCGCTCGCCTTCGTCGATCGTGAAGGTGACATAAAAATCTTCTTGGTTGGGCGATAATTCCGCAACCGCCGAAACGACGCGGAAATCGGCATAACCTTGACGCAGATAAAAACGGCGTAACAATTCTTTGTCCGCGTTCAAACGGTCCGGATCGTAACTGTCGTCCGATCCAAAAAACCGGTACCAAGCGGTTTCGCGCGTGGCGACTTCGTTGCGCAACGTGCCATCGGAAAAGTTTTTATTGCCGATAAAGCTGATGCGGGCAATGCCGTTTTTCTTTGCTTCGTCAATTTCAAATACCAAATCCACCCGGTTTTGATTTAATGAAATAATTTTCGGCTCCACCTTTGCGGCGTAACGGCCGGAACGGCGGTAAATTTCTTGAATCCGCGTGACATCGGCCTGAACCTTGGCGCGGGTCAACACGTTGCGGGGTTTTAATTGAACTTCGCTGCGCAGCGTATCGGCATCGATTTTTTTCGCGCCCTCGAACGTGATGCGGTTGATAATCGGATTTTCTTTCACCGAGACGACCAGAATCTGCCCGGCCCGGCGCAAGCGCACATCGGCGAACAGCCCTGTATTATAAAGTGCCTTTAAACCCCGATCCAACGAGCGATCGGCAAAATTATCACCGGGTTTTAATCCTAAATAGGATTTGATGGTGACCGGGTCGATACGTTCCGTTCCTTCGACCTGAATATCGCTGATAGGATCGGCCGCCGGCGCCGCTTGGGGTGGCACCACGGGCAATTGGGACAATTGAACAAAGACAGAGTTGTTGGAACTACCGGCACTACCCGCGGTTTGCGCGAGAGCGGCAAGCGGCAAGCTTAAAAAAGCCAACAGCAAAAACAATAGCTTCGTGGGTTTGGTCAATGGTATACCCTGGTAGGATCCGGTTTTTAGCTAAAGATTTTTGCCACAAAATCAAAGAATTTGAAATAGGACAAATCGTTATAAACCGCCATAAGCATCAAACCACCGACAATAAAGACACCGATCATTGCGCTAGCGTTCATAACATACTCGGATGGGGGTTTTCCGCGCAATGCTTCGATACCATAGAATACCAAATGCCCTCCATCCAATAAGGGGATAGGGAAAAGGTTAATAAGGCCCAAATTGATCGACAACAGGGCAATTAACCCCACGATGGCCGGAAAATCGATTTGCGCCGCCTGCCCCGATAATTGCGCAATACGGAGCGGGCCGCCCAATTCCTTAGGGCTGCGGATACCGGCAATAATTTGCCCAAGCGCACGCATAGTCGCAACCGACAAATTATAAGTTTCAATCACCGCATATTTAATCGCCGGCAACAAATCGCGTTTTTCATATTCTAATTTGGTGCTCATAATTCCAAGTTGCGGCAATTGATGCACATTGCCGAACCGGTCGGTAACTTCGCGGATGCGCGGCTTGGCATTAATTTCGACATTTTTTCCGTCACGCTCTACCAATAAATGCAATGGCAATCCGGCGCTGATTTGCACGGTGCGCTGAATATCCTCAAACCGGTCGATGCCGGCACCATCAATAGAAATCACTTTATCGCCGGCCATCAATCCCGCTTCGGCGGCCGCGCTGTTTTCGGCAATAGATTCAATAACCGGCGCGGTATAAGGTTGGCCCCAAGCCATATACATGCCGGTTAGCAATATAATCGCAAAAATAAAATTCACCGCAGGTCCCGCAAACACGATCGCCGCGCGTTCGCCCACCGATTGATTGGGAAACGCAAATGGCCGGTCCGATTCCGGAATTTTTTCCATCGATGCGCGGGATGAGGCCGCATCCATATCGCCCAGCATTTTCACATATCCGCCCAGCGGAACCAGGCTGAATTTCCAGCGCGTGCCATCGCGTGCGGTGCGACCGAACAATTCCGGGCCAAAACCGATCGAGAATGTTTCCACTTTTACTTTGCACCAGCGGGCGACTTGATAATGGCCCCATTCATGCACGAACACCAATACCGTCAGCACAATCAAGAACGGGATCATGTAATTCCAAATTACATCCAGATGCGACATCCAATATTCTAACATTGATCTTCCTTTTAATGATTATGCGGTAGCAAGAGTAACGGTGGATTTAGGTTGCCATTGCCGGGATTGCAGACGGACCCAAGCATCAAACTCTATCATATCATGTAGCGTGCTTGGATTTTGCGACCATCCAGATTTGGCGGTGGCTAAATCTAGCATATCTGCCACCAAAGAGAAAATACTAATAAAATCAATATCTTGGGATAAAAACCGGTCGACCGCTATTTCATTGGCCGTATTTAGAGTCAAAGGCGCCATGCCTTTTTGTGTCATCGCCTGACGGCAAAGATTTAAGGATGGAAAACGAACCGCATCCGGCGGCAAGAAATTCAACCGCGACAATTTGCCAAGATCCAGCCGCGCATGCGCAAATTCGGCACGGCTTGGATAGAATAAGGCATACGCAATCGGCAGCCGCATATCCGGCGGACCAATTTGCGCCAATATCGAACCGTCGCGATATTCCACCATGGAATGAATGACGCCTTCGGGATGGATGATAACGTCAATCTTTTCGTTTTCGATGCCGAACAAATAATGTGCCTCGATAATTTCTAGGCCCTTGTTAAACAACGTAGCAGAGTCGACCGATATTTTTTTGCCCATGCGCCAAACCGGATGTGCAATCGCTTGGGCCGGTTTGATCGCGCGCATTTGATCGGGCGTGAAATTCAAAAACGGTCCGCCCGAGGCTGTCAGCGTAATTTTATCGATGGCGGATTTATTTTCAGCCTCTATCAATTGGAAAATAGCGCTGTGTTCGGAATCGGTTGGGATAATTTCGCAATTATTGTTTTTGGCTTCGTTCAAAAACAAATCACCCGCACACACCAGGCATTCTTTGCTGACAAACGCCAATCGTTTCGCCGCGCGCAAGGCCGCAAAGGTCGGCGCAAGACCGGCGAAACCGACAATACCAGCAACGCAAATATCGACCGGGCGCGAGGCTGCGGCCAACACGGCTTCATCCCCAACTTCGATGGCGATGCCGAGGGATTTTAATTCTTGTTCCAACACGGTTTTATTGGCCGCATTGGCGCTGACCACCAATTTGGGGCGCAATTGTTTGGCCTGCGCGATTAGCAATTCGGCATTGTTGCCCGCAACCAACGCTTCGACCTGAAAACGTCCGGGATTGGCCAGCAACACATCAACGGCTTGCTGTCCGACCGATCCGGTCGATCCAAGAATCGTGACGGTTTTAAAAGCGGATGGGAATATCATTGAGCGATACCACCAAAGCCACTAAATAGGCCGGCAAAGTTAAAACTAAACTGTCGGTGCGATCCAACAATCCGCCATGGCCTGGAATAATTTTTCCAGAATCTTTTACGCCGAAATGGCGCTTGAATTTGGATTCCAATAAATCGCTCACTTGCGACAACAACGCTAGCGCGCCGCCAAAAAATCCGATCGGCGCGGTTAGGCCACCAGGCAGAAAGTCCAAATATCCGAAATGTTGCATGGCGATTGAAAATACCGCAGCGCTTAGAATACCGACGACAAATCCTGACCAGGTTTTTCCAGGGCTGATCGATGGGGCCAATTTCGGCCCGCCAATGGTTCGCCCGCCGATATAGGCCATAGTATCGGTTACCACCACCAGCAGTAACGGGTACAAAATCACATCGAAACCGAATTCACGTAATATATATAATGCAACAATCGGCGCGATCACCCAAACAATGCCCAGCGCGCACCACCATAACCGGCCCAATGCCGCCGTGCGCGGGGAAATAATCGAATACCATTCATAGGCCATGATGAAGGCGGCGAAAGCCAGCAATACATACAATGCCAGGCCACCCATATATAAAATGTAAATCACAATTGGGAAAAGAATGATCGCAGATAACAAGCGCGTAAAAAAATTGCGGTCGAATAATCTAGCCATGCCGCACCTGACCGAATCTTCGTTCACGGCTGTGGAAATTTTCAATCGCCGAGACCAAATGTTCTTCCGAGAAATCCGGCCACAACACATCCATAAATTCGAATTCGGCATAAGCCGATTGCCACAGCAAGAAATTGCTAAGGCGTTTTTCGCCCGATGTACGGACAATCAAATCCGGATCCGGCAATTCCGCCGTATCTAGATATTGCGCAAAGGACTCATCGTCCAAATCCCACGGTACCACCGGATTGGCCGCGCCGCCGCGCGGATGATCGGTTGCTTTATCCAGCGCCATCGCCTGGAACGATTGGAATAAAATCCGCGAAATGGCGCGCAAGATTTCCTGGCGCCCGCCATAATTCAACGCAATCGTCAGATTCAGTTTATTATTCGGTGCCGTCAAGCCTTCGGCTTGTTCCATCATTTGAATAATGTCTTGCGAAAATTTGCGCCGGTCACCGATGAACCGTAATCGCACGCCGTTTTGATGCAGATGCGCGGTTTCAGCCTGTAAATACCGTTTCAACAGGCCCATCAACTCGCTCACCTCTTCGACTGGGCGCGACCAATTTTCCGAAGAAAAACCGAACATGGTTAGATATGGGATATTATGCTTGATCGCGGCTTCGACCGTACGGCGCACTGCTTCCGCCCCGCGCGCATGGCCAGCGGTGCGCGGCAAACCGCGCGCCTTTGCCCAGCGGCCATTGCCGTCCATAATAATGGCGATATGTTTCAACGTCTGCGTCATTTTCAAGAAATGGATTTCGGATTGCAAAAATCCGATTCCATCTTCCTCACACTTGCATAATTTCTTTTTCTTTGCTGGCCACCATCTCGTCGACTTTTTTGACGTGATCGTCGGTCAGTTTTTGAATTTCTTTTTCAAGGCGAGCCAAATCGTCCTGGCTGATCTTTTTATCTTTTTCCTGTTTTTTTACCGCTTCCATCCCATCCCGGCGCACGTTACGCACCGCGATCCGCGCGGATTCCGCATATTTACCCGCAAGCTTAGTCAATTCGGTGCGGCGTTCCTGGGTTAAATCCGGCAAACGCAAACGAATGGTGCTGCCTTCGCTGGATGGGTTCAGGCCCAAATTCGCTTCGGTAATCGCCTTTTCCACCGCGCCAACCAACCCTTGATCCCATACTTGCACGGTGATCAAACGCGCTTCGGGCGTATTGACGTTGCCGACTTGGGATAAAGGCATGCGGCTGCCATAGGCATCGACCATCACAGGATCCAGCAATTGCGGGCTGGCCCGGCCAGTGCGCAAACCGCCCAATTCCTTGCGGTAAGTTTCAATCGCGCTATCCATGCGCTTTTTCATATCATCGACGACTGCATTCATAATGAACCTCTTCTTCTATCTTTCTTCGATCAATGTGAATTTGCCTTTACCTTGTAACACTTCGCCCATGGCGCCATGCGTTTCAAGGTTAAAGACGATAATTGGAATTTTGTTTTCGCGGGACAAAGAAATCGCCGCCGCATCCATGACTTTTAAATCTTTGCTGAGCACTTCTAAATAAGTCAATTTATCGAACCTGGTTGCCTTCGAATCTTTTTTCGGATCGGCGGAATAAACACCGTCGACCTTGGTCGCTTTCAACAAAACATTGCAATTCATTTCCGATGCGCGCAAAGCAGCGGCAGTATCGGTGGTAAAGAATGGATTGCCAGTACCGGCCGCAAAAATTACCACGCGGCCTTTTTCCAAATGGCGTTCGGCGCGCAGACGAATATAAGGTTCGCAAACCGATGGCATGGCAATCGCAGATTGCACCCGCGTAGTTGTGCCCATTTTTTCCAGCGCGTCTTGTAACGCAAGCGCATTGATGACGGTCGCGAGCATGCCCATATAATCGGCCGAAGCGCGTTCCATCCCGGCGCTGGCGCCGGAAATGCCGCGGAAAATATTACCACCGCCAACCACCATGCATATTTGGGCGCCCATTTTATGAATTTCAGTGATTTCTTCGGCAATACGTTGAACCACGACTGGGTCCAAACCATAATCGCCGCCACCCATCAAGGCTTCACCCGACAATTTCAATAACACGCGTTTATATTGGATTTTGGTTTTCAATTTCACGGCGACATCCGGCATAATTTGTTCCCCATCTATATGCGTTTGTTTTTACAGGATTTTTCCGGCGAAATAAAGGCTAAAACCTTGGGAAAAGCCCAGTTCCGGGATAAATATAAACAATTGATACGTCTCCCCTTTTGTTATATAAGTTTCTTAATTAAATACAGGAGATCCGAATAATGAATTTTATAAATTTGGGCAGCGGGCAAAATATTGCCGTGTGCGGTATCAAGGAATTGCCGGGGTATATTGGCGCTTGCAGGCAGAAACCGGTCGTTTTATCGATTGAAAATCCTGGCGTAACACCAGCCACTGGCAAGGCTCCTAATCTTAGTGGCCAAGTTTATGCGCAAAAAGTCCAAGTTTATTTTGATATCACCGAAGAAGTCCGTGGATTTTCGCCAACGCCAAAACAAATTGACGAAGGATTGGATTTTCTGCGCGAGCATCCAGACCGCGATTTAATCGTTCATTGTGAACGCGGCGTATCGCGCAGCGCCGCCATGGCTGCGTTATATGTCGCAACCGTACTGGGTGATGGGCACGAAGATAAAGTTGTAGAGGAGTTGCACCGTATCCGCCCAACCGCAGCGCCAAATCCATTTATTGTTTTATCTGGCGGTAAAGAAGAATTGGCAAAGGCCCTGGTATTGCATGATGCAATATATGCCAATATGGGAGCTGCGCATCGATATCGGCTTGACTGGATGGCGGCAAACAAGGCGACCGTGGAACAGCATTTTGGCGGACGCATGCTTGCGCCTTTGCATGAACATCTGCGCACCCGGTGCAGAACATAAAATTACTTCAGAAAACGCGCTAACATTAATAATAAAAAACCCCGCAGAAGCGGGGTTTTTCAATATTTAAACGCTTAGGCGGTTTTCGCCATCGCGGCGACTTCGGCGGCGAAGTCTTTGACTTCTTTTTCAACGCCTTCACCCAAGGCGAAACGCAAATAACCGCTGATGGTTACCGGAGCGCCGATGTCTTTGGCGGCATTCGCCAACACTTGACTGATTTTGGTTTCGTTATCGATGACGAAAATTTGCTCTAACAAGCAAACTTCTTCGTAATATTTACGCAAACGGCCTTCGACCATTTTGCCGATAATGTCGGCTGGCTTGCCCGATGCGGCGGCTTGTTCGCTGAACACCGCTTTTTCGCGCGCAACCAAAGCCGGATCGACTTTATCCGACGACAATGCCACTGGATTGGCGGCGGCGATGTGCATCGCGATTTGTTTGCCGACCGATTCCAATTTCGCTTTATCGCCTTTGGATTCCAAAGCAACGAGCACGCCGATTTTACCCAATTGCGGGGCAATAGCGCCGTGCATATAGCTGCAAACGATGCCATCGTTCGCCGACAAAGCGGCCGAGCGGCGGAAGGTCATGTTTTCGCCAACGGTGGCGATTTGATGGGTGACTTCGTCCGCAACGGTGCGCGAAGTACCTGGGCAAGTCGCCGCGTTGATATCGGCCAAGATACCTTTTTTGGTAATCGCGACGGCGGTGATGTTACGCACCATATTTTGGAATTGTTCGTTACGCGCGACGAAATCGGTTTCGGCGTTCACTTCGACCAAGGCGCCGACATTGCCGGATGTGGCAACGCCAACCAAACCATCGGCCGCGGCGCGGCCGGATTTTTTCTGTGCGGTCGCAATGCCTTTTTTACGCAGCCAATCCACGGCTTCGTCGATATTGCCTTTGGTTTCTACAAGCGCTTTTTTGCATTCGCCCATCGGCGCGCCAGTTTTCTCGCGCAGTTCGCTGACCATTTTTGCTGTAATTTCTGTCATTTTTAATCCTAGGGTTTACGGTTTAGGGTTTACGGTTTAGGGGAAAGAGTATCCAGGTTTAAGTTTCCTAAACCCTGACCCGTACCCCCTAAACCCTATATATTTAGGCGCTTGCGGCAACCGGTTGGTCGTTGGCGATGGTTGCATCAACGGCCGGTTTTACATCTTTGCCTTTGCTGCCACGATCGACTTCGGCAGCCAATCCATCAAGCACCGCTTGACCGAACAACTCGCAATACAAATTAATTGCGCGCATCGCGTCGTCGTTGCCTGGAACCATGAAATTGATGCCATCTGGATTGCAATTCGAATCGACGATCGCAACCACTGGAATGTTCAAACGGCGCGCTTCGGCAATCGCGATTTCTTCTTTATTCGTGTCGATAACGAACAAGATATCCGGCAAACCGCCCATGGTTTTAATACCGCCAAGGGCTTTTTCCAATTTTTCATGTTCGCGTTGCAAACCCAAAATTTCGCGCTTGGTCAAACCGGCGGCTTCTGGTTTTGCTAATTTTTCATCGAGTTCTTTTAAATATTTGATCGATTGCGATACGGTTTTCCAGTTGGTCAACATGCCGCCTAACCAGCGGTGATTGACGTAAAACTGCCCGCAACGTTTTGCAACGTCGGCAATCGGTTCTTGCGCGGTGCGTTTGGTGCCAACGAATAATACGCGGCCACCACCAGCAACGGTGTCACGCACGGCTTTTAACGCCGCGTGCAACATCGGCACGGTTTTCTCAAGATTGATCACGTGCACGTTGTTACGCTCGCCGAAAATATATTCTTTCATTTTCGGATTCCAGCGACGTGTGTGGTGACCAAAGTGAACGCCGGCTTCTAGCAACTGGCGCATGGTGAAATCATTATAAGCCATGAGTTTTCTCTCTTCTGTTTGTCAAAACAGAAAGCGCATTTCATTCCGGCATGGGAATTTAAAGGCAACTTGCTGTTTCTTCCGGTTAAACCTCCGCAAGGGCAAGTAACTGGGCCAATCCCAATCACCGGAAGCGAAGCCGGAACCCCGGCACGCCATCCTTGCGTGTGAATTTAGTGATGTGTTTATAGTAAAATCAGCCCGCGAAAGCAAGTATTTTAATTACCCAAATTCCGCTTGCCAGCCTATTGAAACATAGCTATTTTCCGTGTTCTTAAAAGAAATACAGGAGATTTTATGTCTAAGTTAGTCCTATCCATCCCAGCAGAGACCCAAGCGGGTGAGCAGCGCGTAGCGCTAATTCCTTCCCAAGTTGAATCTTTAGTATCACTTTTCAAGGAAATTCGCATAGGCCGTGATGCGGGTGTTGCCGCCCAACATGCTAATGAATCTTATGAGCGGGCTGGCGCGAAAGTAATAGATAACGCAGCCGATCTGTATGCAGGCACCGACATAACCTTGTGTGTTAAACGTGGCAACCCTGAGAAAGAAGCAGAGGCGCTAAGTTTGTGGCAACCTGGAATGGCCTTGGTTGGATTTTTAGATCCTCAAGTTCCCGATCGCAGTCATTTGCCAAAATATGCCGCAGCCGGCATCACCGGATTTAGTTTTGAATTAATGCCGCAAACCGTGCATACAACGCCTATGCATGCCACCGCTGCTATGAGCACTGTTACTGGCGAAGTAGTCATTAATGAAGCAGCAGAACGTTTAGGTGGGCTAGAAGGCAAAAAAGTTTTAGTCATCGGGGTGGGTAATGTTGGTCTTAGCGCTGCTTTAACAGCCGCAAAAAAAGGAGCAACAGTTATTGCTCTTAGCACTTCACCAACATTTCGAAGCAAATTACAAGAACAAGGCATTGAATTTGAATTAATACAAGATGAACAAAATGGAACCATGTCCCCCGATGATGCATTAAGTTTGCAAAGAGCAAGCGTCCGAAATCATCTGCGTGGGGCTCATGTTATAGTTTGTTCCGCGCGCCGAGTGGGCCAAACACCGCCGCGTTTGATTACAGAAAAGGACTATATACATATTAGAACAGGCGCCTTGGTATATGATACCACTGCAAGTTCAGGCGGAAATTGCGAAGGCAATGTTTATGGACAAGATACGCCGGCAGGTGGTTTTACTATTTGTTCGAAAAAAGGATATCCCAAAGCGGCACCAGTACAAGCCAGCGCACTTTATGGCGCTTGTGCTTCAAGATTTTTATCGGTTTTATTGTGGCGGGACTGGGAAACTCGAAGTGTTCAAGCAGTGACCGCGTGCTGCATCGTCGCAGATGGCCAAATAAATCCCGTTTCTAAATTAGAAGGAACGGATGCCGCACGGTTCCCAGGTGCCGCTCAATATGCCCTATCCCAATTTTGGCAACGGGTCAGCAGATAATTTTTAATACAATAGTATAGTAGTGAATGGTGTAGATTTAAACCTCTTCCACTCGCACGCCGGCGATGGCGGAAATATCCGCCGCCGCTGGGCCGACCGGGATTGGATACCCAGGCAAATCGATTTCAATTTCATAAAGTGGCAGGCGCAGGAACAATTTCAATTGCTTGCCGGCCATTTTGCCTTTGCCATTCAGCGATTGTTTGTATGAATTCAAATTCTGCGCCAATGGTTCGATTGCCGTCGGCGCTTCGACGATAATATTCATATTGCCTTTATGTTCCGCCGCGACCGATGCCAGATCGCGCACCGTTTGCGCGGTCAGGCGCCAGGTTTCGCCATCCATCTGATAATCCGCCGTCAGCAATAAAGGCTTGCCGGATTCCAATAATTCGCGCGAGGACGATAAAATCTCGCTAAAAAACGTCAATTCGAACGATCCCGACGCATCGGTAAATTCCACGAACGCATATTTATTGCCCTTGGCCGACCGGCGTTCTTTTTTTGACAGCATCACGCCCGCCAACGACAATTTGCCGGATCTTTTCTGTAATACCTTGGACGGGATTTCCATTGCCGATGTCACATGCAACCGGCGCAACAACGCCGCATAAGAATCCAATGGATGCGCGGTCAAATAATATCCGATCGCCGAAAACTCCTTTTGCAGCCGTTCCAGCATATTCCAAGGTTGCGATTTTTGCAGTTTGAATTTATCCGCCGTCCCGCCGCCCGCGAATAAATTATTCTGATTGCTTTCTTGTTCGGCCTTGTTTGCTTGCGCCTGGCGCAAAATGATTTCCAAGGTTGCAATCAATTCCGCCCGGTTGGGATGCAACGAATCCAGCGCCCCCGCATTGATCAACGATTCCAATTGGCGTTTATTGATAGTGCGCGAATCCAGGCGGCGGATAAAATCGTCCAAATTCTTGTATTCGCCATTTTCCGCGCGCCCGGCGCACAGCGCCTTCATCGCCTCGAGCCCCACGCCCTTTAACGCCGCCAACGCATACCGCACCGCGCCATTTTCCACCGCGAATTTAGGCTGGGATTTATTGATATCCGGCGGCAATAATTCCAAGCCCAGGCGTTTTACTTCCTCGCGGAATTCGGACAATTTATCGGTATCCCCCATTTCCAGCGTCATTTGCGCGGCCATGAATTGCGATGGAAAATTCGCCTTTAAATACGCGGTTTGATAGGAAATCAAGGCATAGGCGGCCGCGTGCGATTTGTTGAAACCATAACCTGCAAATTTATCCACCAAATTGAAAATATGGTTGGCGTAATCCTGTTTCAGGCCGTTGGTATTGACCGCGCCTGTAACGAAGTTTTCGCGTTGCGCATCCATCTCGGCTTGAATTTTTTTGCCCATCGCACGGCGCAATAAATCCGCGCCGCCCAGCGTATAGCCGGACAGAATTTGCGCGATTTGCATGACTTGTTCTTGATAAATAATAACGCCGTACGTCTCGCGTAAAATTGGCTCTAACTTCGGATGCAAATAATCCGGTTTTTCCGTGCCTTGTTTGCACGCGATAAATTTTGGGATATTATCCATCGGACCCGGACGGTACAGCGCGACGATAGCGGTAATATCCTCGAACCGGTCCGGTTTCAGTTTTTTCAAAACCTCGCGCATCCCGGAACTTTCCAGCTGAAACACGCCAGTCGCCTCCCCCTGGCCCAGCATATCGTATGTTTTCCGATCATCCAGCGGGATAGTATCGATATTGATTTCGATACCTTCTTGTTTCAACAATGCGATGGTGTTTTGAATCACGGTCAGGGTTTTTAAACCCAAAAAGTCGAATTTGACCAAGCCTGCTTTTTCGACATATTTCATCGAAAACTGCGTGACTGGAATGTCCGACCGTGGATCGCGGTACATCGGCACCAATTGCGACAATGGCCGGTCGCCAATCACCACGCCCGCCGCATGGGTGGATGCGTGGCGGTATAAACCTTCTAATTTCAGCGCGTTTTTAATCAATCGCGCCACGGCTTCGTCGTCCTTGATCATTTGCTGGATCAACGGTTCGCCATCGACCGCCTGTTGCAATGTCACGGGCGCGGCCGGATTGTTTGGGATCATTTTACAGATTTTATCGACATGGCCATACGCCATGCCCAGCACGCGGCCCACATCGCGTACCACCGCGCGCGCCTGTAATTTACCAAAGGTGATGATTTGCGCGACTTTGTCGTTGCCATAGCGCGTTTGCACATACCGGATCACTTCGTCGCGCCGGTCTTGGCAGAAATCGATATCGAAATCGGGCATCGATACGCGTTCTGGGTTTAAAAACCGCTCGAACAGCAATCCCCAGCGCAATGGATCCAAATCCGTAATCGTCAGCGCCCAAGCCACCACCGAACCCGCGCCGGATCCCCGCCCCGGCCCAACCGGAATTCCATTGGCCTTGGACCATTTAATAAAATCGGCAACGATCAAAAAATATCCGGCGAATCCCATTTTGATAATAACGTCCAGTTCGAATTCCAGACGTTCTTCATATGGTTTTATGGCATCGCCCGAAATTCCGCCGAATTGCATCCGCGCCGCCAAACCTTCGCGCGATTGACGACGCAAAATATCGGATTCTGCTTCGCCATTTTCGCCTTCGAAATGCGGCAACATCGGATCGCGGCCTTTTAAAATAAAGCTGCAACGCTTGGCAATCGCGATGGTGTTATCGCATGCTTCGGGTAAATCGGCGAAAATCGCGCGCATTTCGGATGCGGATTTAAAATAATGATCCGGCGTTACTTTGCGCCGGTCGGGATCGGTAACCACCTTGCCTTCGGCAATACAAAGCAACGCATCATGCGCCTCGTACATATCGGGGGTGCTGAAATAACATTCGTTGGTAGCAACCAATGGAATATTCAATTGATAGGCGAGATTAATAAGCGCGCCTTCGCACGCATTTTCTTCCGCCAAATTATGCCGTTGAAGTTCAATATAAAACCGGTTGCCGAACGCCGACAGCATGGTTTTACAAAATTCAACCGCCTTGTCCGGTTGGTTTGCGCGAATATGCCGCGCCGCCGCTCCCTTGGCCCCGCCCGACAGGCAAATCAATCCGGCTTCGTTGGCGATGATTTGTTCGATGGTGATATGCGCCGATTTGCCCGCAGCGACTTGTTCGTACGTCAATGCTTGCAGTGCCAGCAAATTCAAATAACCGGTTTCGTTTTGCGCGATTAGAACGATTTGATCGTATTCGACAAGGCCAAATTGCTTGCCGCCTTTTTCTTCCCGCGCCAGGGAAAACTGGCTGCCGAAAATCGGCTGCACCCCCGCCTTGACCGCCGCGTCGGCAAATTCAATCGCGCCGAATAAATTGTTGGTATCGGTAATGGCCGCCGCCGGCATTTTTTGTTTTTTGCAAAGCTCGACCAAATAATCGATCTTCAACGCGCCTTCGGATAACGAATACGCGGTGTGATTGCGAAGATGAATGAACCCTTTATTTTCTGCCTCTGCCATAGCAATAAATTAGCCGATTTCTGGCCAGATGACATTGTTTGAATTAGCCCAGAAAGTGTGGATAAGAAGAATAATTATCCGCCGCTTATATTGGCTGGAAGCCGTTGAGAAATAAGAATAATTCTCACCTAAGCAGGCGCTTGCGAGTAAACTTTTAATGGCGGCGCTTCCATAAGTTCTACGCGGCCTTGGCGAATCGTGTAAATCCGGTCCATTTTTTTGGCCAATTCCAGATTATGCGTGACGATCAACGCGGCCATGGCGCCGTTTTGCACGAACCCGCGCATGATA
>CAZYJI010000011.1:0-4483 GCA_964647725.1 uncultured Alphaproteobacteria bacterium
AGTGCGAAAAGAGGGGTTTTTAAAGGAAAGTCGCACTTGGAAATAGATTCCACCATCTTTTATAGACTTTATCAGGAATATATATTATGGAAAATAATATATAAGATATCTATAAAGAACTAACCTAAGCCGATTGGCCTGTAAAGCCCCAATTATCCCAAGCTTGGGCCTAAATTAAGCCGCGCGCTTGTCGATCCAAGTGGTATTTTCTTCGACTTCCATTGATTTATTGACACTAATACTTTGTTTAATCCAACCTGGCGCGTCACTGGCCGGAAATGAATCCATGGATGACAATTCAACGGTATCGTTTTCCGGCGTATTGCCAAGCAAGCCATTAAACCAATTTTTTAGTTTTTGCGTAATCATAATCCCTCTCTATCCGCGGCTATTCTGCCGTCATGGTTCAGCTGTAAATCGTATCGACTATAGGCCCGACCGAAATAAACCCGCAAGGCAGAATGATATAAAGGGCTGAATTTTTTATGATTAAAATAATGTTACTTGTAATTTAATTTACCAATCACCATAACCACTACGTCCGCTAGCATACCCATACCCACTTGTGGCACTGGCATATTGGCTGCGATCATTATAGCGCCCGCCTCCATATTCGTCTCGATCTTTCCGAGGGGCAGCCGGCACAGGCGGATGTTTAGCACCATGCGATTGAACATGATAGCCTGGACGAACCAAACCTTTCGCCGCGTGAATCAAAGTAGGCAAACTGGTCATATTGCTAATTTGAGCAGAGTCAATTGGAGTGCCAGCACGTGCTGCTTTATCATGCAATGCTGTAACCAATGCTGTGACACAATCATAATTTGGGTCTGGCTTGCGCGCCATAATACCTAATGCACATTCCAATACTTCGGTACTAAGAACATTAGAGTTTGCTAAGTTTATAAGGATATTGTGGGTGTTAGTTGTGCTCGGAGTTCCAACGGATCGATCTTGAGCGCAATCCGCAGCCAATCCATAGCGAATGCGGAATAAAGCATAGTCTGCCAATTTTTCAGGGGGATTAACACGGCTGATCGCAGTTGGATCATAATATCTATCTTCGAATACACTACCTCTTCGACCGAAACCACCAAAAGGATCATTCCACCAACTCATAGCTACCTCCTGTTATAAATTCTGCTAATCTCTTTTTAATGAAAATCCAATATTTGTAAAGCACTAGTTTTATTCATTACGGCTATAAATTTATTTTATAATAAAATTACTTTCCTTATATTTCAATCACCATTCCATCAAACCCCGGCTCAATTCCAGGTGGGCATTTGGCTAGCAATTTATCGTAATCCAGCTGTGCGCTCATATGGGTCAGAATCACCCTATCCGGCTTTAACTGCCCTGCCCAATCCACGACTTTGGCGAAATGCGCGTGGCTTTGGTGTGGGTCGTTCATAAAACAATCGACGATCCAGGTTTTGATACCTCGCAACGATTCGAATGCTTGGGGCGAAAAATCCACCACATCGGTGCAATACGCAAAATCATGGATACGGAATCCAAAACTTTTGATGAATCCATGTTCTTGTTCGATGGGTAAAATATTCAAATGCCCGACACGGAATGATTCGAAAGGCTGGATCAAATTCTCCTGCAATTGCGGTTTGTAAAATCCGTGTCCTTCGGGCAGTTGTTTCAACACATATCCGAAAGATTGCTTGATTTCGTCGATGGTGGCTTGGCCGGCATAAATTGGAATCGCTTTTTGCATCAATCGGTTCACGCCGCGCATATCATCGATGCCGTGCAAATGATCGGCATGGGCATGGGTATATAGCACCGCATCGATGCGTTGAATATTGGCGGATAATAATTGTTGCCGCAAATCTGGCGAGGTATCGACCAGAATTCCCAAATCGCCATCTTCAATATAAATCGACGGGCGCAGACGGCGATTTTTTGGATTAATCGGATCGCACCGGCCCCAATTATTGCCAATCAAAGGCACCCCGCCCGAACCGCCACATCCAAGGATAGTGATTTTCATTCTTACTCCGTAATTATCATCCCGAGCGAATGCGAGGGATCGCCAGATGTAAGGCCTTATATCTGTAGATCCCTCACCCCTAAAGGGTTCGGGATGACAAAGTTTATTTAGCCTTCTTAAACAATCTATAAAAATTTTCTGTCGTTACCTTACCGATTTCCGCCAATGTGACATTGCGCACATCCGCCAATTGTTGCGCGGTGTGCAGGACAAAGGCCGGTTCGTTCGATTTGCCGCGCATCGGCACCGGCGCCAAATATGGCGAATCGGTTTCAACCAGAATCCGATCCATCGGAAGAATCTTGGCGATATCGCGTAAATTCTGCGCGGTTTTATAGGTCAAGATACCGGAAAACGATACATAACCGCCCAATTCCACCCCTGCCCTGGCCAGTCTCTCGCCGCCGGTAAAACAATGCAGCAAAATCGGAAACGCGCCGCGCGCGGTTTCATCGCGCAAAATCATTTCGGTGTCTTCGTCCGCGTCGCGGGTGTGGATGATGATCGGCAACTGGGTTTCACGGGCGATCGCGATATGGTCGCGGAAAATTTTATGCTGCACGTCGCGCGGCGCGTAATCGTAATAATAATCCAATCCCGCCTCGCCGATGCCGATCACCTTGGGATGCGCGCAATATTTTAAAAATTCCTCGCGCGGCCACATGGTTTCGGTCGCGGCGTTATGCGGATGGATGCCGATGGAACAATAAACCGGATCGTTTGCCTCGGCGATTTTCAAAACCTTAGGCCATTCGGTCAATTTCGTGCTGATGGTCAGCATTTTATCAACCCCGGCGTTTTTCGCCCGCGCCAAAATCCCGGCCGTATCGGCGATCAGCGGTTCGTAATCGAGATGGCAGTGCGAATCGATAAACATCTTAGGTGCCGGTTTTCGCCGCGTCTTCTTCGACGAATCTTGGGAACACTGGTACGGCCGGGTTCAATGCGGTTCCTGGCACCAATGCATGCGCCGCACCAGCATGGGCAAATGTACGTTTGGCGGCGGGAACATTGACGATATCCAGAACCTTCGCCGATGCTTCGGGCATAAAGGCCTGTGATGCCAGTCCCAAATGCCGGATGACTTCCAGCAATACATATAAAACCGTTTCCATCCGAACCGGATCGGTTTTACGCAAGGTCCATGGCGCGCCGGTATCGACATATTGATTGGCCGAAACCACAAGTCCGTTCAACGCATCCAAGGATTTATTGATCGCTTGAACATCCAATTCTTTGCGCATTTTATCGATCAAGCCATAGGCCTGATTCAAAATTTCCTGATCGGCCGGTTGCAAGCCGTTATTTTTCGGCACCACACCGCCAACATTTTTATGGATAAAGGCAACAACGCGTTGCACCAGATTGCCGTAATCATTGGCCAGTTCCGTGTTCATGCGGCGCAGCATCGATGCATGCGAAAAATCGCCATCATTGCCAAACGGCACTTCGCGCATCATGAAATAACGCACTGCATCCAGGCCGTATTTTTTTACCAATCCCAGCGGATCGATCACGTTGCCCAGCGATTTTGAAATTTTTTGGCCTTCATTGGTCCACCAGCCATGCGCGAATACGCGTTTTGGCGGGGCGATGTCGGCAGCCATCAAGAATGCTGGCCAGTACACGCAGTGAAAGCGAATAATATCCTTGCCCACCATATGCAAATCGCATGGCCAGAAATTTTTGAAATCCGCGCTGTTCACATCGGGGTATCCAATTGCGGTGATGTAATTACTTAACGCTTCGATCCAAACATACATGATATGTTTGTCGTCGTTCGGCACCGGCACGCCCCATTTGAACGATGTGCGCGATACTGATAAATCCATCAGCCCCCCTTTAACGAAACTAAGCACTTCGTTACGGCGCGATTCGGGCGCGATGAAATCCGGGTTTTGTTCGTAAAATTTCAACAACCGGTCTTGCCAGGCGGATAATTTAAAGAAATAACTAGGCTCTTCCACCCATTCGACATCGGCGCCGGTCGGCGCCTTGCCGTTTACCAATTCGCTTTCGGCATAAAAAGCTTCGTCGCGCACCGCGTACCACCCGGCATATTTACCGATATAAATATCGCCCTTTTCGACCAGTTTATTCCAAAATGCTTGCGCGCATTTTAAATGCCGATCTTCGGTAGTGCGGATAAAATCGTCTTCGGAAAAATTCATCGTGCGGCAAAGATCGCGGAAATTTTGCGAAACCTTGTCGGTAAAGGCTTTTGGATTCATGCCAGCCTTTTCCGCCGCTTTTTCTACCTTTTGCCCGTGTTCGTCCGTGCCGGTCAGGAACCGGACATTATATCCATCCAGCCGTTTGAACCGCGCCAGCACATCGCAAGCGAGTGTGGTATAAGCATGGCCGATATGCGGCACGTCATTGACATAATAAATCGGCGTGGTGATATAAAAATTTTTCTGGGTCATCGGTTCCTCGTTCCCTCGGCCTATAATTATGCAGCCATCTTGGCCATAACGT
>CAZYJI010000011.1:4493-31747 GCA_964647725.1 uncultured Alphaproteobacteria bacterium
AACGTTCAGCCAGGTTTGCCTGCCGTCAAGATACAGGAATTGCTGCTTTCCAACAAGGTCTTGCATATGGTCGTAATAATCCAGCCAGGCATGGGCCGGTTTCAATTGCAGCATGATTTGCCTTGTTTGTTCGAACTGCGGCATGGCGACGGGGCGAATCGCGCCTTCACACAAACGGTTGAAAATCATTTGCGCCACGGCCGGGGTCGCATCGCATTTTTCCGCCAGCATATGAATGCGTGGCCATTCCACCTTTTTCGCCTGCATGAATTCCAGCATGCGTTTAATTTCGGCATATAATGTCAACGCCTCGGCCTCGATCAATTGTTTTAAATTGCCCAAACTGCCGGAAGCGAATTGAATGTAAAAATCCTGGTCTTCGGCGCGATGCACGGCGGGAAAATGTTCGTGCATAAATGCGCTCAATTCCGTATCCGCCAGCGGCGTGAACTTCAACACGCGGCAACGCGACCGAATAGTTGGCGGGAAATAACCCAAGGTCGACGCCACCAGAATAATCAGCGATTTTGGCGGCGGTTCTTCGAGAATTTTTAACAATGCGTTAGATGCGTTTTTATTCATCATTTCCGCGTCATCGATAATCACAATGCGCCAACTGCCCTCGCCCGCGGCTAGGCGCAAAAACGCGGGCACTTCGCGGATCGCATCGACGCCCAATTCATTTTTTTTCTTTTCGCCTTCTTTGACGCGCGTATCCAGGATCAATAAATCCGGATGCGTACCCAATTCCACCTTGCGGTAAATCGGATGATCGGGATGGTGGATCGAATCGGGGGTTACCGGCGCTGGCTCCGCCGCTTCGGCAAATAACATGGTGGGTTTGCTTGCGGCGATTTCAACCGCCTTGGCACTGATCGTTCCGGCCAATAATTCCCGCGCGGCGTGACGGGCGAATGTGGATTTGCCGATGCCCTTTGGCCCCAGAAAAATCCAGCTTTGCGCCATTTTGCCGGATTTGCAGGCATCCCAAAATTGTTGTTGCGCGGTTTGGTGGCCGATAATGCTGCGCATGGGCCTATCCCGCTTTTTTCTGTAAATCGTGCAAATGGAACCGGGTTGTTACCGCGTTTATGATGCGCGCGGTCACGTCATCCAAACTTCCCGTGCCATCGATGACCAGGCAACGGTCCGATTCCGCGCCCGCAATATCCAAAAATGCGCCGCGCAAGATGCGGTGAATTTTATTATACGCCGCTTCGATGCGGTCTTTTTTCCCTTTGCGTTTATCGACGCGTTTCAATGTGGTGTCGGATGGCAAATCGATAATCAATGTCAGATCCGGTTTGAAATCGCCCAAGGTTGCGTTTTGAATGGATTGCACGGTTTCACGCCCCAGGCTTTTGACATAGCCTTGATACGCCATGGTCGAATCCATGAACCGGTCGCAAATAACCCAGGTGCCTTTCGCCATCGCCGGTTTGATCAATTTTTCGACATGCTGGCGACGCGCGGCATTCAGCAATAACGCCTCGCTGATCGGATCCCATTTGTCTTCTTTGCCGGACAGTAAAATTTCGCGGATTTCCTCGGCTTCGGGTACGCCGCCGGGTTCGCGCGTAACGATCACATCCAGACCATAAGATTGCAGCGCCGCCGCAAGCCGTTTGGCTTGGGTAGATTTTCCAACGCCTTCACCACCTTCGAGGGTGATGAAACGTCCGATTTTGGCGTGCGCCTGATTCATAAATTATTGGCCTGTCAGTATATAGCCGATACCCTTTGTAATACGGCTGATCAAGCCTAGTTTAGCAATATTTTCCGAAGCATAAAGCGGATAATCTCTGCTTTGTCCGGCCCCAATTTGCACTGATAAGGCTGCAATTGGCTGATCCGCCGCGATTGGGGCAACGACCGGCTGGTTATATTTCAGCTTTATGGTCACATTGGCGCGGTCGGCATTGGCCACGGTTAAGAAAATATCGTCTTTGGCGGTCAAACTGACTTTATCTTTTTCGCCCATCCAGACCGGAATTTCGCCGATCACCTGGCCGGGTTTCACGATCGCATAATTGCGGAATTCGCGGTACGCCCATTCCATCAATCGTTTCGATTCATCGGAACGTTCTTGCATGGATTTCAATCCATTCACCACCATAATCACCCGGCGCCCATCGCGCAGCGCGGTTCCAACCAAACCATATCCGGCGTCTTCGGTATGGCCGGTTTTCAAACCGTCCGCGCCGGGAAATCCGTACAGCAATGGATTGCGGTTGCCTTGTTTGATTTTGTGATAAGTGAAATCGAGTTCTTTGTAATAATGCATATATTCCGGGAAATCCGCGATCAGGCGTTGACCCAGGATCAACAAATCGCGCGCGGTCATATAATGGTTCGGATCCGGCCACCCGCTGGCATTGACGAAATAACTGTTGGTCAGGCCAATTCTTTTCGCGGTTTCATTCATCAAAATCGCGAATGATTCTTCGTTGCCCGATATGCCTTCGGCCAAGGCCACGCAAGCATCGTTGCCCGATTGAATAATCATGCCGCGCAGCAAATCTTCGATTTTAACGTCGCTGTTGATGTCGACGAACATTTTCGATCCTTGTGTCGCCCAGGCTTTTTGCGAAATTTTGAACGTATCGTCCAACTTCAATTTGCCGCTTTTCAATTGGTCGAACACCACATAGGCGGTCATCAATTTGCTCATCGATGATGGCGGCATTTTTTCATCGGCGTTTTTGGCCAATAATTCCGTTTGGGTTTGCGCATCGAAAATAATGGCTTCCCGTGCCGGGGTTTCAACCGATGCCGCCAGGGCGCAGGTTGCAAAGATCAATGGTAATAAAGCGCCGAACAGCGCAAGAAAGCAGCGAAACTTCATCAAAATCCCTTATCGTTTTTTATGGTGGTCGAATTACGGTATAATTATCTTCGCATCCGTTATACCGAATTGAGCGACCCGGGATTGAAGCGTTTCCGCTTGTTGAAGATTGTCGAGCGGACCCAGGCGAACGCGGTATAACATTCTGCCTCCCCTTTCTAACGGGGTTACCTCGACTTCGGCAAGTTCTTTCAAACGTCCCACCAGTCTTTCCACATTTTGCCTATCGGCGAACGCACCGACCTGCAGATAAACGGCATTGGCCAGATCATTCTGTTGTTGAATGGGCGGGAATACCGGCATTTGCGTGCTGACCGCTGCTGGCGGCGCTTCCGATGCGCCGGCTGGCGCGATCAGGCCTGGCTGGAACGCCAGATTTTCCATCGGTGGCGGTGGTGGAGTATATCCGCCCCCGCCCATCAATGGCATATTGGGCGGCGATAAATCGACCGTTTCAATAGGCCCACCGCCATATGATCCGCCGGAACCAAATGGCATGCCGCTACCGGTGACATTGCCCGATGGCGGCGGGTTATTCATGATCAACTGGCTATTATTGCCCGGCGCGTTATAGGACGCGTAACTGTTCATATCCGGCAATTGCGCGCCGTGGGCCATGGCCAGGCGTTTGCTTTCCTCGGACAATAATTCCACGCGAACCCGCGCCGTGCCTTGCAAATCGAATCCCAGCACCCGCGCCGCTTCGTGCGAAACGTCGATAATGCGTTCTTTGCGGAATGGGCCGCGATCATTGACCCGCAAAATCGCCATGCGGTTATTATCCAGATTGGTCACCCGCACCAGGCTGGGCATGGGCAAGGTGCGGTGCGCCGCGGTCATGGAATATTTATCGAATGTTTCGCCATTGGCGGTTGGGCGGCCTTGGAACTCATCGCCGTACCAGGATGCCAACCCTTCTTCGACATAGGTCCAGTTTTCTTGCGGATAATACCACCGCCCGTCAATTTGATAGGGCTTGCCGACTTTGTATGGGATATTGGGATTGACTTGCGATTGCGAAGCATAGGGATCCCCGCCCCAAACTTTACCCAAATGGGTCACAAATTTTGTTTCTGCGCAAGCAGTTAGAATTAATAATGAATGTAACAGTACAAGCGTTCTAAGGCGCATTATAAATAATCGGCCGATGTGGTTGGAGATTTCTTGGGTTGTTCCTGCTGGCTAATCGGTTTCGCCTTGGATTTGGCCTTGCCGGGCGCGGCAATTTGATCGGCCAGCGTTCCAACGGTCAGGGCAAAATTATGCGACCGGTTCCAGCTCATGATAACTCTGTAATTGTTGAATACCAAAAACCCGGTGCCATCCTTGGATCCTTCGGGAATAATCAAAGACGCTTTGGTGGTTGTCGCGGGCAATCCCGGCAAACGGGACAATTTGACGCCCATTTGCATCCATTCCGCCAGGGTTTTTTGCGTTTCAAGACCGGTATTGGCGGGATCTATCGCTTTTACTCCCTTAACCTCGATGCCCCAAGGTTCGTCCTTTTTCCAGCCCGATTTCATCAGGTAATTCGCGGCGGACGCCAAAACATCGGCGCGTTCTTCCCATAAATCGACCCGGCCGTTATTATTGCCGTCGATGGCGAAGTTCCAGTAACTGGTCGGCATGAATTGGCATTCGCCGACCGCGCCGGCCCAAGAACTCATCATCGGGCGGTCCAAATACGGATATTTATCGATCAATTTTAATGCGGTGATTAATTCTTTTGAAAAATAGGCGCTGCGCCGGCCGTCATACGATAACGTCGCCAAGGCGCTAAGGATATTGTAACCGCCCTTGACCTTGCCATAGCGCGTTTCAATGCCCCACAATGCCACCACGACCGATTTCGACACGCCGGATTTTTCCTGAACCCAGTTCAGATATTGTTCGTTTTCTTTCAACGCCGCGCGCCCGGCTTGGAGCCGTTCGGGGCTAAGCACGCGTTTTTTATATTCGGCAAAGGTCAATTTAAATTCCGGCTGATTCCGATCTTTGGAAATCACATCCGGCAGATATTCGATGGTATCGAAATGTTTATTAATCGTCGCCGCACTTACCCCTTCTTTGGAAGCAGCGGTGCGGAAATTGCTAAGCCAAGCATAAAAATCGCTGTCATCGGCATAGGCCGGCATCGCGGCGAAAAGAATAAGGGTTAGCAGGATGGCGATTTTTTTCATGGGGGATCCTCTAAAAACTATAGTAAATCAATTAAAATGGTACTTCTTCTTTAGATATGTCGGACGGCATCCAGGGGTATTTAGTTGACCCAGCAATAAAGTCAGATTGATATAATAATCCGAGATCCCCCCAATACTCTGCTGGATCATTTTGTCCAAATGGACATGTCAAATTCTCATTTCTGACGCGCCACCATCCTTTAGTTTCATCTTCCTTATGTTTAGTATAACTTGCGCTAACCCGTGCGGACTCTATTAGTGTTCCGCGAGCAAGATTATCCTCTTTAATCAGGTCAGATTCTTCTTTAATTTTTGCTATAAGTTTCTGCAAAGAATCTTTAATAACAACATGGTGTTTCTGCAAAATAGATTTACTAAAAATTAGAGAAGTTTGCTTTTTAAAGTTTGGTTTAAAATCTTTTTCCATACGTGTGTAGGGAATATGCTCCATCACATATGTGCACAACTTTCTGAGATCACAATACTCATTTAATTTTATAATAGCTGGGGATAAGAGATTAAGCACTTTGTATGAATAATGTTCCTGCCAATATTGCTCCATATTTAAAATATCACAAACATAGCTTATTTCTATACGAACCCACTCTTCTCTTTTGCTTTGATACAATTGAATAGTGCAGGGATCGCTACTTAATTTACTTAAAGATTTGTACCAATCATCACTAGTATTGCTTGGTACAATATTTAAAATTGTAGTTATTTCTTTTAAACATTCTTCTATTCCCAAAAACGCATGCTTTATATTTTGTTTAATAAGTTCTATATCATCGTTTTTTAATGGACGAAAATGAGCCAAAGCATTTCTTACAGTCCCTATTTCATCAAATTTAGTTTTAATAATATCTTTTGCTCCTTTAAAATAACTTTTAAAGGCTGTCCATTGAGCGTCAGATAAAATTAGTCGAGTTAATTCACCGCTATTGAGGTACATAAGGGGTGAGTTTATAGGATATCCCAAATAACCATATCCTTCTGCTTGCCTCATTCTAGCAGCGGCAGCTGCTGCAATAGTTAATTGCTTATCATCTGTTCCCTGCAACATAATGTCAGTCCAATTCTCACGTGCTTGATTTTTTAATATAACATAAACAAACACGCGCAAAGCATTTTCCATTCTAAACAGGATGTTTAGAGCTTCATAATAATGAAGATGCAACCATCTCTCAGGAATTGCAATCGCATCATCCCCCTTTTTCTTTGCACTTTTCCAATCCATTAATTAAACCTTTTACAATTCAACATACCGCGGATGGGGCGAGATTCGAACTCGCGAGAGACTTACGCCTCTGCCGGTTTTCAAGACCGGTGCTTTCAACCGCTCAGCCACCCATCCTTTGCGCGAATGGGTAAGATACAGGGGGGATTAGAATCTGTCTATGGTTTTAAGAACTTCTAGAATTTCCCTCCCCCAACGAGGGGAGGGATAGAAAATTTTAGCGCCGATTGGCGCTTAGATTTTCTTGGGTGGGGGGTGATTCGATCCCCCCTACCAAGTTATTCATAAGGGCGCTTCGCACCCTAAGAATAACTATCCTCCCCCTCGTTGGGGGGAGGAATATTGGATGACAGGCGTGATCTACGCCCCACCCTGCCGCATCGCGTCCAGAATGGTATTCACGTTTCTGCGGTACATATTGATATAGGTATCCGCGTCATCCTTGACGGTATTCAAGGTTTCGGTAAACAAAACGCCGCCCAGCGGTACGCCGGTTTCGGATGCAATTTTCTGCATCACGCCGGAATTGATGGTGCTTTCGGGGAACAGGGCCTTGATATTTTCGCGCTTAATCACGTCGATGGCCGCCGCGATTTCCGCCGCCGATGGTTGATGTTCGGTCGATAATCCGACCACGCTGTAATATTCGATTTTATAATGATCCGCGAAATACCGCATCGAATCGTGCATGGTCATCATTTTGCGTTTGGACGGCGGAATTTTATTGAATTCCGATGCCGCCCAATTTTCCAATTGCATCAATTCGGCGCCATACGCCTTGTACCGGTCAACATAATATTCTTTATTTTCTGGATCCAGGCGCGACATTTCCTTGGATACGCGCGCGGCATAATGCCTTGCATGGTACGCGCTTGGGAATAAATGCGGATCGTGATCGAACGATGATGAGCCATATTTTTCTTTGCTTAGTTTTTGGTCTTTATTCAGGCCTTCAATATCCTGCGTGCGTGGGCCCAAAATCAGGGTGCCTTTGAATCCGGCTGCCTTCATCGCGCGGTCCAGCCATGGTTCCAACCCAACGCCATTGGCCATAATAATATCGGCCTTGGCGATGTTCTGCATATCGGCGTAATTCGGCTTATAATCGTGCAAATCCGCGCCTACGGGGATCAGGTTAAATATCTCGGCTTTTTTGCCGACTATATTTTTGGTCAGATCTTGCAATATGCTGAACGTTGTTACGATTTTGAATTTCGGCGCCTCGACTGGATCAGCGTCTTGCTGCGCGAAGGCCGGATAAATTCCGGATAAAAACACCAATGTCAGAATGGCGATTAAGATTTTACGCATTTTTTGCTCCCTATGAATTTAAAGACAATTTGAAACGCGAGGAATTCATCCAATGAAGTAGTAAGGATATACCGTAATTCAAGCCAAGGCATAATACAATGCTGGCCCCCGCCGGAAGGTTCCAATGAAACGAAACCACAAGGCCAATATACGAAAATACAATGCCGAAAACCGTGGCAAGCCCGATTAAATACACGATATCCCGCACCCATAAACGCGCGGCAATGACGGGCAAAATAAACAATCCCATCGATAATAACGTGCCCAAAATAAAGTATGAAAACACGATATTCACGACAAACAAACCCAGGAACAGGAAATAATACCAATTCCCTTTTAATCGGTTGATGCGCATGAAATTCGGATCGAACGATTCGGCGATGAACAGCCGGAAATGACTAACCAAAATCGCGCTGGAGCATAGCAATAATCCCAGCAGCCAGTATAAATAAGTTTCCGGCACCGCCAGCAAATCGCCGAATAAAAAATGCAATAAATCATTCTTGCTGCCAAATGCGCTGATTAAACAAACGCCAAGCGATAAAGAGATTAAATAAAACGAGGCGAAGCTGGAATCTTCTTTCAATCGGGTGGTGCGGGTGACAAAGCCTGCGAAAATCGCGACCAACAGGCCGGTGAAAACCGCGCCAGCGATCAAGGCCACAATCGACATGCCGAATAAAATATACGCAACCGCAACGCCGGGCAGAACCGCGTGCGATAATGTATCGCCAATCAAACTAAGCCGGCGCAGCACCACAAACGCGCCAACCGGAATGGTCGACAGGCATAATATAATGGTCGCGAGCAAAGCGGTTTGCATAAACCCATAATTCAAAAACGGGTCCAGGAAAATGGGCGAGAAATAATGCTGGTTTAGCATGTGGCTTGATGAAGTTTAACGATACCGGTCTGAAAATGCGGATTTTTATGTAAAATCGCGGTTTGGTTTTCCAGCGATAAAATAAAATCGAATCCCTGGCGCAGCAATTGATCGTCGTGAATCACAACCAGAATTGTTTTTCCCTGGGATTGCGCGCGGCGTAATAACGCCATCATGGCATCGCAATTGCCGCGATCCAGTTCCGCGAATGGTTCATCCAGACACCAAATATCGGCCCCCTGCGCCATCAAACGGCCCATCAAGGCGCGTTTCAATTGCCCGGCGGAAAGATCCTGGACGAATTGCGCCGCCTGGTTCTCCAAATTCACTTGCGCCAGAATTTCGGCGGTTTTTTGTTTTTGCGCGGCGCGCGGCATTCCCCGGCCAATCAATCCCATCGCGATCAAATCGCGGGTGCGCAGCGGGAATTCGCGGTCAAAATCGGAAATTTGCGGCAAATAGCCGATGGATAACGCATCGCGGTTTTTGATATCGATCGCGCCCGATGTCACCGGCACAATGCCCACCAACGATTTCAACAGGCTGGTTTTACCGGCACCATTCGCACCCATAATCGCCGTCATGCTGCCGGCGGAAAGACGCAGATCCACATTATGCAGCACACAACGTTTACCCATATGAATATGGACTTGATCGAGGGCGATCAAATCTTCGGCGCGGGTCGTAAGGGCAATAATTTCGCTCATGATGTTATGTTATAATATAACATCAGCGACAAGGCAAGCCCTAATTTAGGGAATAATGGCGGTCAAATTCCGGGTCAAAACCGCCGTTTCCAGATCGTTTTTCAAAACGCCCATCGGCTTATTTTGCGGGGCGGCGATATAAAACATTGCCGTATGATTGAATGTGTAATTGGTGTTTTTCTGGCCGTGCGCAGCGTGTTCGCCATGGCCGCCACTGTGATCGGTCGATTCCGCCCTTTCCGCGTACATTTTGTAATTCTTTTTAATGGTATCGATGGATTTCTGATCGCCGGTTAGGCCTAGGAAATCGTCGTTGAAATTGGCCAGATATTCCTTGATTGCTTTTGGCGTGTCGCGCGCGGGATCAACGGTAAAAAACAAGACCTGCAATTTATCTTTTTTATCCTGCGGTAAACCTGCATAGGCATCGGCCAATCTTTGCAAATCCACCGGGCAAATATCCGGGCAACTGGTAAAACCGAAATAAGACAAAACATATTTATCCGCGAAATCTTTTTCCGTAACCTTGCGCCCATTATGATCGGTCAGAGCAAAAGACGGATTGAAAGACATTTCAATCAGATTCGACGCGGATGAGGGCCGCATGAAGGATATGCCGATCATAATCAACACGGCAGCCAAAAGGCCGATAAAAATCGCGGTAAATTTAGACATAAGTTAGGATTATCCGGTTACTGATAAGGATCTTGGGTTTGAAACGATGGCAATTGGTAATTTCCGCCACCACCACCACGCCGGCCGCTCAGACGTTCTTGTTCCTTGCCTTCGGCTTGCATCATGATGGATTTCAAAGGATTCGGGCCAAAACCCTGTCCTTCCGGCGATAAAATGCGATTGCGATGTTCTTGCTGGCTCGCGATTTGAGCTTGGGTTTTAGCCATGTCGACCTGATAATAATCCTTTGCCCACCATTCTTGGGGAATAGACGGTTTTGGCTGTACCATATACATGTTTGGATCATCCCAAGCATCCGGTTGTGATAGTAATTGGGTCGATGGGGTTGTGTTATAAGAATTCAATCCCGCGTAATTATTATTGATTCTTAGATTGCTGCCACTGTAATTGGTTTTTCCGGTAACGGGATTGCCACGGCTTAGAATCGTATAGGCTTTTTTCAATTCATCATATTTATGCTGAATATCCTTGTTGCGTTGAAATTCAACCAATGCTTCCGGGTCGTTGCGCATGGCGGTATCCATGCTATTCAGCATTTTTTCAACTACAAATTTGCTGCAAGATTGGGTGCGGTACGGCGTGCCCAGGAATCCCGACACGCTGCTTAATTGCATAATATCGGTGCCGTATTTGCGCGCTTCGGTCCGGCATGCATCAAATTGTTCCTGATCATATTCGGATAATTTCAAATCCATCAGGCTGGACGATTGCGATGTAGTCGGCCGGCTATTGCGAACATTCGGATCGTAATCTTCGACATTTTTTCCACCCGGAAGATTGTTTGTTGGGTTCGAATTAGGGCGGAAAGGATCGAAATTTTGGGCAAAGGCGGGAGAAGCCAGAAAACCCAAACACAGCATAAGGACAACAATATTGCGCATATAAAACCCTTGAATATTGGAAGGCCAGGAAGGCCTTGCTCCTAATATAGATCGCAAATAATATTATAACAGTTTTATTGGGCGGCGGGGACTGGATTCTGGTCTTTTGTCGATAAATCTTGTTGAAATTGTTGCTGAACTTTGGGCAACAGGCTTTCGATATGGGTATTGCAATTCTTCATGGCTTCCTGCCCCAATGGCGATGCCATAAAGGCTTGGGTGTTTTGATAACTGCCTTCCTGGACTTGCATGGAACCATCACCCAGGGCCTGTTTAGTGACATTATTCGCCGTTTCTGGATCGACGTATTTTTCAAGGCAAGCAGCAAAGGCGTTGATTTGTTCGGGGGTCAATGATGTAACAACCGCCTGCACCGCCGTTTGCATGGTCCCGTCTTCGTTTACGCCAGCCGATTCATTCGCCTCGGGACCAGATTTTTTCTTGGCATAAACGGATGTTCCGGCAACCGCGCTGTTAACGGTCACAAGGGTTAGAAGCAGAATCAAAATAGCGCGCATTATCATGAGATTTATTTTTACATTAAAAACGGCCATGCGCCCAATTGGCAGCATGGCCGAATAAAATTGAAATGAGATTAGCGGCTTCTTTGCATCATAGCGGCCAGCATCGGATTGGCGGCAGCGCTCATGCCCATCAGCTTTTCGCCTCTGCCACTTCTGGCTTGCCCATGCGCCGTATAAACGTCGCTTTCAGCAAATACTTTGCTTGGATCCACTTTCATACCATCCATAAAACGGCTTCTGTCCATTAGATCACCTCTGCCTTGTTAATGACTTTTCCGCCTTTGCTGCGCATGACACCTTGCATGCGTTCGGCAAGAAACTGTTCGATCACGGCGGCGCCGCGCAAAATTTCTTCGAATTCCACTACCGGAATTTTCTGGCCGGATGTTTCCAGTTCATCCATGCGATCCAAAACCGCGTAGGTTTTTTCGCGAAGCATCAGTAATTCTTCGGTGGTTGCTTCCAATAAAGGATCTAATCTTTCGTCTAATTTTTCTCGGCTGAGTGTTTTCAAAGCCGGCAGGCGGAAGGGCGAATGGACATTCAATTTGCTGGCGCCGCCTAAATTGCCGCCAGTCATTGCATTTGCTGTATGTTCGTGTTCCCTAATCATAATCGTCGACATCCTATCGAATCCCCTACTATAACTTTTCCGTTATCATTAATTTTTGTATCTAATTAAGTATATAGCGTATCTCTTTTTATCGCAAAATGGTAAAAAAAACGTTAACAGCTGTAACATAAATTACATACTAAATAGTTATTTTATAATAATTGTATAATAATCGTTTTTTTAGGAAAAATCAAGGTTATTTTTAACGGCTAAAGTTAGGTGTTAATACTTTGAAATCTGAATTTTTTCCGATAATCAAACCGTCAATCGTATCCTTTTACCATACAAAACTAGCCGAACACATCCAGATTTACTTCGGGTAACGGATTGAAATAGGCGGCTATCAATGCGGGATCGACCGCGCTTATCCTGCTCGGGTCCCAGCGTGGGTTACGGTCTTTATCTACTACTGCAGCCCTAACCCCTTCGTAAAATTCATCGCGGCGCAAGCATTGCTGGCTAAGCAATAAATCGGTCGTTAAAGCATCGCGCAGATTTTTTCCCGCAGCACGGCGGAATGATTCCATGGTCAATGCCATGCTGGTTGGCGAATTTTTATCCATCACCGATTTTATTTCCCTGCCCCAATCGCTGTGGCCAAGATTATTGTATATATCCAGCACGCTACCGTGCGAAAAATGATCGTCGATTTTTCCCCGGTCCTGTTCGATCTGTGATGGCATATCCGGCTTGCCGCTTCCGGCCAATAAAGCATCGACATCCTGCGGCGATTGAATCGAATATAATTTATGTTTGAAATCGTGCAATTGATGCGCCGTTAAATAATGCGTTGCCATACCGGTATATAACACATCGGCGGCATTCATCGGCGTTCCGGTCAAGGCGTGATATATTCCAATTTTTCCAGGCGCTTTCGGCAGAAACCAGGCCGCGCCAATATCCGGAAATAAACCAATTGCGCATTCCGGCATGGCGAATTTGGTAGAATCGATAACGATCCGGTGGCTGCCATAAACCGACACGCCGATTCCGCCACCCATCGTCACGCCACCCATAATCGCAATGTATGGTTTAGGATATTTATGGATTTTGTGGTTCAGCGTATATTCGGTTTTAAAAATATCGTAACCAAACGCCATATCGCCGCGACGCGTGTGCATTAATCGAATATCACCGCCAGAACAAAAAGCCCGCTCCCCCGCCCCTTCAATCAAAACGGCGATGATATTGGGATCATTCCGCCATTGATCCAGCGCGACATGAATTTCCTGGATCATTTCCAAATTCAGTGAATTCAACGCCTTTGGCCGGTTCAGGACGATATGCCCGATCGGCGAATTATGCTGGATAATAACAGGCTGGCTATGCGGCATAGGTTTCCAGAACTTTGCGCGCGATAATCATTTGCATGATTTCATTGGTGCCTTCTAAAATACGATGCACGCGCAGGTCGCGCAAAATCCGCTCAACCTGATACTCACGGATATACCCGTATCCGCCATGCAATTGCAATGCTTCATCGGCGATGCTAAACGCGGCTTCGGATGCGAATTTTTTCGCCATTGCCGTGTGCAGGGTAAGATTTGGATTCTTGGAATCAAAACTTTGCGCCGCGCGATACGTCATCAAACGCGCCGCATCCAGTGCAATCGCCATATTCGCGATCTTAAATTGATTGGCCTGAAATTCAGAAATCTTTTTACCAAACTGCTGGCGCCCTTCGGAATAATTGGCCGCCATATCCAGCGCGGCTTGCGCCCCGCCCAGCGAACAGGCGGCAATGTTGATCCGTCCGCCATCCAATGCCTTCATCGCGATTTTAAATCCATCGCCCTCTTTGCCAAGCAAATTGCTTTGCGGCACGCGTACTGATTCCATCGTCATGGAATTCGTCGGCTGACTGCGCCAGCCCATTTTTTGTTCAGGCTTTCCAAACGATAAACCCTTCATGCCTTTTTCCAGCAAGATCGCCGAAATGCCGGATGCGCCGTCCCCGCCAGTACGCGCCATAACTACATAAATCTCACTGGTCCCACCCGCAGTGATAAAGGTTTTATTACCAGTGACGATATAATCGCCGCCATCTTTAACCGCTTTGGTTTTCAACGACGCCGCATCCGATCCAGCGCCCGGTTCCGTTAAACAATAACTACCCAGCGATTTCATCGATGTCATCCGCGGCAACCAATGTTTTTTATGCGCATCGGATCCGTATTCCGCCAAAATCCAAGCAACCATGTTATGCACACTAAGATACGCAGCGGTGGAAATACATCCATGCGATAAAGCTTCGAATATGATCGCCGCATCCAAACGTGACAGGCTGGATCCGCCGTAATTTTCCGGCACATAGGTTCCGGCAAATCCCAAACTTGCGGCCTCATTCAAAACATCCAACGGAAAATATTCTTTTTCATCCCACTCACCGGCCTTAGGCGCCAGCTTTTCGCGGGAAAATTTTTGCGCCATATCTTGCAGCGCGCGTTGATCGGAAGATAGTTGGAAATCCATAGGACAATCCTTATTTCTGTAACCAATTTTTTATCACGCCGATCTGCCTTTCGTCCATTAGTGACGGGGCATGGCCGGTGTTTTCTACTTCGACATATTCGACAAATGCGCCTTTTTGCAACATTTTCGATAAAATATCGGTTGGCAATACATCGGAATTTCTTCCCCGCACAATCAAGGTTGGGCAAGCAACCATTTCCCACAACGGCCATAATTCCAAATCGCCCTTTTCCGCGGCTGCCTTGAACGGTTCAACAATGCCTGGATCGTAATGCAAAACCAATCCATCACCCTCGGCCCGCGTTGAATATTTCGCCAGATGCTGCCAATGTAGATCATTGGTAATACCGAAACTGGAATAATTTTTTTGAAAATATCCCTTGGCATGTTCCAGATGAATGAATTTTGGCTTGTTCCCGGCATATATCGCAATGCGTTCCAAGGATGGTTTTGGAATAAACGGGCCAATATCGTTGACGATAAACTTGCGCAATATTCCAGGGCACAAGGCATTAATCATCATCCCTGTCAATCCGCCCATGGATGTGCCGATCCAATCGACTTGCGCGATGCCTAAATGATCCAAAAATCCTGAAATATGCTGCGCATAAGTGCCGATATTATAATCCATTTTGTTGGCTACCCAAGAACTGCGCCCACGACCGATCATATCGAGACATAAAATCCGATAATCATTTGCCAATGCCGCCGCGATAAAATCGAAATCGCGCGAATTGCGCGTCAAACCATGCACACAAACCAACACGCGCGGATTTGCCGCCTCGCCCCATTCGGTATAAGCGAGGTTTATGGGCTGTTCATTCCAAGTGAAAGAATAAATTTGTTCCCGCATCGGCCACAAAAACACAGATTAATAAAATATTACCAAATCGGATTATGGCATTATCGCGACACTGGGTCAGTGGCGAATCCGCAATATCGCTTAAATTTTTTCAAATAAGCTATCTAATGTAACGATACTTACCAAGCTTTAACCATTCCCCCCCATAATCAAGTCTGGTACCACCCTTATTTTTCAGATATTTGTCCCATGTTTGTTATCATCGGCCTCGTTGTTGTTATGGTCTGCTCGTTTGGCGGTTTCGCCATGCAGGGTGGCGATTTGGGCGTGATCATTCACGCGCTTCCCGGCGAGATGTTCGTTATCGGCGGCATGGGTCTGGGCGCGATGGTTATTTCCAATCCTGGCCATGTTTTGAAAGAAGTTGCCAAGGCATTTCCCCGCGCGATCAAAGGTTCGCACCATAAAAAAGACAGCTTTCTCGAATTATTGACGTTGCAATACACGATTTTCAAAATGATCAAAACCAAAGGTATCTTGGCGATCGAACAACATATCGAAAAACCGGACGAAAGCGATTTTTTCAAAAAATTCCCGCATTTCCTGCATGACCATCATGCCTCGGTTTTCCTGTGCGATTATTTGCGTATGTGGACGCTGGGCACCGATAATCCGCATGAAATGGAAACCATTATCGATGGCGAGCTGGAAACCCATCATCATGAAACCGAACAAGTCGCCAGCGCGGTGCAAAATCTAGCCGACGGTTTACCGGCGCTCGGGATCGTTGCCGCGGTTCTGGGCGTTATTAAGACGATGGGTTCGGTCGATCAGCCTCCGCCAATTCTGGGCGGTATGATCGGTCACGCTCTGGTCGGTACATTTTTGGGCGTGTTTTTAGCCTATGGTATCGCGGGCCCGCTGGCCAACAATCTGAAGGCAATTTACGGCGAAGAAGCCAAATATTTTTCCTGCATTAAAACCGGTCTTTTGGCGCATATGCAAGGTTACCCACCATCAGTATCGGTGGAAATGGCGCGCAAATCCTTGCCTTCGACGGTACGTCCATCCTTCTTCGAGGTCGAGGAAGCGTGTTCCAAAGTAACGCTATAGGCGGGGCACATGGCCGATAAAAAAGGCAAATCGGACGAAAAACCGGTTATCATTAAAAAGATCAAAAAAGGTCATGGACACGGCCACCATGGCGGTGCGTGGAAAGTGGCTTATGCCGACTTCGTGACGGCGATGATGGCGTTCTTTTTGTTGATGTGGCTGCTTAATGCAACCAGCCAAGAACAGAAAATGGGTATCGCCAACTATTTCAACCCAGTTACCGTTACCAAAGTTAATATCTCCGGTTCCGGCGGCGTTTTAGGCGGTTTGACCGCAGGCCCAGAAGGCGCGATGAAACAAGATACCACGACGATGTCGGTATCGCCCTCGATGACTCCCCCGCAAGATGTAACCGAAGGCCCGGATAATGAATACCCAGCTTCGTCCACCGATCCTACCGAGGACAAAAAGCTGGAAGAATTGGTTGCAAAAAAAGAAGAAGCCCAATTCAAACGCGCCGAGGAAGAATTGCGTAAAAGCATCGAATCCGATCCTGAATTAAAAAATCTGGCAGACAATCTTTTAATCGACCGCACGCCCGAAGGTTTGCGCATTCAAATTATCGATCAGGATAAAGTGGAAATGTTCGCGGTCGGCAGTGCGCAAATGTACGATTACACCAAAAAGATCCTGGAAAAAGTAACACAAATCATTTTAAAAATGCCAAACAAGGTTTCAATCACCGGCCATACCGATGGACGGCAATACTCCCCTAACGCCACTTATACTAATTGGGAATTGTCTTCGGACCGCGCCAATGCCGCCCGGCGCGTCCTGCGCGCATCGAACGTGCCTGAAGAACGCATTGCCCGCGTGCTGGGCCGTGCAGATCGTGAACATTTGATTGCCAAAGATCCGATGGATGCCAAAAACCGGCGTTTAAGCATTATTTTGTTGACCGAAACCAACAGCAAGGCGTTCGAAACTTTGCGCGATAATCCGCTGGGTTCGTCCGATCCGATATTTAAAGAAAAGACTGCGGAACCAGTGAACGCGCCGATTATATCCAGCCAGCCCCCAACACCCGCACCATAATTTTATTGGCGCCTGTCTAAGTACGGCAAAAATGTTTCCGGCGCACCCTTGAAAATTTTATTATATGGCGCGTCAATTTCTGCTCTACATGGACCAAAATAATTCGTTGCTCCCGTCGATTTATTAGTGTGTTTAGCAATGCATTTTTCAACAAATAATTCTCTCAAAGCCAAAACCTCTTTGGTATTGCCCATCGCGCGGCAAGTAATAATATCACGCACGCTTAGGCATTCCAACATCCGGCATGTGAATTCCGATGTTGGATTTTCATAACAATCCGCCGGTGTTTTAACCGCCGTTCCGGTATATCGTAGAAAACGATCAACCGGCTGTGGGGATTTGGAATAGTCAGGCAAAGCCAGCGATCTTGTAATTAAGCGATTAAATTTGTCGGGATCAACCCACTTTCTCATGTCCGGGTTCAGCATTCTTTGCAACAGAAACTCTTCCCACGAAGCTTTTGTTACTGTTTGATAAAGACCTTGTTGTTGCGTGGTAATTAAATCCGCGTCGGTAAAGCCTAGAAATTTTAATGCCGCCTGTGCATTCAGAAATTTAGGTTTGAATGGATCCACTTGCAGCCAGTGATTCGCGTCAGTCGAAAACAAACCGCCCACGGATTTAGATGACATATATTCCAAACAATAATTTTCGTTAAATTCGCGGCCATCCAATACATCGACCGTCGTACCGCGCACGAACCGGCATAATTCCTTGTTCTTTTGAGCATTGGCAACTTCGATTAAACAAATATCGCGCCAACCGATGACTTGGACGCCAGGACGAGCATTGGATTTGCGCACTTGGGCTTCGAGCGAGATACGATCGCACCAGGCTTTATCGGCGGTCGTCATTCCCAATAATAAATAATATTCTTCCAGCCCGTTGGGCAGCCGCCATACCTGATCGATTCTTTTGGCAGCCGGGGCCGCATTTTTAGCCACCTGGGGTTGGGCGGTTATTTCAAATGGGAATTTTGGCGCGTCACTGGTTTGCGCCATGGCGGGAAAGCCAATAGACAATAGAACTAAGGCGATTAACAAAGCTCTAAACATAATTCATTATAACCTTAAATTATGGCCAGAATTGGAAGATTTATTCTTTAAACTTGCAAGATTGCGGGAAGCCGCGAGGCACCATACGTCCGGAATGGCCGCGTTTGCCCATCCAATCCATTATATTAGTCTCGGTCACCGGTTTGTCACCCTTGTACCAGGTTAAACCGGCTTTTTTATCGAATACCTGCGCATCGGTGGCGCGGCCGTCTTTATATTTCTGAAGCGTCACGCCCCTGCCCTTATTCATCGTTGGAACTTCGGATTTTTCGATGACCAGCATTTTACGGTTCTGGCCGACAATCGCGACCATATCGCCAATGGCGGGAACGCAGGCAACGGCCTTTTCGGTATCCGGCAAATTCATGATTTGCTTGCCGTTTTTAGTTTGCGCGGCGACTTCGGATTCTGGAACAATGAATCCGCGCCCATCGCTTGCGATCATCAGCAATTCACGCGCTGGATCGTGGATAAACAGGCTGACGATATCGTGTTCTTGCGGAATTTCGATGGACAGACGCACCGGTTCGCCGAATCCACGTCCCGAAGGCAATTTCGCGATATCGAGCGTGTAAAATTTGCCGTTGCTGGCGAACAAGGTCACCTTGTCCGTGCTTTGCGCGGGAAGAACGAATTTTTCCGCGTCGCCCTCTTTATATTTCAATTCCGATGCATCGGTCACATGGCCTTTCATGCAACGAATCCAGCCGCCGGCGGAACACACCACCGTCACCGGTTCTTTTTCCACTTGGGCAATCGGAATCACCACGGCCGATGGCGCATCGCCGAATATGGTGCGGCGCTTGCCATTTGGATGTTTGTCGCCGAATTTATCTTTGATGTCTTTGACAATATCGGACACTGCTTGCCATTGCAGATCTTCGTTTTTCAGCAATTTTTTAATGGCGGCTTGTTCTTTTTCCAGATCATCGGTTTCTTGGCGGATCTGCATTTCTTCCAATTTGCGCAAATTGCGCAGGCGCATATTCAAAATTGCCTCGGCCTGAACCTCGGTAAGCTTGAATTTTGCCATCAATTTTGGCTTGGGCTCGTCTTCGTTCCGAATAATCTTGATAACCGCATCCAGATTCAAATAAACGATCAAATATCCGGCCAGAATTTCCAGGCGGTTTTCGATATGTTCCAGACGGTATTTTTTGCGGCGGATCAGAACTTCTTTTTGATGTTCCAGATATGCTAGCAAGATTTCTTTTAAATTCATCACGCGTGGAATCTGATTTTTATCCACGACGTTCATATTGATGCCAAAACGCGTTTCCAGGTCGCTGTGCTGGAACAACATGGCCATCAACTGCTCCGGTTCGATATTCCGGCTTTTCGGGGATAAAACCAGGCGCACGCGCGTATCGGATTCATCATGAATATCATCCAGGAACGGAAGTTTCTTTTCTTCCATCAAACTGGCGATTTGTTCGATCAATTTGGCTTTACTGACCTGATACGGGATTTCATGCACCACGATTTGCCAGGTGCCGCCTTTTAATTTCTCGACTTCCCAACGCGCGCGCAGACGCAAACTGCCCCGGCCGGTCGTATAGGCATTTTCAATCGTTTCGCGCGTTTCGACAATTTCGCCGCCGGTTGGAAAATCCGGCCCTTGGACATATTCCAATAACGACGCCACACGCGCATTCGGATGTTTAATTAAATGAATCAGGGCCGAACAAATTTCGCCCACATTATGCGGTGGGATATTCGTTGCCATACCAACGGCGATACCGCTGGTGCCATTGGCCATTAAATTTGGAAACGCGCCCGGCAGAACCACGGGTTCAGTGTCGCTGGAATCGTATGTGGGGCGGAAATCGACCGCATTTTCACGAAGGCCAATTAACAACGCCTCCGCCACATTGGTCATTTTACATTCGGTATAACGCTGCGCGGCGGCATTATCGCCATCGATGCTGCCAAAATTGCCTTGGCCATCGACCAACGGGTAACGCATCGAAAAATCTTGCGCCATACGGACCATGGCGTCATACACGGCAACCTCGCCATGCGGGTGGTATTTACCGATCACATCGCCCACAACGCGGGCGCACTTTTTATATCCGCCATCGGATTTCAAACCCAATTCGTGCATCGCGTATAACAAACGGCGATGCACGGGTTTTAATCCATCACGCACATCCGGCAAGGACCGCGAAACAATGGTCGACAGCGCGTACGAGAGATAACGCTCGCTTAACGCTTCGGTCAATGGAACGGACTTAATCTCGCCCCCGAATAAATCTGCGGTTTTTGCCATGCTATGCTTGTAACAGCTCCAGCTTGCGAATCAAGAGTCCGCGCGCGGTTGGCGCCGATTTTCGTCTGGGATTGAGGATATGTTGATCCAGAAAATAACCGCTTAGGCGTAAACTGTCTAAAATATCGGCTTGCGGTAAATTATCATTGATTGCTTGCGGCCAATTGTCATTGGCATAAAATTGATAAATAAAGTCCGGCAGACGCAATAATTTATCCAGCCAAGGCTGCGCCGCATCGCGGCAAACCGCCCGGCCCGTTTTCGGCGATATATGCGTTAAATTATCCTGCGTCCCTGTCACCGCACAAGCCGACAGGTCCAGGCCAAATCCCAAATGTTGCAACAAATTCACTTCCCACAAGGCATAGGCCAGCATCCAATCCGCGCCTTGCAAATTGCCCAGCAGATTTAAAAGACTGTCGTATAAAACCGGATAAGGTTGTTGATCCGGCAAGCCAAGTTGACACCAACCGCAGGCCGATTGCATGGCCAGCATCACCGGGCCCATGGTCATGAATTGCGCCGCCAGCGGCCGGTGCATTTCGGCCTTGATCGTGCCCAAATGATCGGCAAGCCGCGCCTGCCATACGATATGAATCAGATTTCCGGTTTGATAAAGACCCTGAGTCGCAGCGGTGGGTTTACGCACCAATCCATTCACCCGGCCATGATCGCGGGTAAAAGTGGAAAGGATATGATTATTTTCGCCAAGCCTGGAACAGGACAGAACGATGCCATCGCCGGAAAGTTGCATGATTTATTGTGTTAGAAACAGGGGTATACCGTCAAGATTTAAGCCTATTATGCCCAAAATCTTTGGGGGTATGTGGTTTAAATCAAAACTCCAGCCCCATATCCTTGTAAAAGGCTTTGTTTTCCGCCCAATCCTCGCGGACTTTGACGAACAGAAATAAATGTACCGGGCGGTCGAAGGCTTTTTGCATCTCTGCCTGTGCGGCCTCGCGGATTTTTTTGATTTGCGTGCCACCCTTGCCCAGGACGATGGGTTTATGCGCCTCGCGCGCCAGAATCACGGCCTGGTCGATTTTTACGCTGCCGTTTTTATAATCTTCCCATTTTTCGGTATCGACGTGAATGCCATACGGCAATTCTTGGGATAATTGCAGGAATATTTGTTCGCGGGTTATTTCCGCGGCAAGCAAGCGTTCGGAAATATCGGTCAATTGATCTTCGGGATAATGCCACGGCGCTTGGGGTAATAATTGCATGACGCGGGTGCGTAATTCATCAACCCCCTCGCCCCGCAGCGCGGAAATGACATGAATTTCGGCGTTGGGATCCTGGGCAATAACCGATTGCCGCACCGTTTCAATAACGTCTTTTTTGACGATATCGCATTTGTTAAGCACATATAATTTTTTATCCGGCGCACGGTTTTTCGACAAGACATCGAAAATTTGCTGCGCCGATTGTTTGCTTTTTAAATCGATCAGGAAAATCGCGATATCCGCCGCATCGAATCCATCGCGTGCGGATTTGACCATGGCTTTATCCAGGCGCGTTTTCGGGGCAAACAGGCCGGGCGTGTCGACCAATACCATTTGCGCATTGCCTTCGACATAAATTCCCTGCACGCGGAAACGAGTGGTTTGCACCTTTGGCGTGACAATAGTGATTTTTTGTTTCAGCAACGCGTTGACCAGCGTCGATTTGCCGGCGTTCGGTTCGCCGACAATCGCGGCATAACCGAAATGTTGGAGAGATTTATCTTCCATTTTAAATACCCTCCCCTTGAGGGAGGGTCAAAGACGCGAAGCGGCTTTGGGGTGGGGATGCGGTGATAAATATTATAGATGATCTTACTAGGATAGGCTGAAGTCCCCACCCCAAAATTTGCTCTACAAATTTTGACCCTCCCTCAAGGGGAGGGTAAATTGTATTTTTATCCATGATTTTTTTCCAACTCTGCCAGCAACTGCCCGGCTGCTTCTTGTTCCGCGATACGTTTGTTTTTGCCGGTACCGCTTTTCACCGGGTAATTGGCCAAGGAAACTTGTACCGTGAATGTCGGTTGATGCGCCTTGCCCTTGGTCTGGGTCACATCGTATTTCGGCAAGCCAAGCCCCCGCGCTTGTGCCCATTCTTGCAAATCCGTTTTCGCATCGCGCGGCGGGGCGGAATCGCGTTCCACTAATGGCTGCCACAAGCGGCCAATAATTTCCGCCGTTTTTGCAAAGCCCACATCGACATAAATCGCAGCGATCACCGCCTCCATCACGTCAGACAACACCGATGGCGTAATATCCTTGGCCTGTACGTCGCCGATTTTACAGGCGAAATTTAACAGGTCGATTTGTTTGGCAACCTCGACCAAGGCTTCTTGGCGCACCAATGCCACGAACCGTTTCGATAAATCCCCTTGGCGTTCTTCGGTAAAACGGTGATACAGCATTTCCGCAACCACCAAACCCAAAACGCGGTCGCCCAGGAATTCCAGGCGTTCGTAACTTTGCAGTTTTTTGATGATCGATCCGGGCGTGCGCAGCGCCTTTTCCAACAACGCCCGATTTTGAAAACGGTAATCCAGTTTTTCTTCGAGCGGGCGTAAAATATCTTCCATCAGTGAATTTTCACTAATAAACGGTCATACCGGATCGCAAATGGCCAATTCCAGATTTGCCACCATGGCGATCCGCCCTTCATGGAAAAGAAAACATATTTCGCCTGACCGATCAAATTTTCCGCCGGTACAAACCCGACGGAACTTTCTACCCGGCTATCCATGGAATTGTCGCGGTTATCGCCCATGAAAAAATAATGGCCTTCGGGAACTTTGTATACTGGCGTGTTGTCCAATCGCGCTTCGTCGGTCAATTCCAAAATCGGATGGATCAACCCGCCATCCGGCAAGGTTTCGCGGTATTGCATGAATCGCGTCGGCGCGACGTTCGGAATCGGGCTGTTCGGTTGATCGACGTAATCTTCGATCCGGGCGCGGGTAACCGCCTTGCCATTGATATACAGAATGCCTTTTTTCACTTGAATCTCGTCGCCCGGCAAACCGATCAGGCGTTTGATATAATCGGTGCGGTTATCGCGCGGTAATTTGAATACGATCACATCGCCGCGTTTTGGAATTTCTTCATCCACGCGCCCATCGAACAACGGCAGGCTAAGCGGCATGGAATGTTTGCTGTACCCATAAGAATATTTGCTGACGATAATATAATCGCCGACCAATAACGATGGCAACATCGAGGTCGATGGAATGCTGAACGGTTCAAAAATAAAAGTGCGGATCAGCAATGCGAGCAACACCGCATAGACGATGGTTTTAAAAGTTTCCAGCCACTCCCCCGTTTGGGATTTGGTTTTGGATGCTTGGGTCGTATCGGTCATATCTTGGGCCATCGCATTTCTTAGCGTAAATTAAAGAAAATAATATAAGGGATTGCGCCGTTTCGATCAAATCTTTGCTGTGATTTAGGCCGCCGGATTCGTTGAAAGAACCACAAAAGCCACAGCATAATCGTCTTCTTCGGCCAGGCTTAAATTCGCCTGTAATTGCGCGCCTTTTGGCAGGTGCGGCGCCGCCAATTCGGCCGCTTTTCCTGCAATTTTCAGGATTGGCCGGCCATTTTGGTCATTGCTGACGCTGAAATCCGAAAACCGGACCCCCTTGCGGATGGCGATGCCAAGCGCCTTGGCGGCGGCTTCCTTAGCGGCAAAACGGCTGGCCAGGGTGCGCGCCGGGCGGTAACTGCGCATGGCTTTTTCCCGCTCCTCGGTACTGAACACGCGGTTTAAAAAACGCGGCCCGAATTGATTCAGCACGTTTTCAATCCGGTCGATTTTTACGATATCCGTGCCGATGCCGATAATCATGCGCTTTCCGCCTTTGGCGCATTTCGCGCCTGATCCATCACAAACCGCATATGCCGCACCGCACCAGTAAGGCCAATGAACATAGATTCCGCCATTAAAAAATGGCCGATATTCAATTCTGTAACTTCTGGGATCGCGGCAATAAGCCCGACATTTTCATAATTCAAACCGTGCCCAGCATGGCAAACCATGTTCATGCGAACGGCTTCTTTTGCAACGCGCGCAATTTCTGCGATCAGTCCCGGTTGTTCCGCCGCCGGGGCCGCACAATAAGTTCCGGTATGCAGTTCCACGGTTTTAATACCAATATCCCGCGCCAAGTTTAATTGCGTCCAGTTAGGATCGATAAAGGCGGCAACATTGATTTTCGCCGCCGCCATGCGCATGACCATATCCATAAATTGTTGATTGGCACTCGCCAAATCCAAACCGCCTTCGGTGGTCAATTCCGCCCGTTTTTCCGGCACCAAACAAACCGCATGCGGTTTTACTCTCATGGCGATATCGAACATTTCCGGCGTCAGCGCCATTTCCAAATTCAATGGCACCCGGATTTTTTCACGTAACAAGGCCACATCAGCATCGCGGATGTGGCGGCGGTCTTCGCGCAAATGCACCGTAATCGAATCCGCGCCGCCATCGATCGCCGCCTGCGCCGCGCGCAGAATATCCGGATACTCGCCGCCGCGCGCATTGCGCAAAGTAGCAACGTGGTCGATATTGATCCCTAAGCGGATGGGCGATACGGATGACATTCTAAACCTCAGGAAGAAATGCGTTCGACGGAATTGATCACCGATGTGGCGCGCAGGGCCGCCATGATTTCCGTCAGGTGAGTCAAATCTTTTACTTCTACATCCACGATAATTTCAAAAAATTCCGTGCTGCGGCTGGTGATGCGCAAATTGGTGATATTGCCTTGTGCTTTTCCAATGACCGTGGACAAACTTCCCAGCGATCCAGGTTCGTTGGCGATCACCACCATCATCCGGGAAATATGTTTTTCGCCTTCCATATGCTCGACATCCCAGCCCACATCGATCCAGCGTTCCGGCTGATCGGCGAAATTTTGCAATACGTCGCAATCAGAGGTGTGAATCGAAACGCCTTTGCCAGTCGTAACAATGCCAACGATGCGATCGCCTGGCAGCGGGTGGCAGCATTTCGCGAAATGCAGCGCCATGCCGGGGATAAGCCCCCTGATCGGCAAAGAATGGCTGGATTTGGCAATTTTCGCCGGCTTAATCATATTTTGCGGCGTCGGTAATGGCTGATTCGCGGTTTTTTCTTCTGGATAAATGCTCAGCAAAACTTCTTTTGCGGTATGAATCCCCTCGCCCACCAACGCGTACACATCGTCCACATTGGTGGCGTTGAATTTCTTCATCACGCCTTCAATCAACTTGTCGCCAAGCTGTTTATTTTCGTGCCGGAAAGTTTTTTGCATAATCTGTTTGCCCAAATTCATGTACTGGGCACGTTTCTGGCTGCGCACGAATTTGCGGATATGCGATTTGGCTTTGCCGGTAACGACAAATTCTTCCCAAGTCGGACTTGGCGTTTGCGATTTGCTGGTGATAATTTCCACCTGGTCGCCGTTTTTCAACAAGGTGCGCAATGGCATAATGCGGCCATTGATTTTCGCGCCAACGCACGCATCGCCCACCGCCGAATGCACTTCGTATGCGAAATCCACCGGCGTCGCGCCGCGCGGCAGAGCCACAAGATCTCCTTTTGGCGAGAAACAGAACACTTGATCTTGGTACATTTCCAATTTCGTATGTTCTAAAAATTCTTCGGGGCTTTCGGCCTGTTCCAAAATTTCCATCAACTGGCGTAGCCAGCGAAAATGTTTGCCTTCTTTCAATCCATCGCCTTGCTTGTAATTCCAATGCGCGGCAACGCCCATTTCCGATACTTCGTGCATTTCATGGGTGCGGATTTGAATTTCGATACGTTCTTTTTCCGGGCCGATCACCGCGGTGTGCAGCGATTTATAACCGTTTGGTTTTGGGGTCGAGATATAATCCTTGAACCGGCCAGGCACGACCGGATATTGGCTGTGCACCATGCCGAGACACTGATAACATTGTTCGACATTGTCGACGATGACACGGAATGCCATCACGTCGGCCAATTGTTCGAATTCCACATTGCGCCGCTGCATTTTGCGCCAGATCGAATAAGGCGTTTTTTCACGGCCTGAAATATGGCAAGGAATTCCACCTTTGGTAAATAAATCTTTCAGCTCATCGATAATCCGGCCAACGATATTGTCGCCCTTCGCGCGCAAGAAATTAAGGCGCGCGGTAATCGAATCGCGCGCATCGGGATATAATTCGGCGAACGCTAAATCTTCCAATTCGTCTTTAACCGCTTGCATGCCGATTCGTTCGGCCAGCGGCGCGTAAATTTCCAGCGTTTCCAGCGCAATACGGCGGCGTTTTTCCGGATCCTTGAAAAAATGCAGCGTGCGCATATTGTGCGCGCGGTCGGCCAGTTTCACCAATAAAACCCGGATATCTTCGGACATGGCAATAACCAGCTTACGGAAATTTTCCGCCTGCTTGTTTTGCACGTTTTGTAATTCGATTTTGGATAATTTGGTAACGCCATCGACCAGACGGGCGATTTCCTCGCCGAATAATTTTTGAATGTCTTCCAGCGACGTTTGCGTGTCTTCGACCGTATCGTGCAGCAACGCGGTGATGATCGACGCCGCATCCAATTTCATATCGGTCAGAATCGCGGCGACTTCGAGTGGATGGGAAAAATAAGGATCGCC
>CAZYJI010000011.1:31757-41012 GCA_964647725.1 uncultured Alphaproteobacteria bacterium
CGCGCAACGAAAAGACATATGCCCGGTTTAGCGCGTCTTCGTCCGCATTGGGATCGTAAGATTTGACGCGCTCAACCAGTTCATATTGACGGATCACGGAATTTGATCAGCTAAAGTTTAGCTGTCCTCACCACTGCCTGGCGCGGCGTCTTCCGAAGTGGTGTCGGCGTCGGAGAATGCAGCATTGGCATCGTCATAAACGCTTAAACCGTCCATGTCTTCCAATGCTTCATCGCCCTCTTCGTCGTCATCTTCGTTAACATCGCGGATACCGGCGGCGCCGATCAATTCATCGTCGCCCATTTTCGGATCCGGCAATACCAAATCTGTTAATTCTTCTTCAGGTTCCGGCGCGATTTGCGGAATTTTTTGGAATCCTCTGATTAAAGATTCATTCAATTCTTCGGGGTCAACCGATTTTTGTGCGATTTCGCGCAACGAAATCACCGGATTTTTGTCATTATCGCGTTCGATCGTCAAAACTGCGCCTGCGGCGATATCCCGCGCGCGTTGCGCCGCCAACATCACTAATTCATAGCGGTTGGGAATAATTTCGATGCAATCTTCAACGGTAACGCGAGCCATGACTCATCCTTTCAACAGTTATTTAGTATATCAGCGAGTAGTTTAAATCCCTTAAAATAATCGCTGGAGGGAGCAAAATAATAGCCAAAAATTGTGAAATTGCAATAGTTTAATCGGCGATTTTGCCGCTCTATTGTGTCTAAATTAGATACGTTTTATAAAATTAGCCCGCTAAGCGCCACTCCAATGTTACTTCTAACAAAGGCTGCATCACGAAAGGCCGTTCCAACATGCGGGGGTGCGGCAATTCCAGGGTTGGCGGATTGTCAATGCGTTGATGGTGATAGGTCAGAATATCGAGGTCAATTACCCTCGCCTCGTTCCGGGTACCATTGCGCACCCGGCCAAAATCACTTTCGATCTGACGCAAAGCATCCAGCAATTCATATGGGTTTAGCGCGGTTTCAACCGCAATAACGCCATTCGTAAACATGGGTTGATCGGATTTCGGCACCGGTTCGGTTTGGTGCCAGCGCGATCTTTTGACAATTTCAATGCCGTATTTGGGCATCGCTGCAATCGCGGCTTCTAATGTCTGTTCCGGCGCGCCGTATTTTTCGCTTGCCAGATTTGCTCCTAGACCGATAAGAATCATGATGCGATTATACCTCCCCCGGTTATAATCTGATTGTTACATGTAAAACCACAACCAAAACACATCAGTCAATAAACCCCTCTATAGCACAAATTTAATGTTTAATCCACCAACCAATAGTTGCCAGCTTTGCCCCCGTTTATACGAATTCCGGTGCGCCAACCAGAATAAATTTCCTCAATTTCACAATGCTCCAGTGCCTTCTTTTGGCAATTTGGATGCACAATTGTTAATTGTGGGTTTGGCGCCGGGATTAAAAGGCGCCAATGCCACCGGACGGCCATTCACCAACGATTATGCGGGGGATTTATTATACGCGACATTATTGAAATATGGATTCGCACGCGGCAGTTACGCCAAACATGCCAAGGACGGTTTGGAATTGGTCAATTGCCGCATCACCAATTCCGTGCGTTGCGTACCACCGGAAAATAAACCGACGCCGATCGAGCAAAAAACCTGCCAGCCTTTCATCCGCGCCGAAATCGCCGCGATGCCGAATTTAAAATCGGTTTTGGTATTGGGATTGATTGCGCATAACGCGGCGCTGGATACATTTGGCGTTAAAAAATCAAAATATAAATTTGGGCACGCAGCGGTGCATGAATTGCCGAATGGAATCAAATTATACGATTCCTATCATTGTTCCCGGTACAACACGCAAACCAAACGCCTGACGACCGAGATGTTTGAGGGTGTGGTTGGGAAAATAAGCAATATTCTGCAGGAGATCCCTTGCGCTCAACGCTCGGGATAACCACGTTCAATACGTGATTACTTCTTCTTTAAAAACGCTGGGATGTGATCGCCCAAGCCTTTTTGCGCGGGTTCGCGATCCTGACGACTTGGCCGGTTATCGCGGCGTTCGGAACGGTCCCGGTTACGATTTTGATTATTTTCGCGGCGTTCATTATATGTCTGGCCGCGCTCACGCGGAAATTGATTGTCCCGATTTTGATTTTGATCGCGGTCGCGATTGTTATTGCGCGGATGGCGGGAACGATTGCGGTCTTGATTCGGCTCAGCATTGTCGCGATTTTCTGCGCTGCGATTTTGCAGCGGTTGCTGTTCGCGGCCTTCGGCGTTTGGTTCCCGGTCGCGATTGCGGTTATTGCGCCCTCTTCCACCGCGGCGGCGGCGTCCACGATCGCGATGTTGGTTGTCGCCTTCGGCGCGCGGCGCGGAAAAATTCGGTTGTGTTTCATCGCCTGGGGCGCGGTTGCCAATATCATCTGGAATATTATCGTCATCTTGCGGAATGCGGTTGCCAATATCATCCGCCGCTTGATCTGGCGGCAAATTATCGCCCTGATGCGTATGAAATGGACGGTGATGACGCGCCGGACGACCGCCAGTGCCGGGTTGGCGGCGGCCATGTTGATTGCGCGGGTGGCGGCGTTGACGATTGTGATGGCGTGTCGGCCCATCGCCATTTTCGTTTTCGCCTTCGGCTAATATAGTTGCCGATTCCAATGGCAACAGTTTCAATTGATCGCCGGCCAGTTTTTTAATTGGCTCGAATACTTTTTCTTCGTATTTCGTTACCAGCATCACGGCGCAGCCGCTTTTTCCGGCGCGGCCGGTGCGGCCAGTGCGGTGCACGTAATCTTCGGTATTCCACGGCACATCGAAATTGATCACGTGGCTGACATCCATAACATCAAGCCCACGCGCGGCGACATCGCTGCACACCAGCATGGTAATTTTACCGGATTTAAATTCATCAAAAGTTTTATTGCGGTCGAATTGATCCATGTCGCCATGCATCGCGCCGGCGGCGAATCCATGTTTTTGCAAAGATTTGCATAACACATCGACGTCTTTTTTCCGGTTGCAGAAAATATAGGAGTTTTTGACTTGCAGATGATTGATCACATCGCGCAACAAACTGCGTTTCGCCTTAAAATCGCTAGGCGATTTAACATAAAATTGTTCAATCGGCGTCGCGTTAGTAACCGCGCGTTCAACCTTAATTTCTTTTGGATTCATCAGGAATTTTTTTGCCAGGCGCAAAATTTCATCCGGCATGGTCGCGGAAAACATCATCGTCTGACGAATACTTGGCAACATGCCGACGATTTTTTCGATATCGGGAATGAATCCCATATCCAGCATCCGGTCGGCTTCGTCGATGACCAGTAGTTTCACATCGTTCAATAAAATGCGGCCCTGTTGATGATGATCCATCAACCGGCCCGGCGTTGCAATCAAAACATCGACGCCGCGATCCAATAATTTTTCTTGGTCTTCAAATCCAACGCCGCCGATCAGCAAAGCTTTGGCCAAAGTGGAGTATTTTCCATAGGTGTCGAAATTTTCGGCGATCTGGGTCGCGAGTTCGCGGGTCGGCGATAAAATGATCGAACGCGGCATACGCGCGCGGTGCCGCGCACCGGATAACACATCCAGCATCGGCAGAATGAAACTCGCGGTTTTACCCGTTCCTGTCGGCGCAAAGCCGAGAACGTCCCGCCCCATTAGAACCAATGGAATGACTTGTTCCTGGACAGGGGTTGGCGTGGTGTAACCGGATTCGGCAACGGCCTTTAAGACCGCATCACTTAAGCCCAAATTAGCGAATGGCATGAGATTATGGCTTTACAACTCGATATTGTTTTTATTAAGCTTGCAGACTTATAAGGAAAATATGGCCGATTGTGAAGCCATAAAGCGCAAGGCGGGTTAAAATGGCTAAGAACATATTGTTTATTCCAGGGTTGCTGTGCGACCGGCGGCTGTTTGAGGCACAAATAGCCCATTTAAACGACAAGGGCGCCAATTGCGTTGTGGCCGATATCACGCAATTTGACCGCACGGTTTCCATGGCCGAATCGATTATTAAAACCAATCTGGTCGCAGGCGGCGATTGGACCATCGTCGCCTTATCCATGGGTGGATATGTGACATTCGATTTGTTGCGTTTAGCGAGTGATAAAATATCGCGCCTGGTATTGATGAACACATCCGCCCGCGCCGATACAGATGAACAAAAACAAGTGCGCCAAGGCTTGATCGAATTGGCAGATAGGGGCCAATTTAATGGGGTAACGCCGCGGTTATTGCCTCGATTGCTGCACCCAAGCAATCTGACCAATGAAAAACTAACCAGTTTGGTTAAAACAATGGCCGAAAGTATTGGCAAAGAAGCTTTTATTCGCCAGCAAACCGCCATTATGCACCGCCCGGACAACCGGCCTTTACTGCCTAAAATCCAGCAGCCGACCATGGTGATTGGCGGCGATGGCGATGTCATCACCCCGCCCGAAATACTAAAAGAAATAAGCGGATTGATTAAGGACTCCAAATTCAGCCTGATTCCCAATGCCGGTCATTTGACGCCGATGGAATCACCATTGAAAATCAATCATTTATTAGATGATTTTATATTAAAAAGTTAATTTTATGCTGGAATATTAATATGTTGACTCCGTTTGGATATCCATTTAGAATACATGTGGAGTATTATGTCCGGAACCAGCAAGGCCTAGACTAGGGTAGAGACACGCTTATGCTGGATGGACCATATAATAATTATAACGATTTAGGAGCAAGGGTGACGGTCACTTCAGGACCACTCAAAGCATTCGAGGGCATGTGCCAGCTCGTGCGCGATCCAATCATGTTGGTCGCGACCGAAACGCGCGCGCCCTTTACCCGCGCCCGCATCGTATCGGTCAACAAGGCTTGCGAAGACCTGATCAATTTTACCGCGGGCCGTTTGTATAACCAATCGCTGCATCAATTGATCGCCGATCTGGAAGATCCGGTAAACACCGCCTGGCAGAATTATAATTTTGATTTGGAAGAACCTTGGCAAGGTCCATTGATTTTACGCACGCGCAGCAATAGCACTATTGGCGTCGACGCGTCGGTCAGCAAATTGGGCCATGATCACGGTGAGAACTTTTATACTTTGCGATTTATTGCCAAAGACGCCGCGAAAAACGGCAATGGCCAGACAAAAGCCACGCCAAGCAACACCGGATTGATTTTCAGCGATCCAACTCCCGTTACCATAGCGCCACCGCCAATCGTCACGCCGCCATCGCAACAAGGCCCGGCATTGCCGCCAGTATCGATCACCCCGGTTACTATCCCATTTGAATCTTTCGATCCTTTTGCCAGCGCCCCTATTCCATCTGTACCGCCAGCATCACCAGCGCCTGTGTCAGAATCGCCATTCGCAACCGCTGTTGCCCCGCCCGCTCCGCCAATCAATGCGCCAACTGCCACAGACACCAGCGAAGAATACGAACGCCTGGAAGCCGTATTGCGATACACCCCGGCTGGAATTTTCCGCGTCGAAGTCACGCCGGACAAAAATTTCATCTATATCTCCGCCAATCAAAAATATGAAACCATGGCCGGCCAAACCAGCGAATCCATCGCCGGTAAACGCCCCGAAGATATTATGCCGGTGGAACAAGCGCAAAATATCCGCAAATATTACTTGCAATGTTTGGACACGCGCAAGTCGACAATTTTCGAAGAATATATGGATTTGCCGATCGGCAAACGCTGGTTTCAAACCACCATCGTTCCATTGGCGGATGAAAGTGGCAATGTGGTCGAATTGGTCGGCGTGTCGTTCGATGTTACCGACCGTAAAACCACGGCCGATGCGTTAGCCGGAAAAATTTATCAGCAAGCCGCGATTGCCGAATTAAGCCAATTGGCGTTAACGCAATTGGATTTGAAAATCATGCTGGGCAAGGCGGTTGAAATTATCGCCAAGGCCTTGAACGTTCCATTTTGCAAAATTCAGGAATATTCATCCAACGAACAAATGCTGACGTTGCTTGCTGGAATCGGCTGGCAAGATGGATTGGTTGGCGAACATAAAAGTTCTATTTGGGATTCTACCCAGGCTTCGGCTGCGCTTAAATCCTTGAATCCGGTAGTGGTTGAAAATTACGATGCCGACGACCGTTTTTCGATTTCGCCATTACTGAGCGATCATCAAATTAAAAGCGGCGTTGCCGTGGTTATTTCCGGCCTGAATGGCCCGTATGGTATTCTTAGCATTCATAGCACCGAAGTCACCGCGTATGACGAAGACGAAGTATATTTCTTGCAATCCGCCGCCGATACCCTGGCCAGCGCGATTAAAAATAATCTTGCCGAACAGGCATTGCGTGACAGCGAACGATTAGTATCCTCGATCCTGGAATCCACCCAAATCGGCATCGGCGTCAGCGATCAAAGCGGGCGTTTCGTTCGCGTGAACCAGGCGTTCTGTAAAATCTTCGGCTATGAATCGAAAGATTTATTGGGCCGGGAATTTACCATATTATTGCCGTTCGCCGAACATCAGCGCGCGCGGCAAATTTATACGCAATTCATGAAAACCGGTATGGAAATGCCCGGCGAAGGCACTTGTTTGCGCAAGGATGGCCGCCCGGTCGATGTGCAAATCACCGCTGGCCGCCTGCAACGCGCCGATGGCAGTATGTTACGCGTAACGACGGTCGAAGACATTACCCAGCGCAAATTGACTGAAAACAGTTTGAAATTATTCCAATTGGCCGCATTGAATTCGCACGACGGCATCGTGATTACCGAACCTGGCCCGATCGACACGCCTGGCCCGAAAATTATTTTCTGCAACGCTGCCGCCAGCACCATTACCGGTTACGCGCAAAACGATATTCTGGGCGCGACCATGAAAATTTTCCAAGGCCCGGAAACCGAGGACATCCGTTTCCGCGACATTCAATCGGCGATGCGCCAACGCAAAACCGCCGATATTGAAATCATTCTGCACCGCAAGGACCAAACCCCATATTGGGCCCAGGTCGGCGTTGTTCCCGTGACCGATCAGCAAGGCCGCCATATGAACTGGCTGATCACGTTCCGCGATATTACCGAGCGCAAAGAAAACGAACGATTGCTCGAATTGGCGCGCGAGCAAGCGGTTACCGCCAGCGAAGCGAAATCCGATTTCCTTGCCGGGATCAGCCATGAAATCAGAACACCGTTAAATGCGATTATCGGATTTGCCGATGTGTTACGCCGGGAAATTTTTGGGCCGCTGGGCCATGAACGGTATCGTTCTTATGCCGAAGATATCCACGATTCCGGACGCCATTTATTGCAATTGATCAACAACACCCTGGATTTATCGAAAATCGAAGCAGGCGTTTTGGAATTGCATGAATCCGAAGTTCCGATTGAGGCTGTGGTACGTTCGTCCGTCGCCCTGATGCGCGATTCGGCGCAAAATGGCCAATTGACGATTGCCGTCGAATTGCCAGAAAACCCGCCAGCAATCCTTGGCGATGAAACCAAGATCAAGCAAATCTTGCTGAATATGTTATCGAACGCGATTAAATACACCCTGCCCGGAGGCAAAATTACCGTGCGCGCCTTTATCGAACCGCGCGGCCTGGCATTGCAAGTCCAAGATACCGGCGTGGGCATCCCAACCGCCGAATTGCCCAAAGTGATGCAGAAATATATGCAAGCCTCGAACGAACAAAACAAACATACCACCGGCACCGGGCTTGGCATTCCGGTAACCAAGTCGCTGATCGAATTGCACCAAGGCATTTTGGATTTAAGCAGCGAAGAAGGCGTCGGCACCACGATCAGCGCAATCTTCCCCCAAGAAAGGTTGGTCGGACAACAGTCCCGCCCCTTTCCTAGTCATAAAATAGCGTCTTAGCAATTACATACAAATAATGCGGATCTTTCTCTTGCCAGGGGCGATTTAACCTCTACATTACTCGCAATCGTAATCCCCATTGATGGAGAGTCTTATGGCCCGTTTAAAATACAACGATCTCAATTCCGCTCCCGAAAAATCCAAACCGCATTTGGAAGCCACGCAGAAAAAATTGGGATCGATTCCCAATATCTTTAAAGCGCTGGCCAATTCGCCAGCCGCGCTTGGAACTTATGGCGCGATCAACAACGCCTTGGCCGAATCGCAATTGACCCCGCAGATCAAGGAATCGATTGCCCTGATCATGGCCGAAACCAATTCGTGCCAATATTGCCTGTCTGCGCACACGCTTATAGGTGGCAAGGCTGGACTTAGCGCCAGCGACATTGCGTCTGCCCGCGAAGGCACGGCGACCGACCCTAAAACCAAAGCCATTTTGAAATTGGTCAAAGCAATCTTGGCAAGCACAGGCCATATTAGCGATGCGGAATTTAATGAAGCCAAAACCGCAGGCGTTACCGACGGCGAATTTGCTGAAATTTGCGCGGTGATTGGATTGAATTATTTCACCAATCTGTTCAATTCGGTAAGCCAAAACGACGTCGATTTCCCAAAAGTCGAATTACGCAACAAAAAAGCGGCCTAAAGCCGCCGTGCTATCCAATAAAAAAGCGCCCTAACCGGGCGCTTTTTTTATATTACTTCGCCGCCGGTTTTTCAGGCGGTGATGCCTCTGCGGCAGGGGGTGGCTCCATAGTTACGGCTGGCGCAGGAATCACGGCTGGGGGTTTTTCTTCTTCCGCTGGCGGTTGTTTGCCGGCTGCGGCCAACATTTTTCTAGCCACCCGTTTATTGATAAACTGCACATAGGGTGCCGGAATTTCATTATTGAATTGAAGGATCGTTTTAATCACTTTCGCTTCCGCACTTTTATCGAATGTGCAAATCGCGATATCCTCGACCCGTTTGCCGGTGGCATCGACAATCGAATATTCAATTGGAATATGAATTTCGGATTCCTTTTCCATCAAACCAACGTCGTTGATATCCAGTTTATTGACGGGAAGAAAAACATCCTCGATCGCCATGCGGCACATTTTTTGTTCAACCGTTAAATTCTGCGCGCAACCAACCAAAAACAAAGCCAAAACAACATAACCAAGATTGTGTTTCATGATTAGCTCGCTGTTCCAATAATAATGTAATAATAATACCGGTCCGCGGGATAGCGGAAACAGCCGTCCTGGGAAGGAGCATCCCAATTGAATTGCGCCACGAAAGTATCGCCGTTGCCACCACCGCTGACGACAAAATTAGCCGCAACGGGAATATCTGCCGCGTTCACCGTACGACCGCGATTCACCGACTCAATGATAGCGCATAATTCGGAATTTAAGCTTCGTTTTAAAAC
>CAZYJI010000011.1:41022-68143 GCA_964647725.1 uncultured Alphaproteobacteria bacterium
AAGTGCTAAAAAACGCGGCGTCGGATGACGCCCAAAAATTATAACCATAGACACCGGTTAGAGACGGCGAAAAAACCTCGAAAGGTATTTTATTCAATTTCACTTTGGCTGCCAAACAACTATCGCCAGAACACCCATAGTCGAGATCAACGCCGGCGCTATATATCCGTTCCATGCTTTTTACGGTATCGCGGATATGCGCGCCATGCGATTTAATAACCAAAGCATAGGATTTCAAGCGATCCCGGCTGACATGAGACATATCGTTGCCGCTGGTTAAAGACATAGACGCGGTAACGGCCGCCATCAATATAATTACCAACAAAATCAATCCCAGGGCAAAACCGGATTGAGCCGAGTGCGAGGATTTATACTTATTCATAAAAACTTCCAATCACGATATAATACTGATGATTCGGCCCATCGTATCTAATACAACCTTCTTTGCGCGGCAACGGCAAATCCTGATCGGTTCCATCATATGTCAGCTGATTTGCCGTTATTATATCGACATCCAATCGTGTCGCCAGCGTTTGTTCAATGGCAATACACGCTTCCCGCGTCAACTTATCCATAAATAAAACAAGCTGAATGCGATCCGTTACATTGGATGGCGTACGAACATCATAAGCGATATCCCATTTAACGTCAGGCGCGGTAAACATTTTATCCGGCAGGTTACCGCGCGTTGATCCGCCATAAACCATGTTGTATGGACAACGCCTGTCCGCTAGGTCGGTTTCGCAATGTGGGTCCGCGCGTAACGAAGTCCTGATTTCCCGAACGCAAGTATTGAAATACGCCAAAGACGCTCTTTGGCCCTGATCCGGTCCATTATCCACCACCGTGCAACTGGATGCAATGCGTTGCACCCCGCGAAATACATCGGCGGCATTGTTACGGAAATTCATAACATCGATTCGGCTCATTTCACTGGTGACATCGAACCGGGTCGTCGTTTTTACGATAAAAGTCGTTACCGCGGCGATCAACACGATCACCAGCAATACCAACCCAATAGCAAAACCAGAATTTTGTCGGGTATTTTTAGGCACAACAACCCTCTTGTCGGTTTGTGGTTTCCAACCTTTTTCAGTATAGCGGATATTGACCCAGGATAAGGCAAGATAGCAACAAATGCTTTAAAATTGGTGGCCTATGGGTTGAAAGCGGCACATCTATTCAAAACCCTTATAAATCTATGCTTTGGAAGCCGCCCGCGTCATTTTACGCCCTTGATGGATCGGATGCAGACCTGGATAGTGGATCAAATGCTTGCCCATCATTTGCAAGATCCCATTGGCCGCTTCAATCACTTGCCTGGCATCTTTTTTGCGTCCATCCAAGATTAAATTGCCATTGGATTCTATCTCTAAGCGGCCTTGCAAAATTTGTTTTGCCTGCCAAATCGGAAAAGTAATGTTTTCATTGGCCGGTTCGCGCAAATACCAGCCATCCAATCCAAAATCATGCAATTGCTGTTCGTCTAGATGCTGAACAAAATTGCTGGAAAAACTGCAACACAGCAATCTGCGCCGCCGCTGTTGTTGTTTAATGCCTCCAGATGAGGCCGTATCGACAAAATCCTGGCGATTAACCTGGCCACCGGTTACTTCGGCAATACGAATAAGAATTTCTTCTTTGGGAATTCGTTCGCCCAAGATATATCGGCGGATCGTAGCGCTGCTGGAAAGGCCTAACAGCCGGGTAAATTCCGCGGCGTTTAGGTTTTGCTGCAATAAATAGTCGGCTAATTTCATGATCCGGATAGTAACCATTTTGGGTACTTTTTCCAGTTTCGTATCCAATTTTCTTGTTGATAAGTATACAAATTGGGTATATACCCAAACCGGATCATAGTAGGATTATTGTATGCAACAGATGAATCGTATCCGGAATTTACGCCTCGCCCGCGGCTATTCGCTGCAGGACTTGGCTGAAAAAATCGGCACCAGCAAATCGCAAATCGATAAATTGGAAAAGGGCGAACGCCGCCTGACCCTCGATTGGATGCGGCGCCTCGCCGATGGATTAACCTGTACGATTACCGATATTATTATCGCTGGCGAATCCGCGCAAACGGCGGGCAATATGAAAGCCGCGAATATTCAATCCATGCCGCGCGACCTGCCCTTGGTTGGCGGGGTCAAAGGCGGCATTCATGGATTTTTCTTTGATAATGGAAAGGTAAGCGATTTTGTCGGCCGCCCCGCCAATTTGCTGGGCATATCCAGTGCGTTCGCGGTTTACGCGATTGGCGACAGTATGGAGCCAAGATTTTTCGCCGGTGAATTATTATACGTCAATCCCAACCGGCCATTGTCCAAGGGATGTTTTGCGGTGGTTGAATTGACGGACGGCCAGGGATTGGTAAAACAGTTCCTGCGCCAGGATGATAAAACCATCACCCTCTATCAATTCAATCCCGCCAAGGAACTGACGCTGAAAAAACCCACGATCAAGAACGTATTCCGCGTCGTGGGCTCCAGCGAGCAGTTTTAGTTAGCGTTTGCGTCCTTCTGCCACAAGTCCTCTAATAGCCTGCGCCATTAGGCGAGGACCATATCCACTCGCGCCTTTAGGATATATGCCCTTTGCTGCGGCTAACCATGCCATTGGGGCTATGTCTAAATGCGCAAAACGTGTTCCCGGCTTGATAAATCGTTGCAAGAAATGCGCACCCATGCTGGCGCCCGCTGTATTAGGTGGGCCGATATTGGTCATATCTGCCTGGCCAGTGCCCGATTTCAGGCACTCATCATAATCCGAGTTCATCGGCAAACGCCATAATGGTTCACCAGTATCGCGAGATGCTTTTTCCAAAATACCTGCCAGCGGATCATCCAACGTCATCAAGCCGGCATAACTATTACCTAGTGCTACGATACAAGCGCCAGTTAATGTAGATGCTTCAATGATACTTTTCGCGCCTTGTTGTTGCGCTAAGGTCAAGCAATCTGCCAGTACCAATCGCCCTTCTGCGTCTGTATTATCCACTTCCACTGTCTGGCCTGACATTGTTTTCAAAATATCACGAAGGCGATAAGAATCACCATCTGTAACGTTTTCAGCAATGCCCATTATACCGATAACATTGGCGCGCACTTTCTGTTCAGCCAATAATACCATAGCACCCAATACTGCCGCCGACCCGCCCATATCGCAATTCATGTCGAACATGCCCGCAGATGGCTTCATCGATAAACCGCCAGTGTCATACACTAAACCTTTGCCCACTAATCCATAGATATTTGATGACGATGGATCACCCCTGTGTTTCATAACGACAACATACGGTTCATGCTTACTGCCTTGACCAACGGCCAAAATCGCTCCCATTCCGTGACGCTCAAGATCACTCTTATGCATAACTGAAACAGACAATCCAGCTTTGCCGGCCGCTTCTACTGCACTATCTCTTAATTGTTCTGTATTTAGTTCATTTGCCCGCATATTTACTAAATCGCGCACCATATGCACGGTAGGCACAACCAATCCTGCTTCTTGATGATAAGCAGCACTTAGTTTTCCAATTTCCTGCCGCGTTCCCGATGTTGCTATTTGCAAAACGGTATCGACTGCCCGAGAAGCCTCGGTTTTCTTATCCGTGTTCTTTCCCCAAGTATAATGACGCAAGGCAAAACCCATTGTCATAGGGTGTAATACACTCGCAGAAATGCCATCCGCCAACACACTAATTCTTGGTGAATCAAATCCAATTATCGCGGCAGCCATTTCACCGCCAATACGTTCTATCTTTTCTACGGCGCCGGGTTTTCTATCCTCTTCTTTGCCAATGCCAAATAATACGACACGATCCGCCCTTATCTTGTCGGTAGGCGCTATAAGAACAGCACTCTTTCCTCTGCCACCTTCAAATTTTTCTACTTCCATGGCTCGGACAATGCGACCTTCGGTCACGGCATTTAATTTAGCGCCGGCATCTGATAGCGTTGGTTTACCGTCCGCTCCTTGCGCAACAGGAACAACTATAGTCCCTGGCATTTCTGAAGTTTTCACTGATTTAACGGAAGCGAACTCAATTGGTTTTAATTTAGCCATAGAGAAATTACCTTTCTGACAGGTTTCGGATAATGATACGGAAATATACGTTACGGAAAATTGATGTAAAGCTCTATTTATCCCCTGCAACCCATTTATTTTTAACATTTTATTACCAATTCCTTAATCATTTTATGGCCTAATATGGGGGTTGTTGGTAGGAAAACGCCCACCTATGGCCTGGAATAAACCGTCTAAAAAACCGAAAAAAATAAGCTTTATCAGCGAGGCTCCACCATATCCATTGATCTGGCCGGAACACTGGCCACGGCTTAAGAAATCGGACCGCATGCCGGCCAAAGATAATGTTACCCATTTTCTGGTTGCCCGGGATTACATCCTGAATGAATTAAAAGGATTACGGGCCAATAATATTCTGATTTCATCCAACATCCCGGCCAAGAATGACGGCGAATTATTTGTCGAATATCTGGACCGTAAATTGGACGATCCCGGCGTTGCGGTTTATTTTTTCGTGAATGACCAGCCATATGTCATGGCGTGCGATGGATGGGAATATCCAAAAGACAATTTGCGGGCCATCGGTGTTACCATCGGCCATATCCGCGCTTGCGAACGTACCGTGGCGCCTTATTACCGCGATATCATGTTATCGGCCTTTGCGATTCCCACATTGGATGAAGAACAAGAAGATAAACCGCAAAGCGAAAAACAATCCAAGGCCCAAATTCATACCAACCCGCGCGAATGGTGGACGGTGTTGAATGTGGCCGAAAATGCCAGCCTGACCGAGGTCGAAGCGTCGTTCCGCACCCTGGCCCGTGCCGCGCACCCGGATTTAGGCGGTAGCGGCGATCAAATGAGAATCCTTACCCAAGCCGTATCGTTTGCCCGGCAAGAATTAAAGAATAAAAAAATAGGATTTTTTACGATTAAATAATTGGCATGCCGAGTCGAAACCGACCATCGCATCCGTCTGCCTTCGCCCGTTCGGGCTACGGCGAGACAGTCTTCCGCTTATGTTTGTATTTTACGGGTGAAGACTGGGGCGACCGAGGGGACTTGAACCCCCGACATCTAGGACCACAACCTAGCGCTCTAACCAACTGAGCTACGGCCGCCACTCTTAAAAATTATATAGCTTGCTTTTATTCAGTTGGTTAGAATTTTCATTCCCCGCTCGGCCTTTCGGCCTCACGGCTGGCCAACTGAGCTACGGCCGCCATCACGGCTTATATAGATATAAACCGAGCATGGGGTTATAGCAAAAATTACCATAAAATAAAAGGGTTTAGGAAATGATTCCCAAACCCTTTATTCCATAGGTTAAATTGCGATTTTAAGCCGCTTTATCGTCCGAACCGGCCGGGATGTAATGCCCCGTGCCTGCCCCGAATTCATCGTCAAACGCGTCTTCCCAAGAACCGATAGTGGCGGCTTTGGAATACTCGGTGGCGCGGTTTTCAAAGAAATTGGTGTGTTCGATGGCGTTCAACATTTCGTCCATCCACGGCAATGGATTTTTCGGAATGTTGTAAATCGCTTGCAAGCCCAATTGTTGCAAACGGCGGTCCCCAATCCAACGGATATAATTTTTAACGTCCTGCGCCGTCAAACCTTCGACCCCGCCCATTTCAAAAGCCAGATCGATAAACGCGTCTTCGTGTTCGATGATGGTTTCACAGGAATGAACCAATTCGCGTTTCAATTTTTCGGTCCAAATTTCCGGATTTTCTTGGATAAAGGTGCGGAACAACCGGATGGCATTAATACAATGCAACGATTCATCGCGCGCGGACCAGGACACGATTTGTCCCATGCCCTTCATTTTATTGAAACGTGGGAAATTCAGCAAAATCGCGAAGGACGCGAATAATTGCAATCCTTCGGTGAACGCGCCAAACACCGCCAAAGTTTTGGCGATTTCTTCTTTGTTGTCCACGCTGAAATTTTGCATGTAATCGTATTTGTCCTTCATTTCCTTGTATTTCAGAAATGCGGAATATTCGACTTCGGGCATGCCGATCGTATCCAGCAAATGCGAATATGCGGCGATGTGTACGGTTTCAATATTGGAGAATGCCGACAACATCATCAAAATTTCGGTCGGGCAGAATACGCGGGAATAATGCTTCATATAGCAATTATTAACTTCGACGTCGGCTTGCGTGAAAAAGCGGAAAATCTGGGTCAACAGATTGCGTTCCCCATCCGATAATTTCTTGCGCCAATCCTTGACGTCATCCGCCAAAGGAACTTCTTCCGGCAACCAATGAATGCGTTGTTGGGTCAACCATGCTTCATATGCCCATGGATAATGGAAAGGTTTATATACTGGGTTTGGCGTTAAAAGTCTGGACATGGTTTACTCCCCTTCGTGGCGTTCTATACTATGGAATAGGTTTCAATTTAAAACTGTTTCGGGAGTAATAGCAATCGCCGTCTAAGCGCTATCCACAAAACTTTTTGTTATTTTTAAATAATTCTAAAACAATAAAAAACGCCCGCCATTTTCATAAATGACGGGCGCCTTTCTTAGAATATTATTTTACGAAATTACTGGCAAGCCAGACATTCTTCGTAATTGTTCGGCTGCGCCACGCGATCATTGGCAACCGGACGGTCGATACGAATCGCATCGTCGTTGGCCGGCACTGGATCGATAATCGCGCCTTCGTTTTGTTTATCCGCCAATTCTTTTAACGGATCGCCCTGTAACTGGCCGGCGGTGACTTCGGATTCCGCGCGCTGAATCGACAACGAACGGCAGTAGTACAAGGATTTCACGCCGCGTTTCCAAGCCATATAATGGATCTGGTGCAAATCGCGTTTGTGAATATCGGCCGGGATAAATACGTTCAACGATTGAGCCTGACATACATAAGGTGTCCGGTCCGCCGCCAAATCGATTAACCAGCGTTGATCCAATTCAAAAGCGGTTTTGAAAACCAATTTTTCATGGTCGGACAGGAAATCCAAATGTTGTACCGATCCGCCGCGCAACGTGATGCTGGACCAGGTTTCATCGTTATTCTTGCCATATTGTTCCAAAACTTTTTCCAAATATTGATTGCCGACGCGGAACGAACCCGACAAAGTTTTATGGGTGAATACGTTCGCCGCAATCGGTTCAATTCCAGGGCTTGCGCCGCCGCAAATAATCGAAATCGACGCCGTCGGGGCGATTGCGATTTTATTCGAAAAACGTTCCATGATGCCGAAATCGGCCGCATCCGGGCACGCGCCGCGTTCTTCGGCCAAAACCACGCTGGCCGCGTCGCATTGCGATTTAATGTGCGAGAACATTTTGCGATTCCAAACTTTGGCCATCACGCTTTCGATTGGAATGTTGTTCTGTTGCAAGAAAGAATGCAGGCCCATCACGCCCAAACCGACCGAACGTTCGCGGGTTGCGGAATATTTTGCGCGCGCCATCGAATCCGGCGCCTTGTCGATGAAATCTTGCAAGACATTATCCAGGAACCGCATCACGTCTTCGATGAATAACGGATGGTCTTTCCATTGATGGAAATATTCGAGGTTCAGCGAAGACAAACAACAAACCGCAGTACGTTCCTTGCCGTGCAAATCCTTGCCGGTTGGCAATGTGATTTCGCTGCACAGATTGGATGTTTTCACGCTTAGACCCGCCAGTTTGTGATGTTCTGGAATCGCGCGGTTGACGTGATCGATGAACACAATATATGGCTCGCCCGTTTCGACGCGGGCGGTCAGAATACGAATCCATAAATGACGCGCGGATACGATACGAATCACCGCTTTGTCTTTTGGACTTAACAATGCCCAATCGGCGTCTTTTTCTACCGCGCGCATAAACGCATCGGTGATCAGAATGCCGTGATGCAAATTTAATGCTTTGCGATTTGGATCGCCGCCGGTTGGGCGTCGCAATTCGATGAATTCTTCAATTTCCGGATGATCGATTGGTAAATAGGATGCTGCCGAGCCACGGCGCAGACTGCCTTGGGAAATGGCCAGGGATAAAGAATCTTGGACGCGAATAAATGGCACGATGCCGGATGTTTTGCCGTTCGCGCCGACTTTTTCGCCGATCGAACGCAAATTGCCCCAATAACTTCCGATGCCGCCGCCACGCGCGGCCAGCCATACGTTTTCATTCCATAAATCGACGATGCCGTTCAAACTGTCGGTCGCTTCGTTCAAAAAGCAGGAAATCGGCAAACCGCGGCTGGTGCCGCCATTCGACAATACTGGTGTCGCCGGCATGAACCATAATTTTGAAATATAATCGTACAAACGCTGCGCATGCGCCTGATCATCGCCATAATAACTGGCGACGCGGGCGAACAGGTCCTGATAGGACTCGCCCGGCAATAGATAGCGGTCATCCAAAGTGGCTTTGCCAAACACGGTTAAATAAGCGTCACGGCTGTGATCGACGTTGACGGGCGCACCGGATTTGACTTGTACCGCATTATCTAGCATTGGACCGAACTCCCTGTTTTTTATGACGGGCTTAGGCATCGGATTAGGGTTAAAGGGTGGCTATTATTGCCTGGAACGCCGATAAAACCTAACTCCTACGCTTGGCCCAAAGTTATGCACATCTGTGGATAATATTGTGTGGATAAACACAATATGTTGGGTGAAGGAACTTAGTATCTACTAAATATAGTTAAACAAGTTCCCTTGTATGCGCAAGCTCAATTTAGTCAAATTTATGTCTTTTTTATTTTTCTGCGTCATTTTATACCGCACAAAAGTATCTTAATTATCAATTTACAATGAATTACAGTTTTATATATTTTAAATCAATTGAAAATAAGAATAAAATTAGAAATACTTGGCTAAATCGATTTCCATAATCTAGCACAGCATTTTTTACGTTCAAGTTTTGTTCTGTGGAACTGTGCAAGATTTTGGGGATAAGCAATCACCCCGTCCCGCGAAGTGGAATCCGTATGTCGCGGTGTACATCTAGCCCTAGTAGCAGACCGAATCCGATCATCACCGTTAATAACGATGTTCCGCCATAGGATAAAAGCGGAATCGGCACGCCGACCACGGGCAATAACCCCATTACCATGCCGACATTGACGAATAGATATAAGAATAAGTTCATCGACAACCCTACCGCCACCAAACGGGCGAACTGGCTGGTGGCATTGGCCGCGACCAAATATCCATAAGCAATCAGCAATACATATAAGGCGATCACCAATACGCCGCCAATCAGGCCAAATTCTTCGCCGAACACGGTAAAAATAAAATCGGTCTGCATTTCGGGCAGGAAATTCAAATGGCTTTGGGTTCCTTGCAAATATCCCTTGCCCAAAATACCGCCCGACCCCAGTGCGATTTTAGATTGCATGGTGTGATAACCGCTGCCGAGTGGATCGGCTTCGGGATTCATAAACGATACCACGCGCTGTTTTTGATAATCATGCATGAAATTCCAAACCACCGGCACCGCGATCAAAGCCAAGGTTACGCCAATCACAATAATACGGGTGCGCAATCCCGCCAAAATCGTCACTGTCGCCGCGCATAATAATAAGATCATCGCCGTGCCTAAATTCGGTTGGTGCAATACCAAGGCCACCGGCATCAATGTCAAGATCGCCGGGACAATCAATACTTTCCAGCTTTGCATTTGTTCCGCGCTGACGGTGTGATAATACCGCGCCAGCGTTAGAATCAGACATATTTTCATCAATTCTGACGGCTGCAATTGGAAAAAACCGAAATCGATCCAACGCTGCGCGCCCATGCCGACCGATCCCATAATTTCAACCGCGATCAGCAATAACAAACAGCCCGTATATAATATAGGCGCGTAATGCAACCACCATCTGCCATCGATCATGGAAATAAAAAACATCAATGCCAGGAATAACAAAAACCGGATCGCATGTTTACCGGCCCAAGGATCGAACGATCCGCCGCCAGCGGAATACAACGCCAAAACGCCGATCAACGCCAGAATCATAATTGCGCCGACAATGACCATATTCAGCCGCTGAAATTTTTCAGCCAGATTCAGATCCGAATGCAGCCGTGGCAAAAAAGTATCTTTGAGATCGTCCCAAAAGCGCATGATAATTGTACCTCTTGCCGGCAATAGTAAAGAGATACGGTTTTCAGCGCAAGCGCCGTCGTGAGGTTTACCGCCTTACCAAGCGTTTACCCATGAAAACGAACATATCCTTGGCCGCTTCGATAACGCGGTCTTGCATTTCATCCGATTGCGCAACGGTGCTGGCTGCCCTGCCGAATTCGGCCCATTGTTCGTGGGTGTTTTGGCCGTATCCGGCGAAAAACCGGGCGCCTTTTTCCGCGCTGACCGGCAGTTTTCTTTGCAATGCCTTGAAAATGAATTGCCCGCCCAGGGTGGAGCCTTCTAAAACATACATACTTCCCAAAATTTGCGCCGGGGTTTCCATGGGCGGCAAAGCGGGTTTGGTTTTACATGATTTTTCTATCGCCGCTTGGCTTACTTTTAAATGGCGCAAATCCTGGTACAGCCAATCGGTTTTCCAGCGGCCTTCCATGGATACCGGAAAATCCATCTCACGCAACAACGCTTCGAAAGGTGCTTGGATACCATACAGGCATAATAATAAATTTTTATATCCGGTTATATTTTCCATCGCGGATTTTAAATTAAATGCCTTTTCAACTGCCCGATGCTCCGCCATGGTTTCCGTGCGCAGGCGCGTCATAATTGTAACCGGCGGCAATGGTGCCGGGTTTTCAATACTGGCGGTATCGTCTGGCAATTGGGGTTCGATATATGGGTTCATAGGTAGGCCTCATGCGGTGAAGATGGCCTACCCTAGGAATTCAACACGGCCGGGTCAAACCGAACCGGCCTAGTTTATAACTATTCCAAATTTAAAATTGGCGTTTCTGTGGAAGTATTTTCCGGCGCTTGCGCGGTTTGCTCTGCCGGTTTTGGCGGCAATAAACGCTGTTGCGCCAATAACAACAAGTCCCGCGCAATTGGCGCCGCGACCGCCGATCCGCCGCCGCCATGTTCTACCACGACAGCGGTTACATACTTTGGATTCTCGACCGGGGCAAAGCCAATGAATAATGCATGGTCGCGATCTTTCCAAGGACGGTCTTCGTTTTTGATAACCCCCCGCGCCCGTTCCGCCATGGTAATGCGTTTCACCTGCGCGGTGCCGGTTTTGCCGCCCATTTCCATGCCTTCTTCCGCAATGCGCGCGCCATGCGCCGTGCCATTGCCGGCATTGACGACCTGATTCATCGATTCTTTCAAAAATGCCAAATGGCGTTTATTGAATCGCAATACTTTATCCAGCAAACCTTCTTTATCCTGCGCCTGTTCCATTTCCGGGGCAACGCGGATATGCGGCGTTACTTGCCGGCCACCATTCACCACATGCGCAGTCATCGCCGCCAATTGCAATGGCGTGGTCAACACATAACCTTGTCCGATACCGGCAACCAAGGTTTCACCCTTGTGCCAGCCTTTTTTGAAACGGGTCTGTTTCCAGCGCCGGTCGGGAATAAGACCGGATTTTTCGCCCGGAATATCGATGCCGGTTTCCTTGGCAAGGCCGATTTTACGCGCTGTTTCCGCAAGCCTATCCACACCCAGTTTCATCGCCACATCGTAAAAATAAACGTCGCAAGATTCACGAATTGCTCCCATCAAATCCAGCGATCCATGCCCGCCTTTTTTCCAACAGTGGAATTTTGCACTACCGAGCGAGGTCGCCCCGTCGCAATAAACCCGGTGCCCGGGCTCGATCGTTCCATATTCCAGCGCCGACAAGGCCGTAACGATTTTATAAGTCGATCCCGGCGCGTACAAACCCGCAATCGCCTTGTTGGTCAGCGGCGCGCGGGCATTGTTCAACAACTCTTCCCAATCCTTGATCGAAATACCATTGTTAAATAAATTGGGATTAAATCCCGGCGCCGAAGCCAGGGCTAAAATACCCCCGGTATTGGCATCCATCACCACCGCAGATCCGCTTTGTCCGACCAGGCGTTCCATGGCCAGTTTTTGAATTTCGATATCGATGGTCAAATCCATGCTCTCGCCCGGTTTGCCATCAACTTTTTCCAGCTCGCGAATAATGCGGCCGTAGGCATTGACTTCCATCTGGCTGGATCCGGCGATGCCGCGCAAGGACGATTCATATTGTTTTTCGATACCTTTTTTGCCGACGCGCAATTGCGGCGTGCGCAAAATGGGATCGTTGCCGAAAATATTTTTATTCAATTCATATTCCGATACCGGCCCGACATAACCCAGCACATGCGATGTGACATCCACAAATGGATAAAAACGGCTTTGCCCAACTTCGATGCTCGCGCCTGGCAAATCCATATTGTTCAGATGCAGTTTCGCCACCACATCCCATTTCAGATTGTCGCGCACCAAAATCGGATCGAACGCCTTGCGTTTTTCCATTTCATTGAAAATCCGGTCGATTTCATTCGGCGTCAGATCCAGTATTTCCGCCAGATAATCCAGCGTGGTTTGATTACGGTCGGATTTTTCCGGGATAAAATTTAGCCGGAAATTGCGTGCGTTTTCCGCCAATATCACACCATTGCGGTCCTTGATAATGCCGCGCGGCGGAATGATTAATTGCAAATTGATCCGGTTTTCTTCGGATAATACCGCGTACCGCTCGCCTTCAATAACTTGCAAATAATATAATCTTGCCACCAAGGCGGCCACGATCGCGCTCTGCCCGACGCCGAATAAAAAAGCGCGGCGGGAAAATTGTCTTTGGCGTTCGTAATCACGGCTCATGATCTATCGCAGACGGGTTGCGGACAAATGGACAATCCCACGGTGCAAACGCAATAAAATCGCGAAGATCGGCGGGAACAATAAATTGGTGGTCAGAATTTTTACGGCAAATACCGCAATATTGGCGTGATAACCGAAAAACAAGAAAGCGATGCTGTATATCATCGCGATATATACAACGCTGGTCATGGCAAAGCACAAGGCGATAAAATCAAAATTCCGCGCGAAAATATATTGGCGAAATTGGGAAATCGCGTACAGCAATACCAAATTGCTGACAGCATGAATTCCAAGCGGAATCGACAGCAACATGTCCTGCCATAAACCGAGCGCAAAAAATATGCTGTACTGGCAAATTTCAGGGCGCAAAATAATCCAGACAAACAAAACCATCAGCATGAAATTCGGCATGATGACGTGCACGTTCAACACCGGCCATGGTACCGCCATGATAATGGATATGAACAGGCTGAATAACAAAAACATCAGCCAGGGGTAAAATTGATCCGGACGCCGGAAAAAGGAAAGTTTGCTGGAAGGCATAAAGGGAAATTAAACCGAAGATCGCGGCAGGTAAAGGATTTAATGCGATTTGACCACTTTGGCCAATTCTTCGATCATGCTGGCAAGGCCGAAATCCGCGACTTGCACATACCGCAACCCGGCCAAATCCGCATTTGGAATCACGCTGAATTCCGTGCCATTCCAGCGCGCCACCTTACCGACCGGCAATCCAGCTGGCAAACCGCCGCCCTTGCCGGATGTCAACACATCGTCGCCTGGATTGACCGATTGTGGCTGGCCTATATACAACAATTCAATAACATCGGAATTATCGCCGCTTAAAATGCCTTGTTGCGACGACGGCCCGGCAATCACCGGAATTTTCGATGCGAAATCGGTAATTAGGATTACACGCGAGGCGTCATCCGCCACGTCTTGCACCCGGCCGATAAAATTGCCTTCGGCCAAAACCGCCTGGCCGCGTTTAATATTTTGATTGCGGCCGCCATTGATAATCAAACTGCGCACCAACCCGTTGCTGGTATCGGAAATAATCCGCGCGGTAATAAATTTCGCCGGCTTTTCCGGAACGACTTGGAGCATGCGGCGCAATTGCGCGTTTTCATCGGTCAATTTCTCTGCCGTTTGCTCGGCGGCTTTCAATTGCCGGTTTTCTTCCATCAGCCGCGCATTTTCGGAACGCAGGCTGGAAATATCCGTAAGATTCGTGACAGTTTCAGAAATGCCTTGGGTTACGCTGGACGTGAACGATAAAACCGGGTTGATCGTATCCATAAATAAAATCCGAAACCCGGCATAGGCATTGGGCGCGCCCATTTGCACCGACAGCATGATCAAGCATAATAATGTCAGCGCAAAAAACGTCACACGCGGCCAGTAGGACACGCGCGTTGCGGAAAATAAGCGCAAGCGTTTTTGGATTTTCATGACAATATGATTTTAGTCACAAAAGCGTAAATATTCAATAAATTCAACAAAATCCCAGGATTTTGTTGGACCAGAGTAGATCTTATGCAAGTCCTTAAGGACCTAATAAGCGCTAAACAACACGCTGCGCAGGGTCCGCATTTCTTCCAAACAACGGCCAGTGCCACGGGCAACGCAGGTCAACGGGTCATCAGCAATCGACACCGGCAATCCCGTCGCCCGGCGCAGAACCAGATCGAGGTTCGACAATAACGCGCCGCCGCCAGTTAGAACGATGCCTTTATCGACAATATCCGCCGCCAATTCCGGCGCGGTTTGTTCTAAGGCCACTTTGACCGCTTCGATAATTTGCGATACGGGCTCCGCCAATGCCTCGGCAATCTGGCGTTCGGTGATGCGCATTTCGCGTGGCACGCCCAATACCAAATCGCGGCCCTTGATTTCCATCACGCGGCCATCGCCTTGCGCCGGTGGGCAGGCCGAGCCGATTTCCTTTTTAATTTTCTCGGAACTGGATTCGCCAACCAATAAATTTTGTGTGCGGCGCAGATAGGCGATAATCGCTTCATCCATTTTATCGCCGCCAACGCGCACCGAACGCGCGTATACGATACCGCCGAGCGACAGAACCGCAACTTCGGTGGTGCCGCCGCCAATATCGACCACCATGGATCCGGTTGCTTCAGTCACCGGCAATCCGGCGCCGATTGCGGCCGCCATAGGCTCTTCAATCAAAAATACGCGGCGTGCGCCGGCGGATTCCGCCGATTCTTGAATAGCGCGGCGTTCCACAGCCGTCGATCCCGATGGAACGCAAATAATAATTTGCGGGCTGGTGAATGTTCTGCGGTTATGCACTTTGCGGATGAATTCTTTGATCATGTCTTCGGCGACATCGAAATCGGCGATAACGCCATCGCGCAATGGGCGAATGGCGTGAATATTTCCAGGCGTGCGGCCCAACATCAGCTTGGCTTCGTTACCGACCGCGAGCACTTGACGCTTGCCTTTGTTTTCATTGATCGCAACAACCGACGGTTCGTTCAAAACGATGCCGCGATTGCGTACATAAACCAAAGTATTAGCGGTGCCGAGATCGATCGCCATATCCGACGACATAAAGCCTTTCAAGCCTGCAAACATATTTTCTGCCTTTTTATGAGAAATTTTTGGGTATCCGATGAATTTTGAAGAGCCAGTAATTTAGTCGGTTTTACAGGTCTTTGTCACCAGAATTATGAAGATATAATGCGCCTTTATGGCAAGCCCAAGGCACACCATCTGTGGATAGTTCGAAAGTCCGTTCTTTTAGGGCTAATTGACCGTTTTGGATGGGCCGGATATTTTTGCAATAATCCGGTTCAATGCGTTGACATAGGCATAGGCGCAAGCCAGCAACGTATCGTTCGATACCCCTACCCCGTTCATATTGATTCCGTCATATTTCAAACGAACGCTGGCCTGGGCCTGCGAATCGACGCCTTCGGTAACGGCCTTGATGGAAAAAGAATCGAATTGCGCCGAAAATTCGCCAAAAGCCAGATCGATGGCAGCAAAGGTTGCCTCCAAACTGCCGCCGGCGGACATTTGACCGGTGCGTTTTTTGCCATTGACCAGCAATTCAACACGAGCCATCGGCATGCTGTCGGTACCGGTGACCAATTGTAGACTTTTTAATACCACGGCTTCGTGCTCGCGCACGATGTCGCCTTGCAATAACGCCAGTAAATCCGCATCGTAAATATGCCGTTTTTTATCCGCGAGATCTTTGAACCTTGCAAACGCCTCGACCAGCGCATTATCGCCCAGTTCATAACCCAATTCCTTGATCCGCGCCTTGAACGCGTTGCGGCCGGACAATTTACCCAGCGGCAATTCCGAACGGTTTAACCCGATCGATTCCGGCGTCATGATTTCATAAGTCTGCGCGTTTTTCAGCATGCCGTCCTGGTGGATGCCGGATTCATGCGCGAAGGCATTCGCTCCGACAATTGCCTTGTTATATTGCACGTGATACCCCGTAACCCCGGAAACCAATTTCGAGGCATTGGTAATCATTTCGGTTTTAATATTGGTTTTGTATGGCAAGCGGTCTGGCCGTGTTTTCATCGCCATCACGATTTCTTCCAGCGCCGCGTTACCCGCCCGTTCACCAAGGCCATTAATGGTGCATTCGACTTGGCGCGCGCCAGCCTCGACACCCGCCAAGGAATTCGCCACCGCAAGACCCAGATCGTTGTGACAATGCGTTGAAAGAATCGCCTTGTCGATATTCGGCACTTTGTTTTTGATCAAACGAATCAATTCGCCATATTCGCCGACAACGTGATATCCAACCGTATCGGGAATATTGATGGTACGCGCGCCACTGGCAATCGCGGTTTCCACACAACGCAGCAGAAAATCATGATCGGAACGGCAGGCGTCTTCGGCACTCCATTCTACATTGTCGCACAATTTACGGGCGTGCGACACGGATTCACGTACAGCCTCTAATACCTGATCGGGGGTCATATTCAATTTGTGCTGCATGTGCACGGGCGATGTGGCGATGAAGGTGTGAATACGCGGTTGCACGGCATGTTTCAATGCTTCGGCGGCGCGGTCGATGTCTTTTTTCTGCGCGCGCGCCAGGCTGCAAACAACGGCGTTTTTAATGGTTTTGGCAACGGCCTCGACGGCGGCGAAATCGCCATTGCTGGATATCGCAAATCCGGCTTCGATAATATCGACGCCCATTTCTTCGAGGGCGTGCGCGATGCGCACTTTGTCATCCAAATTCATGGCAGCGCCGGGCGATTGTTCGCCGTCGCGCAAAGTAGTGTCAAAAATATAAATACGGTTGGAATCGGTCACAGGCAACCTCGAGAGAATTGATCTTCTTTTATCATAGCGTAAAAAGATTAGGTGTCAGTGAATTAAGCAAAAAGCCCGAGAATAAATTTAATAACGTCGTCCGAAATTATCGCGACAGTGAAACGATCATCGGTAAATTCATGCATTTTTTATTCAACAATTACCTTAATATTCAATGTTAAATTCATTGAAAAATCATAATAATTTATTAACCAATTTTCTGTATCTTAATCGGATCAAGACACCATAGTCCAAAACTAAACTGATTCAGGGGATCCGAATGAAACCAATTCTATTTGCATTGACCATCGCTATTCTTGCCATTGCGCAACCAAGTTTTGCCATCGATACCGATCTTCAAGACACGCGTCTTCGTTCCGCGGAACGGTTGGAACGCGTATTGCCGGTAGAATGGCTGGCCGATAGCATGATCGAAGACCACGCCCGCAAAGTATTGCCGATCAACCATCAAATACTGTGCGATTACATCAAAGCCAATATCGATTGGGAAACCATCCGCAACCATAACATCAAAACCATGGCGAGCCGTTTCACCACCGATGAACTAGACACATGGGCAGGAGAACATTTTACCCGTTACGGTTTGCGTTCGGGCATGGCCAGCATGATTTTATTGCCGGAAACACGCGGCATGCTGCGCACCGCCATCGATAAAGCCACCAGCAATTTTGAAACGGCGCAATATCATCAATGGCCGGGATTCAGCCTGAGCCGCCAATCGTTCCTGGAATACCAAGCCAGAAACGGCATTTATTATACGCCGACCTATCAACCGGCCTATCATTGGTCGTCTTATTGGACCACGCCAACCTATAATACCTGGTATTATAGCCGCGCCGTTTATTAAAATATTGAGTGCTACGATAAAAAGGGGCCGTTTATTCGGCCCCTTTTTTATAGGCACGAAAAACGCAGCCAAACAGCATTTTAAAGCGCTATGGATTGCAATGCTTGCACCTTAGGCCCTTGCCGATCTAGCATGGAGCATGTTCTCTCCAGCACAAAAAACCTATGCGCCTATTGGCGAACCGATTTTTTACCATCTGCATTTCGGTAATGTTAAAGGCGATTTATATGGCGGATTGACCACCGCGGTTGTCGCCCTGCCCTTATCTCTTGCCTTTGGCATCGCGTCCGGCCTTGGCGCCAGCGCCGGGCTGTATTGCGCCATATTTCTTGGGTTCTTCGCAGCTTTGTTTGGCGGCGCCCCCGCGCAAGTATCCGGTCCCAACGGGCCGATGACCGTATTGATGGCAACGATTGTCGCGCAATTCCCCTATCAACCGGAAATGTGTTTTGCGGCGATTATCCTCGCTGGTGTTTTTCAAATTCTCAGCGGTTGGCTGCGACTGGGCAAATATATATCGTTGGTGCCCTATCCGGTCATTTCTGGGTTTATGAGCGGCGTTGGCATCATTATTATAATCCTGCAAATCGCAACTTTGTCCGGCCACACTAGTTTTGCCGATATTCCCCAGGCAATCACCATGATGCCACAATATTGGGCTGACCCAAATTGGCATGCGGTGATATTGGGCCTTATCAGCCTTGGCATCGTTGTATTCACGCCAAAAAAAATTACCGATATTATTCCATCGCCCCTAGTCGCCCTGGTTTTAGGCACGATCATCGGTTTTTTTATTCTGAACGCCGCGCCGCAAATTGGCGAAATCCCAACTGGCTTTCCAATGCCGCGCTGGCCGGAAATAGGATTGGGTGAAATTTATACGCTGATCGTCCCCGCGCTGATGCTGGCTTGCCTTAGCAATTTGGATAGTCTGATGACCGCAACGGTCGCCGACAGCATGACGCGGGTGTATCACAAACCCAACAAAGAACTGATCGGCCAAGGTATCGGCAATATCATCTCCGGCCTTTTTGGCGGATTGGCTGGATCCGGCGCAACGATGCGCACGGGCGTCAATATTCGTGCGGGTGGACGCACGCCGATTTCCGGGGCTTTTCATGCGCTGATTCTGCTGGCCTTGGTGATGGGCCTGGCCCCATTGGCATCGCACATTCCGCACGCCGTGCTGGCCGGAATTTTATTAAAAGTCGGGTATGATATTATCGATTGGCATTACATCAAAAAATTCAAATCCGCGCCGCGATTCAAAATCTTTTTAATGCTGATGGTGGTGGTATTGACCGTCACGGTCGATTTGATCACGGCGGTCCTGGCGGGGGTAATTTTGGCCGCCCTGCATTTGGTTAAATCCCTGGCCGACGCGCAATTGGAATTGATGCGCCCGGTCGATTGGGCCAGCCTGGACGCGCGGCTGGATCCGCAAAGCAAAGATTTGCTAAAAAAACATCAAGACAAAATCATGCTGTATCATTTGCAAGGCCCCTTAAGTTTCGGCGCCGCCAGCGGCATGGCGCAGCGTTTAGGGCAATTTGATTCTTACGATGCGATATTCCTGGATATGACGCAGGTTTATTTTGTGGACACATCATCGGCGTTGGCGATTGAAGAAACCATCAACCAAATCCAATCGCAACAGAAAAAAGTATATTTAATCGGCCTACATCCAAATGTTTTAGGTGTATTCAATCGAATCAATATCGTTAAATTACTGAACCCGGCCTTTATCCCGAATACCCTGGAACAAGCGTTGCACCATTATGATATTACGACGGGCTAATGAACGCTTAAAATACCCGTATTTTTAACAATCAGCGGGATATCCCTAGGAAATTGGTTGTTTCCTAGGCACTTATTGGGTATTTGCTTGGCAATACGCTGATTTTCCTATAAATACCCTTATACACACTAAGGCTTTTTTTCATTTTATATGTTGTTCCATGAGCACCGGTAAGCAAAAATCCCCGCATCATTACAAGCTGGAAAATCTTCAAGTCCTTGTCGCCGATGACAGCCGGTCGATGCGCAGTTTAGTAATTGAAATTTTACGCGAATTAGGGGTTGGTAGAGTGAATTATGCGCCCGATGGCGCCACGGCCATGAAAATGATCGATCCCCAAGCCAACCGCAACAGTGGTTATGAAGAAAGTTATAATTTCGACATTGTCATTTCCGACTGGATGATGGAGCCGGTATCCGGCATTGAATTATTGAAATGGATGCGCGCCCATAAAACCGAAAGCATTCGGTACACGCCTTTTATCATGCTGACCGGATATAGCGATCAAAAACGTATTTTAGAAGCGCGCGATGCTGGCATCACCGAATTTCTGGCAAAACCTATTTCGGTAAAAAGTCTTACCGACCATTTATTGACAGTAATCGATCGTCCGCGCAAATTTATTATCAGCGAGAGTTTTATCGGGCCTGACCGCCGGCGTCGTATCATTCCTATCGATTTCCCTGACCGGCGCGCTAGCAGTAAAAAGGATGGGGAATAATCATGGCGAATCCTCCATTTGACCCAAAGAAAAAGAAATCTAAAGAAGTTATTCTGCCAAACAAACTGCGCGAAAAAGTGGGTGGCATACCCGGCAAGATGGGCAGCATCGATCCAGCAATCATCGCTCGCGCCGAGAAAAAAGTGGAAGATATTTCGAAAAATTACACCGAAAGCGCCAATACCGAATTGGTGGAACTGCAAGAAGCTTTCCAAAAATGCTCCGCCGTGCAGGGCGAATTACAAACACCCTTTATTCGCAAAATAAATATGCTGGTGCATGAATTGCGCGGCCAAGGCGCGAGTTTCGGCTATCCCTTGCTCACCGAATTTGCCAACTTCCTGTTCGATTTTACCGATGGCCTCAAAATGGCTAGCGGCCCGCAGATGGAAATCATCAAAGCACATATTGACACTATGCACATTGTCGTCGCGCAAAAAATCAATGGCGATGGTGGCGCAGTCGGTCAGCAGTTAAAGCAAACGCTGAAAATCGCAATCGAGCGTTATTCGAAAAAATCTTAGTCATCTGTCATCTCGAGCGAATGCGAGGGATCTACAGACATAAGGCCTTACATCTGGCGATCCCTCACCCCATTCGGGGATTCGGGATGACATTTTTAAAATCGCAGATTCTTATCCGGCTCCAGCTTGCGTTTCGACGACAACTTGGATTCGATTTCATTTACCGTCGATTCCAGAGCCAAAAACCTTTCCGGCGTTGGCGGGTGCGAGGAACCGTGACTGTCTTTGATCGATGCTGGACTTTCAATCGCCATCCGCCGCCAGAAATTCGGCGCATCTTCGATATCATATCCGCCGCGCGCGGTTAAATATAATCCTACATAATCCGCCTCGCGTTCGAAATCCTGACTGTACGCCCCGGCGGCAAGGCCGCTGAATGTGCCGCCTGTATTTACGCCGCCGGCTGCCGCCAATATGTCTAATAATAATCCGCCAGCAGCATTGGTTTTCTTGGCATCAATATGACGGTTCAAATTATGGCCCAGTTCATGGCCCATAACCACCGCCAGCTCGTCATCATCGCTGGCAAAACGCATCATGCCCTTGGTGAATACAATATTTTTGCCATCGGCGAAGGCGTTGATCGGATCCTTGTTTTCAATGCCCAGCAAAAAGTCGCAGGTCAAAACTGGCGTTACATTTTTGGTCATCGACGCGCCATTGCGGTTAATCGCCAAGGTTACGGGTTTTTGATCGCTAAAGGATTTATCGGCGGCTTTTTTCAAACTATTCACCAATTCCTGCGAATTGGTTTGATCATTAATTGTCTGGCCATTTAATGCCACGATCCTATCGCCGCGCCTCAATCCCGCTTCCGACGCCGGCGAGCCCGATGGAACACCGGTTACAACCGCGCCGTCGCTATCCATTTCCAAAACCCGTTTCAAGGCGCCCTTGGTTGGATCTTTCATTTTCGCGGTACCTGCCACCAACAAACCGATGCTTGGCCGGGTACGTCCATCACGGCCGCACCAATCGGCATTGGCACGCAAAATCGGGAATCCAACCCGGTTTAACCGTTCATATTGTTTTAAATTTTCTTCAACCGCCAAATCATATTGTTTCTGCCGTTCCGCATCGATCAAACCGCGATCGATCGACGATCCCGGCCCCGTCATAGTCGGCGCGACACATCCGGTTAAGCCTAAAAATAACAGGGAAATTAATGCCAAGCGTTTCATGAATACACCTTTGGTGGAATAAGATTGCGGTAAGGCGGAGAAGATAAAAAAAGAGCCTCGCTATTTCTAGCAAGGCTCCGATCAAAGTTACAGTCTATTTATGGTTAATTTATGAATCTAGCGCACCCGCATCAAACCCTGGAACATAGGACCTGTGATAAAGGTACCATATGGGGATCCAGTATCGTTCGTTGTGCTGGCATTTGCATCTTCCAATACGGCTTGTTGATATACGCCGGTACCGAAATCAATGCTGACCTTACGCGCCGCAGCAGGCTGAGCCTGTCCAACCACTTTTGGTTCTGGACCCGTTACTTGGGTATCTACTTGTGCTGCCACAGGAGCCACGCTGCTAGCCGCCGCCTCCCGCGAAGTTACCAAACCCGTGACTGCCGCTGCCGCTGTCACAGCTCCAGCTACCAATCCTAATGCGGGCGTGGTTACATGACCACGCGGAGCTGATTTAGCTGGCGCCGACGGCGATGTGTTTGCAGCAACAGTCTGGCCCTCTGGCTTCGCAACAACCTGGCCATCGGTATTAAGCATAAGTTCAAAGCCCTTCAAAAATTCATTGGCATCAATTTGAGCAACTTGCTGTCCGGCCGGTGCAAGGGCGTTCAGCTTGTTTGCAATAGCGTTGGACTGTTCAATCAATGCAATAAGAGCCTTCCCCATAAGAGCTTGCTGCTGCTTTAATTGCTTGATTACGTCTGCATCGGACAATGCTTTTTGCTTTGCCTTGCTATTTTTTCTAATGCTCGTCAACCAACCTAAACCAAGGGCTGCGGCCACACCAGCCAAAGTCCATTCCAACCAGCTACGCGGTTTTTCGACCGTTGTCGGAACAGCATCTTTGCCAGTTCCCGCAGCAGCGGCATCATCGCCACCTTTTGCAGGAGCTGAATTTTTAGCCGTTTCGTCCGCCGTTTTTACCACTGCTGGAGAAGATGACGCAGGAGAAGAAGACGAACCCACTACCGCCGTATTTAATTTACCGACAACATCGGCGGAATACGGCATATTAGTTTTTACTAATTCAGCTTCGGTAACTTGCATTTTGCCATCGGCAATCGATACTTGCGCAAGACCAATTGCTTTATTCACCAGGCCAGAATTATCGCTGCCTGGAGTTTGCAACGAAGAATTATACATACCGATTGCCAGTTTTGTTTCGTTAATTACCTGCGTTTTTTCATCGCCGGTAACTTCGGTCACATCAACGGTCAATTTTTTACCGCCCATAGCTTCGAAATCGCTAAAGTAGCGCACTACACCAGGAACAGCCGCTGGCTGCGCCGGCACGGCAAAGCGGTATACTGCTCCGTTGGAATCGATGAAGTAAGAAATGTCGTCATAATTATAAACAACACCGTAACCGCCAGTTTTGTTGACAACACCATCGACCAAACCAGCCAAGATCGGATCAATGGATCCAGCCGGAACAGACGTATCCGGCGCATCAGGATTCGATCCAGTCAACGCAGGATTAATGCCTTCCGGCACGACCGTTTTCATTGCAGGCGCATCTGGATTAGATGTAGCCAACGCAGGGTTAGTACCTGCTGGTACCACGGTTTTCATTGCTGGCGCATCAGGATCAGGCAAAGCTGTCACTGGCGCTGCTGTATCGATAGCTGCAGTGGTGGCTGTTTTCGCCGTTGGCCTCAGATGGCTAATAGGGCCTGTATTGTTATCAAAAATATACAGCATAGGATCTTGTTCGGACGATTCTGCAAACACGCTCCATCCATTTGGAAGATCGCTATTTACGGCAACAGAAGGTGCCACCGCTTGCGGAACAACCACAGCTGTTTCTGGAACCAAGCAATCAGCGCCAGTTTTCATATTATTTGCAACAGAACGTAATACGTCCACATTGCCGCGCAAATCTTGGGCTTGTGTCAACACCAATACATCGCCGGTCATGGCCATTACTTCGACTAGGCCCAGTTGATAATTACCGGCCACATCGTTTGAATTATAAGTTTGTAGAATACCGATCGTTGTATTGATCTCGGCTTGGGCACTTTGAATGACTCGTACTTGTTCTTCGCCGGTAACTTCTGTTACTTCGATCACTTCAAAAGTCGACAAAGATAAATCTTCTAACTGGACTGTAGTTGCCAATTTATAAACTGGCCCATCTGTGGTCAGCACATAAATATTGCCTTCGGCATTATACGTCAAAGCATAACCAGAATCATTGTTGGAGAATGCTTGTCCCAATTGCAACAATACTGCGTCCGTATTGACAGTCGGTGCCGCATCAGATGCAGCTGCTGCGGTCGCTGCGGGTTCCGCAGCCGGAGTGTTATTCGCGGTTGGCTCAGCCGATGATGCCGTCACAGCCGGATCAACAGGAGCCGAAGCAGCCGAGTTGGTTTCATCAACTACAACAGGTCCGGAAACAACCATGCCTTCGGTTGGCGCCAATTGCGATGCTGGATCAGGCTGAATAGGACTGAATGGCTCTGTAACAGCTGCATCCGTCACGGTTGCTACATTGCTTGGTGCCGAAGCCGGAGCTTTGGCAAGATCATCTAATTGATCTTCAACTAACTCTGCCAATGCCGAGGTTTCGGATCTAGCGGCGGAAAAACCAGCCGCTTTAATATTATCCGCAGAAATAAGAACAGTATTGGATCCTTCCCGTTCTATATATTCCGCATCAAAAGTTGCAACTTCCAAAACATCGCCCGCTTTGATCAAAGATTGCACTTGCTGCAACATAGTGACCGCTGCATCGCCTTCGGCATACGTCAATGGAATTGTGTCGGTGTTGACATTAAGCGACCAAAAGCTGATGTCATTCGTTTGCTTGGAAATTTCTTGCAAAGCTTCCAGTTTAAAGCCCGGAATGACACCGACCGGATATTGTTCACTATCCGTGACAACATACGCCACACTTGGATCGGATTTTAAAACATAGATTTTGCCTTCGAAATCGGCACCAGAAACACTCTTTACGACTGGAGCAGTTTCCGCTGGAACGGTATTGTTTACCGATTCTGTATTTTCGGCTCCATCCACAACATTTATGGTCATTGGGAGGGAAACAGTGTTTGTATCATGGGTAACGGCGGTTCCATCTTCGGTCGTTACTGTGGCTCCATTTTCTTCCGTCACTACAGTTCCATTTACAGGGCCTTGGGACGTAGTGCCGTTATTCGTTTGATCGGCGTTCATCAGCCCGGCATATAATTCGGGCATATCCGTTGCCGCCAATGTCGTAATACGGCCATTGATGGGTTGATTGCCAGTATCTTGCTCTGTGGTATTTTCATTGGCGGCGGCTAATCGCGCTTGCTCGGCTAATTTTTGTTGCGCCAAATATTGCGCTTGCGCTTCGCCCACGGAATTGAATGCAACTGGGGTCGAATCATCGGCTTGAATATCCCAAACCGCATTAAAATAGTAATTGCCGCCAACGCCGCGTTCGATATCGTCTTTATCCAAAGCACCGCTGTAATAACGCACAGAATCGCCAGCCAACGCATTGTCCGCCATCAATTTCAACAAGCCATTGGCTTGATCTTCTCCGATCACCAGGAATGGCACGCCATCGGGATTGCTGTTCCCAAAACCGGCTTCGGCGGTTTGTTTGGCAATTTCTTCAAGCGCTGCTGGATTAAATTTGGTGATAATACCGTATTTGCCATCATAAAAGGCCAAGTGCATGCCGTTTGAAACGGCGATATGCAAATCGCCATCGGATTTAAAAACGTTTTTTGGCGAATCCGACTGCATTACGCTTGGGGAAGCGTTGCTATCATCTAAACCCACTGGCTGCGCCATGGTTTGCGATGTGATCGCACCTGCTAAACCTGCTACCATGCCTAAAAATTTATTGCGCATGTGATCTCCTTAAATGGAATTTTGTATATGTGTCTCGGTATTTGTTTTTATGCTCTTGCGCGAACATTGGCGCTGCGAACTGCCATGGCAACTTGGCCATTAGGCAAAGTCCATACCGCCGAGGTTTTTTGTACTGGTTCAGCGGCCGGCTTGGATTCTTCGTTCAAGCGTTTACGCAAAGCTTCTAAAAACACCGCGGCGGCAGTTGCATTATAACCCTCCCCAGTATTCAAAATCGGAATCAATGCCGGATTGCGGACACGCAAGGTCTGGGTTCCATCCATAGAATCCGTCAACGAGCTGCTGGTCGGATCGTTAGGATTAAAACCGGGCGCGCGAAATACGCCAGTCAACACGCCGCTTGGGTTAGAGCTTTGTAATACGGCAATGGCAGCATCCGCTTTTGTTTGGAAATCCGCTGCGGAAAGAACTTGTAATTGGGTAATCGAAAATGCCGCTTCTTTGGAGAAGAATAAAGTGCGATCCGCGGTAGCGGTTGCCGCATCCAATACTTTGGCATTTACATTCATCACGCCTTCATAGCAATATACTTCGCCTTTTGGGCCTTGAACTTTGGCCAGCATTTTACCATCTTCCGCGGAAGAGATGAAAACGCCTTCGCCGTCTAATTTTGCCACCGACTGAATAACGGTTTCATTTTTCGTAGGGTCAGCGGCGCTAGCCACTTCTACTTGTTGACCGCTTAATTTTACCGATGCATTACGAGTGAGCACCTGCTTGCTAGTGTTATAGCCTTGACTAGGAGTTTGGCAACCAACCATAGAGGCTGCGGTTACGCCCAAAGCCGCTGTTAATGCAATTTTGCCAATGTTATTGTTACCCATGACCCTTAATCCTCCATATAAATTAGACTTGTAAACTTTGCCTGTTAACCTTTTGCCGATGGCATTTTTGCCTTTTGACACTTATTAACTTTTAGCACTGGGGAAAAGTTATATCTTAAAAAGAACACTTGGGCAACGAAAAAATTAAGTAAAATAAGAGCGATTGAAAAATTGTATCTTTATTAGTTATGATATTGATGCGACGCAATATTATGATTT
>CAZYJI010000012.1:0-68070 GCA_964647725.1 uncultured Alphaproteobacteria bacterium
GGTCATGGATTTTTGCAATCACTTGCATCATAGCGGCCAAGGCATGGCTTTCCGCCGCAGGGAAATTCGGTGCATAGCTTATGGGGCCACCGACATTGTCTATAATCGAACGGTGCGATACATATCCTAAAATCGTTTTGCCGCCATCGACAACTCCGCCGGTGCGAAATGAATTTTCATCCCCGAAAAACGAAGATTGTTTCGGCGCAGACAATCGCTCTTCTGCATCGTCCAAACAATCATCTATATCAACAAAATCTGGTTTTTCCGGCTTAACTTTTATACCCTTATATTCCCCTATTGATTCGCTGCCAGCCGCGATTTCCATAATCGCGCGGATTCTATGCACAGCGCCCCACGCCAAATCGCTGGCCGCTTCGGAATCTTTTGGAAGGGTTTTATATTGCTTCATAAAATCGGCGCACACAATATCGGCCGCTTCGACCAAACATTGATGCACGAATAGGGCTTTTGCTTCGCGGCCAATTTTGCTGCGTATTTTGGATGGCTGTTTTGGTTCCAGCCAGCGTCGTTCCTGCATATCGGAAGTGACTTCCGTAGCCCATTTCATCAATTTGTCGTAATCTTCCAAAGATCCGATCAGACCTTTTTCGCCGCGCAATACCTTGCGGTAATTGGTTAAACGCTGCTGTAACCCAAAAAAATAATCGGAAGACATAAATATGTCTTTAACATCATCAAAATCCTGCATACCCTTATCCATTATGTATTTATTTATTTCTTTAAAGGTTATAACATATTGTTACTATTTTGTGAAATTTAATTTACGGGCGTTTGTACGAAAAATGGAAGATAAAATCAATATAATTCAATATGTTACATACAATCGAATTTTTGGCTGTTTTATTTCATGAAAATATCAGCCTTTAAAATATCTGAAAAAGAACTGTACAGATCCAGATCATAAAGTTAAGATTTGTACCAAAGGGTACATAATAAATGGATAGCCGCGAAATTAGAACCGATCATAGAATCGCGTTTCTTACAATTAAAGGAAGATCGCTACACGCTTCCCGTTATTTTCCAAAAATGCGGGATACCGTTAGTCTTAACAGTTTGGGATCCGCATTAAATACTTGGCGGCAATTGATCACGGATCAACATGCCAGAACTGGACTACCCATAGAGCTTGCGGAAAGATGCCAAAGATTTTATTTCTTCAGCCCTGCGGTGGTTTTTAACCAAAAAAAATTGGAAATATTGCACGCGGTCGGATTAGACGAAAGTCTGCTGGTCGAAATGTCTTACAAAGCGGCCGATAAAAAATCCCAGCGTGAAGTTTGGCAGGAAATTTATGCAAAAGCGGCCGCACAAATTCTAATGCAGAATGTTCAAGGCGTTGCCATTCCCGTTTTAATTCGCGGGTACGAAGAATATGCGCAACAATGCGCGCTTTCTATCGCCCATCCGGGAGATTGGGCAAGTTTCGGCCAGGATTGGTTACAGTTTGAGGATTTAACCCGGCAAAATGGAGATCCCGCCGCTTTTCGAACATTAACGGAATTGCGAGGCATCATCAAAGATACCAACTGCCGATTAGTTATTGTGACACATATGGCAACCGATAACCCGCCAAGACAAGGCGTCACAATGGCTAGCATGAGTTGGAGTTTGGGCACTCATTCCCGGCAAGTAATTCAAGTGGAATAAAAAAGGCGCCCGAGGGCGCCTTTGATATTCGATTCTCGAAACCATTAAGCGGCTTTGGAAAAATCTTCTTCGTCCACCGGCACGCCTGGAGCATATTTGCTGGTGCGTACGCACAACATCGATTTGACGTTGGCAACGCCTGGGGCTGCGGTCAATTGGGTGGTCAAGAATTTTTGGTAATCGTCCCAGTTATGCGCGACGATTTTCAAAATGAAATCGGTTTCACCGGCCATCATGTGGCATTCGCGAACCATCGGCCAGCTGTTGATGCGGGATTCGAACGATTTCAAATCGCCTTCGGATTGGCTGGCCAAACCGACCAACGCAAACACGCATACGCCGTAATTTAACGCTTCGGCGGAAAGATCGGCATGATAACCTTTGATGTAGCCGGATTCTTCCAGCGCGCGGACGCGGCGCAAGCAAGGTGGCGCGGAAATACCGGCGCGTTGCGCCAATTCCACATTGGTCATGCGGCCATTGCCCTGCAGGTCGCGTAAAATTTGACGATCGATTTTGTCTAACTTAATTCTCTTCATAAATGACTCCCAACAAGAAAGATTGCAATGTTATGATGACAGTGCAATTTTTAAACTATTATTGTTCTCTACATTTTACCTTGAATAATCCACTCTAAAATCAGCAATCTCATAAGATATTTATAGGATAAGTCTGATTTTTGAACGGATGTTGCTTCGTTTTAAACAGATTCGCTTGCCTTCGCAAGTAGAAAATTCTAAAAAAAGGCATAGTTTATATAAAAGAATAACAAAGGTTAATGACCATGAGCGCTGCTAAAAAACCGTTAAAACATTCAAAACTATTGATTATTGGCGGTGGCCCTGCGGGGTACACAGCTGCTATCTATGCAGCACGCGCAGCCCTCCAGCCTGTTTTGGTAACGGGGTTGCAACCGGGCGGCCAATTGATGACTACAACCGATGTCGAAAACTATCCTGGCTTCGCCCATGCGGTCCAAGGCCCGCAATTGATGGAACAAATGTACGAACAGGCGAAAAATGTCGGTACCGAAATTATTACCGACCATATCGCCAGCGTCGATTTCAAATCGAAGCCCTTTACCGCCCATGGCGATGAACATACCTATACCGCCGATGCCGTGATCATTTGCACTGGCGCGCAGGCGAAATGGCTGGGCATTGAATCGGAAATATATTTCCGCGGTTATGGCGTATCGGGCTGTGCGACTTGCGATGGATTCTTTTTCAAAAATAAAACCGTGGCAATTGTAGGCGGCGGCAATACCGCGATGGAAGAAGCGTTATATCTGACCCACCACGCCAAGGAAGTAATCATGATTCACCGCCGCGATCAATTCCGCGGCGAGAAAATTTTACAACAACGCATCACGCAAAATCCGAAAATAAAAGTGATTTGGAACAGCGCGGTCGACACGGTATTGGGCTCTGAAAATCCGAAATCGGTCAACGGACTGACTTTGGTCGACACCAAAACCGGCGCGAAGAAAAACATCGCCGTCGACGGATTGTTTGTCGCGATCGGCCATGCGCCCGCGACCGAATTATTCAAAGGCCAAATTGAATTGGACAATGATGGATATATCAAAACCGCGCCGGGCAGCGTGAATACCAATATTCCGGGCGTTTATGCCGCTGGCGATGTCATCGACAAAGTTTACCGCCAGGCCGTGACCGCCGCAGGACTTGGATGTATGGCGGCGCTGGATGCGGAAAAATATCTAAGCAATCAGTTGCAACCGCCAATGGCCGCCGCCGCGGAATAGGGTTTTTATGCCAATCAAGTATTCGAATACGCTGGATTGGAACCGCCTGAAAATATTTCACATGGTGGCCGAAGCCGGCAGTTTTACCGAAGCCGGACGGCGTTTGCGCCTTAGCCAATCGGCCGTCAGCCGGCAAATCAGCGCATTGGAAGAAAGCCTTAGCAACGTACAATTGTTCCACCGCCACGCGCGCGGCCTTTCGTTAACTGAACACGGCCAGGCATTATTTGAAACCGCACAAGAACTGGCGTCTAAATTATCGGCAACCCAAGGTTTGCTGATGGAACAAAAAGACAAAGCGGCGGGCAATTTGCGCATGGCGGTGACGGTCGGGCTTGGCACGACATGGCTGGCATCACGCATCGGTTTATTTTGCCAACGTTATCCGGAAATTAACATCACCATACATCTCAGCGACCAAGCCGCTGATTTGGCCAGGGCCGAAGCGGATGTGGCTATTCAAATGACCGCGCCAAACCAACCCGGATTGGTGCAGCGCCCATTCGTGACCATCAATCTGGCCCCTTACGCATCGGAAGAATACATCCGCCGCAACGGCATGCCGCAACATCCCAAAGATTTGGACAAACACACCCTGATCGTTTATGGGCCGGTAACGCCGACTTTGTTCGGCGATGCGAACTGGCTTTTATCTTTGGGACGCGAAGATGAAGGCGTACGCCGCCCACGCATTTACATCAACAGTAACCTTGCCATGTTAAACGCTTGCGCCAATGGCGCCGGCGTTGCGTCCCTGCCCAATTACCTGGCGGCCGACAGACCAAATTTGATTCGCGTGCTGTCCGGCATGGAAGGGCCAAAAATTCCCACCTACTTTGTCTATCCAGAAGCACTGCGGAATTCAAAAAGAATTCATGTCTTGCGGGAGTTTTTGCTAGAGCAAGCAACACGGACAGAGTTCTAAGTATATGAAATTAAATAATTAATGCCATGCGTTTTACGCATAGGTACCCCTTGAATTTATCTATTTTCAATATAATCAAATATACATATAACTGATCTCGATAGTTGTTGTTCGAAAGAACAATTGGCTTAACTGTCAACCAGGCTCCGGCCTGGAGAGTGGGTATCGCTAGATCCCGCTCACATGTCGAAAGACATGAAGCCTCCCTGTTCAACTCGCCGGGCATAGCCCGGCAGTTTTTTTTCTAGGGTTTCTTATGAATACCCATTCAAGCATAGATGAGAACTGGAACAACCTGTCGTTTCATGGCCCATATGGGGCTGAAATGACTACATTGGCAAAAGATATTTTTGACATAGCGCGCCACCCATCCTGGAACGATCGGCAAAAACAAACAAAAATTACCGCCAAAATCATAGAAGAACCCTTTCTATCAAAACAGGTTATTTCCCAAATTATATCTTCCGCCCACAACTCGTCCGAACAAGATGTAAATATTTTGTGTCACGGCATTATGGGTTATCTGCGTCATTTATTTCTTTTACCTGAAAACAGCACGGAATTCGCAACCACTCATAAAATTCTCAACAGCATCGATTTTTATTATAGATGCGGAAATTTCGCGCAAATCGCCGCCTATAATTTACCGCGGGATGATGCGGAATTGGACGTCGCTACTACAATAATGATGGTTTGCGCGGACCGGTTAATCCATGATCCATCCATGTCTGAAGTTGCGTTAAGGCTATATGCAGGCACGGTTAATAATTTCCCGACCGAACATGACCAATATCCCATCGCACAGGTTAAATTTCGAATCGCCTGCGGAAAAATGATGCAAAAACTAGAAGGCAGTCCGCAACAATGTTGGGATTTCTTCACCAGTTTATTTACATGGTGTGATAGTAACGATGGCAATAATGGCGCGGTTCAACAAATTGCGGATTGTGCCAAAACTGCGGCAAGCCGCTGGATCAACCAAGATCCTCTGCGCGCTTATAATGGCATATTCTGCACTGATCAGCTAATCGCAATGCAAGCCCAACTCCCTAGGCTTTCCCGGCGCCCTATGCAGGTGGATCCTGTTCACGCATTAACAGGGCAAGCACTGCAATTTGCGTTGCAACAAGGATCAAGAACGAGGGGTTAAGATCAAGGCACGCAGTTTTGATTGACCGGTTTGGGGCCTTGTTTGATCATCCGTTCGACGGGCGCCATGGTTTTTTTGCCGTAAATATTCAGCCCTTTATCCTTGGCCCGGTCGATATTCTGCATCATTTTATCCGATTCCACATAATCGCTGGATTCTTCATCCATATACGCAAGGCCGTTTTCCAATATCGCTTCGTTCAAAATAAATCCGTCATCGGCATTGCCGCGATGAAACTCGGTGGCGCTGACTTCATTTTTCAATAAACAGAAATTGGCTTCGTTGATCCGCACATAGGCTTCGAGCGTGCCATCGGCGGCGAATAAATTCGCGCCATAAAACAATTGCGGACGGACCATTTCGGTGCAATTGCAGTTTTCGAACGGATAACCGCGCGTCGCCGCCAGCGATTTGATAAATTTAATGCCGCGCTGTTTCTGATCGTCGGTCAATGTCTTGCCGTCGCCGCCTTTCAACGAAACGCCGCGCAGCCGCACCGATAAACGATATGGTTCGGGCACTAATACTTCGACTTCAATAACATTAACGTCTTTGACATCAACAATACGCACCCAGCCCGGCAATTCGCCATAGGTTTGCAGAAATTGCTTCAGCATGGCTTCATCGTTATCGCCGCCTTCGACGATTTCGTTTTGAATCGACAAAGACGCCAGCATCCACGCATAAGTCCAATCGATGTTGTTATTCGCAGGATCGGTGTAAAGTTTATTGAAATAATCGACGAATAATTCAATACCAAGCCCGGAATAAGTTTCGCCCATATTCATCCGCCGGTCCAAAATACCCGAACGAATATTGCCCGCTTCCTGGCCTTCTAAATAGGATGTTTGTCCGGCCGCAGTTAAACCGACATCGAATCCTTGTAAAATAATTTTACGCTCGGAATCGGAAAGGGAATTCCAATAACTGCCGAATTTCGGTTTATCGCCGCACAGCGATTCCGGAAGGGCGCAAACATCCTGGGCCAAGGGCGCCTGTGATGTTGCGGTTTGCGCTTCCTCAGTTTTGGCATTTTCTTCTTTTGAATTTACTTCCGCTTTTACATCCGGCTTTACATCCGGCGATTTTTTTTCCGCTACCGCAGAATCAGTTTGTGCCAAAGCCCAAGGCGCGGCGAAACAACCCGCGCCAAGCAGCATAACAATAATAAAAACCTGAATTTTGCGAAGGATTAGCCCGGCCATGCCATAGTTATAGCGGCAATCTTAGGCCGCCGCTAGAGCCTTGCGAAAAACCTAAGCAATCTTGGCTTTTCCGCCATTCTGGAATTGATCCAAATCCTGGCAAGCTTTGGCAATCCGGCGGCAACCTTCGGCCAATTTTTCTTCGGATGCGGCATAAGAGATACGGAAAAAATAGCCGTTGCCGCCGCCAAAAAACTGACCCGGAACGCAGGCCACATGCGCATGATACAATAAATATTCCACAAAATGTTTGTCATCAACAATGACCTCGCCATTATCCGGGCGGGTTTTGCCGATAAATTTTCCGCAATCGACAAACACATAAAACGCGCCTTCCGGTTTCGGACATTCCAGGCCCGGAATTTTATTCAATTCCGTTACCATCAAATCGCGGCGGCGGCGGTAAATTTCTTTTTGTTCGGTCACATGATTTTGCGGACCCATCAATGCCTCGACCGCGGCGGCTTGGGAAATGGTGCTCGCGCCGGTAATTTGCTGAGACTGCAAGGTTACCATATCGACAATCAATTTTTTCGGGCCGCCAGCATAACCGATGCGCCATCCCGTCATGCGATAGGCTTTGCTGATGCCGTTCAATGTCAAGGTGCGCGGTTTCAATTCCGGGGTTACTTGCGCGATTGAACAAAATGGTTCTGTGTCATAAGACATATGTTCATATATATCGTCGGTCAAAATCATCACATGCGGATGGCGCAATAACACATCGCCGATTGCGGCCATTTCCTTGCGGCTATATTTGGCGCCAGTCGGATTGCAGCAGGAATTGATCATCACCCATTTGGTTTTTTTGGTGATGGCTTTATCAAGGTCGGCTGGATTCAATTTAAATCCGGCGCTTTTGGGCGTGATGACAAATACCGGCTTTGCACCAAATAAGGTCACAATATCTTCATAAGACGTCCAAAATGGATTGGGCAGCACTACTTCGTCGCCATCTTGTAACGTCGCCATGAAGGCGTTGAAAATAACATGCTTGCCGCCGCCGCAAACGATGATTTCTTCCAAACTGTAATCCAGGCCGTTTTCCCGGCGGAATTTCTCGCGGATCGCTTCGCGTAAGTCCAAATCACCTTGCACGGCGGGATATTTGGTCCGGCCCGCCTGAATCGCGCGAATCGCCGCTTGCTTAATATTCTCCGGCGTGTCGGCATCCGGTTCGCCAATGGTAAAATTGATTATCGGCTTGCCTTCGGCGGCGAGTTTTTTAGCGACTTTATTCATCGCCATGGTTGGTGAATCGCGAACCGCGCTCATCCGTTTGGCGCGCAATGTGGAATAATCGAATTCCATAAGGACCCTATGAAGAATATATAGTGAATTATAATTTTATTACGAAGTTAAGCTAAGCGATTTAATCCCGGCCTGCAATACTCATCCTAGATATAAAGTGCTTATATTCAGATCCTTTGTATTATTCCGGTCGATTTTTTTGCACCTGCTAACAAGTTTTTAACCTTTTTCGCCTATTCTGCTGCATAGGACGGAGTAGAACTCGCGAAAATTTAAAAAGCGAGAATGTATCATCACCTATAAAGGAGATACCTATGTCTATTTCGTCGTTTCTATCGATTGGCTCGCAAAGTATGGAAGCCAGCTCTTGGCGCAAGGAAGCGCACCCAGCAATCAAAGCATTTGCAACGCCTGGCGCTCCGGTAAAAGCGGACGAAGTATCTTTAAGTGGCCGCGCAAAGAAAATACTGCAAGCCGACGCAAAAGCATTGCGCCCAGATCCAGAAATTCCAGTCTGCTACGGTCCAGGACCAAAATTGACCAACGCCGCCGGCGAAACCGGTGCTGATGATCCTGTCGTATGTTATGGACCAAAACCGCCAATCGGCAATCATCCAGGATTCAAAGTATCGGCGGAAGCAGATATTCCGGTTTGCTATGGCCCAGACCAAAAACCTAAAGTTAGAGCCACCGCTGGATCGAGCGTAGACGCAGAATTGGATATTCCAATTTGCTATGGCCCCAAGATCGATAAACACACCAAAATCGATTCAAAAATAACAGCCATAGACGAGAAAAACGTTAAAGAACTTGACCTTCCAGGGAAAGACGATGATGTCGTTACGCCACCGCGCACACGTCAAGAAGCTTGGGCTGATGGATGGCGCAATCTTGGTGCGGCCACCAGACGATTAATGGAATTGGTGGAAATGGCCAAAAATCCAGGCCTAAGCACGACAGAACGAGCCAAATTGAATGAAGAGTTTAAAGCTATTGTCGATCAGGTAGATAGCTATGCCAAGGCCCTCGTTGAAGAACAAGGCTTAACCGGCGGTACGGCGCAGATTTGGCGCAATTCTGTCGGGTCGAAAGAGTTGTTTATCGATGGCAATGATAATTTATTGACCGCCGAAAGCGTGCAAACCTTGTCAGACAAGTTAGCCAAACGCTCTGAAGTAGTATTCCGCACTATGCGATATTTGGGCGTTGCATAAACGAACATAAAAAAGGATTGCACAAAGGCACAAAAACCCCGCTTCACAGCGGGGTTTTTTATTTTATGCGGCGAACGGATCTTTGACCAGGATTGTATCTTCGCGTTCGGGGCTGGTCGACAGCATCGCGATCGGCGCTTCGATCAACTCTTCGATCCGGCGCGTATATTTGACCGCGCGCGATGTCAACGTACTCCAGGATCTGGCGCCTTTGGTGGAATCAGTCCAACCAGGCCAGGTTTCGTAAACCGGTTCCAGTCTTTTTTGCGCTTCGGCGGATGCTGGAATGTAATCAATTTCTTTGCCATCCAGTTTGTACGCGGTGCAAATTTTGATTTCATCCATACCATCGAGCACGTCCAATTTCGTCAGCGCTATGCCGTCGATGCCATTCACGCGTACGGCTTGGCGCACCGCGACCGCATCGAACCAACCGCAACGGCGTTTGCGGCCCGTCACGGTGCCGAATTCCTTGCCGCGCTGGCCGATACCTTCGCCAATGTCATCGAACAATTCAGTGGGGAATGGGCCGGATCCAACGCGCGTCGTATACGCCTTGGTAATGCCCAATACATAATGTACATCGCGTGGGCCCAGACCCGATCCAACCGCCGCCATCCCGGCAACCGTGTTGGAGCTTGTCACATAAGGATAAGTGCCGTGATCGACGTCCAATAACGATCCTTGCGCGCCTTCGAATAAAATGCGTTTACCCGCCTGCAACGATTCGTGCAAATGGCGGAAAGTCGGTTTCACGAACGGCATCACCTTTGGCGTGATTTCGGCCAACGATTTTTCGAACGCGGCGCGATCGATTTCCGGCGCGTTCAAGCCACGCAGTACCGCGTTATGATGGAACAACAGATTGTCGATTTTTTCTTTTAAAAACGCCGCATCGCTTAGATCGCAAAAACGAATCGCGCGGCGCGAAACTTTATCTTCGTACGCCGGGCCAATACCGCGTCCGGTTGTACCGATTTTGCCGCCCGAACGCGCTTCTTCGCGCGCTTTGTCGATTTGCGAATAAAACGGCAAAATCAATACGGCGTTTTCCGCCAGCATCAGACTGTCGGGGCCAAGCGATACGCCTTCCTTGCGCAGACTTTCAATTTCGGTAATCAAATGCCATGGATCGACCACAACGCCATTGCCAATCACGGATAATTTTCCAGCGCGAACCACGCCCGATGGCAATAATGATAATTTATAGACCTTGCCGTCGATCACCAGCGTGTGACCGGCATTATGTCCGCCTTGAAAGCGCACGATCACATCGGCGCGCGAAGACAACCAATCGACAATTTTACCTTTGCCTTCATCGCCCCACTGGGCGCCGATTACCGCAACATTGCTCATTTAACTCTGCCTCTTTAAAAATTTAATTTACTTTGCCCTTATATAGCGAATACGCCCAATCCAACCAAGGCAATAATTTTTGAATATCCGCCGCATCGACCATTCCTCCACCCCAAATGCGGATATTGGGCGGCGCTTCTTTATGGCCCATAATATCGGTGGCTACTTTTTCCGCCATTAACGTATCGGCAATGGAACGGCAAATGGCTCTGGCTTGGTCGTCAGATAATTCCCGGTATCCCGGTTCAATGACTTTTAAACAAATCGAGGTGCGCGAACGGGTCGAAGGCTCCTCCGCCAAGAAATCGGCCCAAGGGGTTTTTTCGGCCCATTCATCGATGACCGCGAAATTATCCTGGCTGCGTTTAATCATCACATTAAGCCCGCCGTTAGATTCAATCCATTTCAACGCATCCAAACAATCTTCGATGCATAACATCGATGGCGTATTGATGGTCGATCCATTCCAAAAATCTTCGTTGACCTTGCCGTTTTTCAGCAAACGGAATAAACGCGGCATCGGCCAGGGCGGATTCGATTGCGTCAAACGTTCTATCGCACGGGGCGAGCAGATGATAATTCCATGCGCGCCTTCGCCGCCCAAAACTTTTTGGAAGGAATAAGTGGTCACATCGAGCAAACCCCACGGCAGATCATAGGCAAACGCGGCCGATGTAGCATCGCATATCGTCAATCCGGCGCGGTCTGGCGCGATCCATTCGGCATTTGGCACGCAAACGCCGGTAGTGGTGCCATTCCAACAAAACGCCACATCATGCGCGAAATCGATTTGATGCAAATTCGGCAATTGTCCCGGCGGCGCGGTGATGACGCGCGAATTTTTTATTTTCAATTCCTGTATCGCATCGTGCCGCCACAAATCGCCGAAATGATCGAACACCACCGCATCGACCGGGCGCGATCCGCACAAGGACCACATGGCCATTTCCATCGCGCCAGTGTCCGACCCAGGCGTTAACGCAATTTTATAATCAGACGGGACTTTTAAAATGGTACGGGTGCGGTCCAATAATTCGCGAATGCGTTCCATCGAATCGGCGCTGCGGTGCGAGCGGGCAACCAGCGCATTATTTAAAACTGATGGCGTCCATCCCGGTCGTTTTGCCGAAGGACCGGAACCGAAATTGATATTATTGGGTTTTTTGCTGGGTTTGATCATGGAATGGTTATTAATTAGGTACCCAATCTGCCGTAATAAAACATGAAATCAAGCCTAAATTTCACTTATTTTTCAATATTTTAATATGGTTGACAATAGTATTCTTTAAGGATATTATTCTACCTGAATTCAACAGGGCAGATTATGACGACAGCAGCGAAACCAGTAACTTTAGGTGATCTAGCACAGGCTTTAATACCTTTAGTCCACGCTCAATATCGTGGACGCATGACGTATGAAAAAATTCATCAATTAGAAGCATTAACGAATAGTTTTTTTAGCCTAGATTGTCCCGACACCAAAGCAAAGTTAGAACCGCTGAGAGGCCACAAGAAAATTCCAGCGGCCGTTTTATTGCAGGCTGTTTTAACCGCACGCGAAGAATTAGGCCGGGCACAAACCAAAGCATCCGATGAAACCAGAAAAGCCATTTTCCAAATCATTGGGTCTCAACCCGATTTAGTTACATTCTGCGCACAACAAGCGCGCTCATTATCTACAACCGATATCGATCACCCCTCTGCTCGGGTTGCTCTCGTTGTCAGCTCCTTATTGTCGGACAAGCAATTAAAAGAATTACAACTGAAATGTGCCGAAAATACCGCCGCGCAAGCGCCTAATTATCAGGCTGTATACGAAGCAGAAGACAAACAATTGAAGGCACTGGAAAAATCCAAACCATGGTCTTTTGGAATTAAAGGAATCATAAGGCGGGTCAATAACGCCATGGATACGGGGTATTTTTTCGAGCACATTTTATTTAGAGATCCCTTCGCAGATTTCGAGCAAAGAATTATAAGACAACGCGCCATCACCAAACGCGCGCAAGAAAAAATCGCGGAACAAGCAACAACCGATCTTGATATTCAACGGAAGAATCAAAGTAACGATAAAGCGGCAAAGTTTCTGGGACAATTGCTGGCCCAGCGCATCAGCAAAATCGCCGATATTGAACAAAAACGCCGATTACCTCCGGATGCTGCGCAAACAATCGATCGCCCGACAGCCATGGCATTGGCCCGATTGCAAGTTGATGCACCGGAAATTAAATCCAAGTTTGATGGAATCATTAATAGACAAGTAAGTCTATCCCCAGAAAATATGATTAAATTCTTACGAGAACTGGAACGCGCAGCACAATCCGGTTCGCACACAGGTATTCTGCATCAAATGCAATCTTGGATCGTTCAATCGGTCGATCAACCGACATTGGCTGCTTACGATCGCGCCGCGAAAATGGAAAGAATCTCCCACAAATCATCTATCATAAATGCCAAAAGAGAAGTGCGCGCTATCGAAGCGAAAAGAAGCGTTTGGAATGGCCTGATGAATATACTGGGATTTGGCAGCAGCAAATTGCAGCGGGACTATGAACGCAGAGTACCGGCGCAAAATAAAGCCTATGTGCTAGAGATGAAAAATTCTGCTGAAGCGAAAGAAATGGCGGCGATTAAAAAATTATTGCATGCCGAAACTGGCCGTCGCGCTGCGCCTGCGGCCGCGCCTTATCTCCACCCTGCCAATAAACCGGCGCGCAGAAGGATTTCTCGCCCGACGATCGCCAGGGCGCAAAGAGAATTGGCCCTTGTTTTACAAGCCTAATTAATAATCGTTTGATTGTGCGCGGGATGGGGTAAGCGCGAAAATCGCTTCAACCTCGACCGCGGAATTCATCGGCAAGGCGTTTACGCCAACCGCGGCGCGCGCATGTTTGCCAATATCGCCCAGCACATCCGCCATTAAATTCGATGCGCCATTGATGACTTTGGATTGATCGGCAAAACCGTCGATGCAATTCACGAATCCGGTCAATTTCACGCAACGTTGAATATTGTCCCAATTGCCGCGGCATGCGGTTTTGATTTGCGCCAGAATATTGATCGCGCATAATTTGGCGGCATCCGCCGCTTGTTCGACCGTATAATCTTTGCCCACTTTGCCTTGGAATGCGACCTTGCCATCTTGCATTGGCAATTGGCCGGAAATATAAACCATATCGTTTATCACAACGAACGGCACATAACTGGCGACGGGAGGCGCCGGTTGCGGCAATACGATGCCCAGCTGTTTCAATTTCGCTTCGATGACATCGCCGGTTTGCGGTTGGATAGCAGGTTTGGATAAAGGCATGGAAACTCCCCTGTTGAACTGGCGCAATTTGAACTGGCGCAATGTAGCGTGGATTATACAAAAGAAAAAGGGGCCGAGTAAAACTCAGACCCCAAGTTAGGAGGCAGGGTAAACTAAACGTCCGCTATAAGGCAGTACTGCCAGCGAACAAAACTTTGGAGGAAAAAATTCTGGTGGTTGTCATATGGTGGGAGGCCGAACGCATTATAATTTTGTAATCCCTGAATAAAAAATATCTTTATATTCTTACTCTATACACTTAGTCATAAACCGATTCGTGGTCAAAATATTCGAAAAGCGTGTATTTCTTTACCAATATTTTGCAGTTTGTTGTCTTTAAACCACTAGGGATAGTTACACCATCCATGATTAGCTAATTAACACAGGTTAAAACCCATGTATAGCCTGAAATCGGCCATGGGGATGGTTTTCTGTGGACTAACAAGGGGATAAGAAGGGTGCGGTGCAACAGATACATCGGTCATTAAAGTGTCCAACACACAATCAAAAACAATCAAACAATACCCGTTCTTTATTAGAAATTATATGGATTATTGATAAAAAATATTTATCTTGTAGATGATTGGTCTAATTAAAATTGGAGATTAAAACACGCCTACAGAAACTTACGAAGAGACCAAAGCTGGAGCTATAGCTCACGCTGATAACATGAGAAAAGCTGCCGCCAACGGCGATGCAGCTGAAGAAGCCAAACAGAGAGAGCTTGCGCTTCATTATCTAAGGGTGGCTAAATTCGCAAAAGCGCACGGTAGATAAGACTTAGCTGTGAATATTTTAGGTTTCTTACTTGCTTCATTGTAAATTCCAATGAAGCCCAGCGCCATGTATTAAAACACTTGAAATATTGCCGAATTTTTCCGACAATGCGCCATTCGCCGGTTTCCCGCCCATTCAGGATTATTTATGACCATTGGCACCAAAATTCACACTTTATTGTTCGGCAAAAAAGTCGGCCAGGATGAGTTCGGCAATATTTATTACACCGAAAAAAAACTGGCCAAAGCCCGCCGCACCAAACGCTGGGTCATTTATCGCGGCGAAGCCGAGGCCAGCCGCGTTCCGCCGGATTGGCATGGATGGTTGCATTACACGGTCGATACGCCGCCGCCATCGACCGGATTAACCACGCGCAAATCCTGGATCCGTCCGCACCAAGCGAATCAAAGCGGTACGCCAAACGCCTATTTGCCGAACGGCCATATATTAAAAGGCAATCGGCGCGCCAAGGCGACCGGCGATTATGAACCTTGGACACCAACCAACTAGAAAATTTTAAGGATTATTTATGAGTCAGCATCAAAACACTATCGAAGCCGTATTGGGCGCCGTCGTTCTGGCCGCCGCCGCGATGTTTTTATGGTTTGCCTATAACATGGCCGACCTGCGGTCGGATGGTGGATATGATGTCAGCGCGCGGTTCGATAAAATCGGCGGCCTTAAAATCGGCTCCGATGTGCGGCTGAGCGGTATTAAGGTCGGAACGATCAGCAATTTAAGCCTGGATGAAAAAAATTTCATGGCGAATGTGCGCATGACCATCAATGACAATATTCATTTGCCGGCCGACACCGTGGCCGAAGTCGCAAGCGAAGGTTTACTAGGTGGCAATTATTTATCGCTGGTTCCAGGCGGCGAAGATCAAACCATCCCAGCCGGCGGGCAAATCAAATACACCCAAAGCCCGGTGGATTTGGTGCAATTGTTGGGCCGGTTTATTTTCAGCGGCGCCGACAAAGCCAAGGATGAAGGCGCGGCCGATCCATCCGGCGAAACTGCCAATTAATCATGAGTGATTTAACCATTCCCCGGCTGCAAGATTTTGCAGACGAATTGCATAATATCGCCTTTACGCTGGGGCAAGAATTGCTGGCATTGCGAGCCGCTGGATTGAAAGAGATTAAAAAACCCGACAATAGCATCGTCACCAACGCCGATTTTCATTCCGATAAAATTCTGCGCAATCACATTACATCTATGGACCGGAATATTCCGATTATAACCGAAGAATCGTTCGACGCCGATCCGCAATCCGTTCCCAAAGATTTGCGCCGCTATTGGTGCATCGATCCGATCGATGCGACCAATAATTTTATCAAAGGCGGCAGTTATTTTGCGATCAATATCGCGCTAATTCATGGCGGAGTGCCGATTTTTGGATTTATCCATTTGCCAGCGCTGCATATCAGCTATGGCGGCATCGCCGGAAATAATGCCTGGCGGCAAAATGCCAGCGGCAGCCGGGAAATTATTCGCGCTCAAAAATATCCTGAGAAAAACTTACGCGTTATCGTATCCTCGCACGGGCATGCCAAACCGGAACGGCTGGGCGCGATCGAGGCGGCGGAAAATATCGGCACGGTGGAACGTATCGATGGGCCGATTAAATTTGCGCATATCGCCGAAGGCCGCGCCGATTTATATCCGCGATTTACCCATTTGCGCGAATGGGATTTGGCAGCCGGGCATGCGATCATCAACGCCGCCGGCGGCACGGTCAAAGATACAGGGGCCAGCAAAATTATTTACGGGCAAAAGCCGGACTTCGTGTGCCCGCAGTTTGTGGCACGCGGCCAGCAATAATAAATTTGATTTTCTACGCGGCGCGAGCGGTGCTAGTTTTCTTGGTCGTGCCTGCTTTGGCACGGCGCAAGACTTCGCGCGACAATGTATCGATTTCCTTTGCCGCTTCGGAGCTTGGGTGGCTTTCGACCACGCCTTTACCTTCGGCCAGACTGGCTTGGAAAGCAACCCGGCTGCCGATGGTGGCATTGGATACTTCAGCGCCCAGCAATTTCGCTTCTTCGATCATTTTCGCGGCCAAGTTGGTGCGCAAATTGATCCGGTTCATGACCAGCAACGCCGGCACTTTTTCACGGAAACAGAATTGCAGGGTCGGTTTGGTCGCCCATAAGTCCATCGGGCTTGCTTGCAACGGTACGACCACGATATCGGATGAACGCACGGCGATCGAAACTTCGGCTTCGGCGCGCGGGGGCGAGTCGATCAAAATAATATCGAATCCATATTGTTTCAAACGCGACAATTCGCCAACCATGCGCCAGCCGGTAATGGCAACCACTTCAGGACCTTCATATTGGTCCGCCAGAACGCGAGCGCGCATATGGCTCCAAGCGCCGGCGCTGCCTTGCGGATCGATATCGATCAAAGCGACTTTATGTCCCTGTTTTTGCCAGGCCACCGCCAATTGCAAGGCCATGGTGGTTTTGCCCGCGCCGCCCTTTTGTTGGGCGACGGTAACAATGATCGGCTCTTTGGAATCGGAACGCATGAAGGCACCTCGATGAATGAAATGATAAGAATGGAAATATCAATATAACTTAGGATAAGCTATATTAATAACAATCCCCAGCATTATCAGCGCCCAAAAATGCAAGCTTCTATTTCATACACAGGTTTTTTATGGCACAAGTAAAGTGAAATGACCCAAATTCTGCCCCCTATCCTGCCCAACATCGCGCTTTGCGCCGAAACCTTGCGCCAAGGCGATTTGGTGGCGATCCCAACCGAAACGGTTTATGGCCTGGCTGGCAATGCGTTGGACGAACGCGCGGTGGCGCGTATTTTCGCGGCCAAAAACCGGCCCAGTTTCAACCCATTGATCGTGCACGTGGCGAATCTTGCGGCGGCGAAACGCTATGCGGAATTCAGCGCCGATGCCGAAAAAATCGCCTCGATCTTCTGGCCGGGCCCATTAACTCTGGTTTTACCGGCAAAGCCGAAAAGCGGTATCGCCAGGCTGGCCACCGCCAATTTGCCCAGCATCGCCATACGCGTGCCTGCGCATCCTATCGCGCAACAATTATTGCAATATTCTGGCCTGCCATTGGCGGCGCCATCGGCCAACCAATCCGGCCATATCAGCCCGACCAAAGCACAGCACGTGATCGAAACGCTGGACGGCAAAATGCCTTATATATTGAATGGCGGCGATTGCCGGGTGGGTTTGGAATCGACCATTTTGGACTTGTCGGAATCGAAGCCGGCGATTTTGCGCCTGGGCGGTTTGGATATCGAACCGATCGAAGCGATTTTAGGCAAAGTCACCTTGCATCAGAAATCGGATAATACCACCACGATTAGGGCGCCGGGCATGACCTTGCGCCATTACGCGCCAAAAATTCCGTTGCGTCTGGGATGTGAAAATCCTGGCCCGAACGAGGCTTTGCTTGGGTTCGGCGTCGATATACCGACCGGCTTTGCCAAAGTTTTAAATCTAAGTCCGATCGGCGATTTGATCGAAGCGGCGGCAAATTTATATTCGCATTTGCACGACTTGGACCTGGGCGGATTTTCCAGTATCGCGGTAATGCCGATCCCGCAAACGGGACTTGGGCTTGCGATTAACGACCGCCTGCAACGCGCCTGTGAAAGCCAAAGGGAATTATCATGCGCGAGCTGATACAATTATTCGGCGCGCAAAATGTATTCACCGACGGCGATATTTTTAAAGCGGCCTTAAATGACTGGCGCAGCCGGTATCACGGCGCAGCCGCCGCGATGGTCATGCCTGAAACCACGGCGCAAGTGGCGCAATTGGTTCAGTTCTGCCGCACGCATGGATTTAAAATCATTCCGCAAGGCGGCAATACCGGCATGTGCGGCGGCGCAACGCCAGACCAGAGTGATAAAAATATTATCGTCAATTTCCGCAACATGAATAAAATTCTGGAATGCAATGCCACCGGTTTCAGCATGGCGGTGGAATCGGGCTGTACCCTGGCGCAAGTGCAGGATTACGCCGCCAAACAAGACCGGTTATTTCCATTGATGTTAACACCGCGCGATCAGGCACAAATTGGCGGCGCGGTTGCAACCAACGCCGGCGGATTGAATGTGATTAAATACGGCATGATGCGGAATTTGACCCTTGGCATCGAAGCGGTTTTGGCCGATGGCAGTATTTGGAATAATCTGTATCAATTGACTAAAAACAATGCCGGATACGATATAAAGCAATTATTGACCGGTAGCGAAGGCACGCTGGGCTTGATCACCAAAGTCGCGTTGAAATTATTCCCCCTGCCCAAACAACGTTTGGTCGCTTTGCTGGCGATAGACAGTTTTAAAAACTGCCTTATGGCATTATCGTCGGTGCAAGGCGAATTTGGCCAACAATTATCGGCGTTTGAATATATCGCCGGCGGCGCGATGGATTTAGTGTATCGGCATGATGGGCATTTGGCCAAACCGGTGCAAAATGCCGATCATTATATTTTAATCGAACTCGAAAGCCTGATGCCGGACGCGCATTTGGAAACGCGCTTTACCATGGCGGTTAAAAATTGGACGGGCGTTTTGCAATGCGCGGTCACCGCCGATCCGGCAAGGGCCGAACAATTCTGGAAAATCCGCAAATCCATTCCATTGGCCGAACGGCAGACTGGACAGAGCATTAAACACGATATTTCGATTCCGCCGCATGCTTGGGAAGAATTTTTGCAAACCGCAACGCCGAAAATCCGCGAGAAATTTCCAGAGGCGCATATTATTTGTCTTGGACATTTGGGCGATGGCAATTTGCATTTCAATATCGCCCTGCCCGGTTTAACGCGTGATAATATTCACCCCGCCGAATCCGCGATCAACGATTTGGTATATGCGGAAATTGTGCATCTGCGCGGATCTATTTCGGCGGAACATGGCATCGGCCAATTAAAAGGCGGGCAATTGCGGAAATATTCCGATTCCAATCATTACGATCTGCTCAAAAAAATAAAACAAATGCTGGATCCGGACAATATCTTTAATCCCGGCAAGATTTTTTAGTGGCAAGCCGCTTCGGAACACATATTCACTTCGACCGATATATGCACCAATTCCGAAAACTGGCGCAGTAAATTTTTATAATATTCCGGCTGTTGCGGCGTGTGGGTTACGATGGAAATAATCGCCGCGTAATGTTGCGGCCCGACTTGCCAAACATGCAAATCGGCGATGCGGTTATCGTTATTGCTTTCTATGATTTTGCGGATTTCTTCCAGGCGCGGCGATTGGATATTTTTATCCATCAGGATGGATGCGGTTTGAATGGTCAATTGATAGGCCCAAACCAACATCAATACCGCGCCAACCACGCCCGCCAAGGAATCCAAAAATCCAATGCCATAATATAATCCCGCCGCCAGGGCAATAATGGCAAACACCGATGTCATCGCATCGGCCAGCACATGAATATACGCGGCGCGGTGATTCAAATCGACCGGGTCGTGCGTGTGATTGTGCGCATGCGCATGATTATGTCCGCATCCTGCACCATGCACGTGTCCGTCATTATGTTTTTTGGAATGCAGCAGGATTGCGGAAATAAAATTGACGAAAAGGCCAATGACCGCGATGATCAACGCATCTTTATAATTAACCTCGGCCGGGCGAATGAAACGCGAAAGCGATTCCACCATCACGTTCGCGCCAATAACCGCAAGCAGCATCGCGCTGGCAAATCCCGCCAGAACGCCGGCCTTCCAAGTGCCGAAACTGTATTTTTCGTGCCCGGCGAATTTTTTGGCGTACATATAGGCGAATACGCTGATGCCGAACGCGACGCTGTGCGATGCCATATGCCAGCCGTCGGCGAGCAAGGCCATGGAGCCGAACCAATAGCCGCAAGCGATTTCGACCACCATAAACGCGCAAGTCAGCCACAACACGGCGCGCATTTGCCGTTCGGCCGAATCATGGTCATCGCCGATATAGTTGTGATTATAGCGCAGCCGGTGCAGTTGATTTTTGTGCATAAAACTAAGGATGTTTAACGATTAACACTGTAATTTTAGATAGATCCAAGATCAAGGTTATTCCCGCCGCGCGCCGCAATATTTTAATTTGCTTTTCCCATCTGTGCCGCCTAGATATTATATATGCCGAATCTGTCCGTTAGCCATGAAAAACCGTCTTTTTCCCAAAGGCCCAAGCCACCCATGGCGGCCGATAAAAAAGATGGGACACAGGCCCCGCAGGAATTTTTTATTCAAGGCATGCATTGCGTGAATTGCGCGCAAAATATCGAACGGGTTTTGTCCGAAATTCCGGAAATTGAACGGGCAGATGTGCATTTCGCCATGCAATCGGCGAATATTACTTGGAAAGATCCCGCCAACCATTCCGAAGATACCGTGATCGATGCGGTCACCGCGCTTGGGTACAAAGCCGGATTGAAACACGCATCGAAACAGATGTCATCACCCATCGCGCCTTGGCGTAACACCGCCGCTTTTTTATTCGCGGCGATTTTTTTGGCCGACATGATTTTGGGATGGGCGGGATCGGCCCTGCGCCTGAATTTATTTTCTACCTTATTACTGGCCAGTTTTTGCCAATTTGCTCTGGGCGGTTTTTTTTACCGCAATGCGTGGACCGCATTGAAATCCGGGTATTTCACCATGGACAGCCTGATCGCCATCGGCACCAGCGCGGCATATATACTAAGTGTTGCGCAAATTCCTTGGACCATCATTGGAGCGGATCCATGGGCGATATTGTCCCCCGCGCCGCATAGTTATTTCGAAGCCGCCGTTTTGGTCATTTGTTTTGTTTATATCGGCCAGTATTTCGAACAAAAATCCACCGCCCGCGCCCGCAAGGATCTTAGCGATCTTAGCCTATTGCTGGGCACGCATGTGATTATCGAAATACCCGGCACGCAGAAAAAAATCCCTTTGCGCCAATTGAAAAGCGATCACATCGTTATCATCGAACCCGGATCGCGCATTCCTGCTGATGGAATTATCGTTTCCGGGCAAAGCGAAATCGATCAAAGCATGCTGACAGGCGAACCCATGCCAGTTACGGGCAATATCGGCGACAAAGTTTTCGCCGGCACGATCAATTTGACCCATGTCCTTAAAATCAAGGCAGTCAATGTCGGCATTTCAACCCGGCTAGGATATATCAGCAAATTGGTGCAAGCCGCCGCTAGCAGCAAGCCAGAGGCCGCCAAACGTGTCGATCAAATATGCAATTTCTTTGTGCCTTTGGTGCTGGGCATTGCCGCCATCACCTTTATTTTATGGGCGGGATACGATCTTAGCCAGAATCAACCCATCAGCCGCGCGGTTTTGAACGCGGTGGCGGTTTTGGTAATCGCCTGCCCTTGCGCGTTGGGATTGGCGACGCCGATTGTGGTCATGTCTTCGATCAGCCTCGCCGCGAGAGAGAATTTACTAATCAAAAATGCCGCCGTTCTGGAATCCATGCCATTGATCGACACGATGGTTTTTGACAAAACCGGGACACTGACTTTTGGCAAGCCGATGGTAACCGATATTATCGCACCGGGAAAAGACAGCCACACGATTTTGCGTCTGGCCGCATCGGCTGCGCAAAACAGCAACCATCCTATGTCCAAAGCCATTGCCTTGGCCGCATCGGACCAATCCATTGCTTTGCTTGCGCCATTACAAGTTCAGGAAATTCCCGGCCAAGGCCTGATTGCCGAATTTATTATGGGTAAAACCAACCCTTCGAATCCACTGGTTCAAGCAGACGCCATCCAACAGCGTATTTACGTCGGCAACCGGCGATTATTGAATGCGCATTTCTTTGACTTGTCGCCATTGGAAGGCGGCGCGGAAGAATTGGCGCTGGATGGAAAAAGCATGGTGTTTATTGGCCAGCAATCGATTGGCGCGGGCGATAAAAAACAGGCGCTTGGCGTAATTGGGCTTGCCGATCAATTGCGCCCAAAAAGTCGCGAATTAATTCATGCGTTGAAATCGCGCGATATTAAAATTCTTCTTCTGACCGGCGATACCAAGGCATCGGCCATGCGCGTGGCGCAGTCGCTTGGCATCGACGATGTGCAAGCGGATATTATTCCCGAAGAAAAAGCCGGACGAATACAATCCTTAAAACAGCGCGGCCGAAAAATTGCTATGCTGGGCGATGGCATCAACGATGCCGCCGCCCTGGCCAGTGCCGAGGTTGGTATTGCGGTTGCGGGCGGATCGGATCTGGCGATGGAAGCGGCCAATGTGGGATTGTTACGCCCCGATCCGTGGCAAGTTATCCGGTTGTTACAACTGGGCGATTTGTTCCGCCGCAAAGTGAAAGAAAATTTATTTTGGGCGTTCGGATTCAATATTGTCGGTATTCCGCTTGCGGCAGTGGGATTATTGCATCCGGCGATGGCCGGGGCGATGATGTCGGCATCGAGCATTTTAGTCGTTGGCAATGCTTTTCGCATGCGGCTTAAAAAATAAACTATTCCGATTTTACAATAAACAATGTTATATTAAGACCCATGAAAAGGTTTTTCTTATTATTCGCTATTTTATGCGGGTTAAGCGCCCCGGCCCTGGCCGACAATATTATTTGCGATCTTAACGCGCTGACCTTTCAATCGCCGTTGTTGCAACAAGGATTCCAAGACGCCACCCACAGCATATTGGGCAACGAAAAAGAAGCGCGCAAAGCCAGGCAAGTTTTAACCAATGTGCGGCGTATCTTTCTGCACCCTTCCAGCCAATCGATATTGATGTATGGTTGGAGCGAGTTGCCAGATCCCTTGCCCCGCGATGCGGAAAAAAGCAGTTTTTTAATGCAACGCATGGAACGGTTAAAAAAAGAAGCCGCATCCGGCGGGCATAAATTAGATTATCAATTGCAAATCGGCCAACCCATCGCAGTGGCATTCCAAATTTCTTATATCAACGCCACCTGGCCACAACGTGAAGAAGGCATCGAAGCCGTGGTGGGCGATAGTTGCTGGGTAACCATGAAATTGGGCGGCAACGCCATGCCCAACAAAAATGCGGATGCAGAATTTATCGGCCGCGCGCACGAAGAATTTTCCAGAATACGCGGTGCGTTTTCAACCAATGAACCCGGATCCGATGGCGAATTATTCGCCATGCATCAATTGCCCAGTTTCGATATGGGCAATTTCTGGGCGGTTACCTTGCCTGCTTTGATTCTGGCGTTTTTATGCGGCGTGATTATCGGGCGTGCAGCAACTCCATTGGATAACATTCATGTCAAAATTTATTTCCGCGCCATGACCGCATTATGGATTATCTATGCGTTGCTGATTTCGGTTTTCAAACCGGTATTTATTCCGCCTGAATTTACGCCCAATTTGGAACATTACGTTTATGCCGCGATGATGATCGCCATCCACGCGCTTGGAATTTTATTTGGGCCGGCAATGGCGGTACCCAGCGTCGCAATCGCCCTGGGTCACGCATTGCGCGCGGTATTCTTTATCGCGCTCAATTACCAATTGACGCCCAGAATTATTTGGTTCGATGTCGGCTTGATGACGCTGATGGTGTTGTATGTTTTAATTTTCGGATTCAAACGCCGCGGCCCGATGGCCAGATCCAGCGGCAATCGGCCAAATGTCGTCGACCGTTCTTAATGTGAAATTGTATTCACGACATACTATTTTAGGTTGCAAAAACCGCTTTGCGCACAACACCTGCCAAGCGCCCTCTAAATCATTGATTTAGATACAAAGTTTTTATACTAAATATCCCTCCAAGCGGTTGAAAAATAACAATAAATTAACGGACAAAAGGTATGCTGGATGTCTTATTTAACTGACATTTACGCCGATTATGTTCACCCAAATGCGATTTTTCCGACATGCTTATCTTGCGGCCCTAGTTGTTGGCGTGGGGATTACGCTTTGGTTGTGCCAGCACATGGACCGGCAATATGACCAAGTGGCGCAACAGACGCTTGAAAAAAAATCGTTGCTGCTGCGCGAGTCGCTGCGCAAGGAACTGGACGGTTATGACAGCAGTATTCAAAGCATCGCTGCTTTTTTCCGCTCCAGCCAGGCTGTCGACCGTGATGAATGGAATAGTTTTATCGAAGGGTTAAATTTGCGGGCACGGCATAGTGGCATTGTCGGAATTTCTTACGTCAATCTTGTCACCGCAACCGAATCTAAGATTAATTCCTATAAAATAATTTATCAAACTGAAATAAGACAAGCACTGAAAAATATCGCTCCAGAAAATTATGGCGCCGCATATTTTAACGAAGCCTTCGATCGCGCCCATAAAACGGGCCAATCCGTATTGATTCCATCATCGGAAAAAATCAGTGAAACGGATTTGGTAGACGCTTTTTTACTGCACCCGGTGCATGACGGGCGGCAGAAATTTATCGGCTGGATATTGATGACTTTGAATTATCGCAACTTGTTTTCGTCTCTGATCAACGAAACCTTGCCCGTCAATTTCCAAGTATCTATACAAAGCCAAAATGCGGAAATTCCCGATCACAGCGTTTATAATTTTTATTCAACATTGGCTGGCGCTCCGTCAACTGGAAATAGCCTGCAACAAATAGAACATTTTGAATTTGGCCAACGCGAATGGACATTGATGACGGATACGGCGCCGAATATTTCCATGGCCTGGATGCCGGTCTTGTGGGTGGGGCTAATTATAACTTTTTTGGTATCGGCGATATTATATTCACTGACTAAAATGGGATTGCACGCACAGCGGCTCGCAAATCAAATGACCGCCGATTTGCGCCAAACCGCGCATCAATTGGAAGAAGCGATGGAGCAGGCAAAAACCGGAAACAAGGCCAAATCCGATTTTCTAGCCACCATGAGCCATGAAATTCGCACGCCGATGAACGGCATTATCGGCATGGCCGATATTATGCTGGGCACTCCATTAAATCCCCATCAGCAAGATTATGTTCATACCATTAAATCGTCCGCCCAAGCGTTGATTGTGATCATCAACGACATTTTGGATTTTTCAAGAATGGAAGTGGGAAAATTAAGCATCGAGCATATCATTTTTTCATTGTTTGACCCATTGCACAAAGTACTGCATCTGCTGGAGAACCCTGCCAAGGAAAAAAATATCCGACTGCAAGTAAATATAGATCCCAATTTACCTCAATACGTCATCGGCGATCCGATCCGCATTCAGCAAATCTTATTTAACTTAATCGGCAATGCGGTCAAATTTACCGAACGCGGACATATTACCACGAGCATTGCCCTAATCAACGGCGACGACAAAACTGCCAAAATACGTTTCGAAATTATCGATACCGGGATCGGCATTCCGGTCGAAGCGCAGCAAAGTCTTTTCGGCCGTTTTACCCAGTCGGACAGTTCGATCAGCCGCAAATATGGCGGTAGCGGGCTTGGGTTATCGATTTGCCGGCAATTGGTCGAATTGATGGGCGGCAGCATTAATTTTATGAGCACGCCTAATAAAGGCAGTAATTTCTGGTTTGAGATCGTTTTGGATGTCGCGCCCACACCGGCGGTGGCGGAGAAAACCACCGTAACACAAACCGCATCTGCACCAATTGCGGATGCGAACGTTGATGTCGGTTTGAATACTGGAAAACCATTGACCATGCTGGTTGCCGAAGACAACAGGATCAATCAAATGGTGATTATCGCGATGCTTAAGAAACTGGGGCATTCTATCGATCTCGCGCAAAATGGTTTCGAAGCGATAAATGCGTTACAGACTAAAAAATATGATTTGGTGTTAATGGATGTGCAAATGCCGGAAATGGATGGCATTACCGCCACGAAAAAAATCCGCGAAATGCATAATGAAATATCGAAAATCCCAATTATCGCCATTACCGCCAACGCCATGGAAGGCGACAAAGAAAATTATTTGCGCGCGGGAATGAACGATTATGTTTCAAAACCGATTCATCTGCCCAGCCTGATCGAGGCGATTCAGCGCGTCTGTCCCGCAAGCTAGGACAACGATTCTCAAAATAAGAAAGTTGAAAAGGTGGTGCCCGGGGCCGGGATTGAACCAGCGACACGCGGATTTTCAATCCGCTGCTCTACCACTGAGCTACCCGGGCAATTTTAACGAATCATCGTATCTATAAGAAAATGGGGCTTATGTCCAGAATTCCTTTTACCCCCTTTTGGATTCAACTCTATGTGCTTTTAACTGTGGAATAATATTTTTGTGCGGTGCATTAACGGTATCTGGATATTTACTTTCCCAAGAAATTTAAATATAGATCAAATATAACAAAAATAATTCGGGTAGCAGGAAACCGATAAACAGGAGAGTTAATTGAGCGCTGTAACAACAACGAGTGTTGCAGGTCTTGATCCCGAAACCCCCATTTTGCGCATAGCGAATGGAACGACAACCCTTGTCGCGCCTCTGGTTGTCTCGCCACCAACACCAGAGCCCCCGCTCTCCATCTTTGATTTTATTTGCAAGCAATTCGTACCATGGCAAATCACCGAATCTCCTAGAATGACAGAAATAATCCGGCGGGTTGCGGATTTAGAAAATTCACGCATTTATCGTCATGATTCTCTCAGCTTTCCGTTACAAGCCGCCCATAATTTTACTTTATTTGATTATAATCCTGTAGAACCGGAGCAAAAACCGCTTGAAAGTCGGGTGGTGTTACTGGCCAATACTGCCTTACAGATTCTGCGCTTTGCACAAGATCAAGTTAGAGCCAATCCGCAATTGGCGCAGCATTTGCACGGCATTGCCGCGACTATGATATTAATTGCCTGCCATTCCCAACATGGTCCGCCTTCGTTGGATGCTTATCATGATTTTATGATGCAACATGTTTATCATCATGTCCCGCCTGGTGAATTATATACGTACCAAAACTATGCCGACAAAATGATAGCCGAATTAAAAAAAGTAGCGCGCGTACAAATCATGCACAGCATGAATCGTCAAACCGAACATAATTTTTTGAATCCTACCCATTACAAAGGTCTGCGGATGCGGGATTTACAAGACACCATTATGTGTCAATGCCAACACATGACTAATGAACAATTAGGCGCGATGTTGGACATAGCACGTATCAGTTCGACCGATATTGGTTGGGCATTCTCGTTGGCTGGAAAAAATGAATTATGCGGGCGTGGCCCATGTGGGATTCGCGGGTCAGCCCGTGCCGCCATTGAATCCCGCTATCCGTATAGCAGATAATATTAAACCGCCGATGCGGTTAAATTTCCATTGACCGACAATAATCCCGGATGTGTTTCTGGAATCGCCTGACCGGCTGCCGCCATAGCCATGGTTTGTTCCATGCGCGCGGCGATCAATTCACCCAATTTGATATTGGCCCTGTTTTCGCATTCAATCGCGCTTTGCGGTTGCATAAAAATATTGGTGACGATGCGATTGGAATTATATCCGTGCGGACGAACCGACGGATCGCGTTCTTGATGCACCAGCAATGCCAAATTATTTTGCAAACGATGAATGTTATACAAACTCCAATCCGAACTTTCGCAAAATAAGACTTTAGCCAAGTATCCGGCACCCTTGTTGCTATCCGCCGCAATTTTCATTTCTGATATCAGCCCTGGTAATTTTTTAATCAATTCCATTAACGGAGATTTCAATTTACCTATCGCCGATTCTTCCAATTGATGGCTATCGCCGGAATCGGTTTGAAATTGCCGCCCGGTTTCCAGGATGATATTGCCGAGTGTAATCCGCAACGTCCGGCATTGTTGCGAACGGATGATATTGCATTGTGCACCGGCGGTATCTTCGTATTGAATTTCGGCAATAGCCAAAATCTGGCAAGCATCGGCGGTGACGGTATTATATTCGATAAAGCCTGGTTTCATGGATATATGGAAATACAGAATTGATCGGTTCAGTGTAAAAGAAAATGGTGAAGAATTGACAAACACTACAGGCGCTGAATACACCCCAGAATTGAAATAAAGTTATATTTTTATAGAATTTAATATAGGAATAACAAAGAATTGAATACGAAAATTATATAAATATCCTAAAAGGATACATAACCATATTGCTTTTTTAGGCGTCTCAGAATACACTCTGGTTAAGAGAAAAATTGCAGGGATTAGTTAAGGAGAATTTTATGTCTGGTTTAGAAATTGCCGCTTACATTGGTTTATACGCCTTGATCGTTTTGGTCGGCTTTGCCGCTATCAATGCGAAAATGGCGAAAAGCGCGGAACGCAAAACCGATTCGAGCATTTTGTTCGCGAATGAAAATTTGGAACGCCCGCGTTTAGGCTCCGGCCTTGGCCAAAGCCGCCCGCAAAGCACCTATGTGAAATTATCGTCGCAGCGTAAAGCTAGCTAAAAAATATTTTAAGGTTCGCTTGGTGGCGGACTGTTTTAAAAGCTGACCGTTTTTGGTCAGCTTTTTTATTGCCTATTCTTCGTCCCGATCCATCGTATCGGAATCTTCGTCGCTTTCCACCGCCGGAATTGTATATACCTCGCCCAGCCAGCGGCCCAAATCGATATCGGCGCAGTGTTTGGAACAAAACGGCCTATGGTCCGTCGTTGCAGGTTTGCGGCAAATTGGACATTGGCCTGAAATATTGCGCTTTACGCTGGTCATGGATTACTTGCTGTTTTCTTTTTTACCGGTGAACGCTTTCCATACCTGAATCGCGGAATCTAGTAAAGTTGGTTTGGATGCAGCGCTTGGTTCATTTTGTTCTGGTTGCAACATAGAAGGCTCGGGCGGCGATGGTACTGTATAACCGCTTAAAAATTGATATCCAGGGATAGTTTCGCGGCCTCTTTCCTCGAAAACATTGGCCAAATAAGGGCCCAATTCGCGTGAAGCACGATGCAAAGCCTGGGTTGCGAATGTCAGATCGCTAACACTATCTCTAACCCAGTCTGTTTCTAATATACGGATTTTTTCCGGATTAGCTGGACTTGTAAATACAATTTTTTTACCCGTTTCATCCCCCTTAAATTCGCTAGACCAAACTTCGTTTGGTGGGAATGTAGGAATAGAAAAATCCGCTTTAAACAAAGAAGTTGGAATATAATATTTCCAGAACTCTATATCTTTTTTCTCGTTGCGCCAATCGATCGATCCCATAATGGTCGAAGACAGTCCAAAAGCAATATATTGATTGCGCGTTAATCCCAGATCTTGACCGGGTTCCATTACTCTGCTGGCGGATCGCTCTGGCCCTTCGGCAAGGAAAAATATGATTTGTGCTTCGTCCGTGGAATAATCTCTGCCAAATTCCAAAATTTTCGGCAATAATTTTAAAGTGACTGGCAAATCCGATGCCAGCGTCACGGTTGCCGCCTTGGCCACCAAATAAGAGATATCATGCAATATTTTTAGGCGCTTGGAATCGAAAGAATCATTGGTGAAATTCGGCGATGATAAATCCAATTGCGTTGCCACAATTTGCTGATACTCGCCCCATTGTTCCACCGTGATGACATCTTGGTTGAAAAAACAACTGCTATTTTTTTCTATAGGACCGTCAATTTCATCCCGAATAAAGTTGGGTAATCGCTCCAACTGATGATCGATGGCCTGATTCAATCCTTCGATAAAAGCTTGTGGCGGCAATTTGCCTTGGTTCAAAACACTGTCGGCGATCAGCAAACTGGCCATTAACCGATCGGACGGTTTAATGCCATCGGTTAAAAAAGCCTGCTTGACTTGGGTTACAGTAATAGGAGTGCCGTTAGTAAAGCTGGCCTGTAAAACCTCATCGGCTTTGTCAACAGCTTTGGTATTATATTCTCCGGTATTGGAACTGACACAGCCGATGGGTACGGATAAAAAAGAAAATCCAACCGCCAAAGCCAATCGTCCGTATCCTCGCACTCCTGATTGCCTATTATGAATGGCCATATTATCTCCCGCACATTTCTGTAAAGGATATTATATTAAGGGGGTTATGTCTAGGATATTATAAATTCAAAATCGTTAATTAGATTGAGGTTCCAACAGCAATGATCCGCGGCGCGGGCGGGTGATTTCACACAAACCAGCCTTAGTAAAACCCAACACGCGCGGTTGCAAAGGATCCAAGGCCATTTCCGATTCCAGTTTTTGTTGGATCATCAGCCGGTCTGAATTTTGTTTCATTTTCAAATAATCGACCACGATAATGCCGCCAATATTTTTCAACGTGATCAAACGCGCCAGTTCCGCCGTGACGACGCGATTAATTTCCACCGCATCGGACAAAGCCGCTGATGAATCGATATCAATCGCCGTTAAAGTTGGGGTGATATCGAATCGCAACCGTGCGCCATTCGGCAGATGAATAATATTTTCGCACGCATCATGCCATTGATCCAGAATATCAAATTCTGAAAATATATTGGGCCCTTTATATAAGGCCAATTTATCTTTCAAATCCGGCATCTGCGCGGAAAAATCCAATTCCAATTGTTTGAAATAAACTGCCTGATCGACATGGATTTTTTCAACTTTATCTAAGGACTGGAAAAAACGGTCCAGATCGCTTTCCCCTCCTTGCAATACATCTACGCCATCGCGTTTTTCATAATTGGATTGCAAACCAGTCCAATTTTGTTGCTGTTGGCGCGCGACTGATAATAAAAAATTTATATCTGTATTTTTTGCCTGCGGCCTTATTTCTCCGCACCAGGATATGGATTTTAGGGCGTTAATCGCACTGGCGAGGGTTTTTTCCAAGCCGATTGGAACCGTAATTTCCGTCGCCATTGGTTGGTGCACCAAATACCGATGCCGCTGATAAATATCGGTGGTTAATGTTGGATCCTTGCCATCCCACGCCGGACGGCGGATTTGCGCCATGATCCAGGCGCCTTCCGGCGCAGCCTTGGCCGGGGATTCTAGAAAACCGGTTCTATCTTTTAATTCGCATACCGCATGAAGGGGTGATAAACGCTTTACGACTTTGGTTTTATAGATTGTTCCAAGGCAATAAAGATCGGAAGAAGAAATAGATTGCCGAACCAATTGCCATAATTTTCCGTTGTGACACAGCGCCGCGTGGACGGCGCTATCCGTTACTTGAATAAATACTTGTGGAGATTTGGATGAACTCATCGCGCCAACCCGGCCTGTTTCAACCAAGGATAAATACTGGCCAGCGGCAGGCCAACAACGTTATTATAACAACCACTAATCCAGGGAATAAACCGCGCGGCGCTACCTTGGATGGCGTAACCGCCGGCCTTGCCTTGCCATTCGTTACTATCCAAATATTGTTCAATATCGGCTAGACCAAGCCGGGCAAATTTTAATTTGGTGGTGACGACATCGAGGTTCATTCTACCATCCGGATGCAGCAAGCAAATACCCCCCAAAACCGCATGGCGGCGACCGGATAATTTCTGCAAACAAGATCTGGCGGTGGCTACGTCTTCGGCCTTTGGCAAAATCTGGCGGCCACAAGCCACCACCGTATCGGCCGATAAAATATGGTCTTTGGGATAGGATTTTTGCACGGCCATCGCTTTTTCCTTGGCCATGCGGGCAGCGTATATAGCCGGCTTTTCGCCATTCCGGGGCGATTCGTCAATATGCGCGGGAAAGACAAGGCCCGGGTGAACGCCTATTTGCTGCAACAATTGCAGGCGCCTTGGGCTGGCGGAAGCGAGAATCAGCATTGAGTCTGAACCTGTACCGTTTTACTTTAATTAAACAAAAAGAAAGTTTATTATATAGCATAAAACCATGAATCAACAAAACCTGCAAAAATTCCGGGATAGCCTGAAGGCCGTGCATTGGGGCTTTGTCCTAAAAACCGCTGGCGCGCTGAGTGCACTGGCAATCTTTCTAATTAGCTTATTATATTTTCTAGGTGACGGACAATCCACAAAAACCAACAGCGAAGCTCGCCTGGCCTTGCGCACCAGCTTGAATGGCCTTGCCACATTTGCATCGGATTATGACAACGATAAAGTGCTGGAACCACCTTTTGCATCCGATTTAGATGGCAAGGTAACGGATAATGTAGGGTTCTTCATTCCTCCATCAATCAATGTCCAACGTACCAATGCGCAAAATAAACCTTATGTCTATTGCGCGTGGGATTTGGGGCATACGGTCAATAACCAGCGGTATTATGTATATAAAAATAATAAAAGTGTGCCAGAAATTTTGGCTAATCCCGCACCGACTGCCATTTTATTGGCCCTGGTCGATCCAGGACCAAACGGAAAATATGAAACGCGTTGTGACGCGATCCTTACGCCGCAATTCTCCATAGGCGACGATATCGTGGAAACATTGAATAAAACGGATACAGAGCAATTGGCAACGCAAAAAGTAGCGGCGCCGCGAAAAAATAATCGCAATTGCGCATTCGGACAAATTTATATTTGGAATGAAGTAAAACAGCAATGGGAGTGCAAAACTCCGGCACCCGAGCAAACCGGATCGATTCCGGCGGGATGTCCAACAGGACAAGTTCTGGTAGAACGGAATAAAAAAATCCGCTGCGAAACAGTAGATAAAGTGAATCCAGAAGTTGGTGAAGAAATACCGACAGTGAATACCGGCATTACCGTCACTGACAATGCGAGCAATTTAAATCAGGCAAGCAATGGTGGAAAAAACGAGGCGCGGAAGAAAAACCCAGAAGATTCTGTAATATTGCCAGCTGCCGCAGGATCACAGCCGCAAAATCAAGTGGCGGGAGCCGCGAATGGAGCCCCTGCTGCCACAACAAATGTTACGGATAGCACTTTTGTTGATCAACAGTCATCGCAAATCCTAACTGGACCGGTGAGCAATAACTCAAATATAGCACAAGATCCCAATACAGCCATTCAACAGAAAATTTTATTAGGCACCCAAAAAGGCAAAGCGCGCAGTATTAGAACGCCAAGCCCCGGCGAAAGCATTAATGCTGCTTTTGAAGAAGATGTTATGGAAGACTCTGAAACACCTGCAATAGCATCGAAGATTCATGGAAAAAACCTAATTGCGGGATCTCCAGAATCCAATCCACAATCGGAAGAAGCGTCATTGGAAATGGAGATCAGAAAACGTAAACAAAAATACAAATTAAAAAGTTGCAACCCGTGGCTATATCTGCCGCGGTCAACCGGCGTTATGAATCAATGTATTCGCACCAATGCGTTTGGTGATTTTTTTGGAGCGGTCGCAAGAACCACTTCCTGGCCAGCAGCACGTAGTTTTCTGCAAGGAGCATTTTTATTCTGCCCGGTCGGCAATTACGGTGAAAAGCAACCTTGCAAGCCAATGACTTTTGATAAGAATTTATTTGTTACCAGAACACCGCCCAGCGTTTTCAACAAAGATGGATTTATTTGCGCCCGCATGTTTAACCCACTACCCGCCCCGTGGCCACAATTCGAATCATTTATATATAGCGAAGCAATTCCGGACGGAGCGCGGTGCAAATACGATCAAGTTCCATTTATTGATTCTTCCGTCCGTCCGGCATCGGTTATGTGTATGAACCTGCAAGAAGTTATAGATGCGTATACCAATAATGGGTACTGCGGATGCGGATGGTCTTTGATTTGGAATGCGCAAGTAGCGCGGTTTCAATGTTCTTAATTATTGAACGGGACCGCTAGGGCCGCTGCCGCTGCCTGGCTTATGCCGGAAAGTTATACGGCCTTTGGTTAAATCATAAGGCGTCATTTCGATCGTCACGCGATCTTCCAATAAAACACGAATTCTGTTTTTGCGCATCTTACCGGATGCGTGCGCCAGAATATCGTGACCGTTATCCAGTTTTACGCGATACATCGCGCTGGGCAGAATTTCGGTAACGGTTCCTTGAAACTCAATTGGCTCTTCTTTTGCCATTCTATCCTCTTGTTTGAATAGGCGCAAATTAAGCAAAATCGGGGATTTTTGCAAGCACCAAGATCAATAAGATGGCAAAGCATAAAAGAAACGGGATTTAATGCGCTTTTCTAAATCGTCCCGGCAAGTGCGAAAAGCCATCATAATTTGCTGCCTGGTGCCTTCTTCGCGGCTAGGATCCTCTACAAACCAGAATTCCAGTGCCGGTTTATGATCAGATAGTTCCGATATTTTAGCGCGTGCCATCCCGGCCGCTTCTTGGGTTAAGGCAATAATTAAATCGTATTGCGACACATCAATATCGTCAAAAGTTTTAGCAAAATGCGGAATAAGGTTCAGACCAACTTCTTCGCATACACCAAAAGCAAATGGATTTAATTCATCTTTTTCAATACCGCAAGCATCCGCTTGCACATTCCCTTCCAGCTTCTGACGCACCAATGCCGCAGCGATTGGGGAACGAATAGAATTTTTATTGCAGGCAAATAATACCGACTTGGGTTGGGTCATACGGCAAATAATTATTCATTTAAAGTGTTAAAAACATCGATATTCATAATCTTATTTAGGATTTTTGCAAGGCTTTTCAAGCGGATCTGTGGATAGTAGCAAGCAGCGCAAACAAGTGCCTTGCCGTGACTAAATCAATCTCCAAATTAGGTTTTAGCAGCGAAATTAGCTGTTCTGCCGCATCATTATGCATTCCCCGGCGCCCCATATCGATAGCCTCCAGCCGGGAGAATCCCCCCTCTTGAAGCGCTATTTTGTAACTATCACAAATCGTCAAATAATCCGAAAGAACTTGTTTTAAGACGGTTTTAGGTATGGAACAGGAACATCTATTCGCGTCCCCCGAATCAAAAAAATCGAATATTACATGATCCGGCGTCACCGTAATGTTCAAGTGGCAATCGGAAATCAGTTTTAATGGCAAAAGAGGAGAATGAATATTATGATCAGCCAATAAATCACTTTTCAGAACATCTATTTCTTGATTGACTGTATGTATATCGCGGTCTTTTAAGGAGGTGTTATAGATGACTTCTATCTCGCTGACATGCAGCTTGCATTTTTTGTAATTGGCTTTAGCGGCAAGTGACATCGTTATCCAATCTTGTGATGAGGGACAAACTTAGTCGGCCACGGTTCCGCCATATCATGTAACACACAAGATAAATGGTCTATTTCTATACGTAAAACACCTTCCCCGGCAAAATATATCGAGACAAAATTTTCTTGATCCTTGGCAATAGCTAACAAAGATAAAATTAAGTTTTTATCGTCGCGATCAATGCCTTTATATTGAACAGACTTAACACGATCAATAATCAGTGCTGTATGAGTTCTGGCGGCGGCCAAAGAAGATTGGGTATCCTGACACGATTTTTCCCAACAAAACCGGCTAGTAATCAAAACAAATTGCTGATGAAGATTCGCATCAGAAGCCGGTAAAAGAGCCATGTCTTCTACCGCGACCAAAGCATCTTGAAGCAACGAAGAAACCACGGACAAATCATCCTCATCTTCGACGCGAAGTTTGAGAATATGATTATTGTCCGAATTTCCTTCCATTATCCCCTAATCCGCTCGATTTGGGCGCCGCACGCGGATAATTTCTCTTCCAGATGTTCATAACCGCGATCTAAATGATAAATACGGTTAACAACAGTTTCACCTTCTGCCGCCAAGCCCGCCAGAACAAGCGATACCGAGGCGCGCAGATCAGTGGCCATCACTTGAGCACCTTTTAATTGGCGTACGCCTTTGACAACGGCCGTAGAGCCATCAACTTTAATATCGGCGCCCATTCGCATCAATTCCGGAACATGCATAAAGCGATTTTCAAAAATTGTTTCGGTAATAACGGATTCGCCTTCTGCCAAAGTCATTAAAGTCATCATTTGCGCCTGAAGGTCGGTAGGAAATCCTGGGAAAGGCGCGGTTGTAATATCCGCTGATTTGATATGCCCATTCTTTTTTATAACAATTTCGTTCTCAGTAGAAGTAACTTGGACACCGATTTGTTCTAATTTTGACAGTAACGATTCTAAATCGGATTTTTTAATACCTTGTAACGTCAATTCTCCGCCGCAAATGGCGGCAGCCACCGCATAGGTGCCGGCTTCAATACGATCGGCGCAGATATTATGAGTGGCTTTATGCAACTGATTGACCCCATCAATAATCAAAGTATCGGAATCAATGCCGGAAATTTTGGCACCCATCGCATTTAGACATTTGGCTAGATCGGTAATTTCGGGTTCGCGGGCAGCATTATATAGAATGGTTCGCCCTTTTGCCAAACTAGCGGCCATCAACGCATTCTCGGTGGCACCAACCGATACGAAAGGAAACTTGATTTCTGCGCCGGTCAAACCATTTTTTGCCTCGGCATGCATATAACCATTCTGCAATTCAATAGATGCACCCAAACTTTGCATAGCCTGAATATGTAAATCGACTGGACGTGTGCCAATCGCGCAGCCACCTGGCAAAGATACCATCGCCTGGCCGCATCTTGCCAATAATGGGCCCAGCACCAAAACACTGGCGCGCATTTTGCGGACTAATTCGTAATCCGCTTTGGTGGAAGTCAAATTTCCAGCATCTAACGTTAAAATACGGCCCTGGTGACCATGGGCTGTGGTACCACTACCATCCATACCAACAACCACGCCCAACGATGCCAGTAATGTAGCCATGGTTGTCACATCGGCTAAATGCGGAACATTCGATAACGTCAATGGTTCAGCGGATAAAAGACAAGCTGTCATTAAAGGCAAAGTTGCATTTTTTGCACCGCTAATTCTTACTGTGCCGTTTAATTTCCGGCCGCCCAATATGCGTATTCTATCCATTTTTAAACTTATAATTTAGGCAAAGTGACGCCTTGTTGTTTCATATATTTTCCGGCTCTATCCCGGTAAGACGTTTCACAAGGCTTATCCCCTTGGAAAAATAAAAACTGGCATATACCTTCATTGGCATAGATCTTGGCGGGCAATGGGGTGGTATTAGATATCTCTATGGTGACATGACCTTCCCATTCTGGTTCCAAAGGCGTCACATTTACAATAATACCGCATCGCGCATACGTGCTTTTGCCAAGACAAACCACAAGCGTATCGCGCGGGATGCGAAAATATTCGATGGTGCGTCCCAACGCAAAAGAATTTGGAGGAATAATGCAAACATCGGTATTTTTATCGACAAAACTGCTCGGAGAGAAATTTTTGGGATCTACAATCGCGGATTCTAAATTGGTGAATATTTTAAATTCCGGAGCAATCCGCGCATCATATCCATAAGAAGACAAACCATAAGAAATTGTGCCGTCGCGTTTTTGCGCTTCGACAAACGGTTCAATCATTTTTTGCTTAACTGCCAAGTCGCGAATGCTGGCATCGGATAATATCGACATACTTGCCCCTATTTGCTTAGACTTAGGCTTATATATATCGATAAGATTTAGGGCAAGTCTTTTAAACGCTGGCCATTCTGGGTTTGGTGCTACGTTTTATTAAAGTGAGCCAAAACATAAAAGAAAGCATCCCAGACAGCCATCCGCCATAGTTACGAGAGGAAAATTCGAGGAAGTTGATTAACGGATCCATGCCCAGAGTGAGGCATATTTTAATAAAGAAATCGCCTGGATAGAAATACAACCAATGTACCCAAGCGCCTACATCGTCCGGTGTTACAATACCGTCCGCATTCATATCTCTTGTGAAAAACCAAAGTCTTGATTCCATTCCTAGCACCACACCATACCGCCTATCTATTCGTTTTTATGTATCAAGCGGATTACTAGGAATAGAATATCAAAAAAACTATAACACTTTAATAATTAACTATAAAATTTAAGATAATTTAGTAACTTCAGCAGGTTTGATTTCTCTTTGTTTCTGCTGGCTTTTTCTCTTCTTAATGTTCTGCTGTAAAGCCTTTGCTAAAGACTGTTTTTGTTTTTCTTTTTGGATTTTTTTCATATCAATGGCTTTACATGGATTCAAAGGATAGAGATTATTATTTGATCTTGCCAAATCAAGCAAGTCATGGCATTGTGCGCCAGCTTTTTTATAGCGTAACAATGCTGCCGTAGCTCAGTGGTAGAGCACCATCTTGGTAAGGTGGGGGTCGGTGGTTCAATCCCACTCGGCAGCACCAGTTTTAACCTTACCTAAGCATCTGAAAGAAAACATATTTTGCACCGCACACTCTTTGTGCGCCGCAATGCGTAATAACTATTGCTAATTTCCTCGTGGGTAATATAAATTATATTTAACAGATTATACCTTATAGTTATTGATATTAATAATCATAATATTGATAACATTCAAGAGTGAGTTGAACAGAAATTATTCATTATTGTACGAAAATTAAAAAAACCCAGCCTAAAGCTGGGTTTTTTGATTTCAACAATGTCTCCATCAGTCTCGGTGACACTCTCTAATCTGCTCTCTTAACATGAAATAATCTTTTATCATCTGTGTAATTATATTATCGCGCGACAATGTTGATAATTGGCTAAACGCTTTTTGTTGCTCTTCGACGGAATAAATTATTGCATAAGGACAATAGTTAGAAACGGCGAGCATATCAGAATTTTCCGTCGCGCAACTGCTTATACAAATCATCATCCCCGATACGATTAGCTTGCAACTCAGAATATCTTTTTTGCTGCTCCAAAGCTTTTTGAAGCATGCGTTTATTCTGCCGATTATAAACATAATGGAATATGAAAATAAAATTCAGAATTGGTTTGAAGATCAATTGCATAATATCGATGACGATTTTTATCCAACCCATTCTTCACCAATCAATTACGAATTAGAATTATTGCTGGCATGATTGACGTTCAAAGCCAACAAATCCGCCATCGATTTTATTTTGGCAATGACATAATTATCCGTTTCCGTTGGTGTTAATGCTGAAACGGCCGACGCGGCCGCGATAACAGATGTAACAATATGCAATAACGCTTCGTAGTTTTGTAAAATCCAATCCATAATTTTCTCCTTTTTAAATTTAAGAATAAGCGCGATTTAACCATCCAAACAAAAATTTTTCTTGTCCGGCGTTTAATCGCGCAACCAACCTATAAAACCCTGCTGCTTCCGAACGTAAAGCGGCTAATAATGCGTCCCTATTGGCATTATTAGCTGCGCGGAAAGTAATAGATCCCAACTTGCCATCGATAACTACTTTATTGCCCAATGCCAAAAGAGCTTGTTGTAAAAGACGATGAGCCTGGTTAGGGCCCATATTGACCGCTAAATCGAATACTTTTGTGGCAAGATACCAATCATTAAATTTGCTGTATTGATATTTGTTCCAAAATTCCCGCCAATAAAAATCGATCGCTTGATCGCGGGTCAGAGACTCAATATCCCTATAATCAATCAAACCATCTTTATTGATGTCTCCATCTGGCAATATTTCTAAAAATCTTAAAGATATTCCGAAATGCGTTGGACCTCCACGGTCTCCTTTTTTATCTGCAAATCCACCTTCATGATGCAATACAATATCCACGGCACGAGCAAAGCTATCATCAATAACAAGGGGCATCGTAATCCTTATTCTGGTTTCTTATTGTTGGATAAATAATTCGCATAGCAATGTTCGATCGCGGCAGGACCCAGATACGAGAGGGCAGCAATTAAACCGATTGCCGACCGCCCGGACAAATGCAGCCAATCCGCAAGACCATTGCCGACAAATCCCATAAATATAGCTACGGGCAGCTCCAGCAAAAGATGCATACCCCAAAATTGTCGCAGCCCTTTTTGCACTAACAAAACATGCTTGGCCAATCTGCCAATGAACGCGGCGCTTAAAGCCGCTGCTAGACTAGTCAAAGTCTCTCTTGCGGTTTCTAGATCAAAAATCATAGGAATCCGAACAAACTGCTACCAAGATTAGCGATAGACTGTAAAGACTGCCGCTGTTGTGCCAAGCGGTTATTGTAAGAATTCATCTGGCCTGCGTAGTTATTGTTAATGGTACTAAGCACGTCCACGCCCGGAGTTTGAATGCCGCCATAAAACTGGCTAGGCGTGAATTGTTGTCCGCCCAGCAAACTTGCAAGTTCTTGTAACATGCTGGATCTGGCAGAGTTATTTAACCCCAAAGACTGCAACTGATCATTGACTTGCGTTTGGCGCGAAGCCATCGCATTGGCGAATAATCTTTGTTGTTCTGCGCGTCCTGCCGCCACGGCATCTTGCGCCGCTGCTTGCAGCGTTTCATTTTCATTATCGGTTAAAGCATCGAATTCTTTGCTGTATGCTTCTGCTCCCATTGGAATGCCTTGATTGGTTAAATCATTGCCGCGCTTGGTCCGGCGCTTTTCAAATTCTGGACGTAATAAATTGGCTATACGATTATATGTCGCATCTTCCACTTGACGCGCATCTCTGGAAAAGTCATCGATTGTCGGCAAACGTCCGATACCCGAATAATCAATGGAACTTTGCATAGACGGCAAAGTAATATTCCCACCAAGCATATTTGCTAATTGTAGAGAAAGCTGTTCCGTAATCTCGCGGCTTCTTTGCTGATAAGGGCTTTCTTGCAGCTGTACGGCATTATGATTGTAATTAGGCGCAAAATTCCCGCCCGTATCATACCGCCCATATAACAAACTCCCGCCGCCAGGGAAAAATTGGTTTAATCTATTTACTTGCGCCTGCGCCTCCGCAGATTGCATTGGATCTGGCGGTGCGGGTGCTTTTGGTGCTTTTTTACCCATGTTGGTCCTTTTTTACTTTTTTGTTTATCCAAATACATTCGGGTTTAATCATCCCGAAAATTAATGCATCATCATCGTCATACCATTGACGTAACTGGCCTTCTTTTTTGAAACCGAGTCTTTCTAAAAATTCTACCGCTTTATAATTACTTGATCGCGTCTGTGCCGTTAATCGGCGGCAATTCAATTGCAAAAAAGGATATGAAAATATTCTTCCAAGAATAATGCGATTGGCCCAGTCCGGTGATATCGAAGCAATTGTTGCCTGAATATCGTTGCCATAATAATGGTTGAAAACTATTCCGGCGATAAGCTTGGCATCTTTCACAATCCCAATGGACGCAGAAGGGCCAAAATCATCTATGTCTGGATGTAAATGCGAAATTACAAAGCGGTTGACTAAATCATCTTGCCCATACAGCAACTGCGGCACGACAACTAATTTATAACAACAGAAACATAATCATACTGAATTCTATAAGAAAAAGTTGCCGCCGAGGCTGCACCCGCATTTTTACATGCAACGGCCAATGATAATGCGGTGTTAGGACCGCATTTAAATACCCCGGTTGCGGCAGATCGTTCGTTTGTACCATCAATTTGAATACCGACCGCGGTTCCAGCACTTGTAGAACTGGAATATCCAACCGCCCCGGGAACTGTGATCACCGCGTGACTTAGATTATTTGTTGATGCCGTAGATGCGGCGATCTGATAATTCACGATAAATATCGCGTTGGCGGTATTCGGTGTCGTAAAAACGGTTATTCCACCGCTACCTGTACCGTTGGCCGTCGAAACGGAATTAGTAAAAGTTCCGGTGACAACGTTAGATGCACCTGATGTAGTAATTGGCATTTTGTTCTCCTAGATTTGCAATAATGTGAAAATAAAAGCGGATTCATCCGCCAGTTGACGTGTTGCCACAGGCGATGTGGTAAAACTGGCAACGCCAGCAGTCGTAAAACTTAACCCGGCACCTGTCACAGCAGGCAACGCGCTGGGCATTGTTAAATCAAAACTGGCGGCAATACTGTCCGGCGCCTTGATACGTAAAACCTGAACGCCATTTGCGGTTAATTCTTGCAATTGCACCCGTCCAGCATCGCCAGGACTTGTTCCAATAGGCCCAAAAGTCGATCCTGGCGATTGCCAGCTAAGCAAACCGGCACCGTCATTGGTCAATGTTGTACCTGCGCTGCCTTGTGTATCAGGCAAAATTACCGAATAACTGGCGCTGATGGCGTCTGGCGCACGAACAGTTATTTGCTCCATCCCATTCGCAGCCAATTCTTTGAATCGAACAGCGCCTGCTTGCCCTGCGCCAACGCCATCGGGAGCAAAAGTTTTATTACTGATATCTTGCGCGGTTACATCCAATACAATCACGCCGGAGCTGTCCGGAATATCAACAGTACGTGCTGCCGAAAGGGTTTGAGGCTGCACTACGGATTCATAACCACTATTTTTGAATGCAGCACCCGCAGATTCCCGAATAATCTGACTGCCATCTTGAAGCACTATGGTGCCACTGTGATCCGGCAAATCATAGGAACGCGTAGCCGTTAATGTGCCAGCTTGTAATTCGCCATAATTACTTGCCCCATCGAAGAAACGTATTCCGCCCGATATAAAAGCCTGCAACCACCGTAATGTGGCAGACCCAAGACTGTAACTGCCATCCGTATTCGGCTTAAAATCCGCCGTCGGCTTGCTTTCATTGTTTTTCGTCAAACAGGCTTGAATACCGGCAGCAAGATTATCATCTTCTTGATCGTGCAATGAAGCGACAATTTTAATACCGTTATTTTTATCTGTTACCCAATTTCTTAAGCGCGTGTATATACCGCTGCCATTCCAAGGCATTTAAATCTCCTTATATATTTTTATGTTTATACGTATCCAGCTGGTTCAAATAAGTATTCTAAACTGAACCATTTGCAGGATTGCTGGCTTAATGTCGCAATAACCCGCGTCGAAACATTAAGCCCAATACCGGCAACGGACACCCAAGGGCGAATAATAGTATTCTCGCCTGCCCAAGGACTAATATCCCACGGGCTATTATCCCATTCGGGCGCATTGCCGGAAAAATTGGATACGCTGTATGTGGCCGCAGGCACTTCGAAATCGAATGCCAGTGCCAACGATATTGGTAATCCACCTTCGCTTTCAAAAACGGGTTTTAAAGCGGTGAATCTTTTAATCTGACCACGAAAATTCAAATAATTCCAAGCCGTTTGCGCAGAAAATGTAATGGGGTTTCCATTATCATTGTATCCCTCATCGGCCAAATACACGTTTCCATCAATTCCGCCAAAATATAATTTATCGTTATACAAAGACCAACATACGCCATTCAAACCTTCGAACTTTGTCCAAGTATTAGTCAACGTGTTAAAAATATGTTGATCGTACCGCGTATTAGATACCGGAACATTGAACAACAAATAATTGCCTTGCGGATACATCAAAGCTTGCCATCCGAAATTCTCCTCATACAAACTGGCGGCTTCTTTTACCGCGCCATTAATTTTATCTGAAATTGCCCGGTTACTGGTTACACGCCCAACATCCAATACACGCGATAACGGCACATAACCATCTTTGGTCATAATAACGACATCGGATCCGACTTTTAATGCCCCGCGCGCGGCCAACGGCGCGCCAAGGCGAAAAATCCCAACCAAAGCCCAATCGGCGGCGGAACCAGGATCACCGCCTTGATAAATAATCACATCGCCACTGGACATAATGAAAACGGCTAAATCATCAACACCATCGCCACCATCCACTGTCCAAGATTGCATGGCGATTAAATTTCCGCCAAATCCGGAAACACGTCCCAATGGAAATTTATTTAAGGCGCCGCCTAATGCGCCAACCGCGCTATACCAAAAATCTTGGCTATCTTTTTCCCAGAAGAAAGACCGATTTTTGAACGTAAACACTCCAACCAAATTATTGATCGTTAAATCGGTTCCAGAAACGGTCAATGCACTTATGGATGTTCCATTATACATTTGCGGCAAGTCGATCCCATTGACCAATGCCATTCTTGCGCCGCCAGTCGCATCGTCAAATTGAGAATAAGACCAGCGGTTATTCTGAAATCCTCCCGCCAAAGCCGCGCCGACCGCACCAGGCAACGAAATATCGTAAATTTCGTTATTACTCGCCGCAATAAATTTTCGTGTGGCGCCAGCATTAAATTCGGCCAATGTTTCTACTGGTCCAGTCATCCCCGATGCATAAGACACATGGCCTTTGCGGGTTTGCACGCGTCCTACGGTTGGAAACCAATTGGTCAAAACCACCGCATCTTCTGCTGGCATTTGATCCAATGCGTCTCTGGTGTTCCACCCACCTACGGGGGAAACTATTTGTATCGCTTTTGCTGTCATGATCTATATGTTAAAATTAGAATCAGGTAAATTTAGTCCAAAGCTGCCGTTAAAAAGCGGTTGCAAACTTAAACTAGGCATTCCGCCATCGCGAGCGATAGATTGGCTCACCTCTCGTTCGTATTCCTGCAGCGCCATGGCATAATCCAATCCTTTGGCTAATAAAAACCGCCATACCACGCCCAATACTAAAATATTTTCCGGCAAAATCGGCTCGTCCGTATCATCTTGCCAAACATCGCTAGTCTGCGTTGCCGCTTCATTGCGTACCCAGTTTTGAGAAATATATTCCAATACCAATTCATCACCATTAGCGGATGGAACTGGATCGATATAAATTTGATTCACTGGATCAGTGCCGCGTTTAATACGAAAACTCCGTTTAATACCGGCCGCACCGATTAAACCGGATCTATATTGCTGCCATTGCTGTGGGCTAAGTGGTCCGCGCATCGATTGATAAGTGCTACGGTCCCATAAAGTGCCATCCAGCAAACGTTCAAAATCATCCGGAAGATCGTAATTATCCTGACCATTGACGGTTGTAAAAATATGCTCTTTTTGCAGCATGCTCCAATTATGCCGGCGACTTAAAACTTTGCCTTCTCTATTGCATAAGGCCAGAATCTGCCGCGCGGTGGCATCGGTATTACCATATAAAAAAGCCGGGGGTTCGAAACCCACTTCATACGCCACGTTTTGCGCGATGGATAATAAATTCATAATAATTCCTTTATATTATTTATTCCGGAATAGTTTGCCACCAATCGATACGCTGCTGTTCCGTATCCGGGTTGCCATCTTCATTGCCGTCAAATTCAGGCGCTTGCGATTCCAGCCAACGCCAACGGATTCCATCATCTTCTTCGATTCCTTGCCGCAAGGCGCGAAACAATAAATCATTGATCCAGCTTCTTTGCTGCTGCCAAGTTTCATCGCCGCCGGATACCTTGATTAAGCGTTCGTTTCCGCTCCAAGAAACTATTCCCGACAATTCGGCATTCGGCGCATTATTTGCATGTTGCGCCGTACATTCATCGCAAATGGTTTGTAAATCGGGATGATTGTTCGGAATTAAAAAATACCAATTATTTGTCATTCAGGCTCTCCTTCTATTGGAAGAATCCCAGATAGAATATCACAAGGGCCCATAACGTGACTTAGCGCGCCAATAATGGAGAAATTTCCTCCATTGCCCTCATTCACTCCATAAGAAGCCACCGGATATTTTAAATATATAATTGGCTCAGCCCCACTGGCCCATCCGCTATTGCGGCTATAACGTAAATCGCCTGTCGGCAGTCCGTTGGACGCGATAAATCCGCGCCGGTTTGCTTCGATGCTTAAATCTAAAATACTTCTGTTATCAAAATAAAATCCGGCTAAATCCCCATTGTACCGATAAGATGAGTTTGCCCCACCAATACTATGAAAAGTATCGGTGTAATCTATATTAAATGCCGGGGAAGCATCACTTACAATTGCAACACTCGGCGCATCATTGATGTAAATGGCCCCAACTTTATTGCCCGCCGAAAGATTGGTATTCCAGGATGCTAAAAAATGTGTATACCCTGTGTGTACTGCAGGACCAAAACTGCTGATTGTCTCGAATACAAATTGGTCTATTCCATTCGCCGCTTGTAACTGCACACGCATTTTGTAACTGCTGGTTTTATAAATCCGCACACGCTGGTTCTGGGTGCTGTATATCTCATGATTGACGGTCGTTCCGGTATTTAACCGAAACCAGAAACTGATCACGCCTTGGGAACCATCTGCATTTGACGCCATATCGGAATTGATTCTTAAATAATCATTGGTTCCATCGAAATTTACAGAATTTGCCAGACAATTGATCGCACAATATGGGTTGGGTAACCGGTGATGAGTGACAAGCATTTTAAATTACAAAATACATTCGCTGATGTTCAATTTGCCGCCGGCGCTTTCTTGCAATACGGCGATTTTTTCCCCTGGCGCAATTTCGGTAAATTCCACGACATTCGCCGGCAAAAATGTGCTCGCCGCAACAGCGGTTGGATTAGTGCCAATCGCAATCCGGCACGCGGTTGTGGATACAATACGCACGATCTTATTCGGTGTATGGCCTGCCGTGCCGATTGCCGTCGATTGGGCGCTGCTGGCACCAACGCTAACATCTTGTGAAGTGCTTAGTTTAACGGTGGGAAGAAAATTTCCACCATTTAATATCAATGCCATTATGGTCATCCTTTTTCTCTATTCAGATTTGTTTGCTTTTGATTTTTCTTTTCGTTTGTCCTGCATCAAGGTTTTTAATTCCTCAATTTGAGACAGGAAAAATTGATTCTTTTGTTGCAGATCATCAATTTGATCTTGCAATCTTAAATTTTCTGCGGCGATGCGCTCGACCATGCCATTGTCTTTGGCTGCTTCTAAAAACGCTTTGGCTTTAGCCTGTAATTCGCGTGCGCCCATGCCGATACGTTGAATGCCTTGATCGGATAATGCCGCCAATACTTCAACGGTGGGAACATGCATCGCCCGTAATTCCGCGATTTGCGATACGGACAAGGCCGGCCATTGTTCCAATGGCGTTCCCTCAATCGGTTGTACCGCATTTTCGGTATAGGCTTTCCATTGCTCTACCCAACGATGACGGTCTTCGTCGCGCACTTTGCGATCAATGATCGTGTTTTTATCGCCGGGAATATGGATTTGAATATAATCCTCTTCCCGGAAAATTGGCCTGCCTTGCTGTTCGCTAGCGCGTTGGTCTTGCACTGCGCGGCGGTAAAACATCGGAACTAGAATATCTTTGGCCGCATTGGATGATTTTGGAAACGAAAATTCTGGCAACATGGTCTCTCCTCATAAAAAGAGACAGAGGATGGATAACCATCCTCTGTCCATAAAATTAAGTGTTAACCGTGCCACGAATGACCGAAGGATTGGTATTCACGCGCAAGGTTTGCGTGGCATTACTGCCGCTTGTAGTTGTTGCGCAAACGCCATGAACCATGGTTTGCGATGTGGACACATGGCTTAGATGGCCTGCTGTGCCAGTGGTGTACAGGGGAACGTTGACCGTGGTGCTGGCCAACATATTGCCGCGTACGCCTACGCCGCGCCGTGCGACCCAACCCCAATGGCCGGACGTGAATGCCGCTTGGGCAAAGCCCACAATCGGTAACGTATCGGCCAAAGTTTTGGTAATCGCTTGCGCGGAAAAGCTGGAATCAACGGCGACACAATCGCCATTGTTCACTGCCGCACCGGCTTGAACATAAATATATTCAATGCCTGCGCTGTCCATCCCAACGCTGCCCGCCTTATGAACGGGCGTGGTGGAACGATCGGTCGGATCAAGACCTAGGATATAAGTCATCTTTGTTCTCCTATGATTATGGGATCAACACGCCTTGCAAGGACGCATTCGACAAAGTCAAATTGCCTGCAAAAGCGATTAATTTTACCATCGCGTCTTGATTCATCGAGAAGCGATCCGGTTCGAGGGGAACAAAGTTGCGGTCTTTGTGCGGGCGGAAATAAATGTAATTCGTATTCAAGAAATACATTTTATTTGCTGGCGCGCCGCCGCCAAGCCCGCCATCGAACATCACATCGGCATTCATGAATTTCAGGCTGGTAAAGCCCAAATTCGCTTCTTTATCCGAGGTAACGCGTTGAATGGCTTGCAAGCTTTCCCAATAAAAGCGGAACATGTTATTGTCCGCAACGATCAGGTCCGGCGCATCGTTACCGCGCGAACATGCAAGATACAAACGGTTCATCGCCGTTTGGATGTTGCTGGTCGATGCCGCGCCCAAACCGGCGTTGGACATATCCAACACCTGATTGCGCCAGAACGACCAGGATGCGCGGTTGATGCCGCCCACCGTGCCGGTAGTTGGATCGTCAGCCACAAGCAATTGCAGGCCGCCGATTTGTTTGCCGCTGTCCGCGGTGCCGTCCGAATAAACATCGAGCGAGATGTTATTGATAAGCGTGCGTTCGGCGTTGTCGATGCGTTTTTCTAGCAATGGAATAATCGCTTCTTCGCCGCTGTTTTGCAGCATCTCAAGACCTGAAATGCTGACCACGACCGCCGCTTGGCGAATATCGAATTCCGCCGCCGTAAAAACGTCGGACGGTTGAATGTTCAATACTTCGTATCCGGTATAACGGCGGAAAGTGGTGTTTTCCGCGTATTCTAACTCTTCAACGATGGTGCGTCCGCCGCTGAATGGGCGCATTTTTCCTTTTTCACGCAAACGGTTCAACAGTGCGTTGTTTTTGCTTACGTTGTCGGATAAAGCCCCAGAGCGGTTACGCAGTGTCGTCGTAATAATCTCCGATAGATTGGGAGAAATTGGCATAATCTACTCCTTAAATAGTTTGATGATAATGTGCGTGGAGTGGATGAGCATGGGCATGGATCGCATTACGCTTGCGCGTTGCGATAAGCCGCTTCCAATTCTTCGCGTAGCGATTGCGCAGGTTTTCTTTGCACGGCATTGGCGCCAGGGGTGCCGTAAATGCTGGCCCCTGCCCGTTTTGCCGTTTCTGTTTTAACCTTGGTTTCGTCTTGTCTTTTCTTTTCCGCCGATTTTAAATGGCCGGACAAGAATTCGTCGCGCAAATTGGGGTGAGCCCAACCGGCGCGTTCGTACAAGTCTTTTAGATCGGGTTGTTTACCCTGCAACAAATCCGCATGGGCCAGCATTGTGATTTGCGGCAATAGCGCGCCAAAATGAGGGTACAGGGATTTCCCCGTAACGTCTTTGGCATCGACCATGTCTTTTATTCTTTGCTGGCCGATACGGATGGCGTGCGTGGCTTGTTGCATTTGTTGATGCGCCAAAACGCCTTTTAATTGATCGATTTCTTTTTTAATGTCGGATGGATCTTCATTTTTAACGGGCGGCGCCATATCCGTCTTATATCCAAATACATCGGAAAGATGTTTAATGGTTGCCTGCGGATTTCGTTTTAAATCCCGGTACACGTTGAATAATTCGGAAACCGCGGACGCCTCATCGACCCCGGCGCGGGACAAATCTTCTTTATATTCTTCGAAGATTTTCTGCAAATCGCCATACCGTTTGCGTTCTTTCGATAGATCGGTGGTTTTACGGGTATAGTCCGCTTCCATGGATTTATGCCGGCGCATGACCCAGGTTTTGGCTTTATCATCAAGACCGGAAAATGTCGCTTTATCTTCGTCCGACCAATGTTCCGGGGCGTTGGCATATATATTTTTCTCATTCTCGAAAGCGGTTTTTAAATCCGCCGCAACGCTGCCCTTTGGATAAAGATTAGCGTCTTGTGCCTTAGCAGCATTATTTTCAGGCATAGAATTTTGTTCCGAAAGATCCATTGTTTTTCTCCGGTTAGGTCAAAATAAAACCGGCCGTTTTTGCAAACGACCGGTTCATTCAATTTTTAGATTGTATCAAATAGTATCATAAATTTTTGCAGAAATCAATTCATCTGGAAAATATTTTTGCAAATAAATTGAAAATTTTAATTTCCTACTTCGATGCACCCATGTTGCCGCAAATGCGCGCGGTGCGCGGTGCGGCCATCGATCGTCTCGCCGGTAATCATGCTTTTATACGGCTTGATATCGGCGATCATATGCGGGCCATCTGCAACTGATGTATGGGTTTTCAACTGTAATTTTCCATCACGATATATATAGGTTTCGCGCATCATTAAATCTGCCCCACCGGTGGAATTTCCATTTGTCCCAAAGATTCCAGCGATGATTCCAATTCGCGCCCAATTTTGAACCCGCGCGCGCCGAACAATAACATCGATCTTGCAACCGATAATGGTAACGCGCCCGATTGTACCAATGGTGCAGCTTCTTTGACAAAGCCGGTTACCGCGTTCAAAAATTCAATACGGGTTTGTTTTTCCTGTACTTCGTCCATCGCGATGGTGGAATCGGTTTCAATATCCAACCGCCAATGGAAAATTTGTTCATTGCGGAATAAATCCATCATTTCCGGCACAACCGGCAAACCGGTCATGGATGACAAGGTTTCTGGTGAAAAATGCTCCGCCATCACCTCGGCCATCAACCGTACCAAATCGCGGCTGAACCGCGCCACGGATTTTTGCCGTTCGGATAAACGCAATGTGGCAAAGCGGCCTTTTAATTGCTGCGCCGTCGCGGTTTCCGATGCCACTGTGGCGCCGCGTAGAATATCGGCGATGCCGGTGATTTCATAAAGATCGTTTTTCACCCGGTCGCGGACTTGATATAACTCGCGCAATACCTGAACCATACGCTCGATCGGCATCCAGGCGACCACGCCGTCCAAACCGCCTTTTTGCGCGATCGCGGACCATTGATCGACCGGGATCAATTGGCTTTCTTCGCCAAATTCGCTTAACAATCTTTGCACCGGCTCGGCTGAGGCATCGTAAACACCGCGCAAACGGACCATGCGGGACAATGCAACGATGCGCGCGGTCAACACATCCAATTCGGCTGCTTGATCCTGATATAACACATAATCCGGAACGGGCAGCAAATCATCGCTGGTCGTTGTGGCCAGCAATGGTTGCGGGCATGGGAAAAAGCCGGACAGGCGCAATGGATCGTCCTGGATTTCCAGAATCTGCGATTTTTTGCGGTTGGCGCCATGCGTCAACCATAATACCTGGCGGGAGGATTTGTCCCAAATTTCCCAAATCATCGCTTTGCCCGCTTGTGCCTTGATATCGTCATTACCTTCGCAATCGTAATCTATATTCCAATCGTTGACTCTATCGCCGAATCTATTTTTCATTTCCTCACGCGATAAGTAATTGCGGAATGCGACCCAATCGACATCGTTCCAGCAGCGCGCGGGTGAATGCAAGAAATCTTTCCAATAAACATAATCGCAGACCACTTTCTCGCTTTTCAATTTCTGGATTTTGGTCTGATCTTCGTCTTCCGAATATTCGAATTCGAAATCCGGCACATAGCGGATGCGGGCAACACCGCGCCCAACCAATAAATTATCCTGCACGCAAGAACGCATCACTGTGTCGAAATCATAAATATCGATATTGGTGGTCAAGGCGCGTTCCAACACCATCGATGCCTGGCGGGTGAACGGATCATTATCCTTGTGCCGCCGTTCGATTTGCAGTTTGGGGGCGCTGTAATACAAAGCCGGTTTCAAAGTTTCGACGTTCGACCAAAGAATATTGAATCTTCCACCCCGGTCGGCATCGCCCCGTTCATCGCGGTACCGCCGGACGATTTTCTCTGCCCGGCCGCGATAGGTCATCTCCTGTTTTTCGGCGCTATCCAAAACAGCCAACCAATAGCCCAATAATGGATTGTTTGTATCTTTTTCAATCACGATTATCTCCTTACCTCATCAATTTTATGGTTAATCTTTTCATTTATTTCAAATATGTGAAATAAAACAAAATCATATAGATATAATTTATATAATTATTTTATATGAAATATTATTACTTTTTTTTGGTGTAATTAATCTGTAAAATCATATTATTATAATATTTTGTAATAAAATTTTGTATTGCTTTTAGACATTTTTATGATAGATTACTGTCATATAAAGTTCAAAAAACGTGAACAACTTATTCTAGGGATCGAGAGCTATATGCCATTTCAAACTTCTAATGAATTATTGAGCACCTTACCGTCGGCCAAATTATCGCGCTTAAACGCGGAAGAATTTTCGGAGCTCGAAAACAAAAAAAGTAAGGAGCCTGGGAAAAAGTTTTCCTTTGCACAAACTTTAACCGATCTTTTGGCGGAAGGACAAAGACTGATTCAGGACAATCCTGATCATGCCCACATCGATCAAGCAACCAGGATTTTTAAAGCTGTCGGCTTTCATGCCTATGGCAGCCACCCGACATTTGATCGATTAATCATCGATAGCGCTAAAGGTTTATTGATTTGCGGCCAGGAATACATGCAACCATCGAATAAACATAATGATTCAAGCACAGGTGATGCGCAAAGCGCTTTACTTCATGCCGCCAATATTATTACCAACCCTCAATTCTGTTATGCTCCGCTCAATTCTGAGCAAGAAAACCCATCACCCCGCATCCGCCCTGCCTATGCGGATTTCGGCCTTGATGTGCGTGATAATATTTGCAAAGAATTATTACAATTGGCGGCCATTTGCGCAGAAAAAGAAGTGCAACCCCTAAAACAAAGTTCTTTTGCTTTAGATTGTATCGAATGGGCTTATCGCCTTGCTCGCCGCAAGTCTGGTATCAAAGCGGAAGCCGCTAAGATATGTGCCGATTATACAAAAGATCAGAATAATCCTAACGGTACTGACATTCGATCTCTCGTTGGCGAAATATCAGCATCCAGCACATTTGTAGTAGAAGTTAAGGCCCCCGCACACACTTCTACTGCTGGTGTCGGTGCCTGCTCTCCAGAAGTGGTGAGAGCAGGACATCATCGTCCTGTGCATCCTACACCCGCACCTCATCCAGCGGATGTGGTGGCCCACGCTGCATCCCCGCGTCAGCTCTAAATCCGCTTTGGCAAAGCGGATCGGGTTTTCAAATCCAATTCATGCAAATCGTTCCAAGTGACCGGTTCTAGGATCGGTAATCTTTTACTGTCTAATTGCTGCCGTACATAAGGCCGGCTCATGCACGCATATCTCCATTCATCGGCTGCGTGATCTTCGCCGCGCGCATCGATATCTTCGGGCATGTGCCGCGCATGTTCCAATGCCGGTATCGTGCGGATCGAATCGATGCAAGTATCGAAACAATACATCATCGCTTTATCTTCGCCTTTCAATCTTGCGCGCATTTGATCCCATCCCGCGATGCGCGCATTGTCGGCCGCGCGAAATTGCAATCCATTTTTACCCATGCGCTCGGCAATGCTGGGCCCGCCATCTACCCGGAAAATGCTGGGGTCCGCCACGGCATACGCCAATTTTTCCGCACCCGGCATGCGCGATAAAATCCCGGATGCGACTTGTTCGGCGCTTAATTTCAATCCATACCCTTGCACATCCGCGCCATACCATTCGCGGTACCGTACCAACGCGCTGCGCGGTAAAATTCGTTTATGGTCCAACGCATAATCTTCGCCGGCAACCGCCCACCATCCGGCGGAAAACGGGCTGCTCGATCCCCAATCGAACGATAAAAATCGCAACCACGCGTCCGGCACACGGAACGGCGCAATGACATGCACATCGTTGTCCCATTCCGGGAAAAAAGATCCGGCGATAACATCCCAATTGCCGTCCAGCCAGGCGCGCACCAAATCCTTGCCGCCCACTTTTTGCAGGCGCAAAATATAATTCGGATCCTGCGCCAATAATATTTTGTTATCGAACACACGACTTTTGATAAACAACCTGGTGCCAGAGTCCGTATCGTCTTTGATCAACCGGCTGCCTTGCGGATAACGGTCAATCGCAAAATATGTTTTAATCCAATGGTGTCCAACGCCGCCCGGATTCGCCGTGGCGCGGATTCGTTTTGCCGCAATCGGCGCGGCCGAACGCAAACAAGCCTTTAATTTATGGTACGCATGCGCATTGGGCCAATTACCCAATTCATCCCACCCAATCCAGGTGTAAGAATGCCCCTGAAATTTATCGGCGTCATATTGATTTTCCAGCGCGCGGATTTTCAATGTGCCTCCATCTGGAAACCGCCAGGTTTTACTTTGCTGATGAAATTCTGCGCCGGAATAACAGGCCGGATACATTTCCCGGCTGCGCGCGATCAGTTCTTCGCATTCCGGATAGGTTTTGCGGAAAATCACGCCGCGCCAATCGGCCCCATACCCGGCGCCAATATCTGCGATAAAATCCGCCAGCAAAAAATCGGTTTTTCCGCCGCCCCGTGCCCCGCCAAACAGCAATTCTTCTGCGATTAAAGCAGCATCGATCGCCGCAGCTTGGGGCCCAATCTGCGGTCGCCATTGTTGTAAATCCATGTTTTTAATCGATTATATAAGTGATATTCGTTTACCTTTTACTAAGTATCGGGCCTTAAAATAGACATACCAGCATGCAAGCATATAAATAACCGATTATTATAATATTATTGCTCCTGTTCGGCCAAAAACAGCATCCTAATTATGGTATACTGGGTTAATATGGGTAGAAGTTATAATCATATTTTGAATTCTTGGACACAGACCTTAGCCGTCTGTTTGTTATTGGGCGTCATTCTAATGGCCCCACAAGCCCATGCGCAGCAAGCCCCAGCAACGCCGGATATTCCAGCAGCAGCCCCAACACCTGTGGCGGTACCCAATCACCTGAACGCGCCAATTGCCGTCGTGCCTACTACAACTCAACCGGAATTCCGGCAAGTTAGAAATAAGCTAACTATTAAACGACGCAGCCTTACCAGAGCACAGCACCCAAGAATTATACGCCGCCCTGTTGGCCAGTAATTCTTTTCTAACCCAAATAGATCTATTCTCTATCTATATTATATTTCTTTAAAGTGGTGCTGCATGGAAAAAATTATGCCTTCTATTATAATTGCATTGGTTTACTTGGTCCTTGTGGCATCGCCCAGCTATGCGGGCAGCGGTGCTGAAAAAATGTCCGACAGCAATAAAGCCCTAAGCAATAGCACGGTCGAAAAAATAGAAATGCCATCTGATTCGGCTGCACCCCAAGGTGGTTCTGGCGATCAAAGCAACAGCGCCATTAAAACCACCAGCAAGTTCAAAGAAAAATCCTGGCGGCGCGGCGATGCCCCGTTCGGCCGCAGAAGCGGTTCCGGATCTGAAGAAGCTGCTCCGAAAAAGTAATTACTAGATATTTCCCGCAGGCTGCATCGCGTGCATGCGCTGTAACCATTCATCAAAATTCTTGGACCGGTTTGGCAAATCCATGATTGGCGCTGTAACCTTGCCAGCCTCTGTTTCGGTTGGTCGTTCCTTCATTTTTAACAACATCTGCGCCGCCGCCAATCTTTGTGCAACGGTAGGGTGCGTAATTTCCCCTTCTTCTTTGATCAACTCGCCCCGGACAATTTGTACCAACAGGTCGATTGCTTGTTGTGAAATAAAATCTTTTGAATCAAGCTGTTTTGCGGATGATGCGGTTTTTTTAATCTTTTTGGTTTTCTTACGGGCTATGTTTTTCATCGGCTTCTACTTCCAGGCGGTATAAATTCCGCTTTTTATTATTGAATACAAACATACTGCCGCAAGACATAAAATTCTCGGCAAAACCACGCGCATCATCGCGCTCCGCAAAACCGGATACGACCAAATGCACTTGGAAACGTTGTGGTTTTATTTTCCCGTGCTTTTCCAGAAATTCTTCCCATGGTGTTGGCATAACATCGTTATCTTCTGGCGTGTTTTGTTGGCCGAATTTCTGACCTTTTACCAATACGACGTGGGCTTCGGTGATTGCAGGCATGTTGTTCCTTACATATAAAAAATAGGCAAAATAAAACCGCTCGGCGGGTGCCCAGCGGTGTGTTGTTTTGCGGATTTAATTATTGCAGATTTATTTTATGGTATCTAACTGTACCTTATTTTTTTCTGAAAATCAAGCCATCTGGAAAATCTTTGGCAAATTAATCGGCGACACACGCAAGGCCAGATAATAAAATGGCCTTTGCCTGACTTGGGGAAATCATACGTTTATGCCCTTGATATCCAGCACTGCTGATGCGATGCGCATAATCGCGCAAACTTATTCCCAATCCCAACACATGATAAAAACAGGATGCAGCCAATTGCCCCAATCTTTTGTCCGTCTGTTTAATTCTATACCTTGCGGCCATTTGCCATTCGGTCGGCGATAAATTATCGTTTGCATGCGGCGAGATAACAGCATTAATACCGACATTGTCGTAATGAACCTTGGCGTAATGGCCTTGCATGCCAGAGGCCAGGAAATCATGGACATAACGCAACCCTGCCCTTAATTCCGCTTCTGTGATTAGAGATTTTTCATATAGCTGCAATAAAAGATTTTCCGCGGAAATCAATTTTACTGCGGGTTTTTCGGATTGGTCTTTTTTTGATATTTGATTGGAACGCTGGCGCGAAATTTTTTTCATATCCATCTCCTTCGTTTAGGAACGGTGGATATGCGGCAAAACAAAATCAAATGCAATAGATCTGGAAAATATTTCTAAAAAATATTTGCGCAATAAAATGATAATTTATTTGCGGCGGTCGGATTTTACACGTACCGGTTTTGGCGCCATGATGCGATTGAATAAAGTCGTGCAAATGCCGACCGAGATCATGCAGCTGGTTAATACAAATAATAATGTCATTAGATCCCCCATCTTTAAGCGACTGCGCCGCCTGATTTTTGTTCTGCTAAATTGCGCCAAGACGATAAATTGATTCCCGCTTTGAACGAAGGCACCGCTGCGCCGCCTTTGTATATATACTCGGCCGCCGCGCGTAAAATTTCATCATCGGTCAATAATTCCGTACCGCTCGCGCCAAATTTTCCGATGCGGCAAGCGGATAATTCCGGACATTGCGCAATCAATTCCAAACACAACATGGCGATTGCACCCTTGGTGCCAAACACATCGCCTTGACGTCCGCTGCCATAATAAAGGAAGTAAGCTTGGTCAACCGTAGTAATTTTGGGGGCACTCCCGGTTAGGTCGTTATTATCTAAACCGAATATCTCTTTTTTTATAGCCATCGAACCCTCTTCAACTATTGTTAGTTTATTATATAAAACTTTAATCACGTTTTGTTGATCTTTATTTATTAATAGTATCTTAAAAAGAAACTATATGCAAGGGGTATTTTGCATTTATAACTCATTGAAATATAACGATTATTAAATGATTATTTGGCCTATCTTACCCGCAACTCTGCCAAGGGGTCTGAGAGCCTTGAAATATGGAGTCAAAATCCTTTTTTGACAGCAGACTGACATATACGGTGCCGGTGCCGGCATTTGCAAAAGATAGTTGGATTGGAATCAGATCGCCAAAATAAATTTTTTCCTGAACATCTTGGACATGAATAAATAAATTATTGGTGCGAAGCTCGACCATTTTTAAAAATTCTTCGTCGGTTGTGATTGCGTCGCTAACCGGGGGCTTGGCTCCTGGAACAATGATTTCATCGGTAGAATAGTCGTATTTACTGCCTTTTCCTGCATATCGCACGCTTCTCATAACGGCCGTGTTGGCAATCTTTGTCGATACTGATTTTAAACGATCATCGAAAAAATTCCGGTTCACCATTCGCAACGTCACCGCAAGATCTTGGGTATAGGCGCGGTTTTTTTCCTGGGTATTAATATCAACCAATTGAATCGTGCCATAGGGGATGGCGAATGCGTACCCAACCTCGATACCATTGATATAAGATGGGCATGGGCCTAATAAATTTCGGGTTTGTTGATTGGTCCAATATTCGTGTGCTTGCCCATGCCAAGGCAGAAGCACCCAGCAAGCCACGAAGAAGAAAAACCAGTTTTTATGCATGTTATGGGACCATTTTTGATTAAATCATTGAATTATATAATTTTATTACCACACGAGATTATTGCCAAATTGGAAAAACTGTGTTAAACTGAAATTATTAAGAATGTATTAAAACTAAGGGTAGCAAGATGACTAGCATAAATGAAGAAGAGATTGTTGATCGTCTGGAACAAACCATTAAAAACCTGCTGGATCAGCAAATCAAGCTTGCCGCAGATGGTATTGAACCACATTTAATCGCTGGCGCTTTTTTAGCCTTGGGTATCGATCGCTTTACCGCCGTGATGGGCGAACGCCATGCAGCGCATGTTTTAGAACGTGCTGCTGCCGATATGCTCCATAAAGCCAAGCCCCTGCACTAATTCACAATCCAAACGCACACCGGAACAATTACTGTTTTGTCTCGGTCACTTTCTTTTTCGATTTTTTCTTCGGCGGAACAATCGGTTGTTGCGATGTTGGCGGCGGCGGTTTTATGATTGTCGGGTCAACCGGCTTCTCTTCCAATTGATTTAAATACGGATCATATAACGGCCGATTGGCCGGTGCGTCAGCCGCATTGGAATCAGGCTGCACTGGCGACGGTTCCGCAGTTGGCGCAGGCGCTGGTTCAGATGCGGTTTTTTCTGGAATCGTATTTTCTGCGGGTTCAGCGGCGAGTTTATCTTTTTCCTTGGATTCATCGGGAAATACGGGCGGCAGTTCGGAAGCGGGTTCCTCGTCCACTTTTACCGCCGGCAAAGCCGTGTTGCCCTCGATATGATTTTCTTGAATTACTGGATCGACCGATTCTGCTGATGTGCCGACATAACGGCTATCGGAATCGGTTGGTTGCGGCTTTTCATAACAAGTCACACTGCCCAATGTATTATAACAATAAACCGCTGGTGCCGGTTTCGGCGTTTCTTTCGCCGTATGGCGTTCTTCGAATCCTTTTATTTCCCGCGCAAATTCTTTTAGGAATTGCGAGCTGCATCCTTGCAAAAATAAAATAACGCCGATCAAAATTACATATTGCGCAATACGCATTGGACAACCTTTTTAAAATACAGCCTTATATTACAAGGCAATTATAGAATATGACAAAGACAATCAAACGGCTTTTTTATGTTTAAAAAATACTTGTTGCGCCAATAATCGGAATGCGGGGTTATGAATCAAAGCCTCTATCATCCAATTAGGGCAAGCATGGTAAAAACCCATACGCATCGCCTGTTTGACGGCAAAGTTAGGAATATGGCTTTGAATGGCTGTGCCGGGATGAATGGATGTCCGGCCCTTTATGTAATTTGCGAGCGCCATTGCCAAATGATCGCCAATCCGCAAGGCATAATCGATACCACCTGCTGTTAATGGCGATACATGGCTGGCCGCATCGCCGATGATGATGGCATTGCCCTTGGCGCAATTGCGCATCGGCCAATCGACCGGGATCAAGCCGCCGCGATTGCCATGAAATGGCAATTCCCGAATATCGACAATACCGCGGATTTTTTCAAAAAAATTTTTCATATCTGGTTTATATGGCTGACGGCAGGCGAGCCCCACTTGGGTAATACCGATGCTGGGCGCGATCCACCCCAAATATCCTGGCGCCAGATCTTGATCCAAAAAACAATGGAACTGCGCGATATCCAGAACATCTTTGGCATATTCATATTCCGTCCCAATCAGGAATTTTTCCGGGCGTTTAAATCCAAAAAATTCCGCAACAACAGATTTTGCACCGTCCGCGCCAATGATAAATTTTGTGGTTACATCGGCATTTGGAATATAAAATCCATCATCGCTATTTTGTGCCGATTTAAAACCGCAATCCAATTTTACATCAACCCCTGCGGCCTTGGTTTGATCCAACAGATACCGCATTAAATTCGGCGTGTCGGTGGTGCAGAAAAAATAATCTTCGGATACTAAATCCAAATGCCGCAACGATGGCGAATATAAACGGATGGTATTGATCCGCCGCAACGAGTTTTCAGGCACAGTAAGATGATCGAAAACGTCCTTGACCAGTATACCCGTGGTGCGAATACCCAAGCCTACATCTTGCTTGCGTTCCAACACCAAAACATGCAGGCCCAATTGCGCGGCGCGGCGCGCGCAAGCAAGCCCCGCAAATCCCGCGCCAACGATGACGATATCGTAATTTTTACTCATAATCGAAATATGGTTGAAAATACTTTGTTATTACTGTTTGTAGCGCCATAGCCGGTATAAAATAAAGCGCAAATCGCCCCAAATACTGGTAAAAACTAACTTTTGCCTTATATATAAACCTAGGGTACAACCATGGCCAAGGTACATAAATGGCTTCTATTCCCAATTCCGCTCTATCAATGACTGACCAGGCAACTATGGTGGACACGCTTTTTGCCAAAACCAAGGGCAAAATCGCCAAGGTCAAATTGCAGAATTATGTGCCTATCATCGCCGAAATCCAGCGACTAAAACGCGAACGCAATGCAGTCATTTTGGCGCATAATTACCAAACCCCGGAAATTTTTTATGGCGTCGCGGATATTGTCGGCGATTCGTTGCAATTGGCGGTAGCCGCATCCAAAACCGATGCGGATGTGATTGTTCAAGGCGGCGTTTATTTCATGGCCGAGACATCGAAAATTCTGAATCCCAATAAAAAAGTTTTGATTCCCAGCATGGAGGCAGGCTGTTCATTGGCCGCATCCATCACCGGCGCGGATGTGCGGTTGTTGCGGCAAAAATATCCGGGCGTGCCGATTGTGACCTATGTCAACACTAGCGCCGATGTTAAGGCGGAATCGGATGTATGTTGCACGTCGTCGAACGCGGTAAAAATTGTGGAATTGATGGCCAAGGAATCTGGATCGGACAGCGTATTGTGCATTCCGGATGAATATCTGGCCAAATATATCGCATCAAAAACAAATGTAAAAATTCTGACCTGGCAAGGCCACTGCGAAGTGCATGAACGTTTCACCGGCCTTGAAATCCGGCAATACCGCCAAATGCATCCTGGCGTTGTGGTGCTAGCGCATCCGGAATGTCCGCCCGATGTTATCGCCGAATCCGATTTTACCGGATCGACATCGGCGATGATCGATTATGTCGGCAAACAGCATCCGAAAAAAGTGATTATGATTACCGAATGTTCGATGTCGGACAATGTGGCGATCGCATACCCGGATGTTGAATTTATACGGCCATGCAATTTGTGCCCGCATATGAAAGAAATCACCCTCGAAAACATTCTGCATAGTTTACAAACCATGCAACATGAAGTGGTTGTCGATGCAGCGGTTGCAGACAGGGCGAAACAAGCCGTCGAACGCATGATTGCGCTTTCGGCGCAGAAACAGTAAGATATAACTGGTATTTATAGCGGGCAGATATGGGATCTTCCTTGGACAATATTGTCATCATCGGTGCTGGGATTGCGGGATTAACCGCCGCCTTGCGCTTGGCGCCGCGCGCGGTCACCGTGATTGCCAATGCACCGATGGGCAAAGGCGTTGCCAGCGGATGGTCGCAAGGCGGAATCGCCGCCGCCTTATCCCCGGATGACAGCGCCGAAGCGCATCAAAAAGATACTTTAATCGCCGCCGCCGGTATTGGCGATGCCGCCGCCGTTAAAATTATTACTGAAGAAGCCAACGCCGCGATTGAATTCCTGGCCCGGATCGGCGTCGATTTCGACAAAATGCCGAACGGCGAATTTGCATTATCCAAGGAAGCCGCCCATGGTTGCGCCAGAATTGTACGCGTTGCCGGCGATCTAACCGGCCCAGGCATTATGGCCGCCTTGCGCAAATCCGTTGCCGCAACGCCCAGTATTACCATTCAATCCGGTTATCAAGTGATCGATCTCGCCGTCGAGGATAATAAAATCCAAGGATTATGGATTACCGGCGAAAATGGCGTAGTTGAATTTTTACCCGCCAGCGCGGTGATTTTGGCGACCGGCGGAATCGGATACTTGTATCGCAACACATCAAATCCGCCGACCGCTTGTGGCGAAGGTATTGCGGTTTCTGCCCGCGCCGGCGCGAAATTGGCCGATCTTGAATTTATGCAATTTCATCCAACCACCTTGGCGGTTGGCAAGGATCCATCGCCCTTGGCGACCGAAGCACTGCGCGGCGAAGGCGCGGTTTTAATCAACGATGTGGGTGAACGGTTTATGATGACCATTCACAAAGACGCCGAACTTGCGCCCCGCGATATCGTGGCACGCGCCATTTTCGCACAAATTCAAAATGGCCATAAGGTTTATTTGGATTGTTCCAAAGCGATTGGCAAAGATTTCGCATCGCATTTCCCAAAAGTATTCGCATTGTGCCAAGAAGCCGGATTTGATCCGTCGATCACGCCGATTCCCGTCGAACCGGCCGCGCATTATCATATGGGTGGCGTTGCAACCGATGCATTAGCCCGTACCAGTATCGAAGGATTATGGGCCTGCGGCGAAGTTGCTTGTTCCGGCGCACATGGCGCAAACCGCCTTGCCAGCAATTCTTTATTAGAAGCGGTAGTTTTCGCCAAACGCGCGGCGATGGATATTAATACATCTTCGGTGCGATCTGTTTCCGAATCCACCAAACTTGCCGCACCTATTTTCTTGCCGCATAACGAAGCCGCGCAGAAACATGAATTGCAATTGCGCCAAATTATGCGCGAGGGCGTCGGCGTCATTCGTAACCGCGATGGGTTGAACATGGCGTTGGACGCGATTAGAACCATGGGCGGAAATACGCCTGGATCCACCAGATTGAATAATATGATTATGGTCGCGGAATTGGTGGCCACATTTGGCCTATGGCGCGAAGAATCGCGCGGCAGCCATTTCCGCACCGATTTCCCCATCAGCCGCCATGAATGGCAACGCCGGCAATTTTATACCTTGGCCGAATATCGCCAAGGCACCGCCCGAAATTCTCCAAAGAAAACCGCAGCAGGATAATATGAATACCAATTCCATGCATTCCTTCATCCCAGCCGCCATGTTGCAAAGCGCGTTGCAAGCTGCATTCGCCGAAGATTTGGGCGGATATGGCGATATCACCACTATGTCCACAGTCGATGCCGATCAAAAATCCACCGCGTATATCGTGGCCCGGCAAGATGGCATCGTATGCGGCATTGAAATTGCCCAAGCGGCCTTTTTATTCCTGGATGATAAGATTCAATTCAAGGCTCAGGTAATGGACGGAAAAAAAGTCGCCGCCGGGCAAAAGCTTGCGACTATTTCCGGTAGTACCGGCAGTTTATTGACTGGCGAACGCGTGGCGTTGAATTTTATGGGGCATTTGTCCGGCATCGCGACTTTAACCGGAACATATGCGGCTGCGATTCAAGGCACCAAAGCCAAAATCACCTGCACCCGTAAAACCAATCCGATGCTGCGCGTGTTTGAAAAATATGCGGTGCGGGTTGGCGGCGGACATAATCACCGTTTTAATTTATCGGATGCAATTCTAATCAAGGATAATCACATCGCCGCAAATGATGACGATGTCGAAAAAACTGTGCGCCGCGCCAAAACATCGATGGGCCATATGGTGCGCATTTCCGTTGAAATCGATCGTATCGATCAAATTGAAGCGGCGATTACCGGCGGCGCGGATGTTTTACTGCTTGACAACATGTCGCCGGCAGAATTGAAACAAGCGGTACAGAAAATTGCCGGACGCACCGTGTGCGAGGCATCGGGCGGTGTTAATTTAGAAACCGTGGCCGCGATTGCCGCCAGCGGCGTTGATTTTATTTCCGTCGGGCGAATCACCCATTCCGCGCCATGGCTAGACATCGCCTTGGATTTCTAAAATTACCCCTAATTGTATTCCGGTAATTAAAATACAATATTAAGTCTCTTCACCTAAATTTGATATTTTATCGCTGCTAGGCTTTCCTAAACTATGGTAGAATAAGAAAAAAAGTAATTCCGCTCGGTTCGCCCGAAATCGAATTATTTGATAAGTATCAATGATTTAGGGAGGTTAATGGTGGATAAGAGTCAGTCCGGTATTTCACAATCCAACCCTGCTCACAAACAGGCGACGGGTGTTGTAACCCCCTTATCATCCAACATATTGATCCCTGAAAAGAAGGCTTTAAAATCAGGTCAGCCACCTCTTTTAACGGAGCATGAAATCACCAGCACCTTAAATAATCTCAAGCAAGCCGACTTTGCAGCAGAAGAAGCTTTTTTATTCGACAAGGCGCGATTCATCAAAGAAGCGCAAGAATACGGCATCCAAATCGTGTCTTCGATTGATGAACTTAGTGTCGCCAATTTCGAAGGATCGGTGTTGGTCACCGATAGTATCGGCAAAAATTCCCGTATCACCGTTCGCGGCGGGGGAATCGCTGTGTTGGGCGAAATAGAATATGGCGTCATGATCGATGTTAATGACAAATTACCCACCAAAACAGCCTCTGGAAATTTAAATTCCAATTTAGGCATTACGGTCGTCAGTAAAATTGGCGACCACGTTCGTTTGAGTTGTAGCAGCAATATTATTATTCAAGACACCGGCAACTTTGTACAACTACGCGCTGGCATTGCCATCAAAGCTGGGAACATTGGCGCTGGCGCAAATTTGATCGCGCGCGATATTATCGAAGCCAGCAACATTGATGACGATCTAAGATCGACTCATTATGTCAATCAATTCAAGGCAAAAAATATCGGCAAACGATCCATCGTCAAAGCTGGGAATATTATTGTCGCCGATATTGGCAGCGGTTCGGAATTGATCGCCAGTTATCATATCGAAGCGGATCATGTAGATGAGAATTGCATAGTAACCGCACGCAGCATTTCTATCGCTTCCGTGGCTGAAGGATCGGAACTAAATGCGGCCCTGGGCATTAGTGATAGGCTGTACGGAAACCAAGACCAATAGATATTATAGCGGCATTTCTTGCACGGTGTCGGGGTCTATCTCAACTACGGCTTGAGTAATCGAATCTCCCCACTCTTCCTGCAATTTATGCATCCTCTCGCTTAACTGACGAACCGCTTCTTCGCGTTTAATTCCGATTAAAAACATCATCACTGGCGGCATCGACATGATCAACAACCAACCCATGCCGGCAGCGCCATACATCGAAAATAAATTAAAGGGATCCTGCAGCATTTCGAAAGCCTGGGATAGTTCGCCGCCCTTATTCCATAAATTGAGCATACTTGGCACCACGCCGCAGAAATTCAGCAAAGCAACGGTAACCGATGCATTCTTTTCTTCGCGCTGGTCGATCATCCAGGCAACAAAGCTGGGGATCATACCAAAGAACAGCATTACGGCAAATGGCAGCATTAACACGCCCATAGTCACGAGCAGCAAAAGAACCACCATCGATTTGAAACCCGATGATCCTTTTGCGTTACCTTGTGTTGCAGCCGCTTTTTTTGCCATAATTTATATCTTCAAAAAGTACAAATACAATAATACCGCCATAAAAAATAATGTGATCGTGACGGCAAACCCAACCGCAGTGCGTTCGCCTTTTATCTTTGCAATGTCCGCCTGCTTAATGCGCATTTCCTCTAAATTGGCAAGGCGCAGGGAAATAACCGCATGTTCCATCGCCGCGCGTTTGAACATTTCATCATCTACTATGCGTTCTTCTTCATTATCGACAAACTTCAATAAATCGCTTACAGAACCAGATCTAGCCGCCGCCGTCACCGATTCTGTTATGCGTTTTCGCCGAGCGACATTTTTAAACCTATTTAGAACTGGCCTTAATATGTCGAGACACCATTGTGTCAATCCCTGCATCTCTCGCGCTTTATAAACCCGCTGCATTTTTGCAAGCAGGTGCAGCATCGCTACAGTTTGGTGTACCTGATCGGCCGGCGGGCCCATATTGCGTAAATCGCCGTCTTTTACTTCGGACATTCTGGCGCCGACAAAGGCTGCCGTGTGGCGATCGAATGGCACAGCCGGCCTGTCCGACCGATTGCCCATTTTGTTGAACACCTGCAATAATTGCTCTGGCGTTGTAATGTAATTGTCTTTTAAAGCGGGCGATAAACATGGAATATCCGGATTTAATTCATAAATACAGCGTTCCAAACCAAAGCCCGGTTGTTTATGGCTCAACAGGCTCGGCATGTTTTCGAAACGAGCCTGCAAATCATACAAAGACTTATTCTTCTTGGCTTGCAGTTCCAGCCATATTAATGGCAACCTGCTTGTGATCATCTGTGAAATCAGCGTAGTGCGTTCATTATCCCCTTGCGCCATCGCCAAAGCGGGACCAATACCATCCACCTTACATGTAAAATTGCGGAAATGCAGTGGACCGTCTTTATCGAGGGCGGCGCATGCCCGCGCCATCAGCACATCATCCGGGATATTCTTATTAATTGCACCGGAAGGATTGATTCTGGCCTGCACTTCATCCGCCAATTTTTCATCGGTCAAAGACCGACGCAACCAATTATCCAAGGATTTGTTTCTGATGATCTCCGCGCCTACGATCCAGTCTCTCGACAAAGCGTAAGTCAAAGTCGAAACCAGTAAGTGATCCTTGCCGTTGATGGTCATGGGCCGAGAAGCACGTCGTGGAGATCTTTGCGATCGGACGGCTTGACGGCTACCCCGCAACCAGGCTTCTACATCTTCCATATTCCAGCGATCTTCTTCCAAATCGACAATCATTCCCCTGGCTGCTTCCAAAATCGAAGCCGGGATCGGGAATTGAGCGGCATATAAGTTGAAGGATCCTTCATCTATACGGCGATTAATAAGATCATCAAGCGACATAGTTTGAACAGGATTTTTTCCAATCGCCAAGAACAGCATCAATACGCCCAGCGAGAAAATATCGTCCATAATATTACCTTCGCCGCGCGCCGCTGGATCGCACATTGCCGCATCCAAAGGTTCATAAGATGCGGGCTGTAAATAAGCCGCGGGAACAGTATATGGCTCGCCGAATACCAATTTTTGCTTGCTGATATCTTCCCAATATAAATTTTCCATCCTGAAACCACGGAATGAAATTTTACGATTGGCGAATTCCCTCATAGCTGTAATAACCGGCTGCGCGATTAAACGGATAATATCGGCTTCCGCCATTTTTGGAAAAGCGCCGCCGTCTTTTGGAAGGAATTTTTCTCCCATAGGACGCTGGATAATGACGGCCATTCTTTTATCGCCAGATAAAGTCCAATCAACCGGGCCGTATTCCAAAATCGGACATACACTTGTGATGCCTATACTGGCAACTTCCTTGATAACGTTTGCACGAATTGGCATTCCGGGCTTGCAAATCATAGCCATGCAACGTCTGCTGCTGCCTAAATCAATAGCTTCGAAAGCTTGTGCGCATGCCGTATCAAATGCCGGCAACCGTGCGCCGGGTACGATTTGAAAAGCATTCTTCAGCAATATGCCGTCTTGACCGGGCCGGATAACGGTTTGTTTCTCATTCTGGTAAAGATTGCCCGCATTTGTGGGTGGAGCACTATTTTTTACAGATGGCGGCGCAGGCGGAGATTTTTTCTCTCCGCCCAGCATGGCGCCTGGATTCATTGTCGTTGTGACCATGTTGTTTATATCATTGGAACAATAACTGTTCCTGAATGACTTCCTGTCCTACAAGCTTCTGCAAAAAATGAATAAACCTTTAGGATCATGATAAAACAACATGATAAAGACTTACTTAAAATGCCATCCGTTTCTAATACATTCTTAGCTTTTAACTAAAATTTAAGCTTTGTATCTCTTTACGAAATATCAATCATTTATTGTGATAATAAACATACTATCAGGATGATAGTAACTCGCATTAGCCATTGGGGCAGATTTGGCTTTGTGGGGAAGGGCATATAGATCCCAAGTAGGGTCATTAGTGGCTTTAAAAATAGCATCCAATATCGGAGCGTCTATCGCTCTCCGAGCGCTCAATCAGTCTGATCGAGCGATGACTGCCTCATTGTCCAAACTCGCTTCCGGTTCCCGTGTCCAATCTGCCAAAGATGATACGGCCGCTCTCGCTATCGGCTCCCGCCTCAAGGCCGAACTCTCTGCCCTTAAAACCGTGTCCAGCAATG
>CAZYJI010000013.1:0-45000 GCA_964647725.1 uncultured Alphaproteobacteria bacterium
TTTGCGATGATTTCAAGCAATTCTGTTTTAAGCATGTGACACCCCTTTAGAACCCGTATTTTTCTTTGCGCTGGTTGAAAGCGGCGCGGCCACCTTCAAGAATATTGGCAGCCTTGTCACGGATTGTTGTGACATCGATAGCGCCTTGTGATTCAAGTGGCATTTGCGCTTGTCCTTCAAATGCCTCAAATACACCTATCCATTCAGCATCTCCGAAAACTGGGATGTTCGCATTATGAGTAGCGAAGATAAACTGACGCTTGATTTTAGCTAAACGCAATTCTGAAACAATGCGATCAGCAATAAACGCGTTATCAAGGTTGTCTTCGGGCTGATCCATTAATAGTGGATCAGCATTTTTAAGCAATAGAAGGTGCAGTATGGCAGTGCATTGTTGCCCCGTAGAAAGTTTGTTAAGCGGTCTAAAATTTTCTGCCCCTTCGTGAGCAGTATTCAATTCGATATATATTTCATCAGGCAGCTCAATTTCTTCAAGCTCCAACAGTTGTTCAGGAGACAGCCGAGCCAATGCTTCCGCCATAGTGGGGGTAATACCCCATTTTTTCTCACGGCGTAGAGACTCTACTCCTTCCCTGGCTTTTTCTGCCAATTTAACAGGAGAAAAGTCTTCAGCTTCTTTTACCCAGGACAGGCGACCTTCGCCGATACCATCCATCCGACAGCTGAGTAGGAATGAAATAACAGGGGTACGGTCAGCTTCCGGCTTAACAGTGAGCTTTAATTTTCCTGTAAGGTCGCTGTTGAGTTTTTTGAGAGATTTAACAAAATAGGCAGACCGGTCTGCACGTGCAGACGACAGTTCATCAAGAACAAGTTTGCGAACGCGCTGCAGCTCAGCAACTATCTTACGTCTATTCTCGATCAGTGTTTTCTTGGGCTTAATTTGCTCGATTTCTTTGATCAGGTTTTGGAATTCTACACCAATCTCTCTGCCAGTTTTTCCTTCGCATGTGGGCAATTCCTTGAATGTTTTTTCTAGGATTGTTTCTTCGCCCTCGATCTTGGATTTAATCTCCGCTTCGACAGCTTTGAGCTTAATCTCAACGCTTTGGTAAGCCTTAAACCATTTATCCAGAACCGCCTCGGCTTCTTTTGATAAATCAGAGAGGCTTTCACGTAGTTTTTTGAATTGTTCAGCATGTGGCAAGGTCGTAATAGTTGCATCACTCAAGAATGTTACATCCGGCAATGAATCCTTGATAAGACTGAAGGCGCGGGCGATTTCATTTACCTCGTCGCCCATTGCTCTCTTTAACAGACGTTTCTCGGTTTCAAGTAACGGAATAATCTTTAATTTTTCTTCCAGACCTAAATTTTTAAATTGAAGAACCCGCTCCTCAAGCTTAGGCAGCCGCGCAGTTTCATCCTCAATTGAGGCGACCGTCGTTTGCGCTTCAATAAGCTTTTTCCGGTTATCAGAAAGACTGTTTAAAGCTTCGAATATTTTCTGTTCACTCTCCTTGTGGCCAATATCAAGGAAGCGCGCTAAAAGCTGGCGCTGGTTGGTAGGATCTTGTGCAATTTCGTAGATCTCGTTTTGGCCGTAAATCTCAATGTTGGGCAAGAGATCGGCGGGTGAAAACGCAGACGGCGCTCCAGTATCATCTTTGACAAGCGTGCTTTCCCCGTAACGTCTGGAAATCGTGAATTTCTTTCCGTTCATTTTAGATGACCGGATTGTCAATTCGATGCGTGCGCGGCTTTTTCCAATATTCTCTTTGATAATATCGTCGTGCTGCTTTTGTGCGTTCTTACCGATGGGGCGGCGTTCCAAGGCGTAACGTATACACTCAACTAGAGTAGATTTTCCTGTACCGCGCCCTCCAATGACCGTATTCAGATGTTCTGAAAAATCAATACTTACGCCGTCCAGGTAACCGCCCGTAATCTTCAGGCTTTCGATGCGAGAAAAATATTTCTCAGAAACGTCGCTATTAAGACGGACACGCGATTCAGGATCATGGAAAGCACGCTTGAAAGATTCAAATGACGGATGGGTCATCTTAATCAGGCAGGATGCGCGAGGGTTTGCCAAATCCTCAGGTTTCGCTACGTCTTTGGCGTTGATAATAGCGATGGGGGTTTCTTTGGCGTAAGCGGGATCTTTGTTCAGCAAAATTTGCCGATAAGAATTGCCATCATCATTTTTGAGGTCATCAAGCGTTGCCGGAATCTGGGCCGCTTTTAATAGTGGGCTTTTCCAAACGTGATTGGATTTTCTTAATAGAATGCCGTTTTCATCCGTGCAATGGGCAGCATAAACAAACCCGCCCAGATCATCTTCGACCTTTTTGAGCAACTGTTCTGCACTTAGTCTAGAAGGGCGCACGCCATCGTCAGGATCTAGCAGATCCAAACTTCCAAGGTAGCGATCAAGCGTTGTTTTGGTTGTGTCTTCAGAGAATAGACAAACAAAATGAATCTTTTCACTTGTTGAAATTTCAAAGCCAGGAAAAACAATAATACCATTTTGCGCCATTAGATCGCGTATAGGTTGGCAGCTATCCACATTACCGTGATCAGCAAGACCAATGACTTTAATATCGTTTTCTAGGGCAATCTTGAGTAATTCTGCATTATACTCAGCCTCAGACATTCCATGATCTTGACCACGATATTTGATGTAACCCGCAGGATTAACCTGTAGAGCGCATTTCCAAAACTGAGCTTTAGTATTCTCGCGCGTTGAGGTGGTCATTATTGAGCTCCTTTATTATCTGTCTCAGTAGCTCCGCCATTACGAACCCATTCATCAACTTCGGCTTTTTTAAATTTCCAAGGTCGTCCAATTCTGTGAGCAGGCATATTTTTTTCCGAAATCCATTTGTAAATGGTATCGCGAGTTACACCCATGTACTCAACTATCTCATCTACAGAAAGCCAACGATCTTCCATAATACATTCCATGACTGTGTTTCGACATTTCTGTTGCTGATTATAAGATACTTTATAAAGTTTACAACCACTTTGTACCGATTAGTGCTAAATAGTAATATCTAATAAGAGACGCTTTTATATCAACAATAGTCATCAAAGGTATCTCCGCCTGTCCATTCAAGCCCCTTTACAAGACAAAAAGCTTTTTCCGCTCCAGTTTTTTCAAAAAAGGTTCCTCTGCTCTCGTGCACAAATAATCCATCCTCAAAGGTGATTTTTGCAAGCGACCACGGCTTTAATCCATCTGATTCACACATCACGCAGACGGCCTGATCGTCATCAATCATCGCGGTTTCTAAAACCTTATGTGTTGAAAGATCGTTTTGCGAGAACACAGCACCTGCCACCAAATTTGCGGCATAGGCTGGAATTGGCCGATCTTTAGGTTTTTGCGGGCAGCACGGAAATTCAGTCGGCACACGCCATTTGCGCTGGGCTGCACCTGGGGTTTTCGCCATGACCAGATCAGAGATTTCTGGAGGAGCTGTCCATTCTCGCGGCGGGATGGCAGGTCGTGCCACGCGCGAGGCAACATTCGCAGCCTTTAAGGGCGGATTGGCAGGAACGGGCTTGAACAGCCATTCCCCCAAGGAGCCGCCGCCAGAGGCTGGTTTATCGCTTTTGGCCCAGAGGTGCATGCGTTCTCGGCAGGCCTGCGCTTCTTCGGGGCTGACTGTACGCATCCATTCGAAATTGCGGTCAAGGCTGCCATGACGCAAAATCGAAGGGTCTGCCAAAAACGCCTCGATGCTGCCGCAAATGAATTCGATCCGACTGACCGTGATGGGGTTGAGCAGCGCATTTTCCAGCCGCGTCAGCCAACGCAGGTTTTCGGGCCGGTTATTTCGCCGGTTAGTATCAATGTGATCGACGACATGCTCCGGTGTCGGCGGCTCGCCATGGAATGCCGTGGCCACGATCCTGTGGATGCGTACCTGCGAGATGTACATATAGCCGTTCTGGCTGTTGGGTTTGCCGAACGTCCATTGATTATCGGTCGGGCGCGGGCGTTTGCCTGCGCGGGGATGGCGCATAACCGCCCCGTTATCCCGAGCCGAATAGCGCTCATCATCATAGGTGCAATCCACCTCGCGCTGGTAGTCATTTACGCTGATTTCTGTCATGATTATACTCCTGATTTAATGTCAAAATCAGGGTTATAGTCAGGGTCACGGAACTGTCCCGAATAGAAGGTGGGCATAATTTCTGGCATTCCATAGCCAATATTTCCTGCGACACGAGGGAATTTGATATCAATCTTGCTGTATCTGCTTTGCTTTCCATCACCCGTAGAATAGTTAAAAGATACCGTAAATAAGGCTAGGGCCTCTGTTGTGTCTGATGTGACATCGATAATCCACTGAGGTGTAGGTTTCATACCCAAATGACCGATATGTTGCTGAAGACGATCTTTTGCAAAAGCAACGGCCAAATCGTGAAAGTTAGGCTGAATTTTTTCCAGAAAATCCTTATTGTTGGTAATCACAGAATAAACACCCTCAGCCAGAATATAGCTGGGAGGGAAATCAGGCGCTAACCCTTCAAGATTTTGAATACGCTGGTCAACGAATGAAACTGGAGGATTGAGCAGAATGAACTCTGCCTGATCCAGCTTTTCAAGCGGATATGTTTCATCGGCAAGTAGAGATATTTTGGATTTATAGCCGAAGAACGCCGCCACGATTTCGTGTGCGTGGCCGGACTTTAGTTTGATACCATGATTGTCACTGAGGAAAGAACGCAGTGAATCTGCGCAAAGTTTGGTAATGTCGTGCTGCATAAGCAACCTCCTGTTAAAGGCTGGTCTTGCGGTGGTCGAGAGTGTTTAAAGACAACCATGCCAGCGGGTTTAACGAAGGTTTGCTGTAAGGTAGTCGGTAGTGGTATTGCCTCGCGTTTCAGTCACTCACAACTTAGGCGCTTGATTCCTGCCTAAAATCATATGGCAGAATACCGGCGGCTTCAAGATAAAAACTTTTGGAATGATTTTATTATTCTATTACAATATCTTGAGTAATCTTTGAAAAGTTAGAATGATTAGGTAGAATACACCACCAACCTTCGCCCGTTTATAATAAACATAAGTCGAAGGTTGCCACGCCGAAGTTCCGAAGGAACGTAGGCGGGCTGTGTGATCGTCGGCTTCGGCTCGGCAGGCCACTCTTTTATTTTTGAGGTTGCTTTTGATCCTTCCCCGTATTTTCCGCATGACCAAGGCTATCGGTTATTCCACCCAGGGATTGATCGCCACATTCCGCACCGAACGCGCGTTCCAAGAAGAAATTTTGCTGAGCGTTATTTTAACGCCCTTGGCTTTTTATTTGGCACATAATTTTACCGAACTGATTTTATTGCTTTTACCGCTGGCGATCATTTTGATCGTCGAAGTTTTGAATTCCGCCATCGAAGCGGTTGTGGATCTGGCCACGGGTGAAATTCATCCATTGGCCAAAAAAGCCAAAGACGCCGGCAGCGCCGCCGTGTTACTTGCCCTGGCATGGCTGGCATTGACATGGATCGTATTTTTGGTGGAATATAATATTCTATGAACAAAGCGCACAAACAATCTGCTCCACGCAACACCGGATCTTGGGTTTACGGTCAGCATGCGGTGACGATCGCCCTTTCCAATCCGAAACGCCGGGTACAGCGATTATTGATCACCGATGAAAGCGCACTGAGCGACAATTTAAAGCGCGCGGTGCAAGACAAAAAAATCCGGCCGGAAATCACCGATAAAAAAGCCATCGATCATGTTCTGGGGCCCGGCACCGTGCACCAAGGCATCGCCGCATTGATGCATCCATTGCCGGAAATTTTTATCGAAGATATTTTGGAAGTCGCGCAAAATTTGAACCAATGCAATGTGGTGATCCTGGACCAAGTTACCGATCCGCATAATATCGGTGCGATCATGCGTTCCGCCGCCGCGTTTGGATCGTTGGCGGTCATTGTGCAGGATAAAAACAGCCCGGAAATCACTGGCGTTCTGGCGAAATCGGCGTCCGGCGCGGTGGATTTGGTGCCGCTGGTGCGCGTTGTGAATATTTCCCGCGCCATGGAACAACTGAAAGAAGCGAATTTCTGGTGCCTGGGCATGGATCCATCGGCGGACAAAACCTTGGCGCAGTGCGATTTGAAAAACGGCAAGGTCGCCCTGGTCCTGGGCGCGGAAGGCGACGGGATGCGGCGGCTTGTGGCCGATACTTGCGACGCGCTGGTAAAATTACCGATGCGCAATGCGATTGGCAGTTTGAATGTGTCGAATGCCGGCGCGATCGCGTTATACGAATTGGTGCGGGATCAGGATGTGGGAATCGAATAGCGCGCTGTTCCTGGAAATAATCGGCGGCTTGTTATTGGCCCTGTATCTGTTGCGCCGCGTTACACTGACCACTATTTATTGCACAATTTTAGTCAAAGCGGTTTTTCGCGCAGCGCGGCGCAAATATCGCCGCATTAAAATATACTGGCGGCATTTCCGCGATCACAAGCCGCACGGATTCTGCGCCCGGTTTGCCGAAAATATTTTCTTTTTTGTGATACCGTCTTTTATCCGGCGCGGCATTACAAATATGATTAGATTCTTTATCCATCAATTTCGCCGGGCGGAATCCTGGGCGATTTGTATATTTGCGCCTTGGGCGTATCGCAAACTACCGAATACAGGCCAAGGATTTTGCAACTGGATTATCGCCAAGGTCGATGCATTTCAAAAAAACCGCGCCAGCCAGCGGCGCTATTATTATGCAAAATTATCGTACAGCCGGTGGGAAAAACGCCAATCTAATGGCCAAAACACAGGTGTTTGCCCGATGCGGCATTTATTACCCCGCGCCAATACGGCCTATCAACGCACTGGACAGGCGGAATAAGACATTGTAGATTCGCCGCCGGTTAGCCCACATAGCACAGCGCCAGCCCGTCCGGCATTTGAGGACATAAAAAAGGAAGCGCTAGAATATTGGGATATAGGCAAGGTTAGCCCACATAGCACAGCGGTAGTGCAACCGATTTGTAATCGGTAGGTCGGGAGTTCGATCCTCTCTGTGGGCACCATTCTCCTCTTCTAAATGCTTATTTCGATTAAAGAAATATTTTTATTTGCATTTTTCTAGGTTGTTGCATATTATTATTCTCACTGAGATGGGGGGATAATAATTAAATTACAATGACCAGTCTCGATACAATAAATATGCTGCGATTCAGTCGCGCCGAGCCCTTGACTGCAGAAGATTTTAAAGGCGCTATCCATTTCCGTCATACGGAACGGTTATTCGTCCGCCCTGCCCCAGCCGCATATGGGGAAACCGTAACCGTCCAAGTTCCAGGCGCAAATTTTACAACAGAAACGAAAATCATTACCTGCGAAGCGGGAGACAGAATTATTTTTTGTCTTTCAGAAGGGCGATTGCAATTTAATCGGCGGATGTCCTGCGTAGAATATAGCAACACATACAACCTAACCGGAAAAGAAGTGGATGAGTGCGAAGAAATTTTTGAACTCTTGCGAATTGCGCGATTTGCACAAGATCGCGTGATCCGTCAACCCGGCCAATTAAGTAAAGAATTTTTCTTAAACGCTGGCGATTATGCCGGCATGGGATTGCGCTGTGATGGCAATCATGCCTTCATTCCGATTCCCACCATTACCATGCGGACAAACGGGCGCCCAAGAATTCCGGATTGGTATGCTGCATGCGATTGCAATGGTAGATTTTTGTCCCAGCGCGGCCATGATCCTAGACAAGGCCGCGAATCGCGGTAATTATTCCTGTAACCGTAAATTGCTCAATTGCTGACCGATGGTTTGGAATGCGGCGCTGAGCGCGGCGGCATCGGGCGAATTGAAATAATGCAGACTGTATGGGTTGGTGGCGCAATTGCGGAACAATGTTTGCGTCGCCGAATCGTTTTCTTGGAACACGATGGTATAAATTTTAATATTATTGGCTTTAATCGTCGTACACATTGCCGCCATCCGGGAGTTGATGGTTGATGTTGCCGCGCTGCGGCTGGTGGTGCCAATCCGTCCTTCGCCCAAACGTCCATAGGATGTATAATCCGAATCTTGCGGTCCAGTCGGCGGATTGTCGTACATTTCATTAACGCCGTCGGTCAACAGCACGATGACTTTATCCATATTCGGGCTGTTATAGGCCATCGGCAAATAGGCCGGTGTCGATCCGCCCCACAAACCTTGCCAACGCGGCGAAATAGCTCTCCATCCCCACGCCAATGCTTCGTGGCTGAATGTGCCGCCGCGATGCCATGGCTGCATCACCGATATAGCCGACAACACCGTCGCTTTTGATGCTACCAAAGGCGTAATTGGCGTGGCGCAACCCAAATTCGGGCCATAGCCGTTATTTTGTGAATCATTTCGATCGTCTACCGTCAATGCATTGGCGCGAATCGTGCCGGTGGCTGGCGAGGACGGACTGCCGGTAACCGCGAATGTGAATCTGGTAGGACTGACGACGGTAACCGTTTTCCAGCCATTATAGGCGCTCTGATTGGCTCCGGTGACTTCGATAATACTTCCAGTGGAAAGTCCGTGCGCTGCGGTGGACGTCGCGCGCGCCGTGCCGCTATTGCGCGTGATACTAAGTGTTAACGTGGTGCGCGGCCAATCATTGTCGCAGTTGGTGTCCGAGCCTCGGGCGCAAATACCGCTGTTCGAACTAGTAAAAGTACAGGACGCATCCGGCGTTGGCGATCGGGTACATCCAGCCGGTGTTGTAAAAGTGGATCGCCACAAGAAAGGCGTGAAGGGTTGTGAACTCGGCGGTTCGTCGGTCGAAGCATGAGGTTCGGCGCGCGCTTCGACACATCCTTTCCAGGTGGTCGGCGCGAAATTGGCCGGCACATAACCGGTCAGCCAGCTGGTGCGGTCGCTGCCGATATTGACGGTGGCAACATACGGCACAACGCTGACCCAAAAATTATCAATTGTATCGCGGCTACCATATAAAGTGTTTACCAATAAAGTCGCCGCATCGCGCATCGCGCCGATTTTATTGTTGGACCGCATGGATCCCGTGTTGTCCATAACCAGCGCCAATTCCATCCCGCGCACCGAACGATGCACGACCGCCTTTGCCGACACTCTCATGGTGTTATGGCCGATCAACCGCGCAAAAGTAGTTGGGATTGTGGCTTCTGCTTTTACGGTGATGGTTTCATTGTTGCTGCCAGTCGTGATTACCGGCCCGATCACCGTTGCGCCCATATAGCCGGGTGGAAAGTTTGCATTGAAATATTTATTGATATCGGCGGTATATTCGGATGTCGTAATCGTTTTCCCGCCGGCCAAAGCGGCGGCATCCACCGCTTCGCTAAGACGGCTTTTGACCAAATAGGCGCGTGCGCCATCAACCGAAAGGCTGGTAAAACCAAGCATCGGGATCAACGCCATCGTCGACCAGACGATGATGCTGCCGCGTTTATTTTGCCAATATTTTAGAAACTTCATCACTTAGCACCTTCGTAACCGAATTTTTTAAATCATAAGCGCTTCAAGGTCTTATTAGCCATAGGTTAAGAAACCGTTAAGCTTTTTTTACTTGGGGGGTGCAACATTCCTGGCATTAGATCTTATTATATTAAGTCAGGATGAACCGGAGACATAGAATCTCCTCTCTATCTTCTTAAAATATAACAGAATACATACCAAATCCTTAACGCCCCAAGATTGAATAAAATTGTATGTAAATTGTTTTAACGCCTTCCGCCGTCGTTCATTGGTTTTTAACTACTGTATGGCATTCTGTGTTTGTAATTAAAAAAACATATGGAATTTAAGGATGAAGAAATTCGTGCTGTTTTGCAAAGATGAATCCGGCGCAACGGCAATCGAGTATGGCTTGATTGCAGGTTTAGTTGCTGTGGGTGGCGTCTTTGGATTGCAGGCAGCCGGCGAATCGTTATCCACATTTATGACGGAAACTTCCGTTACGCTGGATAATGCACTGTAATTGACACTTTAATTTAACTTGTAGGGAGCAACACTATGAACTTAGTACGTTTTTTAAAAGATGAATCCGGTGCCACCGCGATTGAATATGGTTTGATCGCAGCATTGGTTTCGGTAGCCGCTATCGCCGGTTTCCAAGCTGTCGGCACTTCGTTGGATGGTATCTTCACCGATATCTCGACCGAATTAGACAGCGCTCTATAATTTTTAAGTATTAACATTTTAGCCAAACAAAGGAGTTACGTTATGTTGAAAAGATTTTTAAAAGATGAATCCGGTGCCACCGCGATTGAATATGGTTTGATTGCTGCTTTGGTTTCCGTTGCTGCTATCGCCGGTTTCCAAGCTGTCGGTACATCGTTAGACGGTATCTTCACCGATATCTCGACGGAATTAGACAGCGCGCTCTAATTCTTAGATACCAAATCTATCCAATTTGCGGGGGTCGTGCGGCATTCAGCTGGCGGCCCCCGCAGTCCGTATGTGGTCCTAATTTTGTCCTATTAAGATACTAAAGGAAATATATTGTCGATGGAGTGGATATATAAAATAACAATCTATTTGTTTGCAGCAACTTCCATATTCGCTGCCATATCCGATTGGCGCTATTTCAGAATTCCAAATTTAATTCCGCTGGCTATATTGGTGTTATGGCCGATTCACGTCTTTGCCCGTCCGGATATTGCCGGATGGGATTATTCGCTGTTGGCCGGAATCGTTACGCTGGCGGCGGGTTATTTCGCTTTTAGCCGGAACTGGCTGGGCGGCGGCGATGCGAAGTTTTTAGCCACCGCGGTTTTATGGGTCCCCCCAGGCCAGATATTGAATTTTATACTGATCGTTTCGATTGCAGGAGGATTCCTGTGTGCCTATTTGCTGGTCATTCGCCGGCTAGAAAGAAATAAGGCACTTTCTGTGGCATCTTCGTCACAAATGACGTTGGAACCGCAGAAATCCGCGCTTTTAAAACAAGCCGCCCCGTATGGGGTAGCGATCGCTTGTGGCTGTCTTGTGACGGCCTGTCAACTTCTTGTTAACTCCAACACAGTAGGGTGAAGCCATGGACATTCGTAGACTGATATTCTTAGGCGTAGCAATCTTTTTAGCAGGAGCGATCGCCATGACCGTGCGTTCGGCCACCAAGCCGTCTGCCCCAACCCAACCCGTACAGCAAGCGCAAAACTTGCCGTCGATTTTGGTTGCCAAGGCCGCTTTGCCTGCCGGAACCTTTATCCAACCGGACCAGTTGGAATGGCAAGCATGGCCATCGGACAAGATTTCCACAGCCTATATGAAAAAAGGCGATCGCAGTGCCGATGAATTTGCCGGCGCTGTCGTACGTACCGGCATTGCCGCAGGCGAACCGATTACAGACGGCCGTCTGATCAAAACCAATGACCGCGGATTTATGGCCGCCGTGTTATCCCCAGGCGCGCGCGCCGTGTCGGTGCAGATCAACGAAACCACCGGCATTAGCGGTTTTATTTTCCCCGGCGACAAAGTCGATGTAATTTTGACGCAGACCATTCAGGAAACCGGCGAGGGCGGAGCGAAAAAGAACCGCAAAGCCAGCGAAACAATCCTGCGCAATGTTCGCGTTTTAGCGGTTGACCAACGCGTCGACGATCAAAAACCCGAAGCCAAAGTCGCAAAAACAGCCACCTTGGAAGTTAGCGCCAAACATGCGGAAAAACTTGCATTGGTCGCCGATTTGGGTAAGTTATCTCTTTCCCTCCGCAGTCTCGCTGCGGATGATTCTGAACAAACCGCCGATTCCTCTGAACCCAGCTTTACGTGGGATACCGAAGCCAGTTATTTGTTAGGCCCAAACCAAAAGCCTAGCATGACTAGCATCGTCAGAGGCGCAAGCGTTGAAGATGTCGTATTAAACAAGGGTGGATCATGAGTCGCCTGTTATGCTTGAGTAGAATATTCCTTTGCCTGTCCTTATTCCTGTTGATTCCAACCGGCCATCCGCAAGCGCAAGTTATCGCTGCGGATGATCAGTATTTATCGATCGACCTGGATGGCGGCGCTTTGGTCCGCTTGAAAAAACAGGCTTCTGCCGTATTCGTATCCAATCCTGAAATCGCCGACGTGCAAGTTAAATCCCCTACCCTAGTTTATATTTTCGGCAAGGCCGCCGGTGAAACCACCTTATTCGCCGTCGATAATAACGAACAAATTTTATTCAGCCGCAAAATCGTGGTGAATTACAGCCTGACGCGTTTAAAAGAATCGATTAAAACCGTTGCGCCAAATGCGCGGATTGATATCAGCGCCATGGATGGCGGCATTGTTTTAAAAGGCCAAGCCAATACCGCGGTCGAAGCGGAAAATATCCGCCAGCTGGCTGGGAAATTTGTCGGCAGTGATGATGCCATAATCAACAGCATGGAAATTGTTGGCGCCAATCAAGTCAATTTGCGTGTGCGTATTGCCGAAGTGTCTAAGGACGTTCTGAAAAATATCGGATTTAACTGGGATTATTTGCTGAATCCAAAAGCAGGCGGCGAATTTTTATTCGGCCTTGCGACTGGTGGTCGTATACCGTATGGCACCAGCGGATTTAACACCCGTTTCATCGATCCAGACACATTTTTGACCAACAACTCCTTGATGGGCCGTTATGATGGCAGCAATTATGACATAAGCGGCGTTGTCGATTTACTTGAAGGTGAAGGCTTGATCAATATCTTGGCCGAACCCAACCTAACTTCGTTGTCTGGCGAAACCGCCTCGTTCCTGGTCGGCGGCGAATTCCCGATTCCAATACGAATGGAAGACGGAGGCGTAGACATTGAATTTAAACCTTATGGTATCGGCCTTGCTTTTACCCCGACCGTTGTCGGCAGCAACCGCATTTCCATGCGCATCCGGCCCGAGGTCAGCCAATTATCCAACCAAGGCGCAGTCCGATTAAATGATATTACATTACCAGCCATTACGACACGCCGCGCCGAAACGACGGTCGAAGTCGGATCCGGCCAAAGTTTTGCTATCGCAGGCTTGCTGCAAAACAACACGCAGGAAGACATTAATAAATACCCGGGTCTTGGCGATTTACCTGTAATTGGCGCGTTGTTTCGTTCCGAAAGATTCCGCCGCCGTGAAACCGAACTGGTAATCATCGCAACGCCATATCTTGTGGAGCCAAGCAATAACAAAATGCAGATCCCGCAAACCGGCATACGGTCACCAACCGAAGGCGAGCGTATTTTTATGGGCGAAAGAAGAGTAAAATACGAAAATCCGAATACGCCGCCGCCGACCGTTCCCACCGCAGGATTTATTATGGAGTAAATGATGCAAAAAATATTCGTGAAATCCTGCCAATATTTTATGATTCTCGGATGTCTTGCCACATTGGCAGGTTGTTCCGCAACGTTATTACACCCATTTGAAGGACCTGATAAAAGTTTTTCTTTAAAACATGAACCCATGTTTTACACCGTGCAATTTGCCGGAAATGGCAAGGCCGAATTATCCGCCGAAGAACAAAAAGCCATTCAATCCTTCACCCGCAATTTAGAAACCGCGCATGGCGAACAGATTAGCGTCAGTTTTCAAGCCGGCCTAGACAGCGATGCAGCTAATGAAGCCGCCAAACAAAGCCAGGCGGTTATTAAATATTTGCGTTCCCTGGGCTTGAACCCGGGCGTTAGCGGCGCTTTGCCGCATACTGGCGAAAACCAAGTGTCGATCATCCGCCTTACCCCAAAACTGGTCTTGCCGGAATGCCCGGATTGGAGAGAGCCCGATGGGGATTCGTGGAATAACACGGTCAGCAGCAATTTCAATTGCGCCAACATGTATAATTTAGGCGCTATGATTGCCAACCCAATGGATTTAGTCGCCCCAGCCGGAATGAGCCCGGCCGATGGCCAAGGATCGGTTCTTAGCATCCAACGGTACAGAGCCGACAAAGTACGCGAATTAATCGAGGAGACCCCGACAACGTTAAACCAATAATTATAAGTTTCGAACAGGCAGGAAATGAGCGCGCAGACCCCCGAATTCGTCGCTTTTGCCCATGACGCAAGCGACCAGAAAGTAATCGGCCAGGTAGTTGAAAAAACTTGGCCGAGCGCTGCTGTGCATGCGGGCGGCGTTGCCGAGGCGGTCGCATTATTGAACAAGGGCCAAACCCCGCAAGCCCTGCTGGTCGATTTCAGCAAAAGCGCGGATCCCGAAGAAGACGCCAAAAAATTGCGCGAACTCGCGCCCAGCACGACCTTGATCGGCGTTGGCGCAACTAACGATGTGGTACTGTTCCGCAAATTGCTGGGCGCTGGCGTAGCGGATTATTTAATAAAACCGCTGCAAGTCGAAACATTGCAGCAATCGATTATTTCCGCGGCGCATTTTTCCGCCGGCGAAGAAAAGAAAACCGGTGTGGCCGATTTGATCGTTATCGTCGGCGCACGCGGCGGCGTTGGCGCCAGCACGTTGGCGGTGAATGCCGCCTGGGTGTTATCCGAAGAATACCGGTATTCGGTGGCGCTTGCGGACATGGATATTCATTATGGCAGCTCGGCGCTGGCACTGGATATCGAGCCAAGCCCCGGTTTGCGCGAAGCATTGAAAAACCCGTCACGGATCGACAGTTTGTTCGTTACATCCGCATTGGTCAAAGCCAGTGAGCGGCTATATGTCATGGGCAGCGAAGAGCCGATTGACGATGAAATTGTCCCGGATCCTGCCGCGATTGCGCTGTTGTTGACAGAAATGCGTGGCCGGTTTCAATATGTGATTGTCGATTTGCCGCGCAGTTTCTTGCCGTTATTCGATACGATTATCCCCGAAGCCAGCAAAATATTCGTGGTTTCGGATGTGTCGTTATCCGGCATCCGCGATACGGTGCGGTTATTATCGAAAATTAAACAGCTGAACAAAAAAACTGATATTCGCATTGTCGCCAATCGTTTGATCGACACGCCAACGGGCATCACCGTCAAGGATTTCGAGCGCGGCACCGACAGCAAAATAGATTTTACCATTCCGGATGACATTAAAATAGCCGTCGCCAGCAATGCCGGCAAACCGGTCAGCGCGATCAGCGGCGGCGCGATGTCATCTCCCAGCAAGGCATTGCTGGTAATCCGAGAAATATGCCAAGCGATTGCCGGCAAGGCGGTTGCAAAGAAAAAACAAAACATGACCTCAATAATGGGGCTGCTAGGAAAGAAGTAGTACGAATGAGCATAATGAATGAGCGATCATACCGAGAAGACAGTTGACCCGTTAGCACGATTGAAGCCGCGGTTAAGCGGTTCACGCGCCACGGATAAACCACCTGCCCCGCCGGAAAAACCTGTTTCTTCCGAATCTACAGCTGCGCCCGCATCTCCCGCTCCATCTTCTGCTTCTGTACCCGCGCCAATGACGCCAACCGCTGCCAGCGAGTTCGATCCCGGCGTCGCATCGTATCTGCCTCCCAATAAAATCGAAGATTTACGCCATGCGTTGCTGCCCAAAGTCGTTGAAAAAATCGATACGACATTCGCATCAAAAATTCACCCCAAAGAACTGGCGCGCGGCATCGGCGCCTTGGTTATGGAATTGCTGAACCAACAAGGCGAACAATTGACCATCGGCGAACAACGTCAATTGGTGGCATCGTTATTGGGCGATGTTTTGGAACGCGCGCATGGATTGCGTTTAAAACGCATGAACGAAGTCGAAGCGGTGCAACAACAAGCCCAAGTCCCCATCGAAGAAGTCGTCAGTAAAGCCAGCGTCGCGCGCGACCAAGTTGATGACGCCAAACGTAAAATTCAACCCCTGTTGATTCAACGCATCGATATTGGCGCTGCCGCGAAATTGGACCGGGCAGAACTCGCCAAGCAATTGAACTCCGTAGTTGCCGAAATTTTGGGTGAATTAAAACTGCATCTGAATCTTGCGGAACAACGCGATCTGGTTACGATGCTGCTCAACGATATGTTGGGGCTTGGCCCGCTTGAAATATTGCTGGCTGACGATTCGATTTCCGACATTATGGTGAATGGCCCGAACCAAACCTATGTCGAGCGCAAGGGCAAATTGGAATTATCGGATATCAAATTCAATGATAATCACCATTTGATGAATATCGCAACCCGTATCGTTACCCGCATTGGCCGCCGGATCGATGAATCCAGCCCGCTTTGCGACGCGCGTCTCGAAGACGGCAGCCGGGTAAATATTATTATCCCGCCGCTGGCGATCGATGGCGTCAGCATCTCGATCCGTAAATTTTCCAAGAAAAAAATCGATATCGATACCATGGTAAAAAATGGCTCGATTTCCTCGCAAATGGCTACGGTGTTGAAAATCGCCTCGCGGGCCCGTTTAAATATTGTGATTTCCGGCGGTACAGGTTCTGGTAAAACGACGACCCTAAACGCTTTATCCCGCATGATCGACCTTGGTGAACGCGTCGTGACCATCGAAGACGCGGCCGAATTGCAATTGCAACAGCCGCACGTGGTGCGGCTGGAAACCCGCCCGCCGAATTTAGAGGGCGAAGGCGAAATCACTATGCGGGATCTGGTTAAAAACTCCCTGCGGATGCGTCCTGACCGCATCATCATGGGCGAGGTGCGCGGTTCCGAAGCGTTTGACATGTTGCAGGCGATGAATACTGGCCACGATGGATCGTTATGTACGTTGCACGCCAACCGCCCGCGCGAAACTTTGATGCGACTGGAAAACATGGTCGGTATGGCGGTTGCCAATCTGCCATCCCGCGCGCTGCGCATGCTGATCGCCAGCGCTGTCGATATGATCGTGCAAGTCAGCCGGATGCGCGATGGCGTGCGCCGCATTACCCACATCACCGAAGTTGTCGGTATGGAAGGCGAAGTCATCACGACGCAAGATTTATTCACTTATGAATTTAGCGGCGAAGGCGAAGACGGAAAATTGATCGGCCAGTTCAAACCCGCCGGCGTGCGTCCGCATTTCACGCCCAAAGCGGAATATTACGGCCTGGATAAAGCGTTGCTGGAGGCGATGTCGTGAGTTTTTTTGCGTCCCCACTTGGTATGCTGTTTATTTTTGGCATTGTTCTGGCCGGGATGTATTTTGGGTATGGCAAACTGGATCCCAGTTTTGGATCCAGCAAACAAGTCAAAAAGCGCCTGGAGCGCGTTTCCGGCAAAACCCCGGTCGCAAGCAATAAAGGCCGTAAACAGCCATCGCTGATCGATATTACCGGCGTGCACAATAAAGGCTTTCTGCATAATCTGGCGATGAATATTTTACCCCGGCCGGAAAAGTTGCGCAACCGCCTGGCCAGAACCGGCAAAGATATTCCAATTGAAAAATTCTTGATTGCCAATGCCGTTATTGCCCTGATCGCATTTGCGTTCAGTAAATTTGTTTTCGGCCAAAGTGGCCTGGCATCTATCTTCATTGGCATCATACTTGGACTTGGATTACCGCATAAATATGTCGGCCGTCTGATTGGAAAACGCAACCGCGCGTTTTTAGGCCAATTTCCGGATGCGATTGATCTCGTGGTGCGCGGCGTACGATCCGGTCTTCCGATTGGCGAATCGATCAAAGCGATTGCCAAAGAAATGCCATCGCCGATGTGCGATGAATTTTCTTTAATCAACGATGCGATGAAATTGGGCCAGCCGATTGAAAAAGCCTTATGGGAATGCAGCAACCGGCTGGATCTGGCCGAGGTAAAATTCTTTGTTATCGCTTTATCGATCCAGCGAGAAACAGGCGGTAATTTGGCGGAAACCTTGGAAAACCTGTCAGGCATTCTGCGCAAGCGGCGCTATATGCAAATGAAGATCCGCGCCATGTCTTCCGAAGCGCGGGCCAGCGCGATGATTATCGGATCCTTGCCGTTTGTTATGTTCGGCATATTGATGGTATTGAACCAAAAATACGTTATTACCTTATTGATTGACCCACGCGGCAAAATGATGATTGCCGTCGGCTTGGCGCTAATTTTCACCGGGTGCTTTATCATGAACAAAATGGCGAAGTTTAAAATATGAGCGAGCTTTTGGGTACATTCACTTCGGATATTCTCGCTGCACTGGCGGCGGCTGGCGCGTTCATCACCGCCATTTGGGTCGGTAACAGCCTGGTGCAACGCGACACTATGAGCGGCCGGGTCAAAGCGCTCGAAGAACGGCGCAAGGCATTACAGGCAGGATTGAGTTCGACCAAGCGGCGTAAGGATCACAAAGCCGCAGCCAGTTCCATGGGCGCTATGCGCCAAGTCGTGCAAAAATTACAATTATTGCGCAGCCAGGAAGCGGATAAGATTTCTATCAAAATGATGCGCGCCGGATGGCGCGGCCGTGATGCGGTGGTGATTTTCTTCTTCGCCAAGTTATGTCTGCCTATCCTGTCCGGCATCGCGGCGATTTTCCTGTTTTATGTATTCGGCAATCCCGAAATGTCTTCGACCAAGAAGGCGTTTTACGCCATTGGCCTGGTATTGGCCGGCAGCTATGCGCCCGAATTAATTCTGAAAAATTTTGTCGACAAGCGCAAATCGAAATTGCGCGACGGCTTGCCGGATTCGCTCGACTTATTGGTTATCTGCGCCGAAGCCGGGCTTAGCATGGACGCATCGTTAAACCGCGTGGCCCGCGAATTGGGGCCAGCCTATCCCGAATTGTCCGAAGAACTGGGATTGACCGCGATTGAATTGAACTTTTTGCCGGAACGATCGACGGCGCTGGATAATCTTGCGATACGCGTGGATTTGGCTGGTGTACGCGCCTTGGTCGGCACATTGCAGCAAACCGAAAAATATGGAACGCCATTAGCGCAAGCTTTGCGGATTTTATCGACCGAGTTCCGCAACGAACGTCTGATGAAAGCCGAAGAAAAAGCGGCGCGGCTGCCGGCGATCATGACGTTGCCGATGGTTATATTTATTTTGCCGCCGTTATTTATCGTGTTGCTGGGACCGGCGATTATCAAGACGCTGGATGCGATCAAGAATATGCATTAGCCTTTACTTTATTCCCCTCACCAAAGCCTTGATCTTTTCGCCGGAATTATCCATCGCCGCCACCTTGCCATAAAAAGCAAGTATTCTTGCGACTTCTTCGTCATTCATATCCAGCCGCAGAATTTTTTCGGCAACCGGTTTTTGATTGGTCAGAATATATAAAAATGCAAGATTCTGCCGGTAAACCGGATTGGCGCTGGCCGTGTTAGCCACTTTTTGCATGATTTTTACGCCTTCTTTGGCACGGCCATTCAACGCCATGGATAAGGCGAGATTGGCCCATAAATTTTGATCTTCCTGATCCAAAACAATTCCGGAATAATAAGATTGCTTGGCTTCGTCGGCACGGCCCAGCATGTCATACGCCACACCCAGACTGTTAAATAATTTTGGATCCGGTTTTTGGTTCAACGCATCGACCAATAACTTTTCGGCATCTTTGGCTTTGAAGGAATTAAGATATAAACCGGCAAGACCCCTTTTCGCGAACGAATCGTTGGGGCGTAATTTTATTATATCTTCGTAAGCGCTAATGGCCGCTGGCGCATTGCCCATTTCGGCTAGCGTTTTAGCATAGCCCATACGGGCTGGGATTAGCTCGGGATCGGCGGTAATGGCCTTTTGATACATACTGGCTGCCATCATCAAATCGCGGCTGGCATAGGCCTTTTCCGCAAGCCGGAGAAAGGTCGATTTATCGACCGCTTCAGCCTCTTTTTCGCTATCGCTGGTTTGGGCGCAGCCCATAAGCAATAAAACAAGGCATAAACACAAGATTTTGCGCATGAAAACCGCCTTTTATGATTAAGAAAGGGCTAAAAAATAAGAACAATTAGAAGGATTAATAAAGTATTTATACACTAATTTTATAATAAGAGAATGGGAAAATATTGGGCCTTATTAAAGACCCGCGACTTGAAAAAGTGCGACAAGGGGTCGGTAGCGATTGAATTCGCCCTGATTGCGCCTTTGGTGATTTTATTTGTCGTGGGCATTATCGAACTTGCCACTGCCATGGCCGTGAGCACGATGCTGGAAGGCGGACTGCGCGAGGCATCACGCTTTGGCATTACCGGCAGCACCACCGGCGGTCGCCAAGCGGCCATCAATCAAATCCTGGCCAATCATTCTTATGGTTTGATCAACCCAACCAATATCAATTTGAGCACCAGAACTTATGGCAGCTTTGCCAGCATCGGTGACGAAGAATACACTGACAGCAACGGCAACGGCACCCACGATGAAGGCGAACCATATACCGACCGCAACGGGAATGGCAGCTGGGATGCCGATGGCGGAAGCAATGGCCTTGGCAATGCCAGCCAAATTGTCGTGTACCGCGTCAGTTATGATTGGCCGTATTTAACCGGATTATTCCGTCCTTTGGTCGGCAATACTTTGCATTTAACCAGCGCAATCGCCGTGCGCAATGAACCGTACTGATCGTTTATCATGTTTAAATTTCTAACCAGTTTCCGCCGTTCCCGCCCAAACCAAGGGACTATGATGGTTGAAGCAGCCATGATCATGCCTTTTCTGTTGTTGATTATGGTGGGCGGCATTGAAACCGCGCGGTATGTCACCATTCATCAAAAAATGGAGCGCGCCTCGGTCACTTTGTCCGATTTGGTGGCGCGGGCAACTTCGATAACAGTTGCGGAAGTTGACGATATTTTCTTTGCAACCACCACCATCATGTCTCCTTATCCCATGGGCACTAACGGTATTGTATATATCAGTTCAGTTACCAAACCGGTTGGCGCTGTGGCGCGTGTCATTTGGCAGCGTAGCGGCGGCGGCAGCTTGGGCAGCCCATCGCGGGTCGGCGCCACGGGCGGCAATGCAACATTGCCGACCGGGTTTACTTTGCAGGACAATGAAAGCGTCGTAGTGGCGGAAATTATGTATCGCTATCAGCCGATGTTTTTGGAAAGCTCTTATGTGGCGGACACGCTGTATCAACGGGCTTTATTCCGCCCACGATTAAGCACCAGCGTCACGCTAAATTAATTCATCGGAAAATCGTAAATACATAAATGCAATGCGGTGAAATCCGGGTTGGCGCACAGCCAATGCCGATTCAAGTGCAACAGGGAATACGCCAACATAAACAGTACGATCGCCGTCAGGACCGTAAATGCCCAAAATACCAGTTTGCGATTTTGTTGTTCTTGGTTTTGCATGCGAGTTTTACATTACATTTGTAGAATCTGGCACATAGCTGGAATTCGGCTGCAATACGCCGTCAATAACTAGAATCACGCCATTGGCGGCGGGAATTTCCATGGTATTGATTTTGGATTTATTGACGAAAATACCATCGTCCCGGCCATTAATATCAACGGTACCGCCTTGCACGGTGTTTTGCGTGGTTTGCTTACCGGCAAAATCGGACAACGCCAATTTTCCTGGAATTAAATGATGCCCGATCACATGGCGTAATTCAGATTTATTTTTTGGTTTCAGCCATTCCAATAATTTATCTTCGGGCAATTTGGAAAAAGCCGCATCCGTTGGCGCTAAAATGGTGAATGGCCCAGCCGATTTCAATTCATCCGCCAATCCCGATGCCTGCAATAAATTGGATATGGTTTTCAAATCAGCTTTGCCGGAAATTACCGTCATTAAATCGCCTTCGGCTCCAGCGGCGGCGGATTTAACCGGCTTGGATTTTTCTTTTGGTGCGTCCGCTGTCGTTTTATTGTCCGTTACAGCTTTATTTTCTTCCGGGGTTGCGGATTTTTTAGCCGTTTCTTGTTTCGGCGCAGCCTTGGCAATTTGTTTTTTGGACTTTTCCGCCTTTTGCGCGGTTACTTTAGTGGCAGGAGCTGTTGATTTAGCCGCCGTTGGTTTAGTATCTGCGGCGACAGCCGATGACGCGATCCCAATTGCAAATGCGAGAACCAAATATAAAACTTTGCGCATAAAAATCTCCTTACCTAATATATAGGCGAATGATAGCCATTCCCATCCCGCCGCGCAATAGTGTATAAACCAAATCATGCACATGCATTGGTTCCGTAAAGATCTGCGCCTGGCCGACAATCCCGCCTTAGCCTATGCTTGCGCCGGTGGGCAAGCGGTGGCGGTTTTTATCTTCGATAAATCCCATCCCCATCGCGCTCTGGGCGGCGCCAGCCGTTGGTGGCTGCATCACAGCCTTGTGGCGCTCATGGCCGATTTACGGAAATGGAATATTCCCCTGATTTTAAAACGCGGCAAGGCGGCAGAAATTATTCCGAATCTCGCTAAACAATTAAATGTCAGCGCCGTAACCGCTAACCGGCGGTTTGAAAAATCGCATTTCGCCGAGGAAACGGAAATCGCGGCGTCATTGGGTAAAAACGGAATCGCGCTAAAATTATTTAATGGTAATCTGATTCACGACCCCCTAACCCACCGCAACGGTCAAGGCAAACCATATCAAGTATACACGCCGTTCTGGCGTTCGTTGGCGGCAAAGGGCGATCCGGAAAAACCCGTCCCCGCGCCGAAACCTTTATCTAATCCAGCCAACACCGATTCATTATCGGACGATTTGACGGATTGGGATTTATTGCCAACCAAACCGAATTGGGCCGGCATCATTGCCAAATCTTGGCAACCGGGCGAAAAAAACGCGCTGAATTCTTTGGATCGTTTTTTAGACCAGAACATCGTTGGATATAAAGAAAACCGCAATTATCCGGCGCAGACCGGAACATCGCGCCTGTCGCCGCATTTGCATTGGGGCGAAATCAGCCCGCGCCAAATCTGGCACCGCGTTGCCGCATTTTGCCATAGTCATGGTAAAAATCATTTATCCGGCGACATGGAAGTATTTTTAAAAGAAGTATGCTGGCGGGAATTTTCATACTCTCTGCTGGCGCATTGGCCGGATATGGCCGATAAACCACTGCGCGCGCAATTTGAAAATTTTCCCTGGAAACATAACGATAAATTTTTACGCGCCTGGCAAACGGGACAAACCGGTTACCCGGTCGTGGACGCAGGGATGCGCGAATTATGGCAAACGGGATGGATGCACAATCGGGTACGGATGATCGTGGCGTCTTTCCTGATCAAACATTTATTGATCGATTGGCGGCATGGCGAAAAATGGTTTTGGGACACGCTGGTTGATGCGGACCCGGCGAATAATGCCGCCAGCTGGCAATGGGTGGCGGGCTGCGGCGCCGATGCCGCCCCCTATTTCCGGATTTTCAATCCATTTTTGCAAGGCAAGAAATTCGATGCGGATGGCGATTATATCCGCAAATATGTGCCCGAATTATCCGGAATGCCGAATGAATTTATTCATAAACCATGGGCCGCGCCGCCCCTGTTACTGGCCGAATCGGGCGTGGTTTTGGGCAAAAATTATCCGCACCCGCTGGTCGATCATGACCAAGCGCGCAAGGCCGCGCTGGCTGCTCTAAAACAATTGTCATCCTGAGCCAAAGGCGAAGGATCTTGCACCCCATACGGCGAACGAGATCTTTCGCTGCGCTCAAGATGACATATTCTTAAAAATTATCGCGCGGGTCGTCGATTCCGGCAGGTTCCTGGTGAATCGATACTTGCGCCTGGGGAAACGCATCGGTAATCGCGTTTTCAATGCGATCAGCGACATTATGCGCTTCAATCAGATTCAAATGACTATCCAGTTCCAAATGAAATTGCACAAAATAATTAGGTCCGGCCATTCGCGTGCGCAAATCATGCCAACCGCGAATATCGGGATCCGATTCGATGATTCCTTCAATTCTTTTGCGCACATGATCCGGCAATTCCCGATCCAGCAACACATCAAACGCCTGTTGCAGGATATTACGGCTGCACCACACCAGATACAGCGCCACCAAACCGCCGACGATCGCGTCTAACGGTTCATAATCGGTCGACCAGATCGCAAGCATTGTCAACAATACCGAAAAATTGATCACAGTATCGGTTGTATAGTGAATCCGGTCGGCAGCAACGGCAACCGATCCGGTTTTTTGCACCACATAACTTTGGAATTTGACCAAGGAAAAAGTCAACGCAATCGAAGCCACCATCGATAAAATCGCCAACCCCTCGCCTTCGACCGGATGCGGATTCAAAAACCGGTGTACTGATTCGCCAACCAACAATATGCAAGATATCGCGATAAACAACGCCTGGGCCAAGGCGGCCAAAGCCTCGGCCTTGCCGTGACCGAACCGATGTTCGCTGTCGGCCGGGACCAACGCGGCGCGGATGGCAAAAAACGTCACGACTGACATGCCCACATCCAGCACCGAATCGATCAAAGTCGATAGCATGCTAAGGGACTGGGTTTGTTGCCATACCACCAATTTCAAAACCACCAAGCAAATCGCCGTCGCGATCGCATACAAGGATGCCAATCGCATCAAACGGGCTTGTTGGGGTTTGGTGATAACGGCCACAGTCATATTACGGGTACAAAATCCGGCTGGTCCAGCCCTTGCCCGCGCGGATAAATAATTCGCGGTCGTGCAAACGGTGATCCTGACCTTGCCAAAATTCGATTTGGTTGACGATCAATTTATATCCGCCCCAATGCGGTGGACGCGGTGTGATTTTACCAGAAAATTCGCGGCGGTATTGTTCCAACTGGTCGCGCAGCAATTGCGGCGATTCCAAATCCTGCGATTGCTGGCTGGCCCAGGCGCCCAACTGACTTTCGGCATTGCGCGAAGCAAAATATTCATCCGATTCCGATGCGGGTAGTTTCACAATATCGCCTTCGGCGCGAACTTGGCGATTGCTGGATTTCCAATAAAAATTGATCGCCGCCTTGGCATTAACCGATAAATCCATTCCTTTGCGGGATAAATAATTCGTAAAAAAACTGAACCCTTCGGCATCATACTGACGCATTAACACAATCCGCACCGATGGCTGCCCCGCCGCATTCACCGTGGCCAGCGACATAGCCATGGGATCAGAGGGCTCTTGCTTTTCGGCATGATCGTACCAAATTTTAAATAAGGCGAACGGATCGGATTGGTTAAAAAGATGGGTCATATGGCTTTGACAATACAGGAAATTTTGCAAAACTGAGTGTACAATTTCTAAGACTTACTTTCTATACCTTTTTTTGCCATATTGTTCCGGGATAATTCTTTTTAATTAATCAATTCACCAAGTTTAGGAGAGCTTCATGCGCCATCTACGTTATTTTTCTGTTTTGGTCATCGCCATGGCCCTGTTATCGGCCTGCACCACCAACCAAGGCACCAAACAAACATTGGGCACCATATTAGGTGCGACCGGCGGCGCCGTGCTCGGCTCCAACGTCGGTAAAGGCAAAGGCAACATCGCCGCAATCGCAGCCGGCACTTTGCTCGGCGCTTATGCCGGCAACGAAATCGGCGCGTCTTTGGATCGCGCGGACATGATGTATGCCAATCAATCGGCGCAAACCGCATTTGAAACTTATCCATCGGGCCAAAGCGCAACTTGGCGCAACCCAGATAGCGGCAATTCCGGTACCGTAACGCCAACATCGACCTATCAAGCATCCAGTGGCCAATATTGCCGCGAATACCAACAAACCATTTATGTCCAAGGCCAAAGCCAACAGGCATTCGGCACCGCTTGCCGCCAGCCGGACGGCACCTGGAAAGTGACGAATTAATTGCGCGCTATCATATTCGAATATGGATTGGGGGGCAGGTCTTGCCCCCTTTTCTTTTCCGGGATAAAGTACCGTTATGCGTGATCCTTATACCATTCTGGGCGTTCCGAAAAACGCCAGCGATGATGACATCAAAAAAGCTTATCGTAAGCTGGCCAAAAAATATCACCCGGATTTAAACCCGAATAACAAAGAAGTCGAAAAAAAATTCAAGGAATTGACGCTGGCCAACGATATTATCGGCGATCCGGTCAAACGTAAAAAATTCGATTCCGGCGAAATCGATACGCAAGGCAATGATCGCGGACCATTTCATCGCGGCGGGTTTGGCGGAGGATTTGGGCGGCGCAATACCGGGGGCAATGCCAGCGGCGGATTCGATCCGTTCCGCGATATTGATCCCGAAGATATTTTTTCCGATCTTTTCAATATGGGCAAACGCAAGGCTAGCGCAGGTGGTGCTGGGCGCGGCAGTTTCGAAGAAGAATTGAACCGCGCACGCGGCCGTTCGGCTGGCACTGCTGGCGCGGATGTGCAATACACGCTGCGCATCAGTTTCATCGAGGCGGCGACTGGAACCAAACGCCGCATTAATTTAAGCGAAGACAATAAAACCATCGATGTCACGATTCCCGCAGGCACTCAAGACGGCCAAACATTGCGGTTAAAGGCGCAAGGCAAGCCCGGCACTGGCAACGGCGCGGCGGGCGATGCGTATATTAATGTCCAAGTTGAACCGGACCCGATTTTCGAGGCCAAGGGCATCAACATATTTATGGATTTACCGGTTACGGTATACGAAGCCGCGCTTGGCGCGACAGTAAATGTACCGACGATTGACGGCAAAGTATCCCTGCAAATCCCCAAAGGATCGAATACCGACACCAGCCTGCGGTTGAAAAACAAAGGCATCGTCGACCCCAAAACCAAAATCCGCGGCGATCAATATGTGCGGTTAAAAGTGGTCTTGCCGGATAAAATCGACAAGGATTTAAAAGAAGTGATCGAAGATTGGGCGCAGGATAATCCGTATACCGTGCGGAAATCCTAAATAATCTAAGGTTTATAAGGGGATACAATGTCCCTATCCTATTGACATTCCATGATTTATTTGAGATAATTATCCTTTAGGAATACAAAATGGATAATGCCGCGCCAAGTACATTAATCATGCTGCTATCGACCGCCAAATTGCAACGCGGCCAAATGTCTGGCGGATTTGATAAACGCTGGCAAACCCCTGAAGATGTCGTCGCGCAAACAAAAGAAGCCATCAATCATATGCGTGCCTCTGGCCGGCCGGTTGCCAAGGTTGTATTTTTATACACGGATACTTTGTATTTAAACAGCGCCGAGCCCGGCGTGAAAATAATCGAAAAAGTTCAGGATCAAACTTTAACCCATCGCCGCAAATTGCAAGAATTATTGGTTGAACAAGCATTGGGAATTCCTACGACCGAAATGTTGTGGAGTGAATTGGTGCAAGGCCAATCCGATTATCAATCTCCGCGCAGCAAATTGGTTGCCGCCTATCAAACGAATAACGATTTCAGAATCGCCGTACAAAACGACAATCCGAAACGCAAAGGCGAAATCGATCCTATTCCCGAAGGAAGCAAAAAAGGATCTGCGCCATCGGAAGCGGATTTATTTGTTTTAGAAGAAATCGGATTGTTCGATGGCCTTGCCAAAGGGCATATCGCATCCAATAAAGTCGATTTGAACGAAAATATTGTGCTGGCTTATCCTGGGCCTTTGATGCAGAGCTTGCAAGTATTGCAAGACACAAAACTGAAAATCCACAAGGGTCATCCTTCGCGCCGCCATCAAGCAGTCCATGCAAGCTGGTTGGACGTAACCGACCCTAGCGCCGCAAAAGAATCCATTTTTCATACCGCAGAAGCACATCCGGATGCCGTTAAAAAACATCAAGCGGAAGCGAGAAAATTTCGTGCGCACCGCTTAAGACGATTGGCAACGATGGCCGCCGGTATAATGGCTGTAGTGGCAACGACTATTTCCGGATTTATTTTCAACAGAACCTCACCAATCACGTCTGATAATTTGCCCAGCATTGCAGAAAATGATTACCAAGCCGCAGTTTCATACGCGAATAATAGCGGCGAGAAAACGACGGTTACTTTTAGAAAATCATCCAAGGATCAGCCAGCAGATTTATGGACGGCAAGCCAGGTTCAAGTGGGCGAGAAAGATGTGGGACGCGCTTTAATTTTCCGCGAAGACGTAGCACATATTCAAAACGCGCAAAATGCGCTGGCGCTGCTTGGAAAAATAAGCAAACAAAGAAAACTATAATCTACGTTACACCGCGTTGTTCAAATTCACTGTGAACCAGAAATGCGCGCCTTTGCCCGGCGCGCTTTGCACGCCGATATGGCCGCCCATCAATTCGGTCAATTGCTTGGCAATCGCCAAGCCAAGCCCGGTTCCGCCGTATTTGCGCGAAATGGACGTATCGGCCTGGGTGAATTTTTCGAATAATCTGTCCAGGACCCTGGGTTCGATACCAACGCCAGTATCGATAATTTCGAATTTGATTTTGGTGAATTTCCTTTCCGCGCCGATATTTTGCACGCGAATGGTAATGCCGCCCTTTTCGGTGAATTTGATCGCATTGCCGACGATGTTCAGTAAAATCTGCGTCAATCGGGTTGGATCGCCGAATACATAATCCGGCACCGATCCGATAACTTCCTTGACGATGGTCAGATTCTTTTCCTTGGCCATCGGCATGGTCAGGCCAATGACGGAATCGATCACCGTATTTGGATTCAACAGAATGCTTTCCAAATTAAGCCGCCCGGCTTCGATTTTCGACATATCGAGAATATCGTTAATAATCGCCAACAGCGATTTCGATGAATTTTGAATGACTTTGATATAATCGTCTTGTTCTTCGGTCAATCTGGTGTCGGACAATAATTGCGAGAAACCCAGAATACCGTTCATCGGCGTGCGTATTTCATGGCTGATCGTGGCAAGAAAATCGGTTTTGGCCTTGGATGCTTCCTCGGCCTTGGATTTGGCTTTTTCTATTTCGCGCATCATTTTCTTTTGCTCGGTAATATCGCTGGACACCGCCAGAACCATTATTTCACCGCCAATACCGGCAATCGGTTTGCGCATGGTAAAATATATTTTCTCGCCGCCCTGCGCATCGACCCAAACTTCTTCTTGAACGATCTCGCGCTGACCAACGATTACTTTTAAATCTTCTTCATAAATCATACTGGCGCGGTCGGTGTTTTTGTCCAATTCCAAGATTGATTGGTATAATAATTGATCCGGTGTGCGGTTATACCGCGAAGCGGCAGCTTGATTGCAAAAGAATATCTTGCCTTCTTTATTGCGCACTTGGATGTGGGTTGGATCGGTATCGAAAACCAATTGTAAAAATGCGCGGCTAGAATTTATTTTTCGGCTCCATTCATATTGATGCGCGAACGCGCGGCGAATATAAAAGAAAAACGCCGATGCCAACCCCAATAAAATCACCAACACCGCCACCAGATTGGGAATAAATTCTTTCAGGATTAGCGCGCTGCTAAGATTCGGCCGCCAGGTAAGAATGCCCAATTCCTTGTCGTCAATGTCTTTTAACGGCAAAAAGAACAATTTCGATTCTTGTAATTTTTCTGGGCTGAACGATGCCGATCGCGGCTGATAGCTCATATCCGAAATATTGTATACATGCGCCCATTCTTGCAGGGCCGCATCGTCCAGTTTGCGCACAAATACCAGCATGGCCGGATCTTTGGGCAATGGCTCGGGATCGCCTTTCTCATCATCCAACTTGGCAATGAAATTCGCACTGACCATCATTAATTGGCCGTTTTGTTCAGCAAAGGATATGCGGCTACGTTCCAGCGGCGCGCCGTTATGATCGTGAAAATCCTGCAGCAACAAATCGACCAGCCGTTCCGCATAAGGTTCCAATTTTTTATCTGTGGATTTTTTGCCGCCGATATATTTCACCCAGACGCTTTTATCGAAACGCACCACGCTAGCGCTATGGATCGAATAGTTGTTGGCGACGTTATAGGAAATATTTTCGTCGGCGAATTTTAAATCTTCTTTTTCATAAAACGCGCGGTACGCATCGGTCCATTCCGCATAGTCGCGCAAAAGACTTGCCATAATATTTTGCCGGTCATGCAATAAAGAATCGACGATTTTCACATCGTTCTTGTTATCGACATGATCCAGCGTGCGAATTCCTTGCCAGCTGAAATACACCAGCAAAAACAAAGCCAAACAAATCAGCACCGCAAATACCAACGACAATCTTTTCAGCAGCCGGTTTTCCCCGGAAGCGAGATCGCCAAACAACTGCGGCAGATTATATTGCACGATAGGAATGACCTTGAACCATTTGATAATAAAGACTTTATTACCTTAACAAACAATGCTGTATAAATGATTAAGGTATTTGAATTTCCGGCCATTTCGTGTATGTATAACATCTTGTTTTGCAAACATATTTTCGACAAATACATAAGTGTGGAACCATGACTGCTAATAACTCGTTAATGCACGGCAAACGCGGCCTGATTATGGGCGTTGCCAATGACAAATCCATCGCCTGGGGAATCAGCCAGCAATTGCATGCGCAAGGCGCAGAATTGGCGTTCACCTTTCAAGGCGACGCGCTCAAAAAACGCGTGGAACCTTTGGCGCAATCGATTGGCAGCAAAATCATGCTCCCTTGCGATGTTTCGGACGAAGCCAGCATGGACAGCGTATTTTCCACCATTGAAAAAGAATGGGGCGGATTGGATTTCGTTCTGCACGCGATCGGTTTTTCCGACAAAGACGAATTAAAAGGCAAATATCTGTCGACCAGCCGCAAAAATTTCAACATGACCATGGATATTTCTTGTTTTTCATTCACCGCCGTCGCGCAACGCGCCGTGCCGTTGATGAAAAACGGCGGCAGTTTATTGACCCTCACCTATGGCGGATCGCAACGCGTGATGCCGCATTATAACGTGATGGGCGTTGCCAAGGCTGCGCTCGAAGCCAGCGTCAAATACCTGGCCATGGATTTGGGCCCACAAAATATCCGGGTCAACGCCTTGTCTGCGGGCCCAATCCGCACATTGGCTGCGGCTGGTATCGGCGATTTCCGCTATATCTTGAAATGGAATGAATATAACTCGCCATTGCGCCGCAATGTTTCACTCGAAGATGTCGGCAAATCGGGATTGTATCTATTGTCCGATCTTTCCACCGGCGTGACCGGGGAAATACATTATGTCGATTGCGGTTATAACGTGATCGGCATGAAAGCGGTCGATGCGCCGGATATTTCCGTGGTCAAAGAACCAAGCGCTGCATGAACGCGATAAAAAAGATTCTGTTATGGATGCTGGCCCTGGTCGGATTTGCCACGGTGCTTTTGATTACCTTGGGCTTCACGCTTGCTTATTGGGGATATGAAGGCGAATACGCCACCCTGCCCGATAACATGATCCTCAGCTTCGATGTCAGCGAAGGATTTTCCGGCAATGAAAGTCATGATCCCATATCAGGAATTTTCGGCAAATCGGATATTTCCTTGCGCGAATCGATAGACGCCATTCATATCGCCGCCAGCGATCCGCGCGTGGATGCGATCGCGATGCGCGTCGATGCGGTGAATATCGGCCTGGCCAAAACCCAGGAACTGCGCAACGCCATTCTATATTTTCGCGATTCGGGCAAAAAAACTTACGCTTTTGCCGATACGTTTGGCTTCGAAGCCAGCGGCGATAATGCCTATTACCTGGCCAGCGCTTTCGATGAAATTTGGATGCAACCATCCGGCGATTGGGGCCTGTTTGGCATATCGATTGAAATTCCATTCCTGCGCGGTTTTTTGGATAAAATCGGAATCAAGCCGATTGTCAAAACGCGCGAGGAATATAAAAACGCGCTGTCTTTTGCGACCAACACCGAATTCAACGAGGCCGAGAAAAAAGCCATGCAATCCATGGCCGACAGCATTTTCAATCAACGGCTGACCGATATCGCGCATGACCGCAAAACTACTACTCAGCAATTATCCGCCTGGATCGACGATTCCCCTATCGCCGCCAAACAAGCAATCGAACAGCGCCTGTTGGACAAAGTCGGTTACATCGTCGATTTACGCACCGATTTGAAAAAAACTTACGGTAAAAAAACCGAATTCGTGCATTTGGCAGACTATGCGTCTTATATCGAACCGCAGGCCCAAGATGCGGTTGTCGCGGTGGTTTATGCCGATGGCGAAATTATGCGCGGCAGCAAAGATCCAAAAGACCAATGGCGGCCAGATGGCGGCGTTTATTCGGGCGATATGGTGCGCACGTTATATGATCTTTCCCAAGACAAAAATATCAAGGCGGTGGTGTTGGCCATCGACAGCCCGGGCGGATCGTATTTGGCATCCGACACGATCTGGAATTCGGTGCAAAATATACGCGCGACCGGCAAACCCGTGTTCGCGATTATGGATAATCTAGCCGCATCCGGTGGATATTACATCGCGATGGGTGCGGATAAAATTTATGCCATGCCCGGCACATTGACCGGATCGATCGGCGTTGTGGCCGGAAAAATGTCCTTGGCTGAAATGGGCGAGAAATTAGGCATTAATTTTGACCGCGTGCAGGCGGGCAAAAATGCGGATATCTGGTCATTGTCGCATGATTTTTCACCCGAAGCCGAGGCGAAATTGGATGAATTCCTGGACCGGTCTTACAAAGATTTTGTACAAAAAGCCGCCAATGCGCGCGGCATGAAATTCGATGACATGCGCGAGGCTGCACGGGGCCGGGTTTGGACCGGCGCGCAAGCGTTGGAACTAGGCCTGATCGACAGCACCGGTGGGTGGCAACAAGCGGAAGAAGATTTGCGCACGGTCTTGCAATTGAAAGACCATCAGGAAATCGCCTTTACTGTTTATCCAAAACCGAAATCGGCTTATGAGGAATTGCTGGATAAATTAAGCAATTATTCCAGCGCCATCGAAGCGCAGATGAGCATCATCGCCCCTATTTCCGCGGTTCTTGCCCCAGGGGCGCCGCAAAACCGGATTCAATCGCGGATGGATTGGATTTTGCGCTAATTATCCGGTTTCTTGTCATCCTGAGGCATAGCCGAAGGATCTCATCCCACAACATTACTGTTGGAGATTCTTCGCCTTCGGCTCAGAATGACACTAAAAAGTGGCGCAGATCAAAAATTCTTTATTGCCGTCTTGGCCTTCGATGGGGCTGTCTATAATACCCTGCACTTGCCAGCCCATTTCGTTTTGCAGCCAAGTTTCGATTTCACCGCAAACCCGCGCATGTTCCGCCGGATCTTTGACAATCCCGCCCTTGCCGACCTTGCCCGCGCCGACTTCGAATTGCGGTTTGATCAGCGCGATCAAAACGCAGCCCTTTTGTGTTAGTTGCAATAACGCCGGCAAGGCCTTGATAAGGCTGATGAAACTAACATCGCAAACAATGATTTGAAATTCCTGAAAATCGTCCGGCAATTGATCGGCGGCGATATGCCGGATATTGGTTTTCTCGAGCATCGTAACACGCGGATCGTTACGCAGGCGTTCGATCAACTGCCCCTCGCCGACATCCAACGCCAACACACGCGCGGCGCCATGGTACAACAACACATCGGTAAACCCGCCGGTCGATGCGCCGACATCGATACAAATTTTGCCCTTACAATCGATTTGGAAATATTTGATGGCGGCATCTAGTTTTAGCCCGCCGCGCGATGCAAAAGAATCGGTAACGCCGCGTAATTCAATTGCTGCATCCGGATCGATCAATTCCGATGCTTTGCTTAAAACCTGATCGCCGCAAAATACCTTACCATCGGCAATCAGCGCCTGCGCCTTGCTGCGTGAAGCAGCAAAGCCGCGCTCCACTAAAATCAGATCCAATCGTTTTTTATAGGAATCCGTCACGGATTACATTTTGCGGTCGATGGCATAGCGCGCCAGGGAGCGCAATAAATCGGCGCGTTCATCGAACATGTCCAAATGCCGGATCGCTTGGGATGCGAGCATTTCGGCTTGCGCCTTGGCCCGGTCCACGCCCAGCAACGTGACGAAATTCGGTTTGTTGTTTTCCGCATCCTTGCGCACCGATTTTCCGGTTTCCGCCGTGCTGCCGGCCGCATCCATAACATCATCGGTAATTTGAAATGCTAATCCCAGATCATGCGCATAAGACGACAAACATTGCCGCGCCTTGCCCGGAACCTTGGACATAATCGCGCCCGCTTCGCAGGCAAACGAAAATAATTCGCCGGTTTTCAAACGCTGCATCCGCACAATCGCCGCCATATCGAGATCGGCGCCGGACGATAAAATATCCAACATTTGCCCGCCAACCATGCCGCGCGCGCCGGCCGCCTGGGCCAAACGCGTCACCAGGTTCGAACGCACCACCGGATCCGGATGCGTGTCGGGATCGTTAATGACTTCGAACGCGAGGGTCAATAACGCATCACCGACCAAAATCGCGGTCGCTTCGCCATATTGCACATGGGTTGTCGGCTTACCACGGCGCAAATAAGAATTGTCCATCGCCGGCAAATCGTCATGCGCCAGGGAATAAGCGTGAATAAATTCCACTGACGCGGCGGCGCGTAATGCGGTTTGTTGCGTCAGGCCGAATAATTTCGAAGATTGCAGCACCAAAAACGGCCGCATGCGTTTCCCGCCAGCCATCGCGGCATAGCGCATCGCTTCGTATAATTTTCCCTGTTCGCCTTCGCCGCGCGGGATCAAATTGTCCATGGCGCGGTTTACTTCTTCGGCGGCTTCTTTCAGGGCTTGTTTTAAATCGGTCATAACGAGAGCGAGATGAGACATATAAAAATCCAATAATTAGGAATCTAACGGTTCGGTTTTAAGGTCGCCGTTTTTGCCGGTAACGATTTTTTGCACCCGGACTTCGGCTTCTTGCAGCAAAACTTCGCAGCGCTTTTTCAAAGCCGCGCCGCGTTCATAATCAATCACCGCATCTTCGAGTTTCGCGTTGCCCGCTTCGAGCTTGCCGACGATTTTTTCAAGCTCGTCCATAGCTTGCTCAAAACTCAATTTTTCCGTTTCTTTTGCGGTCGCTGCCATGATTTGTCCTTTGCCGCATAGATTATGTGGCTTTGCGCCTTCGCGCAAGCCCTATCCCTTGCACAGGCGGAAATCCTTATAAAATGTGGCTTTTAGCGTTATCGTCCGCCAGATCGGCCAAGACATGTTGTTTGGCAAAGGCGTTATAAATGGCCGGCACCACGAACAGGGTAAAGAAGGTTCCAAACACCATACCGCCCACGATGACCCAGCCGATCGATGCCCGGCTTTCCGCGCCAGCACCGTCCGCCAGGGCCAATGGCACCGCCCCCAGCACCATCGCGCCGGTGGTCATTAAAATCGGGCGCAGGCGTTGCACGGCCGATTCGATAATCGATTCCCGAATCGATTTTCCCATCACCTGTTTTTGGTTGGCGAATTCGACGATCAAAATCCCGTGCTTGGTAATCAGCCCGATCAAAGTCACAAGGCCGATTTGGCTGTATACGTTGATGGTCCCGCCGGTTAAATACAACGTAAACAAAGCGCCGGTGACAGACAATGGCACGGTCAGCATAATCATCAACGGGTCGCGAAAACTTTCAAATTGCGCCGCCAGAACCAGGTAAATGAAAATCAGCGCCAAAAGAAAAGTCATATAAAGGCCGGAAGACGATTGTTTGAATTCGCGGCTTTGCCCGTCCATATCATATTGCGCCGTTCCCGGAAGCGTTTTGCGCGCGGCATCCTGTAAAAATGTCAGCGCCTGGCCCATGGTGGTGCCCGGCGCCAAGGTCGCGGTGATTTTCGCCGCGCGCAGTTTGTTAAACCGGTTCAGTTCTTTTGGCGCAATGGATTCGGTGATATTCAGCAAGTTCGATAATGGCACCATATCGCCGTTGGCGGCGCGCATATAAATTGAATCCATGTCTTGCGGGTTGCGCCGGTCGGCATCCGCCACCTGGACGATAACGTCATATTGCTTGCCGTTTTGTTTAAACCGCGTTACTTGCGATCCGCCCAGCATGGTTTCCAAACTGCGGCCGATTTCTTCGACCGCAATGCCCATCAACGCCGCCTTTTCCCGGTTCATTTCAATTTTCAATTCCGGCTTGTTCAATTTCAGATCGGTATCGATGTTGCGCAGGCCGGGGAAATTTTGCCGCGCTTCGTCCATCAATTTGTTCACGATAATTTGCAGTTCATCGTACCCTTGCGTGGTTTGGACCACGAATTCGATCGGTTGCGACCGCGCCGACGCGCCAAGCGATGGCGGGGTTACCGGAAACGCCAAGATGCCGGGAACTGCGAACATCGGCCCCATCAATTGCGCGGCCAGTTGTTGCGATTTAATATCGCGGTTATCCCAATCATACAGGCGGATAAAAGAAATCAAATTGCTGACCGTTGGGAAACCGACAATCACGAAATATTTTTCAATACTAGTGTTTCCGGCATAAATTGCTTCCAATGCGCGGGCGTATTTATCAGTGTAATCGATGGTCGATCCTTCGGGCGCAACGCCAATACCCACAACTACCCCGCGATCTTCGATGGGGGCCAATTCCGATGGAATCGTTTTTAACAATAAACCCGCCGCCGCCAGAACCGCGATGACCAATGCAATCACCAGATTGCGTTTGCCGATAACCCGTTCTAAAAGATTCTGATATCCTGATGTCAACCGGTTCAAGAAATTGGAAATGGTGCGGCTGGCCACGCCTTCGCCGGTTTCATGCTTTAAAATACGCGCACACATCATCGGCGACAAAGTCAATGCCACGAATCCCGATACAATCACCGCGCCCGCCAGCGTCCAGGCGAATTCGGTGAATAACCGCCCCGTGCGTCCGGTCATAAGGCCAATGGGCACATACACCGCTGCCAATGTGATTGTCATCGCCAAAACTGCAAAACCGATTTCCTTGGCGCCTTTTAAGGACGCCGCCATCGGCTCCATCCCTTCTTCGATATAGCGATAAATATTTTCCAGCATGACGATAGCGTCATCGACCACAAGTCCCACCGCCAAAACGAACGCCAGCAAGGTCAATGTGTTGATCGAAAATCCAAGCGCCAGCATCAGCGCCATCGCGCCGATCATCGACACCGGAATGGTAATAAGGGGAATAAGGGAGGAGCGGAAAGAACGCAGGAAGAAAAAGATAACCAATGCAACCAACGCGACTGCTTCGAAAATAGTTTTAAATACTTCGCGGATCGACCGGTCGATGAAGATCGAGGAATCATACGCGACTTGTACATTCATGCCCGGCGGCAAGGCCTTGACGATTTCGGGAATCGCTTCTTTGACTTCTTTCGATACTTGCAGTGGGTTGGCGGTCGATTGCTTGATCACGCCCATGGCCACCGCCGGTTTGCCGTTAAACCGCGCATTGACGCGGGTATTTTGCGCATCGATCTGTGCGCTGCCGATATCTCGCAAACGGACCAGATAATTCGGGCCTTGTTTAATAATCAAATTGTTGAATTCTTCGGCGGTGCGTAAATCGGTGGTGGCTTGCACGGTAAATTCGCGCTTGATACTTTCGATGCGGCCCGCCGGCAATTCGACGTTCTGATTGCGCAGCGCTTGTAACACATCTTGCGGCGTTAAATTATAAGCAGCGAGTTTCAAACGGTCCAACCAGATGCGCATCGCAAATCGCCGTTCACCGAAAATACGCACGCCGGAAACGCCATTTAAATTTTGCAATTTATCTTTGACATACCGGTCGGCGACATCGGTTACTTCTAATGGCGAATGCTGATCGCTGGAAAAAGCCAGGTATAAAATCGGCTGCGCGTCGGCTTCGACTTTGGCGATGCTGATATCCTTGACCTCTTCCGGTAAAGCGCCCTGCACGCGCGAAACGCGGTCGCGTACGTCGTTTGCGGCATCGTCCACGTCGCGGTCGATGCGGAATCGCACCGTTATCTGGCTGCTTTCCGAACGGCTGATCGAAGACATTACCTCGATCCCTTCGATGCCGGATACGGAATCTTCGATGATTTGCGTAACACGGCTTTCCATAATTTCGGCGCTGGCGCCGGGATATTTGGCATCCACCGTAATAATCGGCTCGTCAATATTGGGGTATTCGCGAATGCTTAGCCGTTCAAACGCCATGATGCCAACCAACAGCACCAACAAATTAATGACGGTGGTAAAAACCGGCCTTTTAATCATCGTGTTGGTAAATTGCATAAATTCTTCCTAGTTGGCTTTTGCGGGCGCGTGGGTTTCGCTGGAAGAATTTTCTTTATTCTCTGGCGATAAATCCACCGGCGGTTCGATCAATCCTGGCGGCTTTACCATGTCGGGAGATTGTTCTTCGGCCTTTGCGGGTTCGACCACAGGCGCTACGGGCGGTTGTGCCACTGGTGCTGGTGTTGTCGGAACCGGCGCGGTATTTTGCACACGGATGGGGGTAACCGGCGCGCCATCGCGGATTTTCATTTGGCCTGCAGTGACGACTTCATCGCCTTCGACCAATCCTTCGGTTACCTGAACCATGCCTTCATCGCGGAAACCAGTTTTGATGGTGGCGGTAACGGCCTTGCCATCGACTACCTTATATACAAACTGGCTGCCGCCGGTTGGGATTACCGATTGTTCCGGGACCATCAATGCGGTCAACTCGCTGCCCAGCGGGATGGAAATTTGCGCAAACGCGCCAGGACGCAACGCCTGATCCGTGTTTGGCACAAAGGCACGCAAAATCACGCTGCGCGTTTCGGCATCGATCTGCGGATCGATTGCGTATATTTCGGCGGTGAAAATCTGGCCAGGCGTGGTTGCCGTGGTTAAATTGATTTTCTGGCCGATTTTGACGCTGTTCAAATAAGTTTCGGCGATGCGGAAATCCAATTTCAATGGATCGAGTTTAGTCACGCCGACCAAATCCTGGCCCGGAGCCACATAATCGCCGACACTGACCGAACGAACGCCGATCACGCCGTCGAATGGTGCGAGCAATTTCATTTTCGCCAGGCGCGCGCGGGATAAATTGACGCTGGCCTCGGCCGCTTGCCATTTTAGGCGGTTATCATCGCGAGCGTTCGCCGTGCCCGTACCCTTGTCGAACAATGCGCGGGAACGCTCGTAAATTTGCTTGGCCAAATCGCGCGAGGCGATCGATTCCTGCAATTCAGCGCGATACAAACTGTCATCCAAGGTAATGAGTGATTGATCTTTTTTAACCGATTCGCCTTCGGTAAAATGAATTTGTGCGATTCGTCCGGCCACCTCGGGTTTTAGAATCACTGATTCATCGGCTTTCAATGTGCCTACTGCCTTAACTTCGGCGGCCATCGGTTTTTGCCGCAAGATTACGGTTTCAACCGGCATTGCCGGGGCTTGTCCGCCCGCAGCCGCAACAGGCGCCGCGCCGCCCTTGCCCGCCATGTCGGATAAGGATGGGAATAGCCGGTCTTTAAAGTAAATTGCCAGGGCAAGGAAAATCAGAAATATTAGAAAATATAAGGTTTTTTTGTTTTTAGGCTGCATGCATATGGCTCCGATGACTTCCCCCAATATAGTCGGCCTGCCCAATTTAGAAAGTGTTGTTTTTGCGACATAAAACATATTGTCCACCGGCAATAGCCGATTCATAAAAAGGATCTTTGTATACATTCCGGCTGCATTGGGATAATTTGAACAATCAGGCATATTTCATGAACGCTGCCGAACTAAACGATATACTCGACAAACACGCCAAATGGCTGCAAAAGCTGCCGGGCGGACAGCGCGCTGATTTATCAAAACAAAAATTGACCGGAATGGATTTGCAAGGCGCGTTATTGCAATCGGTACGATTGACCGGCGCGGATTTATCCGATGCAAACCTTAATGGCGCGAATCTTAGTTACACCGATATGTTCGTGGCCACGCTGGATGGCGCGAATTTATCCAACAGCAATATGGCCCGCGCTGATTTGCGCGGCGCATCGATGAAAGGTGTGAATCTGGATTACGCCGATTTGAAACAAGCCGATTTACGCGGCGGCGCTTTTTTTGATGCGGAAAATAGCGCGCCAGAAGGCAAAAAGCGCGCAACCGTGGCGGATTTTATTGAATCAGGGGCTGCCGAACCTGCCAATACAGGCGCTAATTTAGTGGGATCGTCTTTATACTGCACCAGCCTGGTCGGGGCGCAACTGGCAGGGGCCAATTTATCGGCGGTCAATTTATCCCGCGCGAATCTGGATGGCGCAAATTTGACCCGCGCCAATTTGAATGGCGCGAATCTGGGCCTGGCGTCGATGAAGGGCACCACATTATCCAGCGCCAGCGTCGAAGGCGCGAATTTCCGCCATGTCGACTTCGAAGGCGCGATCATCGACGATATCGATTTTTCCAAGGCCGATTTGCGCGGGGCGATGCATGATTCGATCACCGCGAATTTGCCCACCAAAATCCGCCAAGCGCTTAGCGAGCATTTGAATTGGATCCGCAGCAATGGCGAGGCTGGGCAGCGTGCCGATTTGATGAAACTGGATTTAAAACAAGCCAATTTATCCGGATTCAATTTGATGGCGGCAAGATTATCCGGCGTCAATTTCGAAGGCGCGAATTTATCGTTCGCCATTTTATCCCTGGCGGATCTAAGCTGGGCGAATTTAAGCGGCGCGAATTTATCCCGCGCGATATTGAATGGCGTCGATCTGCAAAAAGCCAATTTGCAAAAAGCCAATTTATACGGCGCGGACCTCGATTGGGTGGAAATCGAACGCAGCAATGGTAATCAAACTCAATCTTCCAATCTGGAGGCCGCGCAGTTCCTCGAAGCGAATTTGGAAGGCGCGAATTTCCGCAATACCTTGCTGAACGGCACCGATTTTACCGGATCGAATTTACGCCACACCAATTTCCTTGGCGCGGATATTTCCACCGCCAATTTCAATAACACCAATCAACAAGACGCTGTATTACCGGATTCCGACGTATGACCCCGGATAAATTATTAAAAATATTAAGTGGCCATGAAACCTGGTTAAAAGGCGCTACGGGGGGCAAACGCGCTAATTTCTCGCACCAAAACCTGTCTGGAATGTCTTTTGTCGATTTGAATCTAAAATTGGCACAGTTCACTGGCGCGGATTTGCGATATTGCAATTTTTCGGGATCGGATTTAAGCGAAGCCGATTTATACGGCGCGAATTTGCATGGCGCCAATTTGACGGGCGCGGTTTTGTGCCGGGCAGACATGCGCGGCACCACATTGCAGGACGCGGATTTCACCCGCGCCAATTTAACCGAAGCCGATATGCGCAGCGGCCGCCTTATTCGCGCAAAAACAGGGGAAGACGGCGAGAATGTATCGACCGCCGATTTATATCAAGCCGAAGGCGAGAAAAAGGGCAAGCACAGTCATTCGGAAGTCAATTTGAAAAACGCCAAAATGTCGAAAACCATTTTGATCGGCGCGCAATTGCTGGGCACAAACCTATCCGGGGCCGATATGTCCGAAGCGGATTTAGGCAATGCCAATTTATCCGGCGCGAATTTATCCGGCGCGAATCTAACCCGCGCTTCGCTGGTCAAGGTCAATTTACAAGGCGCGACGATCAAAGATACTTGTTTTAAACACGCCGATCTGAACGACGCCAATTTAATCGGCGTCGATTTGGCGGATGCCGATATCACCGGGGCTAACCTGCCCCGCCCAAGTTTACAGGCCAAACCGTCGATCCAGCAAATTTTGAACGAACATTTTTTATGGATCAAGGAATCCGGCGCAAAAGGATCCCGCGCCAATTTGTCCGGCGAGGATTTAAATGCGCTGGATTTATCGGCGACCAACCTGTCTGGCGCGGATTTGGACAAATGCAAAATGGAAAATATCAATTTGGAAAATTCCATATTGGTTATGACCAATTTTTCAAACAGCGTGCTGCGCCAGGCAAAATTGCAAAATGCGGTTATGGAAGGCGCGAATATGGCCAACGCCGATTTAACCCAAGCCAATTTGGATGGGGCACAATTGGGCGCGGTGGATTTAAAAGGCCCTGATGGCATCCATACCGGGCGCACCTGGCCATCCAATATGATCGGCGCGAATTTGTTCAAAGTCAGCATGATCGGCGCGAATTTAAACGGCGCGAATCTGGCCGATGCCAATTTATCCCAAGCGGATTTAAGCCAGGCCGATTTGCGCAATTGCAACCTTAATAACGCAAAATTCGAAGGCGCCAAGGTCCAGGGCACCAAATTCCCCGATGGATTCAAACCGAAACTGGCATAGTCCGGTTTCCATTTGCCATCTTATTAGACATCGCCTATCACTGTCCCCATGATCATCGAATTAGGTCATTTCGCCGCCATATTGGCGTTTATCGCCAATGGCCTTGCGTTGTTTTTTGGCGTGCAAAATTTCCGCCGTGGCGCTTCCGCGCGCGATGCCAGCCCGGTTATGTTTTTACGATTCAGTTTCATTTTACTTTGCATCGCCATCGCCGTCTTGATGACGGGATATATTCATTCTGATTTCACGGTGCGGAATATTTTTGAAAATTCGCACACGCTAAAACCGCTTTTATATAAAGTCACCGCGCTGTGGGGCAATCACGAAGGATCGTTGTTATTTTGGGCTTGGATATTGGCGGGATATGGTTGCGTATTTACCTTTTTGTCCAGGCCGCTGGATTTTGCCAGCCGCAATATTGTTGTCGCATCCATCGCAGCGGTTGGATTTTGTTTCACCGGTTTTATGTTGCTGGCATCGAATCCATTCTGGCGGTTGTTTCCGCCGCCGCCGCAGGGCAATGATTTAAATCCGATTTTACAGGATCCTGCCCTGGCCTTTCATCCGCCTTTATTATATCTCGGCTATATCGGATCGACCGTGTTGTTCGGATTCGCGATCGCCGCGTTATTGCAACCATCCAAGGCCAAGGCCGTTTTGGGCGCGATGCGGCCATGGGCGTTATTGGTTTGGGCATTTTTAACGCTTGGCATCGCACTGGGCAGTTATTGGGCCTATTACGAATTGGGTTGGGGCGGATGGTGGTTTTGGGATCCGGTCGAAAACGCGTCCCTGATGCCATGGATCCTGTGCACCGCTTTGTTACATTGCACCATCGCCGCGCCGCGCGGGCAATTGATGCATTGGTGCATTTTATTATCCTTGGGCGCGTTTGGATTAAGTTTGATTGGAACATTTCTGGTGCGGTCCGGCATTCTGACTTCGGTACACGCATTTGCCAATGATCCGATGCGCGGCATATTTTTGCTGGGCGTGATTGGAATTATTTTGGGCGGCGCGCTTTTGATTTACGCCATTCGCGCCGCGAAAATTTCATCGGCCGCGCCGGAAAATATTTTATCGCGCGAAATGGGTTTTGCCATCCACGCCTTATTCGCATCGGTATTATGTTTCACCGTTTTTCTGGGCACTTTATATCCGTTATTCGTCGAGTTATGGAACGGCAAAAAATTGTCGATTGGCGCGCCGTATTTTGAATTGACGTTCTTGCCGATTGCCGCACCATTGTTATTGATTATGGCAATTGCGCCGTTTTTAAAAATGAATGCGACGCCATCGCATTTTCTGGCCAGACAAAGCCTGATTTCTTTCGCTGGCGGGATTGTTTTTACCTTCCTAATTGTGGTTGGCTTGCATTACCAATCCATCATGGGCGCTATCGGAATTTTTATCGGCTGCTTTGCCATCGCCGGCAGCATTTGGGCCTGGATTCGCGCTTGGCGGATTAACAATATCAATTTCAGCACCCATACCATCGCGCTTGGCCATTTGGGCATGGGATTATGCGTCATCGGCATGGTGGCATCGATTGTATGGTTGACCGAAGATACAGTGCGATTAAAAATAGGTGAACGCGCCACCGTGGGCGATTACACTTTTCAATTGCAGGAAATTACTGAAGGCATGCGCGATAATTACGCGTTTGTGCGGGCGCAATTGCTGGCGGAGAAAAACGGTTACGCGCAATTGCTGCATCCGGAAAAACATTTTTATCCATCGCAAGGCATGGTCACAACCGAAGCCGCGCGCGACACATCGTTTGCGGGCGACGTATATACCGCGATGGCCGAAGTCGAGGCGGATAAATCCGCCGCGATTTTGCGTTTATCCTATCACCCGCTGGTTGTTTGGATTTGGCTGGGCGCGGCAATTATGGCATTGGCGGCATTATTGCAAGCGGGCCGTTTGTTAACCAAACAAGACCGGGCGGTTTTATCGGCAAAGCCTCATTTTCGCTTTAATTCCAAGCGGCTAGTATTTGGTTTTGCCACCGCAATCATTTTATATACCGTTATCGGATCGCCCTTTTTCTTGTTTTTCTTGTGACATTGTTGGGGCAAAGAAGGTTTTTAATTTTTCTTTTGCAGACAGCGTGCTATGCTGGGTTTCTTGCCTAAAATGATATCGAAAGGGCCAGTTCATGAGTAAAAATTACGTCGACGGATGCATCGAAGAAGCCTTGCGCCAATCGGGCGGCAATCGCCAAAAAGCCTGTCAGATTTTATTGGCGCGTTGCGCCGAAGATCAATTGCTGGAAGACGGCTTGTTCGCCAATTTCCGCGAAGCCGCGACGATGGCTCATGTTCAACGCGTGGCCCATAAATTGGAAGGCAAACCGCAAACTGGGGGCACCAGCGGCGGCGATATCGATTTCGCCAATATGGTCGGCCAATTGCAAAAGAATATGGCCAATCAAGATCCCCTATCCGCCAATACTTTAAAACCGGCGCCTGGCCAGCCGCTGAATAAAGTTTCCGATAATCCCGGCCACGGCAATAATTTACGCGCCATCGCGGATGCGTTTAAAAAGCCGTTTAAAAAATCTTCCCCTAAATCCTAACTAATATCGCAACGGAGTATGTGACATGCGTTTCTTGCTAGGTCTTGTATTAACTTTAATAATGGTGAGTTCTGTGAATGCTGCTGATTTAGACAATACTTTATATATGGAATTAAAAGCCGGCCGCGTGGTGATCGAAATGCGCCCGGATCTGGCGCCAAAACATGTGGCGCGGATCAAAGAACTGACTCGCCAGAAATATTATGATGGCCTGACATTCCACCGTGTTATCGATGGATTCATGGCGCAAACCGGCGATCCAAAGGGCGATGGCACCGGCGGATCCGGGACCAAATTGCCGGCCGAATTCAGCAGCGAAAAACACGTGCGCGGCACATTATCCATGGCCCGCACATCCGATCCCAACAGCGCCGACAGCCAATTCTTTATTTGCTTTGCGCCAGCATCGTATTTAGATGGCCAATATACGATTTGGGGCCGCGTGATCGAAGGCATGGAATATGTAGACGCCCTGAAAAAAGGCGATCGCAGCCGCAATGGCAAAGTTGAAGACCCAGACAGAATCTTGGAAATTCATGTTGCCGCCGATGTGGTTGAAAAACCAAAGAGCAAAA
>CAZYJI010000013.1:45010-65183 GCA_964647725.1 uncultured Alphaproteobacteria bacterium
ACATTCGTGCAATCCAATAAAAAATGGCCGGAATTCAATTCCGGCCATTTGTTTATACGCCGTCTTTATCGAACGTTGACGGCTTTTTTCTCCCTGATCTCCTCGCCGGCGCGCTGAACTTGTCTTGCTTCGAACCAGGCCTTCAACCCACGGCGAATCAATTTATCGACCGGGCTTGCTTGTAAGACCAATAAATCATCGACCATCGGTTGGCCGTTGGCCTCGTTCCGAATCACATAGATTTTATGGTATTTATCGTATTGTTTGGCGCGCGACCAATGTTCCGGGCGTTTGCCGGTGCGCATTTCGATGACATCTCTTTCCATCGCTGGCGCAGTGAAATAGGCAAGCGCCTTGGCTTCGGTCGCGGTGGCTAAAATATTCGCCAAACGCCGCGATGTCACCGGATTTCCGGCCACCTTCAAAAAGCCCGTATACCAGCCGTACCCATCGAACATTTGATAATACATAGAATGTTTACGGTCGGTTTGCGGCGGCGCGTGCTGTTCCACCATTTCAAACAAAGCCCGGCGATAAGGGCCGCTGTCATCTTGCCAGGTGGTTTTTTGGCTGTAATCGTTACCTCTATGACTGCCGCTACTGACCACAACGGGCGTACCGGCATAAAACCGGCCGCAATCTTTTTCCCGTAATCTGCCGTCGGGGCCCATTTCGGTTTCATCGCCCGGTTTATTCCAGTACCCGCCGGCGTCATAACGCAACTCCGGTCGCGCCAAAGCATACAAAGCGCAGAAAACTTTTAACCGCATCGATTCCGGAACGCCTTGTTCCTGGTTGGCGTAACCGGTTACCGCTTCGGTCATCCGGGCCAAATCATAAGCCGCTTCTCCAAAAGATTTCCCTCTCCAGCGGCTTAATTCCTGGGTAATGCTTTCTCGCAATCGGTTCTGTTCAAATTTTTCCGAACTAAAGACATCGCGCACGCCTTGCGTGACCGACGCCAATCTCTGCCGTAAGGTAGTAAGTGCCATGGTATCCTCGCTGTTAATGGTTATCCCGGCGAAGATGGCAATACTCAACTATAGGTAGAATACATGATCCTACCTGCGATTGGGCCATTGCCGCCCTCGCCAGATTTTTTTATGAATGATCCTAAAACAGGATCAGGTTGTAGTGAAGCTAGTGGTCATCATCGTACTCCTATAGTTTTTTATATTTGAGGATTTAATACGAAATAATCAGATTTATGTCAATTAAATTTGCTTATATATACTATAAAAGAAATATAGTAATAAAATATGAAAATATGTTTTCCAGTTTTAGAAATGAAAATTCGTGGGAGATGGCCTTATCCCCCATCCGTGACAGCGGGATGACAGCGTGGCTAATATACAATCTTAGATTGTTTATACTACTGTGCGGTCCAAGCACCATCAATCGGCAGCGATGCCCCAGTAATCGCCCGCGCCGTATCGCCAGCCAGATATAATGCCAGAGCCGCAACTTCGGCCGGTTGTACGAATTTATGATACGGCATTTTTTCGGCGATTAAATCCAGCGCGGTTTCTTGCGGCGTTTGACCAGATGCGGCCGCACGCGTTTGAATTTGTTTTTCGACAATATCGGTATGCACCCACCCGGGGCAAATCGCATTGCATGTGATGTTGTCATTGGCGGTTTCCAGCGCCACAACCTTGGTCAATCCCACCAACGCATGCTTGCTCGCGACATAAGCCGCCTTATTGATAGATGCCACCAATCCATGCGCCGAAGCGACATTGATAATCCGGCCCCAGCCATTTTTTTTCATCCCGCCAATCAATTTATGAATCAGAAAAAATGCGGCGCGCACATTGACCGCCATCACTTGATCCCATTTTTCGGGCGTAAAATTTTCAATCGGGCTGACATGTTGAATGCCGGCGTTGTTAACCAAAATATCGACACCCCACGCGGCGGCCTCGTCGGCTAAGCCTGATAAACCCTTAGGATCCGCAAGATCGGCATTCGACGCTAATACATCGACTTTAAAACGGTCAGCCAGATTTTTTTGGATATTTTGTAGCTGTTTTTGATCCACCAGCCCATGGATCATAATATGACATTTTTGCTGTGCGAACATTTCCGCAATCGCCAGGCCAATGCCGCTGGTCGAACCGGTAATAAAAACCTTCTTATTTTGCAACATATTAGATTCCAGTTAGGGGTTGGATCGACGCAAACTCACAAATCATGCCAAAATTATTTCTTTATGAATTTTTTATGGGAAAGACCTTATTATTAGCCTGTTATTTTTACGACGAAATCGATTGATTTACAATTTTGTTAAAGTAAAATTTACCCAATCTAGATATAGTGGCAAGGAATCCTAAAGATTTCCTGCCCAATTGGGCCTGGTTGTTGTGGTACAATTAATGGGTAATTGTAAGTATTTATGAGCGTAGATCAATTATAAATGAGTGTTATCCTATGAATGATTCCTTTGGTTCCGATGCAAGTCCAACGACAGTAACGGTTAAATGGTTTTCCCCTAGAAAAGGTTTCGGCTTCGTCAATCTGCCGGGTAGCGACAGGGACATATTCCTGCATATCTCGGTGGTGACCAATTCCGGCCATGAATCCCTGGCCGATGGCACGACCCTAAGCTGTATTATCGGCAGCGGTCAAAAAGGCCAAGAAGTAAAACAAATCGTATCAGTCGATGCTAGCACGGCGCAAGAACGCCCGCGCAGTAATTTCGGCGATCGCCCGCAACGGGGCAATTTTGGTGATCGTCCACCACGCCGCGAAGGCGGATTTGGTGGCGGCGGCGGTTTTGGCGGCGGCGGTGGCCGGCGCGGCAAATACGGCGATGGTGGCGGTCATGGTCACCGTGAACATTCCGCGCCAAGCGGCCCAGCCCATGAAATGACCGGCACGGTCAAATGGTATAACAGCCAAAAAGGTTTCGGATTCGTCATGCCCGAAGACGGCAGCCGCGATGTGTTCATTCATATGTCCACCTTGCGCCGTTCGGGATTATCGACGCTGGACGAAGGCCAAGCGGTGCGCATGCGCGTCGTCAACGGCGGCAAGGGCCAAGAAGCCGAATCGATCGAGATTATTTAGATTAGATACCAAGATTCCTAGATACCTGGATGCTTAAGCGCAAACTTTACTAGGTATCTTAACATCTTGGCATCTGTACATCTTTCTACGGCACCATCACATAGGAAAAATAATTCCGGTCTAAATCCGCGTTGGATTCATGTCCAACGCGCCCAAGACGGAACAAGCCTGGACCAGCGGGCTCCGCCAGCACGAATACCTTGCGGTCAATCGTCAAAATCCGGTCGCCGGTCGCGGCAGGCACGCTGAAACCGACGAAGGCGTGGTTGCTGGTGTAAATCATCGCAATCGGCATATTGGGATATAAGGATCGCGCCATAGCGATCATCGCCACGCTTTTGGTGTCGCAATCGCCTTTATTCATCGTCAACAGCCCATACGGAGTTGCAAAGCCGGAACCGTTCGACGATGTACGATCCTGCAAAGTATCGAATGGAATCGATTGCAGAAAATTCAATGTTTCATTTAAAAATCCGCGTGGACTTTTTTCACTCGCCGCCGCCGCAACCGCCTTGGCCACTGGCCGCATCGATGGAATGTAATCCTGCGCAATCCGGATATGATCCGGCATAATATATTTTCCGGTGGTATCCTTGATAAAATACCGCGATTGCAGATATTGATCCTGCGCTTCATCATTACGCGCTTTCATCACCGCCAGGGTTTGTTGCACCGCTTGTTCATTCGGGCCCATAACGTGGAAACTGATCGCATCGCCGATTTTATCGACCGATACCTGTACCCCAGGCATTTGCGCGGCATAATATTGCAAATATTCCATGGTAAAACTTTCCATGGTGCCAGAATCGAAAGATTGGAATTGGCGGCTGCCGACGCCCAATTGACGGGTATTCAGCATAAAGCTTAGTTGCTGGGGCTTACCGGAAAAATTGTCATATTGATAAGTGAATTGGGTCATATTGCCGACCCGGTTGGTTTGCCAATTCATTTGCTTGGCCGACGCATCCTGCGCCGCCATGCATAATATCCCTAGCGATAAAACCAGTACCCGTATCAGCACGCTTGTTATTTCCCCGATATGCTTTTAGTATACAGTATCTTAACCCGCAAATGCTTAAAACTTCGTTTCATGCAGAAAAATCAAACCTTTAATCGTGTTATCCTGGCCGCTCTTTTCCTGTGGCTGGTGTTATTGGCCCTGGATTCGTTGATAGAAACCATTAAAAATCCGGCTAAAACCGATGCGGCCCAAACCGCTTATGATCGCGTTTTACAAAGCAAAACCCTGCGTTGCGGCTATATCTTATTCCCCCCGGCGGTGATGAAAGACCCCAATACCGGCGCTTTTTCCGGGGTTGCGGTCGATGTGATGCACAAGGTCGGCGAACGGCTGGGATTAAAAATCGACTGGACCGAAGAAGTCACCTTTGCCACCAATGTTCAAGGTTTGCAAACAAACCGGTACGATGCCGTTTGTATCACCTATTGGATGAACCCGAACGAAGGCAAATTCGTTGGGTTCAGCACCCCGTTTTATTACAGCGGCATGATCGATGCGCAAAAATGCGCCGCCCCGCGCGAAGAAAAAGATTGGAACAATCCCGAATTTAAAATTGCCGTGCTGGATGGATCGGTGGCATCACGCGTAACGGCCGCGCGTTTTCCGGCCGCAGAGGCCATCACCCTGCCCAATTCGGCCGATGTGACGCAATTATTGATGAATGTCACAACCGGCAAGGCGGATCTGGTTTTTGTGGAGCCATATCAAGTATCGGAATGGAACGCCAATAATCCAAACGATCCGCTATGCGCCGGCAAAAATCCGCTGGTGACATTCCCCAACGTCATCGCGCTGCCTTTGGGCGATGCGGCGTTTAAATCCATGATCGATTCAGCATTGACCGATATCATCAATAGCGGCGAAATGGACCAGATCCTGGATAAACACGAAAAACATCCGGGCAGTTTTTATCGTCTGGCGAAACCATTTCAATAGCGTATCGCGCTTTCTCCCTTTACCCTGCGCCTTAAAACCGATACTTTAAAGAAATGTTTTCAACCGTCCTCGATATTTTAATTCAATACCACACCGGATTTTTAAGCGGTCTGGCGGTGACCTTGCAATTATGCGCGATCATCTGGTCGGTGGGCATTATTCTGGGTTCGGCGGTGGGGTTTTTCGGCTGGCAACATCCCGATTCGGTCGGTAAAATTTCGCGGATCATTTCGTTCATCCTGGCCGGCATTCCAATATTGGTATTTTTATTCTGGCTGCATTATCCGGTACAGGCGATTTTCGAAGTTGTGATCGATCCGTTTTACACCGCCGCATTCACATTCACTATTGTCAATATTTTCGGGGTCGCGGATTTGGTGCGCTTCGCACTCGAAGATTTTCCGCAACAATATTTATTCGCGGCAAAAGTTTGCGGCGTGCCGCGCAAAAAAACCATTTTCAAAATCCAATTGCCGATTCTGTTCCGCCAGGTTTTGCCGGGACTATTGATGTTGCAAGTCACGATGTTACACGTCACATTATTTTCCAGCCTGATTTCGGTCGAAGAAATTTTCCGCGTCGCACAACGCATCAACGCGCAAATTTATAAACCCGTTGAAATTTACACCGCGCTTGGCATATTTTTCCTTATGGTCTGCTTGCCGGTCAACGGCGTCGCGGTTTGGATTAAAAACAAATACACCAGAAACTTGTCGGATCGTTAATGTTCATCGCTAAAAATATATCCAAATCTTTACAAGGTTTTCCGGTTGTTCAAGATGTCAGCTTGACCGTTGCACCAGGCACCATTACCGCCATTGTCGGCCCATCGGGCGGCGGTAAAACCACGTTATTGCGATCTTTATCGATGATCGAACATCCAGATTCCGGATCGATCAGCATCGATGGCAAGGAATATAATTTCCCACTGGCCCCAGGCGCCGCATTCACGCCACCATGGCCGGAAATGACTGTGGTGTTTCAACAATTATTTTTGTGGCCGCATATCACCTTGCGGCAAAATCTGTTGTTGCCGGTAGAAGACAAATTGACCCCCGAACGTAAAGAATTGATCGAGGAAGTGATCGATTTCTTCGGCATGCGTCATTTCATCGACCGATATCCCAGCGAAGTATCCGGCGGACAAAAACAACGCCTCGCCCTGGCCCGCGCGATTGCGCTGCAGCCTAAATATTTATTGCTGGATGAAATCACCTCGGCCTTGGATGTTGAACAGATTGCCAAGATTCTGGAATTTTTGCTGGTGGTCAAAGATAAAGGTTGCGGGATGATTATCGTCACCCACCATTTGAATTTTGCCCGGCGCGCGGCGAATGAAATTATTTGCCTGGATCAAGGCCGCGCCATTGAACGCGGTGGACCGGAAATTTTGGAAAACCCAAAAAACCCCCGGATTAAGACTTTCTTATCCCATGTCCTGGCCGCCAGCTAGATCACGAAAATCCATAAAATTTTAACGATACTAAATGGTTAATTAGGCTTTCTTTGCCATAATGGGATTGTATTCACGCTGTCTTATATCAGCCTAGAGAGGGTCCTATGCATTATAAGTTGTTGATATTGGCTATGATTTTAGCTTTTCAGGGGTTTGTAGCATCGCCTGCGCAGGCCGACTGGAAATTTCAACATCAAATCGTTTTCGATGGTGATGAGCCTCCTCCAGAAGGTGGTGGTGGTGAAGGCGGCGGCGATGGCGGAGAAGAAGATCCGCATGATCCGAATCAAACCTTGGATTGTGAGCCAGTGGGCGATGTAGGTTGGGATTGCCGGGAAAACATCCCATAAGCCTATCCCCTGCATATCCTTAAGAATTTATCAAGTTTGGGGTGTGCTCTTGAAGGGTCGATCTTCGGATCGGCCCTTTTTTCTATGCTACTTCCTATGCTGCACCGCGCTATAACCCTTGTTTTCCGCCATTGAAACGCCATCTTGCTATGCCAATATAATTAATAGGAGGTAGCATGAGATGGATAAGCATATAGCCGCCTTTATTGGCTTTGTAATAATATTTCCTTTGTTAACGATTGTGTTATGGTTATTCCGTGGTGGTGGCTTGCAAATGTTGGGACAGATTCACTAAAATACGCCCATCATGAGATTTAAAGTTATTCGTTTTATTTGTTTTATTTTATTAAGCCTGTTCATCCTTTATGGCTTATGGATTCTGACCGGTGCCGCCGTTGGAACATCCAGGCCATAATTTTATGTCTTCAAAAAATCATTCCATTGTTGCAGGCCCGGCCGACGATCACATGCGGCTGGATAAATTTTTGTCGCAAAAATTGACCAATCTTTCCCGCTCGCGAATTCAAGCGCTGATCAAAGAAGGCCAAGTGCGCAGTGGCGGCAAAATAATTTCTGATCCCGCGCACAAAATAAAATCCGGCCAAACGTACAACATCACCATTCCTGAAATCCGCGAAGTGCCCATCGCCGCGCAATCGATTCCGCTGGACATCGTGTACGAAGATAAAGACATCCTGGTTTTAAACAAACCGCCGGGATTGGTGGTACATCCTGCCGCCGGTAATTTGGATGGCACGTTGGTCAACGCCCTGCTCGCCCATTGCGGCGATTCCCTGTCTGGCATTGGCGGTGAAAAACGTCCTGGCATCGTGCATCGAATCGACAAAGACACCAGTGGCATTCTGGTTATCGCCAAACATGATATCGCGCATCAAAATATAAGCAAACAATTTGCCGACCATAGTATCGAGCGTTCTTACCAAGCCTTTGTGTGGGGCATTCCAAATCCAGCCAAGGGCAGTGTTTCCGGCAATATTGGCCGCAGTCCGCAAAATCGTAAAAAAATGGCGGTGGTAAAATCGGGCGGCAAACGCGCCGCGACGCATTACCGCACGCTGAAAACTTTTGCCGGTGCCGTAAGCTTGGTCGAATGCAATTTAGAAACCGGACGCACCCATCAGATCCGCGTACATATGACGCATATCGGGCATCCGTTGATCGGCGATCAGACATACGGCAAGGCGCACAAAATCAAGGGGCTTGAAAAAGAACTGGGTGATTACCTATATCATTATTCCCGCCAGGCTTTGCATGCCGCAACGCTTGGATTCCATCACCCGGTAACAGGCCAATTTATGCAATTTAAGGCGCCCCTGCCCAAAGATTTGGAAATACTGGCTGAAAAATTATCCGCAATAGGCTAGTATCCAAACATGGCCCATATCCCCGCCCTTAGCCCCGATAGCAATCTTTCGCGTTATCTTAGCGAGATACGCAAAATTCCGATGTTGAAACCGGAAGAAGAATTCATGCTGGCCAAACGTTGGCAAGAACATGGCGACCGCGACGCCGCGCACCGCTTGGTTACCAGCCATTTACGTCTTGTTGCAAAAATTGCCCTTGGTTATCGCGGCTATGGCCTGCCGGTCGCCGAATTAATATCCGAAGGCAATATCGGCATGATGCAAGCGGTTAAAAAATTCGATCCGGACAAGGGCTTTCGCCTGGCTACATATGCGATGTGGTGGATTCGCGCCTCAATTCAAGAATATATTTTGCGGTCTTGGTCGTTGGTAAAACTGGGCACCACCGCCGCGCAGAAAAGATTGTTTTTCAATTTACGCAAATTGAAAAGCCAGATGCAAGCGATCGAAGACGGCGATTTGCGCCCCGAGCATGTCGAAGCAATTGCACAAAAATTAGACGTCAGCGAACAGGATGTGGTCGATATGAATCGCCGCCTGCGCGGCGACCAATCGTTAAACGCGCCGATCCGCGCGGGCGAAGATGGTGGCGGCGAGTGGATGGATTGGCTGGTCGATGATGTCAGCAATCAAGAAGAAAACCTGTCCAAAACGCAGGAAGAAAACGAACGGCATCGTTTATTGATGCAGGCCATGGAAATATTGAACGACCGGGAACGCGATATTATCCGCGCCCGCCGATTGCAGGAATCGCCGAAAACATTGGACGAATTAAGCCAGCAATATAACGTATCCCGCGAACGCATCCGGCAGATCGAGGAAAAAGCGTTTGAAAAATTGCAGACCCAGATGAAAATGCTGGTCGATGCGCGGCCGCAGCAATATTTAGAACATAAAAAACCGAACTAATATTTTATTCGAAATTCTTTTGCACAGTTGCTTGCGCCGCCTCGATTTGCGCGGGATCGCAACCCAAGCTTTGCAACAATGTCTTGCCTAATTCCAAACTGGCATTCAACGTGATCGGAACCGTAGCGGTAACGCCGGTTTCGATTAATTTTTTGGAATGTTCGAAATCCCGCGCGCGCGCAAAAATCGGCACATGCGGCCAATGATCACGGATAATATGGGTGATTTGCGTGGCTTTCTTTGCGCGGGAAACGGCAATTACCGCCGCACGCGCCCAATCGGTGCCAACCGATCGCAATACATGCAATTTGGTCGCATCGCCATAAAACACCGGTAAATTTTGTGTTCGTGCCCGGCTGATCCGGTCATGATCGTCATCGATCACAATATATGGAATTTGTTGCGCCTGGCACATGCCCGCAATCACCTCGCCGACGCGGCCATAGCCTAAAATAACCACATGATTTTGTTTATCCTTAAATTCTTCCGGCGATGGCAAGGATTCATCGTCGATATGCGGAATAGTTTGTTCCAGATATGGCCACAACTGGCGCACGGCGATTGGGGTAATCGCCATACTGATGATAGCAATGGTTGAAAATAAATTGACCAAGCCCGGGTCGATCAATTGCGACTGCATCGCAAGACCGAATAAGACGAATCCAAATTCGCCGCCTTGGGCCAGCAAAATCGCCGTTCGCATCGCTTTACGCACCGGTAGATCGAAATAGCGTGCAACCCCGTAAAATACACCCAGTTTTAGCCCCACCAAAGCAATTAAAAGCAATAGAACCACAATCGGATTGTCGATAATAAAACGCATATCGATCATCATGCCGACGGTCATAAAAAACAGGCCCAGGAATAATCCGCGGAACGGTTCGATATCGGCAGCGATTTGATGGCGGAATTCGGTTTCGGACAAAATCACCCCAGCCAAAAATGCGCCAAGCGCCATACTTAGTCCGAAATGAAACGTGGCAAATCCCATACTGAACACAATTAATAGGGTCATGCCGGTTAACAATTCATGATTTTTATTACCAATCACCAGGCGGTAAAATGGGCGTAATAAAAATTGGCCGACATACATAATAAGAACAAGTGCAATCACCGCTTTTAATCCAGCGCCAACCAAACTGCTGACGATCAATTCGCCTTTCTGGTTCAACAATGGGATAATCACCAATAATGGCACGACTGCCAAATCTTGAAATAGCGCGGCCGCGAAACTGGCGCGTCCATGGCGGGTGGAAAACTCGCCGCGTTCGGCCAATAATTGCACCAACATCGCTGTAGATGAAAATGCCATGGCCCCGCCGATAATAATCGCCTCAGCCACATTTTCCCGTGAAATGTAAACAACCCCGCCGAATATCACCATCAATGAAACGGTCGTAATACCGCCAAATCCGAATACCAAATGCCGCATCACCCGCAAACGTTCGAGCGGCAATTCAAGCCCGATTGCGAACAATAGAAACACTACCCCCAAATCCGCCAAAAACGTCGTGGTCGGTGTATTTTCGATAAATCCAAACCCAAACGGCCCAATCAGCAACCCTGCCAACAAATAGCCCAAAATGGGACTAGCGCGCATTCTTTGCACAAACGAAGTAATGATTACCGCCGCGGCCAGCATGATAATTGGAATAGTTAAATCGAGGCTATGGGAAACAGGCATATTTTATTGTTCTTCGATCTTGTTGTACTTTAAAATTGGTTCGGATAATCTTGGGCTGAAATGAATTCTATTAATTCCAACCATACGGTTTTAGTAACTGGCGGCGCCAAGCGCATTGGCCGCGCGCTGTGTCTGGCGCTGGCCGCGCAAGGATACGCGGTTGTTGTGCATTATAACACATCAACCGGCGAGGCCGAAGAATTGATTGCCGAAATCAACAAAAAAAGCGGTAAGGCTGCCATGATTGCCGCCGATTTAAGTAATACGCAGCAAACCAAAAAATTGTTCGCGGATGCCGCACAAAAATTCGGCCCCATAACGATGCTGGTCAATAATGCCGCGATTTTCGAACGCGATACATTCGCCGATCTTACGCCGGAAAACATGCAAAAACATTTCGCCGTCAATACACTGGCACCAATGATTTTAATGCAGGAAATGGCCAAGCAGAACATAGAACGCGGCTCTGCGGTCAATTTGCTGGACCATTCCATTTTAAAATCGCCGCGCGGATACACATCCTATGTGATCAGCAAATCGGCGTTATGGACCGCAACCCAGCTTGCCGCGAAACAATTGGCGCCGAAAATACGCGTCAATGCGGTTGCGCCAGGGATTATTTTGCCGCCGAATGCGGATGAAGCAGATCAAAACTGGCGGTCGGATTATTCGCCCTCACCCCTTTCGCACCCGGAATCCATCGGCGATGTGGTGCATGCTTGTTTGCAATTGCTGCAAAATAAAGCCTTGAACGGCCAGATGATCGCGGTAGATTCCGGCCGTCACATCAGCGCAGAACCAATATTAGCCAAACGGGCCGCATCATGAACGATAAGATTTTAATCAGCAATTTTATTATCGCCGCGCGTATTGGAATTTTCGAAGAAGAAAAAAAGACCCCGCAACGCATCCGCATTCATTGCACCATTGAACTTACCCCCCGCGCCCGTCAAGGCAAGGACGATATCGGCGACACGGTGCGGTATGATACGGTGCGGCAAAATATTATCGATTATTTGACGGGCGGCCATACTGAGTTGCTGGAAACCGCCGCTGAAAATATTGCCAGAATCTGCCTTGCCGATAAACGCGCCGCATCTGCCCTGGTGCGGGTTGAAAAATTGGATATTTTCGCAGATTGCGATGTCGGCGTGGAAATTTTCCGGCGGCAAAATATATAAATATTATGTCCAGCGCCAATAAAACCAGCATTAAAACAAGGCTTGCAGCGGGTACCGAGGTCATTCAATCTTTTCAACGCCATGCCGGGAAAAGCCCTGGCGTATACCGCATGTTGAATGAGCGCGGCGATATTTTATATGTCGGCAAAGCGCGCAATTTGCATTCGCGCGTCGCGGCATACACGCGGCCGCAGCAATTGCCACACCGGTTGCAACGAATGATTGCCGAAACCGCGGCGATGGAATTTACAACGACGCAGTCGGAGGCCGAAGCATTATTGCTGGAAGCGGTTTTGATCAAGGAACATTTGCCGCGATATAATATCCTACTGCGCGACGATAAATCTTTTCCATTTATCTATATTTCCGGCGATCATGAATTTCCCCGCATCGCCAAACATCGCGGCGCGCGCAAAGACAAGGGCGATTATTTCGGCCCGTTTATGAGCAGCGGCGGTGCGGTCGATCAAACCATCGCCACGTTGCAACGCGCTTTTTTAATCCGCAATTGCAGCGATTCTTTTTTTGCCGCACGCACAAGGCCATGTTTGCAATATCATATTAAACGCTGCTCCGCCCCGTGCATGAATTACGTTACCGCCGATGAATACAGCGCTAATATCCGGCAAACCAAGGATTTTCTGCGCGGCAAGCACACCGAAATTCAACAGCAATTTGCCGCCGCGATGAGCGATGCCAGCCGGCGCCAGGATTACGAAGTCGCCGCCCAATATCGCGACCGTATCCGCGCATTAACATTGATCCAGGCCAAACAGCGTGTGCACATCGATGGGCTTGGCGATATCGATGTTATTGCCGCCGTGCAAAAAGCCGGGAAAATCTGCGTGCAGGTTTTTACCTATCGCGACGATTGTTATTTGGGTAATCACGCCTTTTTTCCAAAAGCGGGCGAGGATGAAGATATGCCTCATATTTTATCGGCGTTTATTGCGCAATTTTACGCTGGCCGCCCTGTGCCCAAGGAAATTTTAGTTAATGAATCGGTCCATGAACAAAGTTTATTGGCCAAAGCCCTGAGCCTGAAATCCGAGCAGAATATTACCATCACTTTCGGTACGCGCGGCAAACGGCGGCAAGCGGTTTTGCACGCGGTTAAAAACGCCGAAAATGCGCTGGAACGTACCTTGGCCGAACGCACCGCGCAGGAAGAATTATTGCGCTTACTCGCGGAAAAATTCGATTTGCCGAAAATCCCAGGGCGTATCGAAGTATACGATAACAGCCATATTCAGGGTAAAAACGCTATTGGCGCGATGATCGTCGCAACGCCGGAAGGATTTCAAAAAAAATCTTACCGCAAATTCAATATCCGCGTGGATGAATTGGAAAAAATGCCGAATCATGGCGGCGACGATTACGCCATGCTGCGCCAGGTTTTACGGCGGCGATTCGCCAGAATGGACAAAGACGACAGCGACACCAGCGCGGTGCGGCCGGATTTATTATTGATAGACGGCGGCCAAGGACAATTGAACAGCGCGCTGCAAATTTTATCGGATTATGGGATCATGGATATTCCAGTTTTGGGCATCGCCAAAGGCCCTGACCGCAATGCCGGGCGCGAACGGTTTTTTATGGAAGGCCGCGAAGATTTCCAATTGCCGGCAAATGATGCCGTATTGCATTTCTTGCAAAGACTGCGCGACGAAGCGCACCGGTTCGCCATTGGCGGGCACCGCAAAAAACGCAATGCCGAATTGGGCCGCTCGGAACTCGATACGGTGCCAGGCATCGGTGCCAGCCGGAAACGCGCGCTTTTAAACCATTTTGGTTCGGTTACATCGATCCGGAAAGCGTCGTTATTGGATCTGGAAATGGTTAAAGGCATTAATAAACTCACCGCCAAACGCCTATACAACTACTTCCATTCTGATTCGGATTAGGGCATATTCGGATACTTTTTAATCCAAGCCGGAATTCGCCCCCATGCTGCAATTGCCCAATTTCCTTACCCTTGCCCGCATCGCCCTCGTCCCCTTGATTATCGCGTGTTTTTACGCGCCGGAATCCTGGGTTATATGCGCCAACTGGGCGGCCTTGATTTTATTCGTGGTCGGCGCCATCACCGATTATTTGGATGGATGGTTCGCACGCAAATATAATATGACATCGTCCTTGGGTCGGTTTTTGGATCCGATTGCTGATAAATTGGCAGTAACCGCCGTAATCATGATGTTAATCATGATTCAGCAAATTTCCGGTATCGATGTGGTTGCGGCGTATTTGATTATCGGCCGCGAAATTTTGGTATCTGGATTGCGCGAATTTTTAGGCGAAACAAAAAGCCCCGTGATCATTCCCGTATCGAATCTGGCCAAATGGAAAACCGGATTTCAAATGGGCGCGTTGATCGCACTGCTGGCAATCCATGCCTGGCCGTTATTGGAACCATTTACCGAATTGGCCGATTTGGCGTTATGGGTCGCGGCGATATTGTCGGTTATTACGGGCTGGAGTTATTTCCGCGCCTTTGCACAAACCACATTTACGGATAATCATGAATGAGCAAAAGCATATTCTGGTTGTCGACGATGACCGCCGCTTGCGCGATCTGTTAAAACGCTATTTATCGCAAAATAATTTTCTGGTTACGACGGTGGCGGATGCCGCCGAAGCCGAGCATGTATTAAAAAGCATGCAATTCGATTTGATCGTTTTGGATGTGATGATGCCGGGCATTACCGGGTTCGAATTGACTAAAAAACTGCGCGGCGGAAAAAACAGCGTGCCGATTTTACTGCTGACCGCCAAGGACACCGCCGAAGACCGTATCAATGGATTCGAAGTCGGCGCCGACGATTATTTGACCAAACCGTTCGAACCGCGCGAATTGGTGTTGCGCATCGAATCGATTTTGCGCCGCGCCGAACGCCAAGAAATCTTAACCCCGCCTGCCGTCAAACCGGCTTCGGTACATTTTGGTGATTTCATATTCGATCTGTCGCGCAATGAATTGAAAAATGCCGGCGGCGAGATGATTTATTTGACCACCGCCGAAACATCGTTATTGCAGATTCTGGCGGAAAATGCCCACTCGCCGTGCAGCCGCGAGGATTTGGTGCGGCGCTGCGCCATCGAAGGCGGCGAGCGGGCGATTGACGTCCAAGTCACGCGGCTTCGGCGCAAGATTGAGGCAGATCCTGGATTTGCACGGTATTTGCAAACGGTGCGCGGCAAGGGATATATGCTGAAACCTGAAAAAATTGTAACGGAACAAAGCCTATGATCAAACGCTTTTTGCCCCGTTCGCTGTTTACCCGTACTTTGTTGATCTTGCTGATCCCAACGGTTTTGGTGCAAATCGTGACGACGTATGTTTTTTATGACCGGCATTGGGAAACATTGGCGCGGCGATTGACCGGAAGTTTGGGCGGCGATATCGCCTATGTCGCACATTTATTGAACGATGCGCCCGCCAGCATGCAAAAAAACATTTTGGACAAGGCCGAACAAGATTTGCATATGCAATTCGATCTTGTGCCACTCGATGCGATGGAATTGCCTGCCGCGCCAAAATTGACTGGCCTGGTCGATCAATTATTATATGAAGAATTGGATCAACGGCTGGATAAGGAATTTTACGCCACGGTCAATGCCGATCCGGACCGGGTTAAAATCGTGGTGCAGTTGGATGATGGATTTTTAATCGTTTATGCCAATAAAAAACGGCTATTTTCCTATACCACGCGCCTTGTTATTGCCTGGATGGTGGGAAGTTCTATTTTATTGATGGGCATCGCGGCGATATTCTTGCGCAACCAAGTCCGCCCGATCCGCAAATTGGCAATCGCAGCGGAAAAATTGGGCAAAGGCCGGGATTCCGGTGATTTAAAACCCAGCGGCGCCATTGAAATCCGCCAAGCCACCGCCGCGTTCGGCATTATGCGCGACCGTATAAGGCGGCAAATTCAACAGCGCACCGATATGTTGTCGGGCATTTCGCACGATTTACGCACGCCATTGACCCGGTTGAAATTGGAATTGGCGCTTCTCCCCTCCTCACCGGATATCCAGGCGATGCAGGCCGATGTCGATGAAATGCGGCAGATGGTAGAAACGTATTTGGATTTCGCGCGCGGTGATGCGGAAGAAGAATCGCAAACCATATCCATTCCCGATTTGCTGGATGAAATCGTGCGGGATTTTTCCCGCGACGGCAAACAAATCCATTACAAGCCCGATGGTGCGGTCGAGTTGCTGGCCCGCCGCAACGCCTTGAAACGTTGCATTACCAACCTGATCGGCAATGCCTGCCGCCATGGCAAAAATGTGTGGCTGCGGGCTGAAATCGGCACGCGCGGTGTACGCATCGAAGTTAGCGACGATGGCCCCGGCATCCCGCCGGAAATGCACGAGGAAGTGTTTAAACCGTTCCGGCGATTGGACGATTCGCGCAATTCCGAAACCGGCGGCGTTGGATTGGGGCTTTCTATCGCCCGCGATATCGCACGCAACCATGGCGGCGATATAACCCTGGATAAAGCAAAACAGGGCGGCCTTTCGGCCACCCTGTATCTACCGTTATAAAAATATTTAAATTAGCGTTTGCCGGAAGTGCGGCGTGATTCGGTTGGAACGATGTCTTGCAGTTCCGATGCCGATTCGCGCATCCGGGAATTTAAAACTTCGAATGCTTCGCGGTTGGATCGTGTTAAAATTTGCGCGAGCTCTTTGGCATTGGCGGTGGAATTCTGCCAAGCGTCTTGCAAAATCTCGCTGCTCTTACGGGCTTTTTGCTGGCCGGTCGAACCTTGCTCGGTAATGCATTCGAGCACATTGGTAAAATTGCTTAGGCCTTGTTGCAATGCTTCGCTTTGCGCTCGGGTCAATGCTTGTGCACAATCGACACCAAGTCTGCTGACTTCGGTCCATGCCTCAAGATTGCGTTTATACAAATTCAAAAATTTATTCATATCTATTCCTGACAAGTTAGGGTTAGCGGAAAACGGAAACAATAATTTTGCCCAATCCGGCGCATGACCGTTTGCTTTACGCATGGAATACCTCATAGGATTATCAATTTCAAGTTTTTAAATATATCAAAAATACTGGCATTTGTAAAATATTTCATTTTTGTGACTTTGTATGCCGCCTAAATCCGCCCTAAGAATATGATCGTTTATGCTAATTTTGCTGCGGTGAAAATCGCTGTAATATCATGTCGATACGCATTAAAGCGCGGTCAATTCCAGCCATGGTTTTCGCGCGATCTTTCGATTCATCGGAAAGCCACAGCCACAACCCATAGGCGTAAACACCAAAAAACGCGGAAATCCAAGCGCAGCGCTGCATAGATGATCGTTGCAAATTCAAATCATTGAGCCATTGCGGCGCCTGACGCAACAGAACACGGGCCAAAATCGGCCAAGACGCTGCGTCCTGGCGCAATATTTTTATGAATTTTTTGTACGGCTGTAGTTCATCCAAATGCAGCATGATGAGATCGAAAATACGATCGCGTGGCGAATCACTGTCTATCGAATCCGGGTTCTTGGCCGCCTGCGCGGCGATATGCGTAAAAAACTTTTGCAGCAAACTGGATTTGTCCACATAAGTTTCCCATAAATTTTTATTGCGCATGAATTTTTCGATCAGTTTTAAAGTATCAACCGATTCATGCTCTGATTTTTTAGCGCTTTTTTTGCGGGAATTTTTTTTTGGCTTTGGCATTTTAACTGCCCGATAAAATTTTTCCGCGTGCCGTAGCAACGGCGATAGCACGGTCGAACAAATCTTGTAATGCATTATTTTGATTTAACACATTCAATGCGGCTTCGGTCGTGCCGCCCGGTGTTGTAATTGCCTGACGTAATTCGGATGGCGTTTTTTTGGATTGCTGCATATACAACGCACTGCCGATAATAGTTTGTGTCGCAAGCGCCAAAGCCACATCCGCTGGCAATCCGGATTTCACGCCGGCTTCGGCCATTGCTTCGCATAAACGGAATACATAGGCCGGGCCGCTGCCCGATGTGGCGGTGATCGCATCCATATATTTTTCGTCATCCACCCAAACGGCGTGGCCAAGGCTGGATAAAATTGCGCCCGCCAATTGTTTTTGCGTGGACGAAACATGCGCATTGGCAAACGCGCCGGCGATACCCTGCCCGATTTGCGATGGCAGATTTGGCATGGCGCGCACAATTGCTGCATTAGGCGCGGATAAAAATTTTTGTATGGAATCCACGGTTATTCCGGCCGCTACCGAAATTACCAACGCGCCGCCGCCGGCGTGGTTTTGGTACAGGGGCAAAATTTCTTTGAATTTTAACGGCTTTAGCGCAAAAATAATAGCATTGATCTTATTCGGTAAAATCGAAAGATCGGTGGCGAATTGTACACCCGAAAACTGACGAGATAATGTATCGGCCTTTGGATCGATCGCAAAAAACTGCGCATCAATGCTGATATCCGCCAGCCAGCCGCGCAACATGGCCTGGCCCAAATGGCCGCAGCCGACAAGAACAATCTTTTTCATGTCATCAAAATACCCTATTGGGGCTAAAGCCGCAATAAGGGGTTATGCCATGCCCGCAACATCGACCAGGGACATCAACAACGCTTCTTCCGCGTGTTTTCCGCCGCCGATTACATGTTGAAAGGCCGGGTAAAACCGGTCGCATTCGGCCAGAGCGATATCGACCAGATCTTCGATCTGTTCGAAAGACGTCGCGAATTGGCCGCGCATTAAACAAGTCTGACGGAACATCGGCACCATATCGTCGTGGCAAATTTCAAAATGCCCCATCCACATTTTTTCATTCACATGGGCCAGCAATTCATAAACCTGCATGCGCCGTTCGGACGGGATTTGCGTATCGACGGTGGCGGAAAAATACAGCGCGTTTAAATCCTCGCGCCACAAGAAATGCAGACGGTATTGACACCATTTGCCCTGCACATCGGCCATCATTTCATCGGGGTCAAAACGGTTAAAATTCCAGGAATTGGCGGCTACCAATTCTTCGACGAGATCAATCGGATTTTCTGTGGTTTGAAAGTCATCAGACAAAGCGGCCATATTTTGCATCTCCTGTCGGTTAAGGATGGCAAATTATTCCCGCTAGTTGTGGGCGCTCGGACCCTGACTCTTATAACAAAGCCCCAACCAGTTGCTTGGGTAGGTTCATCACCTAGTTTCAGCTTGCCACCTACTATATATAGTGACAATAGCCAAACCACTTGCCAAGAATTTTCCTAAAAATACTGAATCTAAAATATCGCGCTTGGGGATAACCGTTATTTCTTCTGCTTTTTAGCCGGATGCGCAGTTTGCAATTTTTTGATCTGCCTTTTCAATTCTTCTTGTTCCTTACGGGCTTTGATGGCCATCGCTTTGACCACTTCGAATTCATGCCGGCTGACAAAATCCATTTTCTTAGCCAGTTTTTCAAAGCGCAATTTCAATTTTTTCTCGCCATCTTTGCGCATTTCATCCGCCGCACCAAAGGCCGAAGTAGCCAGTTTGGCTAGATCGTCAAGCAGTAATTTCCAATCATTCATGGGGATATTCCTTTATATTAAGGCGCCCTATTTACAACAAAGCCGCATAAGTTTAAATATATATCCTATAAATTTAACCGACTGTAATGGGAATTTCACATGATTATCGTCACCGGCGGCGCCGGATTTATCGGATCGAACCTGGTCGCTGGCCTGGAAAAACGCGGACACAATGACATTATCATTTGCGATACGCTGGGCAACGACGATAAATGGCGCAACATCGCCAAACGCGAATTGGCCGAATTCATCATGTCGGACGATCTGTTTGAATTCCTCGAAGATCATGCCAGCGAAATCAGCATGATTTATCATCTGGGCGGCGTATCTTCGACCACCGAAACCAATGCCGACCTGATCGTAAAAAGCAATTTCCAATTGCCAATTCATTTGTGGCGCTGGTGCAATCGGCACGGCACGCGTTTCGTTTATGCGTCTTCCGCCGCAACTTATGGCGACGGGGCGCAAGGTTTTGATGACGATTTTTCGTCGGATGTTTTAGAAACTTACCATCCGTTGAATGCGTATGGATGGAGCAAACACGCATTCGACCGCTGGGTTGCGCGCGTGGTGCGCACCGGCAGGGTGCGGCCGCCGCAATGGGTTGGATTAAAATTTTTCAATGTCTATGGCCCGAACGAATATCACAAGAGCGGCC
>CAZYJI010000014.1:0-28348 GCA_964647725.1 uncultured Alphaproteobacteria bacterium
CACCACCGCCGCCACCTCCACCGCCGCCACCTCCGCCGCCGCCACCGCCGCCGCCACCTCCGCCGCCGCCGCCACCTCCGCCGCCGCCCCCATTGGGCTTGTTTACGGAAGGCGACGATACGGTAAACTTTAACAATGTTTTGGCTGGCACTTATTTGGCCGGCACCCAATACAACGCCTTAGGCGGCAACGATCATGTTATTATGGCCGATACTTTGGCCGCAGCCGCTGCGGCTGGTTATGATCCAACACGGGCATTCGATGCTGGCGCAGGCAACGACATGATTATTGGCGGCAGCTTGGACGATATTATCAGCGGCAATTCCGGTAATGATCAGTTATCCGGCAATGGCGGCGATGATCAATTGGCCGGCGATGACGGCGATGACATTATTTCCGGCGGCACGGGCAATGACTTCTTGTTCGGCGGCATCGGCAACGACACCATCAATGGTGGCGATGACGACGATTATATCGAAGGCAACGAAGGCGCCGACAATATTTTTGGCGATAATGGCAATGATTTGATCGATGGCGGTGATGGTAACGATACCATCAGCGGCGGTTTGGGCAATGATCTGATTCTAGGCGGATCCGGCAATGATGTATTATCCGGAAATGACGGCGATGACGATATCGCCGGCGAAGAAGGCAACGATACTATTTTTGGCGGCGACGGCAGCGATTTAATCGAAGGCGGCGACGGCAATGATACTATCAACGGCGATGCTGGCGATGACTTCTTGTTCGGTGATGCTGGCGATGACACTATTAACGGTGGCGACGGCAACGACGTCATCGGCGACGCAGCTGAAGATGGCAACGATATTTTGAACGGCAACGCCGGGGACGATATTATCCAAGGCGGCGATGGCGACGATACATTGGACGGCGGCCTAGGCACCGATCTATTATTTGGCGATCTTGGTGACGATACGTTGCGTTACAGCGTTGATTCCACTTGGACCAATGGAGGTATTGTTACCCCACCAGGCACCTGGTTATTATCGAACCCAATTGAAACGATTGCAGCACTGGATGTATATGACGTTCGCGCAACCGTAAATACCAGCATGAACATGAGCCATGATATTTATGCTGGGGGCGATGGATTCGATACGCTGTATGGCACGTCGGGCAATGATTTTTATTATATCGAAGACAATACGGTTCCATCCCCATCGCCAAGCGATCCACGGATTATTTCGATTGAATCTATCGAAACCGGCGACGGCAACGACATCGTCGATTTGCGCAGCGCCACGGTTTCGTATGGCGACGTATTTATCGATGCCGGCAACGGCAACGACGTAGTTTGGACCCAGGATGGCGATGACGCCATCGACATGGGTGATGGTTTTGACGTTGTATCTTCCGGCGCAGGCGATGACTTGGTTAATGGCGGTGCTGGCAACGATATGATCGATGGCGGTGACGGCGACGATTATTTGATCGGCGGCAGCGGCATCGATACGTTGCTTGGTGGCGAAGGCAACGACATCCTCGAAGGCGGAACCGGCGTCGATTTCATGAATGGCGGTAATGGCGACGATATGTTTATCGCCGTCAGCGACGGCATTTGGTTAGGTCTTGCTACTACCGGTCGTTTCAGCGAAGTAACTGTGCAGATCGGCAATGGTCTGGGTAATCCGGCGCATAATTTGTTCCAAGACGTGTATCGCGGCGGCGATGGTATCGATTCCATCGAAGGCACCGCTGGACGTGATGTCTTTATTCTGGACTCCTTTAAAGTCAGCGTCGATTTATTCGGCAATCAAATCGATCCAATGATCCGGAATACGCCTTTACTGGAAAGCATTGAAAATATTTTCCTTGGTGATGGCAACGACGTTGTCAACTTGCTCAGCGATCGTTTCGACTATTTCACTGGTGTGATGGTCGATGGCGGCGAGGGCAACGATTACATCTGGACGCAAAAAGGTGACGATAGCCTGTATGGCGGCAACGGCAATGACCGTTTGGATGCGGATTTAGGCAACGACCAATTGTTTGGCGGCGATGGCAATGACGCATTGTTGGGCCGTGAAGGTAATGACATTCTGGATGGCGGCAATGGTGACGACCAGTTAACCGGCGGAACGGGCAACGATACGTTCGTGTATCATGATGTATCCGAAGGCTCGGCCTTGGAAACCATTGCGGACTTCCAAACCGGCAGCGACACAATCCGTCTTGAAGATGTTTTAACTGGCTTTAACGGCAACTTGGCGGAATTCGTCCGCTTTGTCGACGGCGCCGGATTTACCACTATGCAAGTCGATATCGATGGCTTGGCCAACGGCGTAAACTTCGTCGATTTGGTTACCTTGAACGGCGTTACCTCTGCAGGTGGCGGCGTAGGCTTGGGCGACGTCGTTGTGGTCTAATATTTAGTTTTCTCTACCGAACCTACCTCAGCACCGCCAAAAGCGGTGCTTTTTCTTTGCTAGGGTGTTGTAATTTTATAAAGCTTTAGAGTCATTTAGGCTAAATTCCCCGCTAGCGATTCAGATTTGGGGCCAATTCCCCTATATTCAATAGAATAGGGAGAATGTGCGTGAATTCTGGCGATCCTAATTCGTCTTCGGGCGATAAATCCAATTCTGATAAAGACGCCGAATCCGGCGCTCGGCAAGTTTGGCGCGTTACGCCATCGGTCAGCAGTGCTGACGACATTCTATTAAATTGTCTGCATATCATTTGCAAATTGCTGGACCGCCCGCAATCGCGCGAAGCATTATCCGCCGGATTGCCATTGGCCGAATTTGGCATGTCGCCGGCATTGTTTGTGCGCTCCGCTTCGCGGGCAGGGGTTTCCGCCCGTTTGATGGTGCGCGAATTATCCGCGATCAATCCGATGTTATTGCCATGCGTGTTATTGTTAAAAGACCGCAAGGCGTGTGTGTATGTTGGCGTTGCTGGCGATAAGGCAGAAGTGATTTTGCCGGAAACCGGCGGCGTGCAGCAAATTTCCATGAACGAGCTGCAGGCCAATTACACCGGTTACGTTATTTTCGCCAAACCGGAATTCCGCTACGATCCGCGCGCCAAGGGATTAGAAGAAAAAGAACAAGCCGGATGGTTTTGGGGCACGCTGCGCCGTTTCAAATCCATGTATATGGAAGTCATTTTCGCGGCGTTGATGATCAATATTTTCGCGCTCGCCGCGCCGTTATTCACCATGAACGTCTATGACCGCGTGATTCCAAATCACGCCATGGAAACATTGTGGGTTTTGGCGACCGGTGTGTTTATCGTATTTGTATTCGATTTTATTATTCGTTCCTTGCGCGCTTATTTCCTGGATCTAACCGGGCGCGGGGCCGACACATTGATTTCCAGCCAGTTGTTCGAACAATTATTGGGCATGCGCATGGAAGCGCGGCCGCCATCGGCTGGCGCGCTGGCCGGACATTTGCGAGAATTCGAACATTTGCGTGAATTTTATACATCGGCCACGTTGGTGACGTTGGTCGATTTGCCGTTTTTGGTTTTGTACATTTTGGTCATTGCCTTGATCGGCGGTTGGCTGGCGATTGTGCCCTTGGTATCGGTGCCCGTCATCATGGGCGTCGCGTTTTTTATGCAGCGGCCATTGAACCGCATCGTCAAAGAAACTTTCCGCGAATCTTCGCAAAAAAGCGCGTTGTTGGTCGAATCGATCACCGGCCTTGAAACCATCAAAAAAATGGGCGCCGAAGGGTATATGCAACGCCTATGGGAAAGCTTTGTCGGCAAAACCGCGCAATCCGCCATGCACGCGCATAGCCTGTCTGCGGCGGTATTGAACTTCACCGTGTTTGCGAATTACATGGTGACGGTGTTGATCGTCATCATGGGTGCGTATTTGGTGGCCGATGGCGCCATTACCACCGGCGCGTTGATTGCTTGCGTGATTCTGGGTGGCCGCGCCACCGCGCCACTCGGCCAGATTGCGGGATTATTGACCCGTTTTCACCAAAGCGAATCTGCCTTGGAAACATTGGACGAATTTATGCAATTGCCGGTCGAACGCCCGGCTGGCAAAGCCTTCCTAAGCCGCCCGCATTTACGCGGGCAAATTGAATTCCGGGATGTCGAGTTTTCTTATCCCGGCAATCGCGGCAAGGCATTGGATGGGTGCGGATTCCGCATCAATGCCGGTGAAAAGGTCGGGATTATCGGCCCAATCGGTTCCGGCAAAACGACATTAGAAAAACTGCTGCTGGCATTATACGAACCGCAACAAGGATCCGTGACCATCGATGGCACGGATGTCCGGCAAATTGATCCCGCAGATTTACGCCGCAATATCGGCGTTTGTCCGCAAGACGTGTTTTTGTTTTACGGCACGGTAAAGGAAAATATTTTAATGGGCCGGGTTGGCGCGGATGATCGCGCCTTATTGACTGCTGGCACCATGGCAGGCGTAACCGATTTCTTGCGCCACCATCCACTGGGTTATGATTTAAATATTGGCGAGCGGGGCGAAGGTTTATCGGGCGGCCAACGTCAATCGGTTGCCCTGGCCCGCGCTTTATTGTTGGATCCGCCGATTCTGTTGTTGGATGAACCGACCAGTGCGATGGATCCGGGTTCCGAAAACCGGTTCAAGGCGCGATTGTCGCAAGTGGTTAAGGATAAAACCGTTATTGTCGTTACCCACCGCGCATCGATGCTAAGCATTGTCGACCGTTTGATTGTGATGAGCGACGGTAAGGTCGTCGCCGACGGTCCGCGCGACCAAGTATTAAATTCGTTAAAAGACGGCGATATCAAAGCGAGTTAGGAATAAACATGTTCAAACAAGCCATCAAAGAATATGTAAGGGTGCATGAAGAAGAAACCGATTTCATGCCGGAACGCTTTGCGGCATCGCATCGCGGCGCGCGCATGGCATCGCATATTCTGCTCGCGGCGATTGGCCTGTTTTTCCTGGTGTTCGTAATTTGGGCGGCATTCGCGACAGTCGACGAAGTTACGCGCGGCATGGGTAAAATCATTACATCCAGCCATGTCCAGGTTATTTCGAATCTGGAGGGCGGTATCGTCAATAAAATCCTGGCGCGCGAAGGTCAAACGGTCGAAAAAGACCAGGTGTTAATGGTGATCGACAATACTTATGCGCAGGCCGATTATCAAACCGCGCGGTCGAAATATTTGACCTTGATTGCGACCGTATCGCGCCTGAATGCCGAATATCAAAGCCAGCCTTTGGCCTTTCCCAAGGAAGTCATGGATGAATCGCCCGATGCGGTAAAAAGCGAAATGGCGTTTTACCAATCGCGGCAAATGCAATTGCGCGGCCAGATCGACATTTTTCAATCGCAATTACAGCAAAAACAACAAGAATTATCGGAATTATATTCCAGCGCCGAAAATATTAAACGATCCTTGGATGTCGCCAACCAGCAAAAAGACATTGCGGATAAAGGCGTACAACAAGGCGTCACATCCCGCATGGAATTGCTGAGCATTCAGCGGGAAATCACCGAACTGGAATCGCGTTTGAATCAGGCCCGCGCCGCGCAGCCACGAGCCCGGGCCGCGATGGAAGAAGCGCGCCAGCGGATCGAAGATAAAAAACAAACTTTCCGTTCGGAAGTATCCAACGAATTGAACCAAAAACGCGCGGAACTAAGCGCCTTAACCCAAAGCATTACCGCATCCAAAGACCGCGTCGCACGGACCGAAGTCAAATCGCCGATGAAGGGCCGGGTACAGCAGATTAAAATCAACACCGTTGGCGGTATTATCAAGCCTGGTGAGGATTTAATTGAAGTCGTTCCAATCGAAGATAATTTCCTAATCGAAGCGCGTATCCGCCCATCCGATATCGCGTTTATCCGCCCGCAACAAGAAGCCATGGTTAAAATCACCGCTTATGATTACTCCATCTATGGCGGCTTAAAAGCCAAGGTCGAAGATATTTCCCCGGACACTATCGAAGATGAACGCGGCGAAAGTTTTTACCGCATCCGTTTACGCAGTTATGGCGATACATTCAAAGGGAATGCCAAGCATTTGGATATTATTCCCGGCATGACCGCGCAGGTGGATATTTTGACCGGCGAGAAAACTGTTCTAGATTATTTGTTAAAGCCATTTTTCAAAGCGCGTGATAACGCCCTGACCGAACGGTAATCCATGCCTAACAACCAAAAGCCCCCTAGTTTAATTGACCGCGCCGGGCGGAAATTACGCAATTATTTCTTTGCCGGTGTCTTGGTGGCTGCGCCAATTGGCGTTACGATTTATATCGCCTGGTCGGTGATCCGGTATGCCGATGAACAGGTCGCGCCGTTAATTCCATTCCTGCCGACCAATTTTCCGGGCTTTGGTCTGATCGTATTGTTGGTGGGGTTGACGCTATTGGGCGCGATTACCGCCAATTATTTCGGCAATTTTTTTGTGGGCATTGGCGATGCGATTTTGCGCCGGATGCCAATCATTCGCGGCCTGTATGGCCCGATCAAGCAAACCGCCGAAATGCTGTTTGGCGAGAAAACCCAAGCCTTCCGCCAAGTGGTTATGGTTCCGTACCCGCACGCCGATACCTGGGCTATTGGATTCGTATCGGGTGAAACGCACAAAACCATCGAAAAATCCGCGGGCAAAGATTTGATCGCGGTGCTAGTGCCATTATCACCCGTACCCACAGCAGGGTTATTGATGTATTATCCATCGACCAGCATTAAATATCTGGATCTGCCGGTCGAAGATGCGTGGAAATTGATCCTATCCAGCGGGCTGATTAACGCAGCGGACGAGAAAGCAAAAGCGGCCTGATTCTTTGTTGTCATCCTGAGCCGAAGGCGAAGGATCTGGATCGCACGAGCGCCTTTGCTGGACGAGATTCTTCGCCTTCGGCTCAGAATGACAAATATTTATCACCCCGACTGTAAATAATTCACTGCCTGATCGCGGCCAAACAACTGTAATAATGTGCGCAATGCGTGGCCGCGCGGGCCGGTTAAATAAGCGTCTTTATCCAAAATCCATTTCACATCGGCTTGGGCGGTTTTAAATAAGTCCTGATGTGCGAAAAAATCGGCCAATCTGAAGTCGGGCAGGCCGCTTTGTTTGGTGCCCAAAACCTCGCCAGCGCCGCGCAGTTTTAAATCTTCCTCGGCGATTTTAAATCCATCTTCGGTTTCACGCATGACTTCTAATCGTTTTTGCGCCGTTTGCGATAAAGGCTTTTGATACAGTAATAAACAGGTGGATTGCTGTTCACCCCGCCCAATACGGCCGCGCAATTGATGCAATTGCGACAATCCAAACCGTTCGGCATGGTCAATCACCATAATCGTTGCGTTGGGCACATTCACCCCAACTTCGATCACCGTTGTTGCCACCAAAATCTTGATTTCATTCTTGGCGAATTGCTGCATGACTTTGTCTTTATCCGCCGCTTTCATCCGGCCATGGACCAAGCCAACCTTGTTGCCAAAAAATTGTTTCAATTGTTCGTGGCGTTCCTCAGCGGCGGCCAGATCCAGAACTTCGGATTCCGCCACCAGCGGGCAAACCCAATAAATCTGCCGGTCCTCTGCAATGGCGCGTTTGACGCCGCCGACAATTTCATCGATTCGTTCCATATCGATGGTGCGGGTATCGATTGGTTTACGCCCTGGCGGTTTATGCAACAATCGCGATGTATCGAGATCGCCATACAAGGCCAAATACAAACTGCGCGGGATTGGCGTTGCGGTCATGACCAGCAAATCGATCCCATCGCCTTTCTGCATTAAACCTAATCGTTGTTCGACGCCAAACCGATGTTGTTCATCGATCACCACGCATCCAAGATTGCCGAATATCACTTTATCTTCCAATAATGCATGCGTGCCAATAATAATATCCGCGCGGTTTTCTTGAATATCGTCCAATAATTTTTGGCGCGATTTGCCCTTGTCCCTGCCGGTTAAAACCGCGACTTTCAATCCCATTTTCTCCGCCAGCGGTTCAATCGTATATTGATGTTGCCGCGCCAGAATTTCGGTTGGGGCCATAATCGCAGCCTGCTTGCCGCATTCCAATGCATTGAGCATCGTTAGTAGCGCCACAATAGTTTTACCGCTACCAACATCGCCTTGCAATAACCGCAACATCGGCTGATCGGCGCGCATATCGGTGTCAATCTCGCAAAGGGCGGTTTTCTGCGCTTCGGTCAGGGTGAATGGCAAAATATCCATCAATTTTTGCCGCAATTGATAATCCGGTTTTTTATCGCGCTTGCCGCGCCGTTGCCGTTGAATGTTACGCACCAACGTCAACGCCAATTGGTGCGATAGAATTTCGTCATACGCCAATCGTTGCCGCACCAAATTTTCCGGCGATAAATCGTTTTTATTGGCGGGGGCGTGAACTTGTTTCAACGATTCCTGCCATGATGCCCAGCCGCGTTTTTTCAATAATTCCGCATCGATCCATTCGGGCAATTGCGGAATGGTTTTCAGTTCTTGGTCGACAACCTTGCGCAGGAATTTATTGCTGACGCCATGGGTCAGGGGGTAAATCGGTTCCCACCCCTTGATCTTTTCCAAATCGCCCGGATTGCCGATATAATCGGGATGCACGATTTGCGGAATGTCCTTGTAAAAATCGATCTTGCCGCTGATTACCTTTTGCGCGGCGACGGGCAGGGATTTTTGCCAGAATTGATCCTTGCCCTTGAAAAAAACGATACTCATGAAGCCGGTATTGTCCTTGACCGTAACCCGGTACGGCATGCCGCGTTTGGCCGGTTTTTGGTGTTTGACCACCAATACGTCCAACGTCACATTTTGCCCATGATAGGCGCGCAGATCGGCGATTCTGGGTTGATGGGTGCGGTCGATCAAATCGACCGGCAAATGAAACAGTATATCGCGCACATAAGGGCCGCTTAAATTCGCCATCAGCTTGCCATAAGTGGGCCCAATGCCCTTGACCGTGGTCAAAGGAGCAAATAGGCGGCTGAATTGGGGCGCAATAGGCGGCATAGGGCTGTATTGTAGCTTAAAAATTTGGTATTGGAATAGCCATGGCCGATACCGCAATTTTACGCAAGAAACTGTATTTTCAAAGCACCCATCGGGGCACCAAGGAAAATGACCTGGTGTTAACCAAGTTCGTCGATAAACATATGAATGAATTCGATACGCCGGGCCTGGAATTATACGAAAAATTCTTGAACGAGCCGGATCACGATTTATATGCTTGGCTGATTAAAGGCGAAAATGATTACCCGGTGGAGTATGACGACCTGATTAGCAAAATCAAGGCGGCCAATATTGTATAATGATACCGAATTTCGATTTTTCCAATAATGCCGATATTCTGATCCGGAATTGCCCATCCGGCGCGGATGCCTATGCACTCGCGGATTATTTCAAGAAATCAAAGCGCAATATTTTATATGTCGTGCCGGATGATTTCATGTTGGATCAAGTGGCAGCGGCGATTCAATTTTTTGCGCCGGAAATCAAGCTGATCATTTTACCGGCGTGGGATTGTTTGCCGTATGACCGCGTATCGCCCAGCCAGGATGTGATGGCCGAACGGTTAAAGGCGTTATCGCAAATATTGTCGGCGCGGGAAAAAATATTCGTATTGTGCAGCATCGCGGCGGCGACGCAAAAAACCATCCCGCCGGAATTTTTGCAAAAACGCCATTTGATATTGGATAAATCGGTGCCGGTGGATATGGACCGTTTAACCACATTCCTGGCCGCCAATGGATATAACCGCACCGGCACAGTACGCGAGGTTGGCGAATATGCGATTCGCGGCAATTTAATCGATTTATATCCGCCCGAAAGCGAATTGCCGCTGCGCATCGATTTATTCGGCGATAGAATCGAAGTGATCCATTATTTCGATCCGGTCAGCCAGCGTAAACAAGGCAAAAGCGATATGGAAAAAATAGAATTATATCCGGTGCAGGAAATATTGCTGGAACCGGATTCGATTGCCGCTTTTCGTGCGGCGTATCGCAGTGCGTTTGGCGGGGATGCAACCAACGATCCGATTTATGAATCCATCACTGCCGGGCAGCGCCATGCGGGAATGGAACATTTCTTGCCGTATTTCTATCCTAAACTAAGCAGCATTTTCGATTACATGCCGGATGCGGTGGTGGTTTTGGGCGCGGGGTTGGACCTGGCGCTGGCGTCGCGCTGGCAGGAAATTGGCGATTATTTTACCGCGCGGCAACAATTCCTGGCCGGAAAAACCGGCAAGGGCCAGGCCGTTTACCGCCCGATTCAGCCGGAAACATTATATGCCAATCCCAATACTTGGCAGGGCTGGATCGCATCGAAACATAATATCCGGATTGAATTGGGTTCATCGATCGATGCGCCGAACGCCGTCGATATCAAGGCGCAGCCGATTTCGCGGTTATTGGACAGCAAAGCCTATGCCAAATTGGGCCTGTCGCAAAAACTGTTTGAGGAATTCAAGGCGTTTTTGCAAACCGCGAACCGGGAAAAAAAGATTGTCGGTATTGCTTGTTATTCTGAAGGATCATTGGACCGGATCAAAAAATTGCTAGCGGGGTTTGATCTGGAATCGAGCATTGTTAAATCCTTTGAAAAATTGCTGGATTTCAACGGGTGGATTGCCTTGTTCGTTTTACCGATTGAACATGGATTTGCTATTGACGATTTGATTATCGTATCGGAACAAGATTTATTGGGCGATCGGTTGTCGCGCGCGGCGAAAAAAGAACGCAAGGCGGAAAATATATTGTTCGAGGCCAGCGATCTGAACGCCGGCGATTATGTGGTGCATACCGATCACGGCATTGGCCGGTTCTTGCGTTTGGAAAATATTCAGGCGGCCGGGGCGGATCACGATTGCCTGTGCGTTGAATATGCGGGCGGTGATAAATTATATGTGCCGGTTGAAAATATCGAATTGCTGTCGCGATATGGCGATGAAGACGCCGCCGTCAGCCTGGATAAACTGGGCGGGGTGGGATGGCAATCGCGCAAGGCACGGGTCAAAGAACGCCTGCGTGAAATCGCCGAGCAATTAATCCGCATCGCCGCCGCGCGGCAAATGAAACAGGGCGAGATATTGCCTAAACCTGAAACTTATGATCGGTTTTGCGCGCGCTTTCCATATGCTGAAACCGACGATCAAAACCGCGCCATCGACGATACGTTGCGTGATTTAGCAGCAGGGAAACCGATGGACCGCTTGGTTTGCGGCGATGTTGGATTCGGTAAAACCGAGGTTGCATTGCGCGCGGCATTTGTGGCCGTCAGCCACGGCGTACAAGTTGCGATTGTGGTCCCAACCACCTTATTGGCGCGGCAGCACTATCAAAATTTCACCCGCCGGTTCGAAGGTTTCAATTTCAGAATCGCGCATTTATCGCGCATGGTAAGCCATGCCGAATCGGCGCAAGCCAAACAAGATCTGGCCGATGGCAAGGTCGATATCGTGATCGGCACGCACGCGTTGCTGGCCAAAACCATTAAATTCGCCAATCTTGGGTTGTTGGTCGTCGACGAAGAACAACATTTCGGCGTCGGGCAAAAGGAACGGTTAAAGGAATTGCAATCGAACGTGCATATCCTTACCCTGTCGGCAACGCCGATCCCGCGCACCTTGCAAATGTCCTTAACCGGCGTGCGCGATTTATCGATTATCGCTACACCGCCGGTGGATCGCCATGCGGTGCAAACCCATGTGATGCCATACGATCCGATGATCGTGCGCGAAGCGGTTTTGCGCGAACGGCATCGCGGCGGGCAAAGTTTTTATGTCTGTCCGCGGATAGAGGATTTAAACGAAGTCGCCGGAAATCTGCGCGATTTGATTCCGGATATACGCCTGGCGGTCGCGCATGGCCAATTATCGCCTGGGAATCTTGAACAAATTATGACCGATTTCGTCGATCAGAAATATGATGTATTGGTTTCAACCAACATTATCGAATCGGGCCTAGATATTCCATCGGCCAATACCATGATTATTCACCGGTCCGATATGTATGGATTGGCGCAATTATATCAATTGCGCGGCCGGGTAGGGCGCAGCAAAACGCGCGCTTATGCATATTTGACCATTCAAGAACGGCGCGTGCCGACCGAAACCGCGCAGAAACGTTTGCAAGTGATGCAGACATTGGATCATTTGGGCGCGGGTTTTACCGTGGCCAGCCATGATATGGATATTCGCGGTGCAGGTAATTTATTGGGCGAAGAACAATCCGGCCACGTGCGCGAAGTGGGCGTAGAATTGTACCAACATTTATTGCAAGAAGCCGTCATGGCCGCGCGCGAGAAAAAATCGCCAGGCGAAATATTGCAAGACATCGCGCCATCTTTCAGCCCGCAGATCAACCTCGGTATCCCAGTTTTAATCCCAGAAGCCTATATCGAGGATTTAGCAACGCGGATGAATTTCTACCGCCGGATCAGCGCGGTAAAAAATACCGGCGAGTCAGAAGGATTGGCAGCAGAAATGGTCGACCGGTTCGGATCATTGCCGCAGGAAGTGGAAAACCTGTTCACTATCGTTGCGATCAAAAATATGTGCTTGACGGCAGGCATCGAGAAAATTGACGCCGGGCCAAAAGGTGCGGTGATTGCATTCTATCAAAACAAATTCGCGCGTCCCGATGCGTTGGTAAAATATATCCAATCCCAAGGCGGCACAGTAAAATTACGACCCGATCAGAAATTGGTATTGATGCGCGGCTGGGGCGATGCCGCCGCCAAAATCCAGGGCGTGAAATCGTTTATGAATGAAATCGGAAAATTAGCGGCTTAGGCGATGTTTATGGCCATTCCATCTCTTAGCTTTAATAAAGCTAGCTCTCTTACTGTGATCGGTCTTACCGCAGCGCCTACTGAGTCATGAACCAAAATAGTAGTAACAGTTGCAGCGCCGCTAGTTTTCAAATTGCTTTTTGCGCGCGCTGTTGGAGCCAAACACCCGCGGCTGAAAGCACCATTGCCAATCATGGCTGCCAATGACGCAATCGATACAGGATCTTGGGATTGATCGAACAATTCATTGCAATGAACCCAGGTAAGTTGTGGGGTTAAAACAGCGACCTGGAAAGTAGACTGTTCCAGTCTGACCATTCCCAATTCTTCTCGGGTGATTGGCCTTTTTTCTTCGCCGGGTAAGCATACCAATAAAGTGGTTAGATGAATCGATGTTGCTTTTTCGGGTAGCCGGAAATCGGTTCCTGCAATATAGATTTGTGGCGTGAGATATTGGAATGTAAGTGTCTTGTGATCAAAATCGGCTTGTAAAGCGGCAATGGCCTCTGTGACATCGGTAAATTGGCTTTTTGCCCCTGATATGGGGGTAAGCGGTACCCAGCCCTTTTCCAACGAATATTCGGCTAATTCAAATGTCGTACCTGCAGGAAACATAATCCCCTCCTTTTTTATTCTTGGGCAGACATTAAATGAATAAGGCTATTTGTCAACTTAATCCCTCATTATATTGATATTTCATCATAAAATTATAATTTTATTTCAATTTACCCACTTGATTTTCTTGCTAAATTTATCCATAATGGATCCGATTCTACAGACAGGGACGATTATGGAACTATTCGATAACGCACTTAATTTTGTGGCTTTACAGTTTTGTAAAACCAATCCGAATGGTTTTAGCGAACCGGCACGCAGTCATATTCAAACGATTCGCGATGTCGTCAACCGCGCTGAAGAAACCCCGGATCAATTTTCCGCCGCATCGATGGGTGAATTAGCCGAAGCCTGTGGCAGTTTCATTTTGGCGCGTCGCCAAAACCCAAAACCGATCAGTTTTCGCGCCCTTGTATTGATGGATGCGGCCTATGCGATGGTTGAATCGATCAGCGAACGCGCCAAAGAAAACGGCCATGTTCCAACCAAACACCAATTGAAAATCGACCGTGCTATGAAACAAATTGGCGATGCTTTACCGGATTGGCCAGCACGTGGAACCTTTTTCCGCCTGGATTGCGCTATCAGTGCGATGACCGGAATGCCTACCAATAACTATGCAAGATTATCGGATTCACAATATGCCGCAGTAGATAAAATGCGGCATAATGGATCGGTGGCATTGTCCGATGCCGGAAATTATACCGATTTTCAAAATTTAATGGATTCCACCGCGCCAATTTTATCTTTGGGCGACAAGATTCCAGAAGCGTTCCGTTTGGTAGCCTATCATGTTGGTGATGCTAAAAATCCAGTTGCGCAAATGCAGGCAGTTGTGGCAAAGCCATTGACGGAATCGTTGCAGCGTCGTACCAGTTTGCTGGCAAAGACTTTGGCTTTTGCTCCGCTGGTTGAAATTAAAACCAAACGCCGCGCTGCATAAAATATATTATAGGGTACTATCGTGGGACGCAGAAGAACCGCAGATGAAGCCTTGCATCTAGCTCATTACAATCTGGGCGAAGCTTTTAAATTGGCGTACAGAGAAATGTTCGGGCAGGCGAATATTCCGGCCGCTATTTTCGATGTTACAGAAAATCATTTAATTGATTATGAAAGTCAAACTTTGCGTAAACGAGAGCACGGAGAGTTGGCCAGTGCTTGCGTTGCAGCCGTATTGCATTTGCGACAGCAACATTTGGCAACTGGAGTGGTGCTTAGTCCAGAGGTGATTTTGTTCATGGGCCGAGCCTTTCGATATGTTCGCATTGCCGAAGAATATTTGCATGGAACGGAAGGCGTTGTTGGAATTGGGCCAAATTCTAGGCTTGGTAAAACAATTGCAAAAGATTGGGGCTTGATGCAAAAAATTATGCCTAATTGGCGGGAAACAGCCAAAAATGTTGTGCAAGGCATAAAAAAACTTAAAACTGTGCAAACCGTGGTTGATCGCTTGCGCGACCCTACTACGATACAAGCTGAATTGGATGCCTATACCGCTCTTGATGCACTAACGGAATATTTTCCACGTAAGCTAACAAAACAAACTTTAACAGATTTGGCCGCACAAATGCTGACCCTAAGCGGCCAAGCAAGCGGAGTAAAACCTCCGGCTAGAGCTCAATATTTCACCGCTTACGAAGCATTGTTAGAGATTGCAAGAATCCATAATATTCTTGATGCTCCGCTAGATCCAGAGATAACCGGGTGGGATCCAGCCAAACTATTTTTGGCGCGGCAACCAACGGCTGCCGTGGTGGCTACCCAACTTCGGCCTCGAATCCATCAATAACACGATAATCTCGCACTTGCGAAATAAACTTTCTTTACATTTATTGCGGTGTTAGCCGGTTTTGCTTGCTTGAATACCAGATTCCAGGTTAAATATTTGACCTTTCAAGATAATCAGGTATTTCAAATGTCCAAAGCCAATAAAAAATCGCCTAAAAATAATTCCAAATCTTCCGCGCCGTCCGCATCCAAAACGCCGGACAAAAAAATGCTAATGCAATTTTACCGGGACATGTTGTTGATCCGCCGGTTCGAAGAAAAATCCGGCCAGTTATACGGCATGGGTTTGATCGGTGGTTTCTGCCATTTATATATCGGCCAAGAGGCCGTGGTGGTTGGCATGCAATCCTGTTTGAAAGAACAAGATACTGTTATTACCGCGTATCGCGATCACGGCCATATGCTTGCCTGTGGTATGGAATCGCGTGGCGTGATGGCGGAATTGACCGGTCGCATCGGCGGTTATTCCAAGGGCAAGGGCGGATCGATGCATATGTTTTCCAAAGAAAAAGGATTTTACGGCGGCCACGGTATCGTTGGCGCGCAGGTGCCGTTGGGTACTGGCCTTGCATTCGCGCATCAATATAACGACGATGATGGCGTGAATTTATGTTACATGGGCGATGGTGCCGCAAACCAAGGCCAAGTTTACGAAGCATTCAACATGGCCGCATTGTGGAAATTGCCGGTCGTATACATCATTGAAAATAACAAATACGGCATGGGCACATCCTGCGCCCGCGCGGCTGCTGGCCCAGGCCTTGCGCAACGCGGCCATGGGTATGGAATCCCCGGCGTTTCGATTGATGGTATGAATGTTATGGCTGTGCGTGAGGCCGGATTGAAGGCGGTCGAACATGTGCGCAGTGGCAAGGGACCATATTTATTGGAAATGGTGACGTACCGTTATCGCGGCCATTCCATGTCGGATCCAGGCAAATACCGCACCAAGGAAGAAGTCGAATCTTACCGCGATAAAAACGATCCAATCGGCAATCTACGCAATTATCTCGAGAAAAATAAAATGGCGAACGAAGCCGATTTCAAAAAAATCGAGCAAGAAATTAAGGTGATCATCAACGACGCTGCAGATTTCGCGCAAACGAGTCCGGAACCGGACGCCAGCGAGCTATATACCGATATTTTGGTAGAGGCGGCATAATGATCGGAATCGATAGCGGCAGAAGACATCGACGTCCGGGTTTATTTAGGCCCGAGTCAAGATTAGTATCGCCTGAGCTTCCGGCTACTTTTGCTGTTCCTTTTACACGCGAAGAAGACCCAGCTCTTGAAAGACTGCGTGAGGCGCGATTGAAAGGCCAAGAAATCGAAGTGCCTGCAACATGGCAGGAATTCGGTCCGGCCAGTAAAGCTTATGATCGCGTAACGTATATGGGAATCGCCCGAAATGATGCTGGTTGGAACCTATTGAGTGTCGGCGCTATGGTCTTAAATGTTAGTGCGGATAATGTGCGATTTAAAATATTGGATGAAACTGCAAAAATTGAACCATGGGATCTTTGTAGACATGGATTTGATCTGGTGATCCCAAACCATCGGATTCTTGCTCAGAAAAAAGATGGTGAAGTAGACATAGTTTTATTCCGTGGTGTCGTGAATATGGATTATGTCGGAAGTCATCTTATACCAACATGTTTTGTTGATGAACAAGGCTACGTGCAAAAACGACAAATAGCGATGTGCGCTGATCCTATGGTGTTGGGTGGCTTGCATAAAAATAACTTATTACAAGAGTTTGCTCCAGGAAGTGTTGAGGAATTCATCGACCAAACTGTTCGTCCCGAATGTAAGCGCGGTATGGTTATTGATCGTTCTACGCTGGCTACCTATGTAAAATTTTATAGTCGGAATTAATTCGTAAAAAATACAGGAAAATAAAAATGCCTATCCAAATTCTAATGCCCGCATTATCGCCAACCATGACCGAGGGGAACCTCGCCAAATGGCATAAAAAAGAAGGCGACAAGGTAAAACCCGGCGAAGTGATCGCGGAAATCGAAACCGACAAGGCGACGATGGAAGTCGAAGCGGTGGACGAAGGCGTGATCGGCAAAATCCTGATCAATGCCGGGTCCCAAGGCGTCGCGGTCAACACGCCGATTGCCGTGTTATTGGAAGAAGGCGAAGACGCCAGCGCGATTAAAACCAATGGCCAGCACGCGGTGCCTAAACCCGCAACCCAAGCGCCGAAATCGGATATCGTGATCAATAAATCCGCCGCGTCCGCGCCAAAACAAACTGTTGCCGCGCAGCCTGCGCCAAGCGCCTATACCGGCCCAACGGAAATCAAAACCGTGCGCGAAGCGTTGCGCGAAGCCATGGCCGAAGAAATGCGCGACGACGATAAAGTATTTCTGATGGGTGAAGAAGTCGCCGAATATAACGGCGCGTATAAAATCTCCCAAGGCCTATTGGATGAATTCGGTCCAAAACGCGTGATCGACACGCCGATTACTGAACATGGATTCGCCGGTCTTGCCGTGGGTTCCGCGTTCTTGGGCTTGAAACCGATTGTCGAATTCATGACCATGAATTTTTCGATGCAGGCGATTGACCAAATCATCAACTCCGCCGCAAAAACATTATATATGTCCGGCGGCCAATTGGGTTGTCCGATTGTGTTCCGCGGCCCGAATGGCGCGGCCGCACGCGTGGGTGCACAACATTCGCAATGTTACGCGTCTTGGTACGCGCATTGCCCTGGGTTAAAAGTCGTTGCGCCGTATTCGGCCGAAGACGCCAAAGGTTTGATGAAATCCGCGATTCGCGATCCGAATCCGGTTGTGGTTTTAGAAAACGAAATCATGTACGGGCAATCTTTCCCATGTCCGACCGACAAGGATTTTACGGTTCCAATCGGGAGTGCTAAAATTGAACGGGTAGGCGAACACGTAACGATTATCGCATTCTCCCGCCCAGTCGGTTTGGCATTAAAAGCCGCAGAACAATTAGAGTCCGAAGGTATTTCTTGCGAAGTGATCAATTTACGTACACTACGCCCGCTGGATACCGCGACGATCATCGAATCGGTGCGTAAAACCAATCACATCATTTCATTGGAAGAAGGCTGGCCATATGCTGGGATCGGTTCCGAAATCGCCGCCGTGATTATGGAACAAGCATTCGATGAATTGGATGCTCCATTAATCCGCGTGACGGGCAAGGATGTTCCATTGCCTTATGCCGCGAATCTTGAGGCGATGAGTTTGCCGCAAGTGGACGATGTGATTGACGCGGTAAAACAAGTGTTGGGGAAATAACATGTTGCATACATCATCGAATCGCATCATCGCATCGCCCCTGGCCAAACGTTTAGCGCGCGAAATGGGCGTGGATTTATCCGGTATCACCGGGACCGGCCCACGCGGCCGCATTGTGCGGCACGATGTCGAATTCGCATCCAAAGGATCGTCCGGCAAACCGATTGCGCAAAATAAATCACTCGCTATTGCGAATCCGAATTTACCGCAAACCGGGTATACGCTGGAACCGCACACGCAAATGCGGAAAATTATCGCGAAACGGTTGACCGAATCCAAACAAACCGTACCGCATTTTTATTTAACTGTGGATTGCCAATTGGATGCATTGCTGGATATGCGCGCGCGCCTGAATAAAAAATTGGAATCCGATGGCGTAAAATTGTCGGTCAATGATTTGATTATCAAGGCCTGCGCCAATGCGCTGATCAAGGTTCCAAATGCCAATGTATCGTGGAGCGATGAAGGATTATTGAAATACCACCAGGCCGATATTTCGGTCGCGGTGGCCATTCCAGGCGGTTTGATTACGCCGATCATTCGTGCCGCAGACCGCAAAGGGTTCAAGGATATTTCCGTGGAAATGAAGGCATTGGCGGAAAAGGCCAAAGCCGGAAAATTACAACCAGAAGAATATACTGGCGGTTCGTTCAGCATTTCGAATTTGGGTATGTTTGGTATCAAGGATTTTTCCGCGATCATCAATCCGCCCCAAGGGGCAATTTTGGCCGTGGGGCAGGGCGAACAACGCCCAATCGTGCGCGACGGCGAATTGGCGGTTGCAACTGTGATGTCTTGCACCTTATCAGTCGACCACCGTGCGATCGACGGCGCGGTCGGCGCCGAATGGTTACAAGCGTTTAAGGCGTTTATTGAAGAGCCATTTATGATGATGGTTTAATAGCGCGGTGGGAGATAATTCTCGTGAAAAAATTTATTGTTGCGGTATTGGCGGTATTATTCCTGGGCGCGATGGGTAAGCCCGATATCGTTATCGGCGTTTCCGCCCCGTTGACCGGCCAGGCGGCCAGTTATGGCGAACAAATCCGCGATGGCGCTTCGGTGGCATTGGCGGAAATCAATGAATCCGGCGGCGTTCTCGGTAATCCGATCAATTTGAATTATCAGGACGATAATTGTGATGCGAAGCAAGGCGTAATCGCTGCGAACAAACTGGTTACTAGCGGCGTTGTAGGCGTTATAGGTCTTTTTTGTTCGATGTCGACCATACCGGCCACCGAAATTTATGCCGAAGAAAATATTCCAACCATGTTTTCCGCGACAAGCCCAAAGATCACCAGCCGGGGCTTGACCAATATATTCCGCGTGAATGGCCAGGATGATAAGCAAACCACGATTCTGGCTGCTTATATGCAAAAGAATTTTCCAGGGCAAAAAATCGCCCTGATCCACGACAAGCAAGTTTGGGGCAAAGGCATGGTGGATTATTTACAATCCGATCTGGCCGCCTTGAAAATAAAACCTGCCATGATCGACAGCGTTACTTTGGGCGAAAAAGATTTCAGTGCTTTGATCGCCAAATTGAAAAAAGAAAAAATCGGTGTTGTGATGCTGGCTTTGTTTCCGGTCGAAGCGGGCTTGATTATGCGCCAGGCGGCGGATGCCGGGTATAAGGCCAACTTTTTCGGCGGCGATTCTATTTTATCGACCGAATATTGGAATATTGCTGGCGCTGCTGGCGATGGATTGATTTTTACGGGGCCTGCCGATCCGCGCACTTCGGCCGAGGGCAAAAAAATTGTTGCTAAAATTAAGGCGAATAAGGGCAACCCGGAATTGTATGCGCTTTATTCCTATACTCAACTTAAGGTATTGGCCGAAGCAATGAACCGTGCGGGTTCGTTGGAAAACGCAAAAATTATCAAGGCTTTGCAATCCGGCAGTTATAAAACTGTGCTCGGCGAATTAGAATTCGATGCGCAGGGCAATTTGAAAAAACCATTATGGAGTTTATATCGCTGGACCAAAGGTGATTATAAAGCCATCGATAGTGCAATGTAATAGGAGCGATTTCATGAAAAAATATATTCTCGCTGCGATTTTATCTTTTGTTTTATCGGCGCAGGCCCATGCGGATATTGTGATCGGCGTGTCACTGCCCATGACTGGCCAAGCGGCGAGTCTTGGGGAGCAAGGTATTGCAGGCGTCAAAGCCGCTATTGAGGATATTAACGCCGCTGGTGGCATATTGGGTCAAAAGTTGACTTTTAAACTGGAAGATGACGCTTGTGATCCTAAGCAGGCGGTAAATGCAACTAACCGGTTAGTCACTGCAAAATCTGTTATAATCATCGGCCCGGCTTGTTCCGGCGCATTTATGGCGGCATCTGGCGTAACGGCGGACGAAGGAATTCCGCAAATCACGCCGACCGCCAGCAACCCTGAAATTACGGAACGGGGATTGAATAATATTTTCCGTGCCTATGGCCGCGATGATCAACAAGCTATCGTGTTGTCGGAGTATATCAAAAATAATTATGGTAAAGAAAAAATTGCCATCATTCACGATAAATCCACATGGGGCAAAGGCTTGGCCGATGGCGTGCGAAAAGACCTGCAATCTGCGGGTATCAATGAAACTTTGTATGATGCCATTACAGTTGGAGAAAAAGATTTTTCGACTCTAATCACTAAATTAAAAGCCAAAGGCGTGACCGTGGCTTTGTTGGCGGTGTTCCCGGTTGAAGCAGGTTCTATTGTGCGGCAATCCGCTGACGCTAAATTAAATATTAGATTTATGGGCGGTGATGCGTCGTTGGTCCAGGAATTCTGGGCGGTTGCCGACAAAACAGCTAACGGCTATGTGATGTCTGGGCCGGTGGATCCGCGTAAAGATAAAGCTTCGGTAAAAGTAGTAAAAAGCTTGGAAGCAAGAAAAATTAATCCTGAAATATTTACTTTGTATACTTATGCAGCGATACAAATCGCCGCGAATGCGATTCAGCAGGCAGAATCGACCGAATCTCGGGCCATTATCGACAGCCTACACAAAAATTCGTATTCCACAGTGTTGGGCAAAGTTGAATTCGACAAAAAAGGCGACTTAAAAGCACCTTCTTTCCGGTTGTACCAATGGAAAAACGGCAAATACGATTATTTAGCGGGAGCAATGTAATTCATGTCCGATACGAATTTTGATATTGTCATTATTGGCGGCGGCCCAGGCGGGTATGTGGCCGCCATTCGCGCATCGCAATTGAAAATGAAAGTGGCCTTAGTCGAAGCCAATCATTTGGGCGGCATATGCCTGAATTGGGGCTGTATTCCAACCAAGGCATTGTTGCGCAGTGCCGAAATCAATCATTTGGTCCATCATGCGGCGGATTACGGAATCAAAATCGAAGGCAAAATCAGCGTCGATCTGACCAAGGTCGTTGCCCGTTCCCGCGATGTCGCCAAAAAATTATCGGGTGGCATTGCCCATTTGATGAAGAAAAACAAAGTCGCGGTTTTCGATGGTTTTGGCAAATTGGCGGGCAAGGGCAAAGTATCGGTTGAAAAAGACGGCAAAAAAATCGCCGATTTGACAGCCAAACATATTATTCTAGCGACCGGCGCGCGGGCACGCGTGGTGCCAGGATTGGAACCAGATGGCAAATTGGTTTGGACGTACAAAGAAGCTATGGTCCCAACCAGCATGCCGAAATCGTTGCTGGTGGTTGGATCGGGCGCAATCGGCATTGAATTCGCCAGTTTTTATCGCAACCTTGGTGTCGATGTGACCGTGGTTGAAATGATGGATCGTATCTTGCCGGTCGAGGACGAGGAAATTTCCACGTTCGCCCGTAAGCAATTCGAAAAACAGGGCATTAAAATCATCACCGGCAGCACGGTCAAAGGTTTAAAGAAATCGGCGAACGATGTCACCGCCAGCGTCGAAACCGCCGGCAAAAAACAAGATATTAAGGTTGATCGGGTTATTTCTGCGGTTGGCATTGTCGGCAATGTCGAGAAAATCGGTATTGAAAATACCAAAATCAAAGTGGACCGGGGCCATATTGTCGTCAATGAATGGTTGCAAACGGGTGAGGCTGGCGTTTATGCGATTGGCGACGTTGTTGGTGCGCCATGGCTGGCGCACAAGGCCAGTCACGAAGCAGTGATTTGCGTTGAAAAAATCGCCGGGCAAAATGACGTGCATCCATTGAACCGCGATGCGATTCCGGGTTGTACCTATTCCATGCCACAAGTCGCGAGCATCGGCTGGACCGAGAAAAAAGCCAAGGAATCGGGGCGCGAAATCCGCGTCGGGCGTTTTCCATTCATGGGCAACGGCAAGGCGATCGCGCTGGGCGAACCCGAAGGTTTGGTCAAAACTATTTTTGATGCGAAATCCGGTGAACTGCTCGGCGCGCACATGATTGGTGCGGAAGTCACCGAAATGATCCAAGGATTCGGCATTGCCAAAACCGCCGAACTGACCGAAGCTGAATTGATGCACACCATTTTCCCGCATCCGACATTATCGGAAATGATGCATGAATCGACCCTCGATGCGTTCGGGAAAGTGATTCATTTTTAATGTCATAACCATCGAAAGCCAGGCTAAACCGATAAAAACCGGGCCTTGTTCTAAGGCTGACAGGGTGCTAAATTACCCTTATGACGTTCGACGAAAAAATCACCGATTCCGCACCCGACGAATCCCAGCCAAGCAAAGCGGCTTTGCGTCATCCTGAAAAGGCGCACCGGCCGGATAATCCAATCAAAAGAAAACCGGATTGGATCCGGGTAAAGGCGCCAACATCCAAAACATACCATGAAACGCGCGAATTGATGCGCAGTTTGAAATTAAGCACCGTGTGTGAAGAAGCGGGTTGCCCGAATATCGGCGAATGCTGGTCGCAAAAACATGCGACGTTTATGATTCTTGGATCGGTATGCACGCGCGCTTGTTCGTTTTGCAACGTGGCGACTGGTCGCCCGGATAAACTGGATCCGCATGAACCGGATAATGTCGGCATGGCGACCGCGAAATTGGGATTGAAACATGTCGTGGTAACATCGGTTGATCGCGATGATTTGGAAGATGGAGGGGCGGAACATTTTGCACAAACCATTGCAAAAATCCGTTTATTTTCGCCGGGCACGACCATTGAAATTTTAACGCCGGATTTTTTGCGTAAAAACGGTTCAGAAGATATTGTGATCAAGGCAAAGCCGGATGTGTTCAATCATAATCTGGAAACTGTGCCGCGTTTGTATCCGTCCGTGCGCCCAGGCGCGCGATATTTCACCAGCCTGCAATTATTGGCCAAGGTAAAGCAACAAGACCCTACGATTTTCACCAAATCTGGCATTATGGTTGGATTGGGCGAAACCAAAGAAGAAGTCGGACAGGTGATGGATGATTTGCGCGCCGCAGATGTAGACTTCCTCACCATAGGCCAATATTTACAGCCTACGCCAAAACATATTGGCGTCGACCGATTCGTGACGCCGGATGAATTCGAATCTTATGCACAGCTGGCGCGCGGCAAAGGATTCTTAATGGTTTCGGCGTCGCCTTTGACGCGATCTTCGTACCATGCCGGAGACGATTTCCTTAAATTACAGCAAGCCAGGAATGAAAAATTCAAAAAGACTGCTTAGTCTTGCAATTCCCGCGACGGAAAACCTAAAATTGCCTATAATAACTGTAACAGGGAGAGATGATCTTGGTCGAAGGATTATCCGAATATTTTGATATTTTATGGTTGGTGATGTGCGCCATCCTGGTCATCATGATGCAGGCTGGATTCACCTGCCTTGAAAGCGGATTGGTTCGCGCCAAAAACTCCATTCACGTCGCCGGTAAAAACGTCGTCGATTTTTGTATCGCATCGTTGCTATTCTGGCTGTTCGGTTTCGGCTTGATGTTCGGCGTCAGCTGGGGCGGGGTCGTCGGTACCAGTTATTTTATGTTCGGCAATACCGCATCGTCCTGGCTGTATTCTTTCTTCCTTTTCCAGATGGCGTTTTGCGCGATCGCCACAACCATTGTTTCGGGTGCCGTTGCGGAACGGATTCGTTTTACCGGCTACGTGCTTTGTTCCTGTATTTTATCCAGCTTGATTTATCCGGTCGCCGGCCATTGGGCCTGGGGAGGATCGATTCCCGATACTCATTCCGGCTGGCTAGCAAAATTGGGGTTCATTGACTTCGCCGGATCGACCGTGGTGCATTCGGTTGGCGGTTGGATGGCATTGGCCGCATTGTTAATTGTCGGGCCGCGTATCGGGCGTTTCGGCCCGCAAGGATCGGAGATCGAGGGCAGCGATTTGCCCAAGGCCACCTTGGGATTGATGTTATTGTGGGTTGGCTGGTTCGGGTTTACCGGCGGATCCTTACCGCAATTTACCGGCGACGTGCCATTGGTGATCGTTAACACCACTTTGGGCGGTGCGACGGGCGGGTTGACCGCGCTAGCGTTATCTTGGCATTTCCGGGGCCGTCCCAACGTTATTCGTTCGATCAGTTGCGTTATCGCGGGTTTGGTCAGTATTTCCGCTTGCGCGCATATGATTACACCTTATGCAGCGGTGATTATTGGCATGGTTGGTGGAATTGTTTGTTATGCGGGCTGCGAGCTGCTTTTGAAATTAGAGGTGGATGACGTTATCAACGCCGTACCGGCGCATTTATTTGCCGGAATTTGGGGCACATTGGCGGTGGCATTATTCGCGCCAATATCTTCGTTTGGCACGGATTTAGGCCGCCTGGAACAATTTTGGGTGCAATTATTGGGCGTCATCAGCGTAGGGGCCTATTCCTTCTCTGTCGGGTTTTTATTGCTATCGGTGATCGACCGATTCTTTGCCTTACGCGTCGATCCAGAATCCGAACGGATTGGATTGAACGTCGCCGAACATGGCGCCAACACATCTTTGTTCAAATTATTGCAGGAAATGGAACGCCAGCGTTTAGAAGGCGACTTCTCGCGTCCCGTGGATGTAGAAACAGAAACCGAGGCAGGCACTATCGCCATGCAGTACAATATGATTCTGGATAAATTCAATTCCGAAACTCAGAAACGCGAAAAAGCGGTCAAGGAAATGCGCACGGCCAAGGATGCGGCGTTAATGGCCAGCAAAACCAAATCCCGGTTTCTCGCGAATGTCAGCCATGAATTACGCACGCCGTTAAACGCAATTATGGGCTTTTCCGAAGCGATGCAGACCCAGATCCTGGGGCCATTGGGCCATGGTAAATATGTGGAATATTCCGACCACATTTTCAAAAGCGGCCAGCATTTATTGAATCTGATTAAGGATGTTTTGGATTTGTCGAAAATGGAAGAAGGCAAGCTGGATTTAAACAGCACGCCGTTAAATTTCCATCAGATCATTGCCAGAGTGCGCAGTTTCGTGGATATGGACATTCAAAACGCCAATATTAAATTAATCATCGACATACCGGAAGACTTGCCGAAAATGAGCGCAGACGAACGCGCCATGATGCAAATTTTTACGAATTTATTATCAAATGCGGTGAAATTCAGCAATGATCACGGTACAATCGAAGTTAAAGCATGGCTGCGCGAGGATATGGGCATTTCCATGTTGGTGCGCGATAATGGCAGCGGTATGGAACCGGATTCCATCAACCGCGCCATGGAACCTTTTATTCAGGTCGACAGCCAAGTAAGCCGCCGGCACAAAGGCACTGGTCTTGGGTTGCCGATTACCAAATCTTTGGTGGAATTACATGGCGGAACGATTGTTTTGGATAGCGCTTTGAATGCGGGTACGGCCGTGACCATTCACATGCCGAAAGAACGAACCATATTGGGCAGAGCGGATTAATTAAGCGCCTGGCGATTGCATCCAGCGGCGTAATATTTCAATACTTTCATTCCCAAAATTTTCAATCTCGGCGGATATGGTTTTAGCCTGGCTGTAATTTTTCTGCCGGCAGGATTCATCCAATTCCTTGGCTTTGCCGCAAAGCGGCATTAATCCAAAGCTTCCGCAAGTGGATTTCAGTGTGTGTCCTTCACGTTCCAAATTATCCCATTTTTCTTCTTGGCACAGTTTTTTAATCAAACTAAGTCTGGTTACGGTTTCATCAATGAATGTATCCAAGAGACTGTTTAACGTGTCTTCGCCAATATCCTGGCGCAGTTGCTTCAGCACGGATTCATCAACCAGCATGGTTTCGCCTTTATTTTCAGATGTAGATGATGGGTTAAGGGCGTCGAATATGATTTTTAGGAACAGGTTTTTTTCAACCGGCTTAATCAAATATCCGATCATTCCGGCGGCGCGGCACTTTTCTTTTTCCGCGGGCAGGGGATGGGCAGTGATGCTGATAATCGGCACCGTTTTATAATGATCGTTCATGGATTTTATTTTGGTGGCGGCGGTAATACCATCCATTTTCGGCATTTTAATATCCATCAATATCAAATCATATTTTGTTTTCTCGGCCATCTGCACGGCAACTTTGCCATCGTCGGCCTGGTCGACTTGAAACCCATAATGTTTTAAATATCCAACCGGCATTAGCCGGTTAGTTAAACTGTCGTCCACGACCAAAATTCTTTTGCTGGCAAACGTATCTAAACCGCTGTTGCGAACAGCATGGTCACGGCCTGCTTTGGACAGCACCATGGTGAACACAAATGTGCTGCCTTGATTCGGTTTGCTGGTAACGGAAATATCGCCATTCATCAAACCAACCAATTTTTTGCAAATCGCCAACCCCAAACCGGTTCCGCTGAATTTCCGGGTAAAAGACAAATCCACTTGCTGAAACGGCTCGAAAATACTGGTCAATTTATCCGGAGCAATCCCGATGCCGGTATCGGCGACTTTGACTTGTACCTTGGCTTCTTCGGTAGTTTCCGAAAGCAAATTCAACTGTACTTCGATTTGGCCTTTGGCGGTGAATTTAATAGCATTGCTGACGATATTGCGGGTAATTTGCGCAATGCGGTCGGCATTGCCGTATAATTGCTTGGGAATCTTATAATCCAGGGTAAATTGCAGACTGAGGCCTTTTTCAAACGCGGCATCGCGCAGATCACCAAGAGAGCGGCGGATGAGATCGTTAAAATCCAGCGATTTGGTATTGATCGCCAAAGTTTTCGATTCCAGATTAGAGTAATCCAGAATATCGTCGATTAAGGTCAATAATTTTTCGGTCGATTCTTTTGCCGTGTCTAAAAATTCGACTTGTTTGGCGGTAAGATTGGTTTGGGATAATAAATCCACCATGCCCATCATACCGTTTAACGGCGTTTTCATTTCATGGCTCATCACCGCCAGGAATTGCGATTTGACTTTGCTGGCTTCGTCCGCCGCGTTTTTGGAGTGAATTACTTCTTGTTCCTGGATTTTACGCTGGGTTATATCGGTTAGAATAACGACAAAATGGGTTTGAACTCCATCGGAACTAACGATCGGATTGAGCTGGATATGGCTCCAAAAAGAGCGTTTGGAGCTATCGATTGTTTTAACTTCGACTTGTACGGCCGTATAATGCTCGAAGCCGGATTCGATTTTCTGAATGTTCGCCGCGTCGCTGTCTGGTCCATATAGAATTCTTAAATTCTGGCCAATGACTTTATCCGGGGAATGCCCAGTGATCGCGGAAAACGCCCGATTCGCGAAAATGATCGGATTATCGGGCAGGCGCGCATCGCAAATCGCCATGCCGGTATTGGTGGCTTGTACCGCTTCGGATAACTGCGAATTTTCCGCCGCCAAAGTGGCCAACAAAGATTCTTGTTCCCGGATTTGGGTAATATCGATAAAAGTAATAACGGTATGTTCGCCGCTGCTGCTTTGCTGAACCAGGAAATATTTTTTATTGCGGTGGCGGAAAAAGAATTTATAGGAACTATCGGTGAAATGCGCTTGCCATTCTTGTAAATAACAAGATCGGGAGTTTTGTTACGAGCCAGATCTA
>CAZYJI010000014.1:28358-42243 GCA_964647725.1 uncultured Alphaproteobacteria bacterium
CGTTATCCACGGCTTCGATAATATTATTCGAATATACGATTTTACTGCTGATTTCGGAAATATGCGCCCCGGGCATAAGCGCGTGGCGCGTTTCCGGGAAAACACTGTGGATACCAGAACTGAAATGGATCAAATGCCCGGATCCATCGAACATCAAATACGCATCGGATAAAGCCATTAAGCTGTTATTCCAATGTTTGTCCGATTGCCGCCGTTGGATCAAAGACAATTTATAATCGGTGATATCGTCGATGCAATATACGATCCTGCCTTTGCTGCGATTATAAAGCCCGCAAGTAATTTTAATCCATCGTTCGGCGCGATCACTGCCGATCAATAGACGTTTTTCCAATTGCAATTGTGATTTTTCTCCGGCTTTTAACCGGTCCAGCAATTGTTGAATGAAATTCCGGTCGCCATCGTCGGTCAGCGACAAAAAATTCGCGTCCAATAAATTTTCTTTGGATGTTTGAAAAAATTCCGGAACGGCCGAAGTGCAATCTAAAACTTGGTGATTATCATCGGTCAGGACAATCATCATGTTTGCAAAATCGAAGATAGGCGAGGACAGCGGAATAAGATCGTCCGTAATCTCGGCGAGTAAGGATGGCGCAGGACGGCTCATGGACTACAATCGTATGATCTAAATCCTTAATTTAATTGGTTTTTTCATTGTGCCCGCAAGATTTTAAATTTTTATAAATTTTTCCCAAAAAACTTTTATAATTTCTTGATATAATTGGATTTAGGTAGGGATAGAGGGATATTGATAACTAAATAACTATATAACCTATTGACAAATAATAAAATTATGTTAGCATGGGAGTGTAAATAAAATATAACCATACTCACTCGCAAAGTAAGTAGAGACATATGAACAGGGCAATACGGGTTTCTTTAGTATTTACATTGTTTTTGGCGCTTTTGCTGCCGCTGTCGGCATACGCAGGCGATTATCAAAATTTCCCTTCCTACATGGATAATGGCGTTAAGGCGCGCTATAACCCCAATTTAAAAGCTGTAGACACGCGCGAAAACCCATTGCGTCGTTTGATGAATAACAACAGTGGCCAGTTGGGTATGGGCCACCCGGCGTATAGCAATTCCTATTCTTCAGATGTACAGGGACGGGCGATATCGCTTAGCAACGTACCGCCATCCAAATCCGCCATGGCCTATAATCAATACCGGGCCTTACCCGCACAGAGATATGTCCGACCAGTGGCAGTTGTAGCCAGAAGCAATCCTTTGGCTAGCGCAGTGAATAGCACGACCACAGCACCTGGCAATAATTCGGGGCAATCAAGCGGACAGAATTCCGCGCCTAATGTGCAAACGGCTTCCACGTCAGTTCCTCGCACCCAGGCCGTAGTTTCGATACAACCGACCCAAACTCAATCCGCACCGCCGCGTGAAGCAACCGTGATTTCGTCTTCACCGCCACCACCAAGAAATAACCCTCCTGCAGCACCGCCAGCGAATATTAGCAAAAGCAACCAGGTGTTAAACGCGGATTAATCCCCGTCGGTCGATCAATATCCATTTGACATTTTCCCTGTTTCGCTAAATCTTGGCGCATGCCGAAATTCAGCGATTCCAAGATTCTTCCTTATACCCCAGCCCAATTATTTGACCTTGTCGCCAACGTGCAGGATTACCCGGTTTTCCTGCCCTGGTGCCTGGACGCGGTGATTATTGAACAAAGCAAAACCCATATCGCAGCGGATTTGGTTATTGGCTGGAAGATGATCCGCGAGAAATTCACCAGCCATGTGCATCTGGATTCGCCAAAATCCATCACGGTGGAATATCAGGACGGCCCATTCGAATATTTGCATAATGAATGGAAATTCACCGCCAAAGGGGCGGGGAAAACATCCATCGAATGCATGGTAGATGTTGAATTCCGCTCGCCATTGCTGGCAACAATTAGCGGGCCGATATTTATTCCGGCGGTTCACAAGATGATAGATGCCTTTGAAAAAAGGGCAGAAAGCTTATATGGGCTATCCCGGGTGTCCCATGGGTCATAGTTATGTTGAACATGATTTTATAAGAGAAAACCCGCCACGCCGGGCAGATCCATTATTAATGCTATCCTCGGGGCAAATCGAAATATTAAAAATCCTGGCGATTTTGTTTATGGTTATCGATCATGTCAATCGGATCATATATGATGGCGAACAGCTTTGGATGCTTGCCGTCGGGCGGATGGCATTCCCGCTGTTCTGTTTTATCGCGGCCTACCATTATGAAAAACCGCTGCGCAATTTTAGAAAATATGTAATTTCTCTGCTGGTATTCGGCGCAATCAGCCAACCCATTTATGCATGGGCATTAAATCCAAACCAATTAAATATCTTCTTTACCTTGGCTGCGGGACTGATGGCCATTTGGTTTTACGATAATCATCAGCGTTTTTTCAGCAATCTGAATAAGCCACAAAGAATCGCCGGGTGGGCAGGTGTTACCGTTCTCTGGTTATTGATCGGATTTACAGTCGATTATCATCAGGCTGGTATTTTGCTGATTCCATGTATCGTATTATGGCTGCGCTATCAAACCGATTTAATTTTGTTTTGTGTATTGCTGGCAACTCTCGTTGCAAATTATTTGATGTTTTATTCGATCGTTGGATTATTGGCCTATGGCCTAATATTCGTGGTTGCTTTGATGCCGCTGCCTATTCCACGTCTTCCGCGATATTTTTATTATGCCTTTTATCCAGGGCATTTATTGCTTTTAAAACTAGCCGCTCTTTATTTGCTGCAATAAAAGTTCCAGCGCGTGATTCAGCGCTTGCATGCGTACGGCCTGGCGTCCGCCCGGATAGATATTACGAATGACGCGCGGAACCCTATCCCGCCGTAATACGGAAATATAAACCAAGCCCACCGGCTTTTCGACACTGCCGCCTGATGGCCCGGCAATGCCGGTTACGGCCAGCGCCCAATCCAGCGGGGGATTGCGGGTCAATAGTCCTTGCACCATTTCCAATGCGGTTTCTTCGGAAACCGCGCCATAGCTGTTTAATGTTTTTGGATTAACGTCTAAATAATCTATTTTCGCCTGGTTGGTGTATGTCACATGGCCGAATGCAAAAATATTCGACGATCCTGGAATAGAAGTTATTGCGCCAGCAAGCAATCCGCCGGTGCATGATTCCGCAACCCCAAGCCATTCATTGCGCGAGGTTAGAATTTTAACAACGTCAGACGCCAGGGATATGGTTTTATGATCGAACACGAATTACATCATTTGGAATAAGAACAACAAGAATCCGCTGATAATCGCGGCCAAAATATCGTCGGCCAATACGCCGAAGGTGTTTGGAAACCGCTTATCGACCCAGGAAATAGGCCAAGGTTTCAAAATATCAAACGCGCGGAATAATAAAAATGCGATCGCGGCGAAACCAATATTGCTTAGGAATAAATAGAAAAATACGAATGATTGTCCCGCGACTTCGTCAATGACGATCCAGGATGGGTCTTTGTCTTCGGGATTATTTTTTAATATGACATCGACCGACCAGATGGACAGCAAACAGGCGGCGGTAAAAAAAACGAACAGGGCGGAAGTGCCAATATAAACCTGCAATAAATAGGCAATTGCAGCGGTGTACAGCGATGCCCATGTTCCGGGCGCCTTTGGCAAATGGCCAATACCAAAACAGCTGGCGATTTGAACGGCAATTTTATGTTTATCCATGAAATTATCCTTTGTACAAAACCGTGGCGACGGCGTGTGCGGCAATGCCTTCGCCGCGGCCGATGAATCCCATTTTTTCGTTCGTCGTTGCCTTGATATTCACATTGTCATTGGCAATGCCCAGTAATTTCGCAATGTTGTCTTGCATCATCGCGCGATAGGGGGCGATTTTCGGTTCTTCCGCCAGAATGGTAATATCGACATTGCCGACGCTGCCGTTTTTCTGCGCAACGAATTCCAATGCTTTTTTAACAAAAATTTCCGATGCCGCATTTTTCCATTTGGCATCGCTTGGCGGGAAATGCGCGCCAATATCGCCAGCACCGCAAGTGCCCAATAACGCGTCGGTCAAGGCATGTAACACAACGTCTGCATCCGAATGACCCTGCAACGATTTATCATGCATGATGCGGATTCCGCCCAGAATCACTCCTTTGCCATCGATCAAGGGATGAACATCGTAACCGTAACCGGTGCGCGGGATGAATTTTTTATGCATGGCTTCAAATCGTTCCAAATCGCGGGAATAGGTAATTTTGAAATTGTCGCTATTGCTTTCGAGGAATTTTATGCCCATTCCACTCGATCCGGCAAGCCCAATATCGTCGCTGAATTCTTCGGGCCCGGCATGGCGGTGCGCTTCCAAAATAAGGGGGAATGAGAAACCTTGCGGTGTTTCCGCCGCCCACAGGCCCTTGCGTTCCACCGCTTCTAATTCGCTAACGGCGTTATTTTGCCGGTGAATCGTATCGGTGACTTTGTGTGCCAGACTGACGCCGTAATTTTTTTCCGATATCAATTGCGCGATCAGTTTTTCAATATCGCCCAATAATACATTGGGGCGCGCCGCATCGTGGATCAGAACATAATCCGGATTTTGTTTGGCCAATGCTTCCAACCCCAGACGCACTGATTGTTGGCGGGTAGGGCCGCCGATGCAATATTTGGCCTTGGTGCCTGCGGCAATTTTTTCAAATTCTTCCAAATCTTCGTCACGAATCACCACCATGATCGAATTTATCTTGGCGGAAGATTCAAATGTGTCTAACGACCAACGCAGCAACGGTTTTCCTGCAACCGGCAAATAAGGTTTGGCGACGCCGCTGCCCAATCGCTGGCTGGATCCGGCGGCCACAATAAGCGCGGCTATGGTGGATTTCTGCTGCATTTTCTATGGTTTAATGCTTTAGCATAACTACTTGCAAAATAAACAATAATTATCTATTATGCCTAAAAATTAGGCAATATAATCGTACATCATGCAACAAACCACAAATTTACCGGGCTTCACCGTTGGTCCGGTTACATTAAAAGATCCCGTGATTCTCGCCCCGATGTCCGGCGTGACAGATCTGCCGTTCCGCAAATTGGTGAAACGCCAAGGGGCTGGATTGGTAGTGTCGGAAATGATCGCCAGCCAAGCGATGATCCGCGAATGCCGCAAATCGCAATTGATGGCCAAAAACTTGCCCGAAGAATTTCCAATGTCGGTGCAATTAGCTGGGTGCGAGCCCGAAGTCATGGGCGAAGCCGCCAAATTGAACGAGGATTCCGGTGCGGCAATTATCGATATTAATTTCGGCTGTCCTGCCAAAAAAGTGGTCAATGGTTATGCCGGATCGCATTTGATGCGCGACGAGATTCTGGCGGGTAAGATTATGGAAGCCACAGTCAAGGCGGTGAAATTGCCGGTGACGATGAAAATGCGAATGGGTTGGGACGATGATTGCCTGAACGCACCCACATTCGCCAAAATCGCCGAAGAATCCGGAATCAAAATGATTACCGTGCATGGCCGCACGCGTTGCCAGTTTTATAATGGCGAGGCGAATTGGCCATTTATCCGCAGCGTCAAGGACGCCACCAAATTGCCAGTCATCGCCAATGGCGATATCGTCGATTTTGCCGATGTCGATAATGCCTTAAACGCATCCGGCGCCGATGGCGTCATGATTGGTCGTGGTGCTTATGGCCGGCCGTGGTTTTTAAAACAAATCATGCATTATTTACACACCCGTGAAAAATTGCCAGAACCAGGTTTGGCGGAAAAATATGACATCATCAAATTGCATTACCAAGATATGCTGTCCCATTACGGCACGCATACCGGATTGAAAATCGCGCGTAAACATTTGGGTTGGTACAGCAAGGGATTGCCGGATTCGGCCGATTTCCGAGCGAAAGTAAATACCGCACCCGATCCCGAAACGGTTGTACGGTTGATCGATCAGTTTTTTGAACCTTTATTGGCGGGGGCTTAATGACCGATTACGATCACACCCATATCGTTCAAAGTTTGCTGCAAAACACGATCGAGGATTACATCCGCAACGTCAGCAATCAAAATATCACACCCAAAGATTTATACGATCAGGTTATTCAAGAAGTCGAGCGGCCTTTGATCCAGTATGCGTTAAAACAATGCCGTGGCAATCAAATCCGCGCCGCCAAGATGTTGGGCATCAACCGCAACACGCTACACAAGAAAATAAAAACGCTGAATATTCAAGTAAGAAAGAAAGCCAATGCAAGTGTCTAAATCATCCGCGCCGAAAAGCATTTTATTGTGGGCCCGCCGTTACAGCCTGATGAACAAATTGGGCTGGGTAGTAACATTGGCCGCCATTTCCAGCGGCGTTTTGACCTATGCCACCTTGACCAGTAATCCGCCATATGGTCCGGACCCCTACAAAGTAAAATTATTGATGACCGTGAACGCGGCGGTTTTATTGCTGCTCGGATTTTTCGTTTATCGCGGATTGAATTCGTTATTGGTAACCCGCCGCCGCAACCGAGCCGGATCGCGATTGCACACGCGCCTGGTTATTTTGCTTGGATTCCTGGCGGTTGTTCCAACCATTTTCGTTGCCGCGTTTTCGGCGGTGTTTTTTAATCTTGGCGTCGAAGCCTGGTTCAGCGAGCGGGTCAACACCGCATTACATGAATCGCGCACGGTGGCGGAGGCGTATTTACGCGAACACCAAGAAGTCATCCGCGCCGATATTCAAACCATGGCGAACGATATTAATCGCGAAGCGCCGGAATTGCTGGGCGACCCCGCGTTTTTCAATAAATTTATCGAAACCCACGCAGCGTTGCGTTCGCTGGCCGAAGCGTTGGTGTTCGATCCAGCCGGCCGAGCCTATGCGCGTTCGTCCCTGACTTTTTCGTTGGAGTTCGAGCCGATTCCCGACGACATCATCGCCAAGGCGCAGCAGGGCGATGTGGCGATTTTCACCAACGATACCGAGGACCGCGTTCGCGCTATCGTTCGCCTGGAAAATATTCCGGGTGCCTATTTATATGTTGGCCGTCTGATCGATCCGGCCGTTCTGGTGCACATGGAACGCACTAAAGAAGCCGCGGAATCGTTCGAACAATTATCCGGTCAGCGTGATGATTTACAGGTTCTATTTATCATTGTTTATTCGGTTGTCGCCCTATTGCTTTTATTCGGCGCGATTGGGGTGGGGCTGAATATCGCCAACAAACTCGTTAAGCCTGTGGGCGATTTGATCGAGGCATCGGAACGTGTCGCCGCCGGTGATTTATCCGTCCGCGTGGAGCCAACGCCGGGCAGCAGCGAAATTGGCCAGCTGTCCAAGGCGTTTAACCGCATGACCAACCAATTGGATACGCAGCGCCGCGAATTGATCGAAGCCAACCGCCAGATCGACGCGCGCCGTCGTTTTACCGAAGTTGTCTTATCGGGCGTCAGCGCCGGTGTGATCGGTCTTGATTCCGAAGGCCGGATTCAATACCCGAATAAACGCGCATCCGATTTAATCAACGTCGATCTGGAATCCAAAATCGGCGAACATTTGGGCGACATCTTGCCGGAATGGGACGAAGTATTGGAAAGCGTATTGTTCAACCCACGTAAAGACAAACCGTTCGAACAACAAATTCAGCGTACCTTGGACGATGGCCAAACGCGTACATTGTTATTGCGGGTCAGCATGGATTCAACCGAAACCGATATTCGCGGGTTCGTCGTTACATTCGACGATATTACCCAATTGATGGTCGCGCAACGCAGCTCCGCCTGGGCCGATGTGGCCCGCCGCCTGGCGCATGAAATCCGCAACCCATTGACGCCGATTCAATTATCGGCCGAACGGTTGAAACGCAAATACCTGAAACAAATCAGCGAAGATCCGGAAACATTCGTCAGTTGCACCGATACGATTGTGCGCCATGTCGAGGATTTGGGCCGCATGCTCGATGAATTCTCATCGTTCGCCCGCATGCCGGAACCGGTGATGAAAAACGAAAATCTGATCGCGATTGCGCGCGATTCCATCTTGCTGCAAAAAAATGCGCATTCAACAATTCAATTCCAATTGAATACGCACGATCAAACCAATGTATTGTTTAACTGCGATGCCAGCTTGATGCGCCAAGCGCTGACCAACTTGTTGAAAAACGCATCGGAAGCGATCGAAGCAAAAGAAACTGTGGATAATAATACGCCCGGAAAAATTGAAATCGACATCACATCCGATGAAACAAAAACCGTGCTGACGGTTTCCGATAATGGAAAAGGATTTCCCAAGGAAGGCCGTGAACGCTTGACAGAACCTTATGTTACGACGCGCGCAAAAGGAACCGGACTTGGTTTGGCGATCGTGAAAAAAATTGCCGAAGATCACAAAGGCGAATTATATCTTGGGGATAGTATTGAGGGTGGTGCAAAAGTTACTCTTGTGTTCTTTGCACAACAGGGTGTAAATTCAGAACATGAAAGCCACGCGAACGCGGCTTAAATGACACATTTTTACCCAGGGCGGTGAACTATGACTGATATTGATGACGATTTTGTTGAAAGCGTTAATGAGAATTCTGGCATACGTCCGGAAATCTTAATCGTTGATGACGAAGCCGATATTCGTGAAAGCATCAAGGGCGTTCTCGAAGACGAGAAATATTTGACCCGCACTGTCGGCACCGATACCGATGCCATCAAGGCAATTCGTGAAAAACGTCCATCCTTGGTCATTTTAGATATTTGGCTTCAGGGCAGCAAATTGGACGGTATCCAATTGTTGGAACAAATCCGCCGCGAACATCCGTCTTTGCCAGCCGTAATGATTTCCGGCCACGGATCGATCGAGGCCGCGGTGCGTTCGACCAAAATCGGCGCGTATGATTTTATCGAAAAACCATTCAAGGCCGACCGTTTATTATTAGTGGTCCGCAACGCCTTGCAAGCCGCGCAAATGAGCCGCGAATTGGAAGAATTGCGCCAATATAGCAGCAAAGAATCCGATTTAACCGGCAAATCGCAAACAATCCAAGGCGTGCGTCAAACCATCGAACGCGTCGCGCCAACCAACAGCCGCGTATTGATTACTGGTCCTGCTGGATCGGGCAAAGAAGTCGTCGCGCGCATGTTGCACGCGAAATCGCGCCGTAACACCGGCCCATTCGTTGCATTGAATTGTGCAACGATGCGTCCGGACCGTTTGGAAGTCGAATTGTTTGGATCCGAAGTTCGCAAAGACACCGAAACCGGCCAAGTCAGCCGTAAAGTCGGCGTTTTGGAACAAGCGCATAACGGTACATTGTTTTTGGACGAAGTGGCCGACATGCCGCTGGAAACCCAAGGCAAAATCGTTCGCGCGTTGCAAGATCAAACATTCCAGCGGGTAGGCGGCAATACGCCGATTCGTGTCGATTTACGCGTAATCGCATCGACCAACCGCAATTTGCAAGATCTGATGACCCAAGGAAGATTCCGTCAGGATCTATATTATCGTTTAAACGTTGTGCCGATCTTGGTCCCGGCATTGTCGTTACGCCGCGAAGACATTCCGGATCTGGCCAAAGCGTTCATGGAACGCGCGGCGGAAACTTCCGGTTTGCCGGCACGCCGTTTATCGGACGATGCATTGGCGGCATTGCAAGCCTATGACTGGCCGGGCAACGTACGCCAATTGCGTAACGTAATTGAATGGGTATTGATTATGGCTGGCGGCGCGGCGTCCGAACCAATCGGCGCGGATTTGTTGCCACCAGACATTTCCCAAGCAACGCCAGATATTATGCGTCACGACCGCTCGGCGGAAATTATGACCTTACCATTGCGCGATGCCCGCGAAGTGTTCGAACGCGAATATTTGCTGGCCCAAGTAACACGCTTTGGCGGCAATATTTCCCGTACCGCCGCGTTTATCGGCATGGAACGTTCGGCCTTGCACCGCAAGTTGAAATCGCTTGGCGTAAATACGTCTGGCGCTGCCAACGAAGCGGGCGAGCCGCCATTGACCACAACCCAAGCGGTTGCGAGTTAAAACACCTGATTTTATCGATATTGGGAGCGCATAGGAAAAACCCTCTGCGCTCTCTTTGTTTTCTGGATACAGAATCGTCATAATTCTGTCAGATTGTTATTATATTACAATTTCTGGTTGATATTAATTATTTACAATAATGCGTATTTAGCCTATTAAAACCCGTCCAATACTGGTCATCCATAAAAAGAGAAAAATCCTATGGCCCAAGAAAAAAATCAAAATGTGCAAGATGTTTTCCTAAATAACATCCGCAAACAAAAAGTGCCTGTTACCGTATTTTTGGTAAATGGCGTCAAATTACAGGGAATCGTTACTTGGTTTGATAATTTTTGCGTTTTGCTACGTCGCGATGCGATGTCGCAGCTTGTTTACAAGCATGCGATTTCGACCATCATGCCCGGCGGTCCTGTTTCGTTGTATGATCCAAAAGAAAACGAAACGATCGAAGCTGGCTCCGGCGGCGAACCTGCAAAAGTATAATCGCAAGATTCTCCCCCTATGCGTAAATCTAGGCTGACCGACACCCGTGCTCAGCGGACCAAGGTTTTTGTCCTGCATCCGGTATTAAAATCCGAATACGGCAAAAGCCCGCGTTCCGAACAAGCGTGTTTGGACGAAGCCATTGGTTTGGCCGAAGCGATCGATTTGGAAATTTTTGGCGCGGATATTTTGACGTTATCGCAAATCACGCCCGCAACCTATATCGGCAAGGGCAAGGCCGAAGAATTAAAAGAAATCCTGACCAATGAAAAAGTGACGTTGTTATTCGTCAACACCTCGTTGACACCCGGCCAACAACGCAATTTGGAAAACGCCACCAAATTAAAAGTCATCGATCGCACCGGTATGATTCTGGAAATCTTTGGCGCACGCGCCAGAACGCACGAAGGCCGGTTGCAAGTGGAATTAGCGGCCCTGACATATCAACGCAGCCGTTTGGTGCGGTCCTGGACCCATTTGGAACGGCAACGTGGCGGCAGCGGATTCCTGGGCGGTCCCGGCGAAAAGCAATTGGAATTGGATCGCCGGATGCTGGAATTCCGTATCGAAAAAATCAAAGAAGAGTTGGCGGATGTAATCCGCACCCGGCGTTTGCAACGCAAATCGCGTATTCGGAATGCCACGCCCACGATCGCGTTAATCGGTTATACCAATGCGGGTAAATCGACCTTGTTCAACAAACTTACCGACAGCGAAGTTCTGGCCAAGGATATGTTGTTCGCAACATTGGATCCAACCATTCGCCCGGCAGTTTTGCCATCGGGGCGCAAGATATTATTATCCGACACGGTCGGATTTATTTCCGATCTTCCAACCGCGCTGATCGCCGCGTTCCGCGCCACATTAGAAGAAGTGCAACAAGCCGATTTATTGCTGCACGTACGCGATATCGCATCGCCGGAAACCGATGCGCAAAAACTGGATGTAGAACATGTTCTGTCAGAATTGGATTTGGAAGAATCCGATTGGCGCGAACGCAGCATCGAGGTTTGGAATAAAATCGATCTGCTGCCCAAAAATGAAATCCCAACCCCGGGTGAAAATGCGGTTCCCATATCAGCGACCACCGGACAGGGGATCGACAAGCTGTTGCGCCTGATGGACCATAAATTGGGGCAGGGCACGTTGCATGGCACTGTAACCCTGCCATTAGAAGCGGGGGAGGCGATGGCCTGGCTTTACCGCCATGCCCAGGTTCAAACCCGCAAGGACCGGCAAAAAACCATGGTGCTGACGGTATCCATCGAAGCCGGGGAGCTGGAACGATTTACCAGCAAATTTGCCGCCCTTAGCCCAAAATTTAAAGCCGCTTAGAAATATAAGATATTGAAATATAATGATATTTACTTATTTATCGTATCCTTTAGAATCACATTCTTAATGGTTTGTTAGACCTTTCATGACATCCTGGTTAATATAACCATAATAAAAAAACGAACGGCACAAATAAAGGGACAGGGCCTTATGCGTTCGTACAGAACAGGTAGCTTGGAAGAGATCATGGAATCTCTCCCGGTAAATGACGAATCAAAAGAATTTAAAGCAATGCCGCTGGCGGATCCTTCGGCAGCGGAAATTTATCGCCAATCGCGGCGTTTGTTAGAACAAATGTCGCATAATCCGGACGCGTTGCTGGGTGTTATTTCGGCCAATTTTCAAAGGCTGAAAGAAGGTGATATCGACACGGTTTTCCCGGACAGACGGGCCACCGCCTGGTTGCGCGCCATGCATTTGATGACCGAAGTCGCCGCGCGCCTGTACGAACAAAACCCATATGAATTCAGCCAATTGGAACGGATTGCCAAATCGTTATATGTAATCGACGATTACATCAAACAAAACCGGCATTGTCCGCCCGAATTGCGGGATTTACCGGAAAAGCTGAACTAAACCGCCTTCAAAACATCTTGAAACTGTGCCTTAAATGGATATAATACAATCCAGGAGTTAAGGTATGGCCAAAAATAATAATAGCACAAGCGGTGCCGTTCAATTAAGCAATCAAGGGCTGTTAGGCGATCAAATCAACGATCTGACCGATCAGAAATCATCCGCTATTGGCAAAGCCGTTATGTTAATCGTGTTTGCCGCCGCGTGTATGCTTAGCGGCGGTGCGGCGAAACTGGGTTTATTGGGAAATACAGCCGCCACGATGGGTGTCATGGGCCTATCGACTGCGACGCTGTTTTTATGTCTATCACCCGTTATTGCCGCATTTGGAATCATAGGTTTTCGTCATGCAGGGCAACTGACAAATGAAATTGCCGCCAAACAGCGCCAAAGAGATTCATCGAAGGAAACAAGAGGATCAGGCCGCATTAGTATTGAACAGGGTAGTCCAGCCATGTCTACCGCCGGCCCGGCTAAAACTGCGCAACCTTCCTCAACTGCTCCAGCTCCATCAGCCTCAACCGCGTCAAAGACCCCACCCAAAACAAGACCAGAAAGAAGCTAGGCTTTTTTAGCCTTCTGCCATAATTCTTCGAGTTCGTCCAAGGACTTGGATTTCAGATCTTCATTGCTATTTTTCAATGATTTTTCAATATTTTGGAATCTATATTTAAACTTATCACTTGAAGATTTTAGAGATAGCTCAGGTGATAGTTTTAAATACCTTGCCAAGTTACAGATAGAAAATAATAAATCTCCAATTTCTTCCGTTATTTTTTCTTTGTTGCCGGATTCTATTTCCACGCGTAATTCTGCCAATTCTTCTTCGATTTTAGCCAGCGGCCCGGATTTGTCCGGCCAATCGAACCCAACACCGGCCGCGCGTTCTTGTAATTTTGTAGCAAACATAAGGGCAGGGAGAGCAGGTGGAATATCTTCTAAAATAGATGTATTGGCGCCCTGCTTGGCCTTTTTTTCGGCCCGTTTCTTTTCTTCCCAGCTTTGGTGTAATTCTGCGTCGCTTGTAATATTTTGCCCACTAAAAACATGCGGATGCCGCCTTTCCAACTTATCGGCTATGGCGCCAGCAATAGCCTCGAAATCGAAATGCTTGGCCTCTTCCGCCATTCTGGCATGGAATACGACCTGAAGGAGTAGGTCGCCCAATTCATCGCGCAAATCGTTCATATCGTTGCGTTCAATAGCGTCCAGGACCTCATAAGCTTCTTCCAGCGTATAAGGCGCAATAGTTTTGAATGTCTGTTTAATATCCCACGGGCATCCATTCACCGGATCGCGCAGCCGAGCCATGATTTGCAAAAGACGATCGATGTTTTTCATTGTGGATTGGAAAGGGGAAAGTGAAGTTTAGGCGGTTTCATTTTGGCCCATGCCAAACTTGGTTGTCCGCCTGATCCTCATCTGTAACTATCTGTGGATTCTAGCCGAAGTGCGACAGATGATCGGTGGAAGGTAAAACAGGGACA
>CAZYJI010000015.1:0-9538 GCA_964647725.1 uncultured Alphaproteobacteria bacterium
CCCAGGTCAGGTCTTCGGCCTTGCCGTTCACCTTCTCCAGCGCCTGATAAATCGGTACCGTGCCGATGGGCACCGGCGAATTGCGGATGATCCATTCGCGCGTGGTGTGAATATTTTTCCCCGTCGATAAATCCATCGTCGTATCCGCGCCCCAACGAATGCCCCAAACCAGTTTTTCGACTTCCTCTTCGATGCTGCTGGACACGGCGGAATTGCCGATATTGGCATTGATCTTGGTCAGGAAATTCCGGCCGATAATCATTGGTTCTGATTCCGGGTGATTGATGTTGGCCGGAATAATCGCCCGGCCGCGCGCGACCTCGTCCCGAACAAATTCTGGCGTAATTAAATCTGGAATTTTTGCGCCGAACGATTCGCCGCCCTTGGCGGCTTTGCGCGCCTCTGTCCGGCCGATATTTTCGCGGACCGCGATATATTCCATTTCCTTGGTGATGATGCCGCGTTTGGCATAGGCCATTTGCGTTACCGCTTGGCCCGGTTTTGCGCGGATCGGTTTGCGGGTTAATGGGAAATGCGCATCCAGATTTCTTAAATTGGCGGATTTCAAACCGTCATCGACCGGTTTCCATTCGCGGCCCTGATATTCCTCCACATCGCCCCTTGCCCGAATCCATTCGTCGCGCAATTTGGGCAGACCGTTGCGAATATCGATCGCAACATTCGGGTCGGTATACGGGCCAGACGTATCGTAAACCCGTAACGGTTTTTCATTTTTATCGGTCAACGCCACTTCGCGCATGGCAACGCCATCCACATATATTTTCTGCGCCCCTGGAAATGGTTCGTGGGTGATACGAATCTCCCCTGCTTGGGTCTGTTTTTTAGACGGCAATTTTGTTGCGGCGTTGGCGGTCATTGGAATTCTCCCGTAATCTGAACTACTTATATAAAGGCTATAACCCCAAAGGCCAGCCTATACTGGTGTGATTTATACACACTCAAAATGATTCGATATTGATATAATCTTAATAATATTTTGTATGGCTCCATGTTATTGTAATTATATTCATACACCTTGTTTTTTGTGGTTGACAGATGGGCGGCTTCATAGCAAGTAAGGCGAAATTATAAAAGGGTATTTCTTTTTATTTCTAACTTCTTAGGTTGCAGACCATTCACGACGTTAGGTGATGATTGCAGAATTTTAAAACGCGGTTCATAGAGGCGTTGCGCGACATTGATTGGTATCTGGCCATGGGCTTTGATGCCGTTGTGGTCTTTACCCAAAAAATCACCCTTGGCGTTAAAAACGACCTCTATAAAATCGTCAATTTCTTGAACCAAGATATTGAAATCGATATTGAAACGCCGCGCCTGCCCGTTTTATCGAAACCGACATTACCCAAATTACCGGCGTTCCGCCCATTCGCCTTTAAACAATTGGCCAGCAAGCGCAATATGTATGCCGGCGCCTTGATATTGTTGTTCGCGACTATCGCTGCCACCTCGCCGACCGGCCGGTACGAAGAATTGCCGAATCAGCCGATCAATCATATTTACAGCAAGTTCCTGAACGATGCGAACACCTTCGCCAAAAGCCTGAACCCGATCAGCACGGCGGATGCGGCATTGCCGTTCATGAATGACGATGTTGCCGAGGAAAAAGAAAGCCTTTCGGGCGAAGCCAATAATTACGGCGAACAAACGCTGGCGTTAAAGGCCGAACAGAAAACCATCAAACTGGCCCGCGGCGAAAGTTTTACCGGCGCGTTGATTTCGGCTGGCGTCGATAAAAAACAGGCCAATTCGATTTCAAACGCGTTGAAAGCGATTTTGAATCCGAAAACCATCAATGTTGGCGAAGAAATCACCATCGTATTTTCCGATCAACCGGTTGTGCCGGAAAAACCCGCCAAGGCCAAAGCCGATGCGAAAACGCCAGCGCCTACCGTAACCGCAGATACCGCGATTCGCGCGATCGACCAAGTCACCTTTACCCCAACGCATGATAAACGCATTATGATTTCGCGCGCAGGGAACAAATTCAAGGCCAAATCCGAATTACGCCCGGTCGAAGTGCGGATGAACGTCATTACCGCCACCGTCAATAACAGCCTGTCCGAAGCCGCCAAAAAAGCCGGAATTCCACAAAATGTGTTATCCGAAATGATCCGCGTATTCTCATATGACGTCGATTTCCAACGCGAAGTTCATTCGGGCGATAAATTCGAAGTCGCATTCGAAGAAATTTATGACGAAGAAGGCCGTTTGGTCAAAGCGGGCAGCATGATTTTCGCCAATTTGAAATATGGCAGCAAAGAGCTTAAAATCTTCCGCTACAAACCGCTCGACGACAGCCGCCCGGATTATTTCAACGCCGAAGGCAAATCGATTCGCAAGGCGTTATTGCGCACGCCGGTCGATGGCGCCCGCGTAACGCGCGGTTTCGGCATGCGCCGCCATCCGATTCTGGGTTATTCCAAAATGCACGCCGGGATTGATTTCGGCGCGGGCACCGGCACGCCGGTTCTGGCCGCAGGCGATGGCGTTGTCCGGCAAAAAGGCTGGAATGGCGGATATGGCCATTACATTGAAATTCAGCATAACAAAGAATACCGCACCGCGTACGGCCATCTAAGCCGTTATGCCAAAACCTTGCGTGTAGGCGGCCGCGTGCGTCAAGGGGATGTGATCGGTTATGTCGGGTCGACCGGCCTTTCCACCGGCCCGCATTTGCATTACGAAGTTCATCGCAGCGCGCGTAAAATCAATCCGGTCGGCGTGAAGTTTTCGACCGGCCGTCAATTGGCTGGCAAAGAATTGCAGAAATTCAAACTGGCTTTGACCGAAACGCAGCAAAAAATGGCCGCGTTTAAAGAAGGCAAAAAAGGCCTGAAGCTGGCTTGGCGCTAAATCCAATTTACAAATGAATTAGTTTTGCGGGGGTTGTTGGTCGGTAGCCAGCAGAACCAAAAACCGCGCATAGGCGATTTTAAATCCATACCAAACCGGGAATAGAATCACCGCGCCAACAGCGGTTTTCCAACAAGCGGCGAACAAAGCGCCCGCGACCGATCCAATCGCCGCGCCAGCGCCGCCAGCATTAGGCACATTGCGCAAGGCATTGAAAACCAATTCCAAAGCATCAACAAAAAAACTGACGCCCCAAATTCCAATCGCCACCAGGAAAATCACCCAGATACCGGTGAAAACCACCCGGCCAAATGGGCCATAGGCGCTGCGTACGAATTCGGCGGTCTTTTTATATTCGGCCGATTCTTTCCAATTGATGGTTTTCTGCGTCGTGCCGGCCGTGGCCAAGCCCCATTCGTTTTTATTTGGTTTTTCGATAATTTGGTTCATGAAGAATTCCCATATTCTGCCTTTTAAACATAAAGCATAATCTTAAAAAAATGTCTATTGATTGGCGGGTTTATGCCAACTAGCGATCAGAAGCGTGGTAACCGCGCTTGGCCGGTGCATACAAAAACATCGGCAGAATAAGCAATTTTATTTTATTCTTTACAATTGTTTCTTTATAGGATAAATTCATAAAAATCATATAATTATAGTTAAATTTGGGGTACAGAGGGTTTATGAGCAGAGCTATTCACAGAACCGACCACAAGGGTGGTGATGATTTTGGCAAAGCGCGGCCTACGGTACGGCGTGGTCGCAGATCGATTGCGTCCGCTATAGAAGTGCGCGATAATCGCAGCGTCGCCGCACGCGTTTTCTCCTGGGTAGCCAATAAAATTCCGGATCGTTATTTGAATCGCGCCTTAGCCCTTGTAATCGGTTTAACCGGATTTTTCGGCTGGAGAATTCACAATCAGCTTCAGGATCCCGGAAGATCGAGCCAAGCCATCGCCGCTGCGCCTGATTATCCGCAATACTCATTAGATCGTCCATTGCCCTCTCCAAGCGCTGCCAGAAATGATTTTGTAGCATCAAACACTGCATCAAAACCAACATTGATCGCACCACCAATTATGGATGCGCCAAAATTAGACATCGCAGAATCCGATCCACTGCAAATGGTTGCGAGTTCTGAATCCCAAAATATCGAACAATTGCTGCGCAATCATATCAGCACCATGGCGCCGCACGACCGCGCGTTGCGTGAATTCATATTTCACGCCGAAGGCATAAGGTCCTGCCAATATAAATGCACCGCCGGAAAAAGAACAATCGGCATAGGTTTAAATTTGGACGTCGAAGCCAACCGCATCACGTTTCGCGAAACCATTCCTTGCACCAATAAAGAATTCCAAGCTTATTTGGACGGCGAAAAAGGCTTGAATGCGGAACAAGTTATGGCTTTATTCGAAGCCGACTTGGCCAAGCGCCTTAAAATCCTGAACAATAAATTCGACAGCAGAGGCATGGATTTTGATAAATTGCCGTCCGGCGCCAGAATCGTACTGACATCATTGTGTATCAACAATCCCGGATTGGTTGGCAATGATATGCTGGGTTATATCGAACAAAAAGATTGGAAAAATGCGGCTTGCGAAATTGCGCTGCGTTGCAATGTTAAAAAAGACGAGCGGTTGCGTGTCCGCCGCATGACCGAAGCCAATACATTTTTAAATGCCACTACCGGCCAGGATTTAAGTTTAAAAATGTTAGGTGCATTCCGTAAACGCAATACCCCATTAAATGCGTTCGATGTCGAAGGATTCAACAATTTTCGAGAACAATGGCCAGCCATTCAAGGAGCTATGCCAACCGTCGGTTTAGTTTCTAATAGCGTCAAAATGCGGATATCTTCTGCCGAACGCGCATCGCGGTAATTATCCTATTTTAGCGTATGGTAATGAACCAAGCTTATGTGCCTGTTCGGACCCGCAATCCCCGTTAATATTTCCAATGAAATCAGTGTTGTTATGCTGGTTTACGGCCTTGACATAAAACTGTCAGTGAGCTAATCCATTAAGATATAAAATATCTTTTAAGAATATTTATTGGGTGCGAAAACGCCCTCGGCATCAAGGTTTGGGTATGGCTGATTTACCAGCAAAATACGATTCGTTGCGCGCGCGTTTGATGGCATCTCCCGCCACCGCTATCGGAGATCCGATTACCGCAGACGAAGCGCAAGATTTTTTACAGCTGGCAGTCGCAGCCCTAAAAACAACGAGAGGCCAAACCGGCACCATTAAAATTGCCCGTTTGCTTGGATTGCATAAGCTACCTTTTGTTAGCGCCACTCACAAACGCGCGGAAACATTACTAGCCATTTTAGAATTGTTTGGCGACCGCGATTGGAATGATCCGGCGATCCGGGATCAAGTGTTTGATGGAATACGTACACTGGCCGCAGATCCTTTGGGAATGGATTCGCTCGTTACACAGTACAGAACTAATCCAGCAGCGCCCATCCCCACTATCTCGTTGCCAAATGGCGTAAATGGAACCGATGCCCTAAATATCATCCCGAAATTAAGGCAATTGGGTTTTCATGGCGTTGATGATCCCATGAGGATAATACACCATTTGCGTACCGGAAAATCTGTTGGAGTTCTACAATCTTTATTACGAATCAGAGTAAGTGTTAGTTACTTGGCTTTGCCCAGCCCAGTAATCTGGCAAATGTTACAGGATCTAAGTGTTGATGAAATTCGCCAGCCAACTGTCAAAAAAGCATGGTTGGATAAGGCATTGGCAGGACAAGTGTCTAATATCAATCCGGCTCATTATCCAGCAATTCAAAGACTGTCTGATCAATTATCTCCGGTGCAAACAGTGTCGACAAACCTGGCAGATGGCACGGCTATGCCCACCACCATTCCTGGTGCAATTGCAGTGCAAGCCGATGAACTAGAATTGGCGACGGGAAAAGTGCAGCAGATGGGTTTCGCCGCATCTGACGCCGAAGACTTAACGTTATATCTTATCCAACCTACCGCCGGAGTAGCAACGCCAGTCCAACAATTCAAAATTAAACTACAGCTTCCCAATACCCAATTAGATAAAATAATGCGCGAAATTATTTGGAGAATGTTGGTACAATTAGATGCTGCCGAACTCCAAGATCCAGCGGCACGCTCAGATTGGCTACAACAAAACGTGGTTGAAGGTGGAATCCAGCAAATTTCCACCGGACGGCATCGTTCTATGGCTACCCTAATGATCAAAGCAAATGCAGAAGCGCCAGCACAACCCCATTCAAATCCAGAAACCGCGGCCGATAGCCAAGCAACGCCGCCAGACGGCGTATTAGCGGCCACCAAGCCCCAAACCGATCCCGCAGAATTGGCGCATGTATTAAAAATATTGCAAGAATTAGGTTTTAAAGAAAAACACGCGGAAAAATTGGCCAATTACTTATTCACCGGGCCTGCAGCCTTAAAAGGTGCGGATTATTTAGCAGCTAGATTAAAAGGCGCATTCGGCATAGATGGCCAAATGACCCGAGGCTGTAAAGACATTGTATGGAAAATGCTGGCGCAATTATCCGCCGCAGATATCCAACAAAATACTCCCGCCAGGGCAGAATGGTTTATGCGTGCCAAGGCCGGGGATATTCCAAGTTTAACCCAGGAACATCTGGCCAAATTACGACTGCTGGAAAATGCACCGGCGACGACTGCCGGCGGCACCGTCCCCAGCACCAATATTTTCCCGCTTACGATAGGCACAAACGGGCCAGCCGCGGGCAGCTTTGTTGGCATCACTACGGCGGATCTGAATTCACAGCCAACAGGATCTATCGACACCAAACCACAGGTGATCAGACTACTAGGCACCGATTTCAGATCGCCTTGGCAAAGAGAACTAGACAAGCGCCAAAAACTCGCCGAGACAAGAAAAAATCCCGTAAGAGAAATCGAACCTTTGGATGACCCGCTGCAAAAATTTATAGATGCATTTAGCCTGGGTCATATGAATCTTTATGCAAAACAAGTATTGGATTGCACCACCTTGTTGCTGCAAGAGACTAGTATGAGCGGAGACCCCCCTTTGCTCACTTGCATACTTGCCGCTACAGTCATTATGGGACGCGCCAATGAAGGGATTTTGGTAGAGGCGTTGCCAAAAATCTTTAAAAATATTCCCCCCGGCCGATCCTGGACATTATCCTGGTTTAAAGACATTGAAATTATGGTTCTCGAGGATGTGTTTGGCCTTCACACACGGCATGCGAATAATTGGTGCGCAAGCCAAAATCCGCCTGTCTCTCCGCACGATTTCCTAGCCGGCGCGATTTTCGAAGCGCATCGTTATATGGCTTGGTCAGAATTAAACCGGGACGCCGCCAGCACGCGCCCGGGATTGCACTGGCCGGCAAAACCGCATTATGAACGCGATATCCCGAATGCTTTTAAAACTTATATAGAAACGCAAGCAGCGCAAAATTTAATGGCCGCGCACGGAATCGCCAAGAAAAAAGACGCTTCTGTTGCAGTTATTACGCAAGCCATCACCGACGCCAAGGCCAAGACTCCAACCAAATAAATTACGCGGCGGCGATTTTTTTGCTGTATGGCGCAAAGCTTAGTTCCGCGTCTTTGACCGTTACCTTCACGTGCTGCCCGTCTAAAATCTCGCCACGCAGGATTGCCTCGGCCAGCGCGTTTTGCAGATGTTTTTGGATAATGCGTTTCAATGGCCTTGCACCATAAACCGGATCGTATCCGGCGTTGGCGATCCAGGCCTTTGCCCGTTCGTCCAATTCCAAAATGATTTTGCGGGGGTTTAGCAATTTTTGCAAACGCGATAATTGCACTTCGACAATGCCCGCCATATCGGTGCGGCGCAAACGGTGGAACAATAACACTTCATCCAAACGATTTAAAAATTCAGGACGGAATGCTTTGCGCACGATTTGCATCACGGCATCGCGGACTTTTTCGACTGCTTCCCCCTCGCCCTGCGTGGCAAGAACTTCGCTGCCCAAATTGCTGGTCAGGATAATAAGGGTATTTTTGAAATCGACCTTGCGACCTTGGCCATCAGTTAAATGCCCGTCATCCAATACTTGCAACAATACGTTGAACACATCGGGGTGCGCTTTTTCGACTTCGTCGAATAAAATCACCTGATACGGGCGGCGGCGCACGGCTTCGGTCAAACTGCCGCCTTCGTCATATCCAACATATCCCGGCGGCGCACCGATCAGGCGCGACACCGAATGTTTTTCCATGAATTCGGACATGTCGATCCGCACCATCGCGGTATCGTCGTCGAACAAAAATTCCGCTAATGCCTTGGTCAATTCGGTTTTGCCAACACCCGTTGGACCAAGGAATAAAAACGATCCTAATGGCCGGTTCGGATCTTGCAATCCGGCCCGGGCGCGGCGTACCGCGTTGCTGACCGCCGTAATCGCCTCGTCCTGGCCAATTACGCGGCGCTTCAATTCATCTTCCATACGCAGCAATTTACCGCGTTCGCCTTCCAGCATTTTATCCACCGGAACGCCGGTCCAGCGCGAAACCACGGCAGCAATATCGTTGTCTTTGACTTCTTCTTTCAACATGGTTTGGCCGGCGCTGGACGACAATTTTTGCAATTGTTTTTCCAAATCCGGGATCACGCCGTATTTCAATTCACCCGCCTTGGCCAAATTGCCTTCGCGTTGCGCTTTTTCCAAATCTTGTTTGGATTTTTCCAGTTTTTCCTTGATCGCGCGTTCATCCGACAAAGACGCTTTCTCCTTGCGCCATTGATCGGTCAGTTTTTGCGAACGCCCTTCCAAACCACGCAATTCGATTTCCAATTTCGCCAAACGGTCGATGCTGGCGGGATCGGTTTCTTTTTTCATTGCTTCGCGTTCAATTTTTAATTGAATGATGCGGCGATCCAATTCGTCGATTTCTTCGGGTTTCGAATCGACTTCCATGCGCAAACGGCTGGCGGCCTCGTCGATTAAATCAATGGCCTTATCCGGCAAAAACCGGTCGGTGATATAACGGTGCGACAATGTTGCGGCTGACACAATCGCCGAATCGGTAATCCGCACACCATGGTGCAATTCGTATTTTTCTTTTAATCCACGCAGGATTGAAATTGTATCTTCAACATTCGGTTCTTCCACAAAAACCGGTTGAAACCGGCGCGCTAACGCCGCGTCTTTTTCGATATGTTTGCGATATTCATCCAATGTGGTCGCCGCAACGCAATGCAATTCACCCCTCGCCAATGCCGGCTTCAACATGTTCGATGCATCCATCGCGCCTTCGGCCTTGCCCGCGCCGACCAAATTATGCACTTCGTCGATGAACAAAATAATTTGCCCTTCGGCGGCGGAAACATCGGCCAAAACGGCTTTCAACCGTTCTTCGAATTCACCGCGATATTTCGCGCCGGCGACCATCGCGCCCAAATCCAGCGACATTAATTTCTTTTCTTTTAAACCTTCGGGCACATCGCCATTGATAATGCGCAATGCCAATCCTTCGACGATGGCGGTTTTGCCAACGCCAGGCTCGCCAATCAGCACCGGATTATTTTTGGTGCGGCGTTGCAATACCTGGATACAGCGGCGAATTTCTTCGTCGCGGCCAATCACGGGATCCAATTTGCCCATCAACGACGCTCAGGTCAGATCGCGCGCGTCTTTATCCAGTGC
>CAZYJI010000015.1:9548-14811 GCA_964647725.1 uncultured Alphaproteobacteria bacterium
AGGTTCATGAACCCAAACCCGCAACGCGCCCTGATCGTCATCGACATTCAGAACGACTACTTTCCGGACGGCAAATTTCCGCTCTGGCAGCCCGAGCCGGTGTTCGGCTTGCAACGGGTGGCGCGGATCGGCTCGTCCACCGCCATGATGGCGTCGGAGATCCGGGTGTCTTCGGCGCTGCGCGAAGTTGCTTTGCGGCCCTTGCGCAATTTGCCGATCGCCTTGTTCAATTTTACCGCATCGACCCCGGCAGATTTCAACGCCTTTTGCGCGCCGGTATTTTCAACTAACGATAACGCCAGCAACAACATTTCAGCGGTGACGAAATTGTCGCCCGCTTTTTCGGCGGCTTCTTCGGCGCTGGCGAATACTTTGGATAATTCTTGGGAAGCGTACATTCCGCCGCCACCTTCGACTTTGGCGGTTTTATCGAGCGCGGAGTTTGCTTCTTGTAATGCAATGCGTGCTTCGCCACCCGCTTCGCGGATCAATTTACTGGCAAGGCCTTCGTTATCTTCCAATAAAACTTTTAATAAATGTTCGGGGCTTAAATATTGGTGGCCGCGTCCCGCCGCCATGGTTTGCGCCGATTGAATAAAGCCTTGAGCCCGTTCGGAGTATTTTTGCAGATTCATAGATGTGCCATAAATTAGTTGATTTTTACGATCATATATACTAGGTGGGTAATTAAGATATAGATTTCAAGCGGTTAAGATTATATTAATTGCTAAGTGATTGTAATACCATTAATTAAAACATTTACAGCATCAAAAATATAATGTATCTTTTTAAGATATGATCAATTTAGGGTATTAATTTTGAGCAAGACAATAAATTCCGCCACAGGCACTGACCAGTTTGATTTAGGTCGTGTCAGCATGATCCAACAAATGAAAATCCATTTGATGGATTCTTATAGTGCGTTTTTGCGTCAATTGATTAAACAAAACACCCTCGCATCCGAACAACGGGCAGACGAACTGGTAGATAGTTTTTTGCATCCCACCGCCGAAATCAATCAACGTGGTTTACAAGAGATAACAGATCTGATTAAAGCAAGCCCTGTTGGCAACGTCGCTAAAAAAACCAAGGGGCTGCTTGCGCTGCATCGTATGGTAACGGAACAAGACCTGCAAAACAACGCAATCATATATTGCTTGGAAGGTAAGCAGGACGAAATCCCTAAATTATTTTCCAAGGATGAGTTACCGCCATACGCCATAGTGATGTTACGAGGAATATTCAGCACTGCATTGGAAAAATGCGATTCCAATAGTTTTGTATTACACAACACATCCAATATACCTGACGCATGGTGGAATTATCAACCGACGCGGGTAATTCATATACCGCCTGCTTCGGGAATAACAGACTCTAGTTTTATCGAGGCATCCGCCGAGGAACGACGCGGCAAGGCTTTTCACGCTTACCGTCAAAATGGCGGCATTTTCATTACGAACGAAGCATTGGCGGTATTGGCGGAAAGAACCATCACCAATTATGTCGATGCTCTTCTGCAAGAACGTTTCCCATCAGAAAAATACGGGCCGGAATTCGCGCATTCTTTGACCCGTGAATTTATTACAACCAACCGGAATATTACGCCCGCCGATCAACATCCGGCTTTGACCGCTTTAGAACGCATAATGGAACCGGATTACGATGCCTGCCGCGCCGGGCTTACCGCCGTTACATCGGCCCTAAGCCGTAAGACGGCTGAAACGAAGCTGGGTAACACACGCCATGCGCAAGCCAAGTTAATGCGTGATATAACCACTTTGGATGCATTGCATGCCATCTTGCACGATCCTTCATCTATTCAGGCTTTGTGCAATCACTCTCGCACCAATGATGCCCCCATAGGCGTTGATCCCCATCTGCAAAACCTTGCGGAAAAAGTTCCTGATGTTTTGAGTATTATTAAGGCAGACATCCGAATATTGGCAACAGATCATAAATCGGTCACGGTTTTACAAAAAGAACTGGATCGCGAGCAAAGGCGTGGAGCCATTGTAAGCGCGGCGGAACCGCCGAATACACTGGTCAATAATCTTATACGTCTTTGGTGCGGCAGGCCGCGATCCATATAAATGGAAACAAATAAAAAACGGCCCGAAATCGGGCCGTTTTGTATTCTATCATTCAATCTTACGCCACCGATTTATCGTCGGCGTCATTATTGCCATCATTGCTTGGCGCTGCGGGCGGAACCAACGATTCCACCACGGCTTCGCCGGCATTGATCAATTCGACTTCGGCCGCCGCCAATTCTTCGGGCGATGGTTGATATTGCGGGCGCGGTTCGGAATTCAGCAGGCGGAAATAATGTTCGGCATGCTGAAAATGGCTTTCGGCGCGAACATGATCGCCCGATGCCACCGCATCGCGCGCCAGCGATGAATATTTATCGTAAATTTGCTGCGGGTTGCCGCGTACTTTTACTTCGGAACCCTTGCTTTCAAAAACCTGATACCGTACTGGCACGGAACCACGGCGGTGATTGTTGCCGCCGCCGGAACTGTGTCCGCCACCGCCACCACCATGACGATGATGTCCATTGCGCCCACGACGATTGGAATTAGGTCTCATGTATGATCCTTTTTAAGTCTATGTTCTTCATTTTTTTCCGGCAAATCCTGCTGTGCTTATTCGCATTCCGCAGTTTGTTTTGCCACTATTTTTACGCCGTTATTACTTACTCTGTTTTTACCCGGCATTTATTGTGTAAATGTTATTTGTCTAATTATTATATTCTCAATTTACCGTCTTCGTTTCACCCTGCCAAGCTTAATTTTTGGCCTGTGAATATTATATAAAATGACGTGATTTTTTCTCAATTGGATCTAGCGCTGTGGCGCAATACAATGCATCGCGCATGGCCGGATAAATCGCGCACTACTTCGATCACGGTGAATCCATGATCGACAACAATTTGCGCCACCGCATCGGCTTGATCCGCGCCGATTTCCAAAAATCCTAACCCATCTTTTTTCAGCATATCTTTGATTTGCGGCATAACTTTGGCATAACCGTCCAATCCCGTCGGCCCGCCCCATAACGCCAATGGCGGGTCGAAATGCAAAACTTCGTTGGATAATAGCGTGCGGTAATATTCCGGCACATAAGGCGGGTTACACGCAATTAGATCGAATTTTTGCGCCTCATCAACCGTGGAAATGGCCGATGCCCAATCGCTGGCGAATAAATGCAACCGGTCCGCCACATTATTTAAATGGCCATTTTCCATCGCCGCTTCTAATGCCTGCATGCTGGCATCCCCGGCAAATCCTTGCGCGGCCGGCAATTCATGCAATAAAGATATGATAATACACCCCGTGCCCGTGCCCAGATCCAGCATTTTCCAGGCACGTTTTTTATAATCCGCATCGCGCGCCGATAATTGTTTTAAGGCCGTTTCCACCAATGTCTCCGTATCCGAACGCGGATCCAAAGTTGCCGAATTCAATTTAAACGGCAGTGACCAAAATTCGCGGTATCCGGTGATACGCGACGTCGCCTCGCCCCGCATCCGGCGAAAAACATAATCGCGAAATTTGGTTTGATTTTCCCGCGTGATTTTTTCATCTTCGCGATACCGCAACGTATATGGTTTTGGAACATCGCCCGGCGCGGTCAGAACATATTCCATCAACACGCGCGCGATCAAACGGCCATCATGGATGCCAACCTTGGCCAGTTGTTTTTCCGCCCAGTGCAGTTGATCCTTGATTCGGTTTTTACCCCACATGCCGCCAATTAACCTGTACAATAGCCTATTGGCAAGCGAATTAAGTCATTGATTTGCCATCGAAATATCGTATTTAAACGCTTGATTTTTAACAAGAAATAGTGTATCCTAATTAGAAATGATTGCTCGCACGCCAACCGCCTTTGACAATATCGCCGCCATGATCGATGGCTGGCAAGCCATGGAAGAACGGAAATCAGACATCATAGAACTGGCATTGTTTGCCCGCACCAGTGAAAAATTCAATCAAGCGCGACAAGATGTCGTGGTGATTTGCGAAAGTCTGTTTGGCAAAAAAAATGCCCGGCAAGCAGCAAAAAGCCTAATGCAAATGAACGAAGCAAAACGCAAACGCGCCTTGGCCGCACCATGGGAAATTGCTTCAATCGAAGGAACCAGCTTGATTGGAAAAGCGGCTATGGCGGTTGGGAAATTTCAAGTTGGCGATCTTTCCCCAAAACAGCAAGAACGCCTTGGCGATTTACAAGAAACATTGCAACGTTATTCTGCTGACGAGATTGCTTATAGTGGCGCCCATACTTCCTCCACAAAAGCGCGCCGTTCCCGCAATATTGACACCAAAAACATAAATGATTTAACCGTCCTCAGTTCTGTCGTTGCCGGTGCTGCGAGCCAAGCCTGGAACGAAATGAATAAATCACTGCCAGGCCCTTTCACTGACCTAGGCGAGATCACTCCGGTTGCCGTTCAAAATGGCATAGAAACCATTAAACGCCGTTACCGCGAGGAATTGCCGAAACAATTGGAACAATTAACTCAGACATCCGCCGCTAACGCCGATCCAGATAAACTCGCCGCCGTTATTAAAACCGTTACCGGATTAGAAGCAAAAACCCTGGCCGCCGATCCATTCAGCAAAACAATGCTGGGCCGCGTTAAAACAACCTTGGAAACATGGCGCGACACGTCAAGGGAAGAAGCTGTACCGGCACGCACGCCAACCCGTACCACTACTTTAGCCCCTGCTCTCACCGGTCCTACGCAAGAGCGGTAACTATGGCCGCTGCGACTGCCGAACGAATACCATTTGATGATGTTGCCGATCTGGCCTTAATGATCGATGCCTTGCAAGAACATCATCCGGCTTTATTGCGGCTGGCTACTCATTATTTCACAGTCAAAGCATTCGAAGCCCGCAAAAAAAGAATAGGCCATATTTGCGCACGGATATATGGCGAAGAAAAAGGCGATAAAATTGCCAATAAAATTATCAATGCACAAACATTGGATTTTACCCAACAAGGTTTAGAAGCCGAATTGCCCTTGTGGGAGCGTTTACGGGAACCGCCCAAATGGAAAAAAATCTATATAGCCGGCTTATTGCGTACTATTAGCGCATTTGTGGTTGATCGTTACGAAGTGAAAGCTGTATCAGAAGATGAATTATTAAAAGATGAATTAATTGGCGTTGCAAAAACTGACAGTTTCTCCAGCCGCATATATACGATTTTCTTTAAAACTTGGCAGGCTGCAACCCGTTTTACGGAACGCGCC
>CAZYJI010000015.1:14821-17287 GCA_964647725.1 uncultured Alphaproteobacteria bacterium
GCATCAAAAATAATTATAACAGCCCAAACGACGTTGAATTTAGTTGCGTAGATAAAACGGTAACTAAATTAATTGAATATTATAACGGAAAAATTCCGCAGGCATGTAAAGCTCTTTTATTGTCACCTCGTACACCTATTGATGCCAGTTATTTGGCCAGGGTCAGACAAGCGGCACAAAATATTCGGGATAATAGATTAACTAATGCATTGAATACATGGTGTCCATCTGGGGAAGCAATTTCTGATAATGAAGCTACTAATATCCCACCCAGTAATGATGGAACTAGCGAATTGCCAATTTACCGGCCAGAATCAGCCACGCCTACTCCAACGCCGCCAAACGTTCGGCCTGATCGTTCGCGATAAGCGCGTCGACCAATTCATCGATTTCACCCTGCATAACTTTGTCCATTTGGTGCAACGTCACATTGATGCGGTGATCGGTCACGCGGGTTTGCGGAAAATTATAGGTGCGGATACGTTCCGAACGATCGCCGGTGCCAACCTGGCTTTTGCGTTTGGCGGCGTGTTCGGCCTCGATCTTGGCACGCTCTACCTCGTACAAACGCGCGCGCAGAATTTTCAGCGCTTTGGCCTTGTTTTTGTGCTGCGATTTTTCGTCTTGTTGCTGTACCACGGTGCCGGTTGGAATATGGGTAATCCGCACTGCCGAATCGGTAGTGTTGACCGACTGGCCGCCCGGACCACTCGAGCGAAACACGTCAATCCGCAAATCTTTTTCTTCGATTTTAACGTCAACCTCTTCCGCTTCGGGTAGAACCGCAACGGTGATGGTCGATGTATGCACCCGGCCCGATCCCTCGGTGTCTGGTACGCGTTGCACGCGGTGCACGCCGGATTCGAATTTCATCCGCGCGAACACGCCTGTGCCGGATATTTCGGCGGTGGCGTCCTTGAACCCGCCAAGACCGGTATCGGAAATGCTTAGAACTTCGAACCGCCAGCCGCGCAACGCCGCGTATTTTTCATATAAACGGAACATTTCCGCGGCAAACAAGGCCGCTTCGTCCCCGCCTGCGCCGGCGCGGATTTCCAGAATCGCGTTACGATCATCGGCGGCGTCTTTTGGCAATAACATCACCTGCAATTCATGTTCGATGCCCGGCAATTTTTCCTTTAACGCGTAAAATTCTTCTTCCGCCATTTTGCGCATATCGGCATCGGCGGCGGAATCGTTTTTCATGGCTTCCAAATCCGCCATTTCCTTGCGGGTGCTTTTCCATTGCTCGATTTTTTCGGCGACCGGCGTCAATTCGGCATATTCTTTGTTCAATTTCACCAATTCTTCGCTGCGCAACGGAACCGATCCCGACAATTGATCGCGCAAGTCGCTGTGGCGTTTCAATACTTTTTCTAATTTTGCTTCGATTAACATCTCATCTTCCGTTTATTTTAAAAATTGCTGTAATTGATTAAAGGCGATCTTTTTCTCCTCGCCCGAATCCATATTGCGCACCTGCGCCTGGCCGGATTTGATTTCATCACCGCCGATGATCACCGCGAATTTTGCATTGCGGTCGCCGGCGCGTTTCATCCGCTTGCCGACATTGCCGGAATAACCCATATCGATAGTGATCCCGGCGCGGCGCAAATCATCCGCCAAAGTTGCGGCGAATGCCTGTTCGCTTTCGCCAACCGGCACAATCGCCACCGGCCGCGCCGTCATCGGCATATATTCCAATAACATCGCCAAACGTTCAATCCCCGCGCCCCAACCGATTCCCGCCAATTTCGGCCCACCCAGATTTTCGATCAACCCGTCATAACGACCACCGCCCATCACCGTTCCTTGCGCGCCCAGATCGTTGGTGGTGAATTCAAACGCGGTATGGCAGTAATAATCCAGGCCGCGCACCAAACGCGTGTTGATTTTGAACGGGATATTCACTGCTGTCAGGCCGTCTTTGACCTTGGCAAAGAAATCCTTGGACGGTTCATTCAAATATTCACTGAAATCCGGCGATGATGCGACCAGGCGTTTATCGCCTTCATCCTTGGAATCCAAAATGCGCATCGGATTTTTTTCCAGACGCTTTAAACTGTCTTCGGATAATTTATCCTTGTGCGCGGTGAAATATTTAACCAGCGCGGCGCGATAATTTTTGCGGCTTTCCATATCGCCCAGCGTATTGATTTCCAATGTGCATCTACGGAAAATACCCAGCGCATCCAAAATCCGCGCACCCAATGAAATACTTTCCACATCCGCGACCGGCGATTCGACGCCGATAATTTCAACGTCGATTTGATGGAACTGGCGCTGGCGGCCCTTTTGCGGGCGTTCATACCGGAATACCGGGCCATGGCTGAAAAATTTTAATGGCGCGTTTTGCGCTAGACCTTGCGATATAACCGCGCGGCATAATCCAGCGGTCAATTCCGGGCGCAGCGTGATATTTTCCCCGCCCTTATCGGTCATGGAATACATTTCCTTGGACACGAC
>CAZYJI010000015.1:17297-39423 GCA_964647725.1 uncultured Alphaproteobacteria bacterium
CATCAGCGTCGCGCCGAATTCGCCCATCGAACGCGCGAATACTTCGGTAAATTCGAAAATCGGCGGGATGATTTCTTCGAACATATAACGGCCGGCGATATCGCGTGCGACTTCGACCACATGGCGGTGGCGGCGCATATCATCGCCGTATAAATCATGGGTACCGCGTACGGGTTGTAATTTAGACATTGCCAGCTCCTGCCTTTTTTTCCACCATTTCGACGATATGCGCAACGATATCCTGATCCTTGATGCGGTGATCCTGATTGCCTGCGACATAAACCATATGCGTGCCATTGCCGCCGCCCGCAAGACCGATATCGGTCATCGCGGCCTCGCCCGGGCCGTTGACGACGCAGCCGATAATCGACACGGTCATCGGCGTTGTGATATGCGCCAATTTTTCTTCCAATACTCGCACGGTTTCAATCACGTTAAATTGCTGCCGCGCGCAAGATGGGCAAGCGATAATATTCACGCCCCGGTGGCGCAGGCCCAGGGATTTCAGCATTTCAAATCCGGCTTTTACTTCTTCGACCGGATCGGCGGCCAGCGACACGCGAATCGTATCGCCGATGCCCGACCATAATAACATGCCAAGCCCGATCGAAGATTTTACTGTGCCAGTACGCAACGATCCGGCCTCGGTAATGCCGATATGCAGTGGGCAATCGATAGCGGTTGCCAATTGCTGATACGCCGCAACGGCCAGGAACACATCCGATGCCTTCACACTGATTTTAAATTCGTGGAAATCCAGATCCTGTAAAATCCGCGCATGATTCAACGCGCTTTCGACCATCGCTTCGGGGCATGGCTCGCCATATTTTTCCAATAATTCTTTTTCCAAACTGCCAGCGTTCACGCCGATACGCATCGAACATCCATGATCGCGCGCGGCCTTGACCACTTCGCGCACGCGGTCATCCGATCCGATATTGCCGGGATTGATACGCAAACACGCCGCGCCGGCCTGCGCCGCTTCGATCGCGCGTTTATAGTGAAAATGAATATCGGCGACAATGGGAACCTTTACCGATTGAACGATGGTTTTCAGCGCCGCTGTCGACCCCTCGTCCGGGACCGATACGCGCACGATATCCGCGCCCGCATCAATCAGTTTTTTGATCTGGGCAATAGTCGCCGCCGCGTCGGTGGTCAGCGTATTGGTCATGGATTGCACCGAAATCGGCGCATCGCCGCCAACCGGCACGTTGCCAACCATAATCTGACGGCAAGCGCGCCTGTGAATCATCCGATAAGGACGTATGGTGTTGTGATCGGTCATATAAAATTGCTAACGCGGCAAATCGCGGGCGCGGCGGGCCATTTCGCGGGCATCGATCAATATATCATTGTTCACTTCGCCCGCATGGCCCAACAGGCCAGCGCGTTTTCCATCGATGCGCAACATCAATCCGCCGGCATTGCCGGTCGATAAATAAGCGCCCTTAAAATTGGCGGGCACCTGATATGTTTCGCCCTTGCGCAATACTTTGCTGAATAATGTGCGGCCATCGTTATTGGTAATTTCCACCCACGCGTCGCTTAATACTTCGAACGACAGGCCCGATGCTGGCGCGGTTTCTTCGGCCGTTGGCGCCGGGGTCATCGGCGCGGAATTATCCGCGGCAATCGTACCCGCATCCGCGGCGGCTGGCTTGTCATCGCTGGGCGCGAATATATTTTGCTGCGCGTCTTTGGATGTGGTCAATGTTGTGCCTTCTTCGGCGGGCATATCGATTGGGCCGACCGTTTCCGCATCCGGCGTTTCCACCGACGATGGCGAGGACCAATAAGACCAAATCATAATCAACACCAAAAACGCAACCAGCGATCCGATCATGGTCCGCTTGCTGGGCAATTGGCGGTTGGAATTGGATGGAACGTAAATCGGATCCAATATTTCTTCGCGTCCGGCCGTTTCGCGGCGGAATTGTTCTAAAATATCGTCCTGATTCAAACTTAGAAAATCGGCATAAGACCGGACAAAGCCGCGCGCATAAACCAGTGCCGGTAAGGTGTCATAATCACCATCTTCGATGGCGCGCAAATGCACCGCGCGGATGCATAATTGATTGGCGATATCGTCAATGCTTAAACCTTGTTCTTCGCGCGCTTCGCGCAAAATTTTACCAACGCCCGAATCGGCGTTTGGCGAAGAAGACAAAGAGTTGGCGGATGCTTGCGACATAACGGCCTTTTTAGCCTATTTTTCAATAATTTGCAAAAATCTTTATCAATCCCGGATCAAAATACCCCGGTCCCCGGCAAAGGCTTTTAATTTGCCGCGAATACTATGTTCCGTGCTGTCCAATAAGGACAAAACATAGGCCCGGAATTGGGCGACATTCAACTGGCGGATCGTGGCCTTGATCGGGCCGATGCTGGACGCGGACATGGACAGGCGGTTCAGGCCAAGGCTGACCAACGTCATGGCCTCGAGTGGTCTTGCGGCCATCTCGCCGCAAAGGGTCAATGGCACGCCAGCCTTGTCGCATTCTTCGACCAAATTGCGGATCACGCGCAATACCGGTGGCGATAATGAATCATACCGCAACGATGTGCGCGCCCCGCCCCGGTCGCTGGCGAATAAAAACTGGATCAAATCGTTGCTGCCAACCGACAAGAAATCGACGCGTTTCAACAATGCCGGCAATTGCCATAATAACGCAGGCACCTCTAACATTGCGCCGACCGCGATTTGCGATGGCAAATCTTCGCCGCGTTCCTTGAACCGTTTGACTTCCATATCCAGCAAATTTTTGGCGGCATCGAATTCGGCGATTTCGGCGACCATTGGGAACATCAATTGCAAACGCTTGCCTTTGCAGGCGCGTAACATCGCGCGCAATTGCTGGCGTAATAACGACGGCATATCCAGCGATAACCGCAATCCGCGCCAACCCATGGCCGGATTTTCCTCGGCATGGTGCGGCATGTTGGGCAATGGCTTATCCCCGCCAACATCGATGGTGCGGAATACGATTGGTCGGTACCCGGCCGCATCGATCATTTGTTTGTAAAACTCGGTTTGCTCGGCCAGGCCCGGCACTTCGCCATAGGTCATAAAAGAAATTTCGGTGCGGAATAATCCGATCCCATCGGCGTTGGTCGTATCCAACTGTTCGATATCGATCGGAAGTCCGGCATTAATCATCAACGATACCGGTACGCCATCGGTGGTGATTGCGGGCAAGTTGCGCGCGGCGGCATATTGCGCGCGGCGTTTTTCGCGCACTACGATATTGTCGCGGAATAATTGTACAACCTCCTCGCCGGGGCGAATATAGACTTCGGCGTTTTCGCCATCCAGAATCAATGGATCGCCCGATTCAATCCGGCGCAACGCATCGCCGATTTTGCCCACGACCGGAATATCCAGCGCCCGCGCCACCACCGCGACGTGCGCGGTTTGCGAGCCTTCTTCCAATACCACGCCGCGCAAACGCTTGCGGTCGAAATCCAACAACGCCGCGGGGCCAAGATCGCGCGCGACCACAATAAAATCCTGATCCGCAATGTACCTGGCCATAAAAGTTTCATCGCCCAAAATATGTTGCAGCAAGCGCGCGGTAATATCTTCCAAATCCGCAAGCCGGGCGCGGATATAAGGATCGTTAATTAAATTCATCCGGGCGCGGGTTTCGTTATGCACTTTTTGCACGGCCGCTTCGGCGGAAAGACCCGTGTTGATCGCCTCGCGAATCCGGTTTAACCAGCCCTTGTCGCTGGCAAACAGGCGGTACGACTCCAATACCTCGACATGTTCTTGTCCGGCCGCGACCGGCATATCGTTGGCGGCGTTTTCGATCATGCCGCTGATCGATATGTGCATCGTGTCCAGCGCCTGTTGCAGGCGCGATAATTCTTCATCGGTATTGTCCGACATCATGCGTGTAATGCGCGGCGCGGCGTTATAAACAAACGCCCGCCCAATCGCCAGACCGGAATGAATCCGCAAACCGGAAAAACGCGTCGGCACGATACCGATGCCATCGCCGCCCAATTGTTCTTCGGGTTTAATCAGATCGCCAGATGTAATCAAATAACCAAGCAGAATGGCGATGGTTTCCAGCAATTCCACATCATCATCGTTGTAATGGCGTTGTTTGATATTTTGCACCACCAATACGCCCACAACGCGTCCACCCAGCAATAACGGTACGCCGCAAAATGATTTAAAATTTTCTTCTTCGGTTTCCGGGCGGTAAACGAAATTCGGATGCTCCCACGCATTCGCCGCAACCACGGGCTGCGCGGTCGATGCGATCAAACCGACCAAACCTTCGCCGATGCGCAGGCGCGTTTTGTTGATCGCCGCCGGATTCAAACCTTGGGTTGCGAATAATTCCAGCAAATCGCCGGGCCGTTTGATGTATACCGAACAAACTTCGACCGCCATGCCGACGGCGATGGATTTGACGACTTGTTGCAACCGTTCGCGCGGATCGGGATAACGCCCGATAATATCGCGCAAGTTTTTCAGCAACTGCCGGGAAGGTTGAATTTGGGGCAACATACCCCAGGGTATAACGTACCGCGCATGGGGTAAAGACCTAGCGGGCAAAACATCCAAAATCTGTGGGGTATACGCTGCTTATGCCACGCGTTTATGTTGCAGCGCCGTTTGGGCTTGTTGCATCAATTCATCAATGATTTCTTGCGTGGATTGTTCGGCATTGACCAAACCGACGCTTTGCCCTGCCATTAAAGAGCCATTTTCGACATCGCCATCCACCACCGCGCGGCGCAAGGCGCCCGCCCAGAAATGTTCGATCTCCAATTGCGCCTGATCCATGGTCAAATCGCCGGAATCGTATTTTTCGATCACTTCGCGCTGTTTTTCCATAAAACGTTTGGTGCCTTCGTTGATCAGCGCGCGCACTGGAATCACCGGAAAACGCGGATCGATTTGAACCGTCGGAATCGCTTCGCGCGCGGCCGCGCGAATAAAAGCCTTTTTAAAATTCGGGTGCGCGATACATTCATTGGCGCAAACGAACCTTGTGCCCAATTGCACCCCCGCCGCGCCCATTTCCAGATAACTCAGAATCGCCTCGCCCCTTCCAATGCCGCCCGCAACGAACACCGGCACTTCGATAATATTCGGCAAAATTTCTTGTGCCAGAACGGAAGTGGTCACGGGACCAATATGCCCGCCCGCTTCCGTGCCTTCAATCACCAGCGCATCGGCGCCGTCCTTGATCAATTTACGCGCAATCACCAATGCTGGCGCAAAGGCAATCACTTTCGCGCCGCCGTCTTTTAATTTTTGAATAATCGCTTTTTTTGGAACGCCGCCGGCCAGCACCACATGGGTGATTTTGTTATCGATACAGGTTTGCGCCAGATCTTCCAATTTCGGGTGCATTACGATCAAATTCACGCCGAACGGTTTTTGCGTCAATTTCCGCGTCGCCTTGATTTCCGCATCCAGCAAATCCGGCGTCATCGATCCGCACGCCACAACGCCAAACCCGCCCGCATTCGAAATGGCCGCAACCAGATTGCGTTCCGATACCCACGTCATCGCCCCGCCCATGATCGCATATTTGCTGCCGAGAAAATTGCAGCCATCTTGCATCAAGGATTCCAGCGTGTGGATTTTTTGCATTAAGCCGCGCTCGCTTTCGATGCGGATTTACCATCTTGATCCAAACCATACGCAGCATGCAGCGCACGCAATGCAAGTTCCAAATATTCCGCTTCGATCAAAACAGAAATCTTAATTTCAGATGTCGAAATCACATGAATATTGATGCCTTTGGCCGCCAGCGTATCGAACATGGTTTGCGCGACGCCCACATGATTGCGCATGCCAAGCCCCACGACCGATACCTTGACGATATTGGTATCCCCCGTTACTGCGGCAAATCCGATGGTTGGTTGATTCTGATACAAGGTTTTCAGCGTGCGATCCAAATCGACTTTTGGCACGGTAAAGGTAATATTCGCCTTGCCGGTTTCACCCACATTTTGCACGATCATATCGACATTCACGCCCGCCGCCGACAATGGCGCGAAAATTTTCGCGGCAACGCCTGTTTGTTGCGGTAATCCCGTGACCATCACCTTGGCGTCTTCTTTGCTATACGCCAGACCGCTTACCGATTTTGCATCCATAATTTCCTCCTCATCGACCACAAAGGTCCCGATTTCGTTTTTAAAGCTGGACAATACTTGCACGCGCACCTTATGGCGCATGGCGATTTCAACCGACCGTGTTTGCAATACTTTGGCGCCTTGCGATGCCAGTTCCAACATTTCTTCGTATGAAATTTTATCCAATTTGCGCGCGTTTTCAACGATGCGCGGATCGGTCGTGAACACGCCCTCAACGTCCGTGTAAATATCGCATTGATCGGCTTTTACCGCTGCCGCAATCGCAACCGCAGTCGTGTCCGATCCACCGCGGCCCAATGTGGTTACCGAACCATCCGGGCCAAGACCTTGGAATCCGGCAATTACTGGAACCACTTTTTGTTGCATCAATTTGATTAAATTTTCGCCTTCGACATTCTCAATCCAGGCATTCGAATGTTGCGCATCGGTGCGTACCGGAATTTGCCAGCCCAAAAATGATTGGCCCTTGATGCCGATATCTTGCAACGCCATCGCCAGCAAACCGACCGTGACTTGTTCGCCCGATGAAATCACCATGTCATATTCGCGCAAAGCAGGATTTTTTTGCGCCTCGCGCGCGAGCGCCACCAGCTTATTGGTTTCTCCCGCCATGGCGGATACCACCACCGCGATTTCATGCCCCGCTTCGAGCTGGGATTGTACCAGGCGGGCTACTTTCCGGATGCGGGCGATATCCGCAACCGATGTGCCGCCAAATTTTAAAACTAACCTTGCCATTTCTTTGTTTTACCTCGATTTAAACCCCGTATTATGTCGTTTTATAAGAAAATTGCAAGCATGGCGAAAAGGCGCTAAGCTTGATTTCAACGCATGTCAAACACCATAAACCCGCGCGAAATCGCCCATTTTACCAAGGATGCCCCCGATTGGTGGAACGAAGATGGCAAGTTTAAACCCTTGCACGCTTTGAACCCGACGCGATTGGAATTCATCACTGGCCAAATCGCCGCGCATTTTAAAATCAAACCCACCAAATCCTTGCCGCTTTCGGGCCTTGATATTTTGGATGTAGGTTGCGGCGGCGGGCTGACTTCTGAGCCATTGGCAAGGCTTGGCGGCAATATCACCGGTCTCGATGCCGATCCAATTGCCATTGATGTTGCCCGCGATCATGCCGCGCAAAGCGGTTTAAAAATCTCTTACCGGAACGAGCCGGTTGAAAATCTGGCGCGACGCAAAGACCGTTTCGATGCCGTACTGGCACTCGAAATCATCGAGCATGTCGACAACGTAGAATTATTCGTAAAATCGTTACGCCATGTTTTGAAACCAGGCGGGGTTTTAATTTTATCGACGCTGAACCGAACGATAAAGTCCTATGCCCAAGCTATTGTTATAGCCGAAGATATTCTGGGCTGGGTTACACCCGGAACGCATGACTGGAATAAATTCATCATGCCGTCGGAGCTGGCAGAAATCCTGAACCGCAATAATTTAAAAATCCGCGCGCAAAATGGGATTTCTTTTAACCCCATTGGCCGGAATTGGAAATTAAGCGGCGATCTGGGCGTGAATTATATCGTCAGCGCCACGCCTTAAGTCCCTAACATCTCATCCAATTTTCCGGCTTTGTCCAGCGCGTATAAGTCATCCGCGCCCCCGACATGGGTGCCGTTGATGAAAATCTGCGGCACAGTTTGCCGTCCGCCCGAGCGTTTCACGCAATCATTCCAAATATTTTCATCTTCTTCGCAATTGATTTCCTGGAAACTCTGGCCTTTTTTCTTTAGCAAGTCTTTAGCGCGGGTGCAATGCGGGCAATAGGTTGTGGTATAAACTTCGATTTTGTTGGTCATTATAGGCTCCATGAAAAAGGCCGGATTGGTCCGGCCTTTTTAATATAGGATCGCGCAGCGAAAAAACTACTGCTTTGGTTCTGCATCGCCAGCGGCCGGTTTTTTCGGCGGTTCCGGCATTTTGTCGGATTTGGTCAATGGATACCAGCCGATAATTTGTCCTTCGGGTTGCGCCAAAATCCAGGTGCCGCCAGTTTGGGTATCGACCAAAATCGGTTGCGACAATTCATATTTAACCGGGCCAGGCATCGAAATCGTGGTGTTGATGACTTGATAACGGCCATCCTTGCCGTCCCCGGCAATGGCGGCGGCGGCGGTAATGGCCAGCAATACCAACGCCAATGCAATTATGCGTTTCATCCACTTCTCCTTCAAACTATTGGGGGTTGATGTCAAATTCATGGGAATACCGTACAGAAATTTCATCAAATTTAGACCGGAAAGGACAAAGATTCAACGATATTAACTGTCAAACACCACCCGCGCCAGGGTTAACACCCTAACTTCGGCCACACCCTGTTTCAAAAGGGTTTTGGCGCATTCATTAACCGTTGCACCGCTGGTCATCACATCATCGACCAAAACAATAATCTTGCCCTTAACCGAATCCACATATTTTGGATTAACCGTAAACGCTTTGCTAACATTTTTCTCGCGCTCGTCCCGCGACATGTTTTCATGCGGCACGGTGCGTTTTTTACGCAGCAATAAATGCGCTCCATGATCAAGGCCGGAATAATTGGCAATTTCCGACGATAACAAGGCGGCTTGGTTATATTTGCGTTTTACCATGCGCCACCAATGCAATGGCACCGGCGCGATTAAATTGGCGCCTTGCAAAACATCTTTCCCGGATTGATATAAAAATTTTGCCAATAAACCGCGCAGATGGATTTTATCGCCGTGTTTAAATGCCAGGATCATTTGTTTGCTGTGATCGTCATATTTCAATGCCGCGCGCGCCGCCGTAAACGATGGCCGTTTTTCAACGCATTTGGCGCATAATGCCCCCGGCCCTAAATCGAACGCGAATGGCAGGCCGCAACAATCGCAATGCGGGCGGGCGATAAATTGCAATCCACCCCAACAATCGGCGCAAAGGCTTTGGCCGGAATTCATCACCTCGCGGCACAGGCCGCATGTGTGCGGCAACACCATATCCAGCAATTTCGAAGCGGGATTGGACGACAAAGCGGGCGCAAGCCGGGCTGTTGTTTTGCGGGCAAACATGGTACAAAGCCTAGCGTATTTTATCCAAGGGACAAGCAAATTGAATCAACACCCATTCGACCGCGCCTTGTTGCGCCAAAGACGGGAAAAAGCCGCAAAGAACAAGGCGGATCACAGCGCGTTGTCCGCCGAAATTGCCGCGCGCATGATCGAGGATTTGGAACTAATCCGCCGTGATTTTCAGAATATTTTGATCCTCGGCGATGCGGGTCATTTCAAACAATCTTTGCAAAAAATGTATCCTGCGGCACGAATCGTTGTTATGGACGCGGCGGGCGGCGATATTTACGGCGAAGAAGATTTATTGCCCTTCACACCACACAGTTTCGATTTGGTCATTTCTAATTTATCGCTGCATCTGGTCAACGACGTGCCCGGCAGTTTAGCGCAAATACGCCGCATTTTAAAACCGGATGGATTGTTCAACGCGAGTTTATTGGCTGGTGAAACATTGCAAGAATTGCGGCAAAGTTTTTTAATGGCGGAGGTGGAATTAACCAACAGCGCCGCATCGCGATTGATTCCCCTGCCCGATTTCACATCCCTGCCACCGTTATTGCAACGCGCCGGATTTGCTTTGCCGGTTGCACATCAAGAATATATCACCCTAAGTTTTGAAAGTTTTTTCGATCTGTTGGATAAAATGCGCCGGGCCGGACTTGCCAATTTCGCCAAGGACCGCGCCAGAAAATCGCTACGCCGCGATGTGTTGCGCCGCGCCGCTGAAATTTTTCAACAGGAACATCGAAATCAAGTTACTTGCCAAATCGCCTATTTATCCGGCTGGGCGCCCGCCGATACGCAGCAACAGCCATTGGCGCGGGGCAGCGCGACACACAAATTGGCAGACGTGCTGTAAAAAATTATTTCAGCATTCCCGGCAATAACCGGATTACTTCTTCATCCGCTGGCGGTACGGGATATTCGGATAATTTATCCAACGGCACCCATGCATAATGCTGGCCTTCTTGCGGCACAACATCGCCGCGCCATTTCATAACGCGGTATAACGGCATGAATAATGTCGAATCGGGATAATCGAATTCGACGAATGTCAACGGCACGCAATCCGCCGCATCCGCATCGATATGAATTTCTTCTTTCAATTCGCGCACAAGGGCAAGCGCGGGTTTTTCGCCCGCCTCTACCTTGCCGCCGGGAAATTCCCATAGGCCCGCAAGGCTTTTGCCCGATGGGCGTTCGGTCAATAAAATTTCGCCGCGATCATTTAACATCACGGCGGCGACGACAAATAAAAATTTACGCATGACGGTGGACCGTGTACGGTGGGCGGTGAACAGTTTTTATACTGTCCACCGTCCACTGTTCACAGATTACTGAACCTTCTTTCCGGCTTCCGGCGCTTTGTCCGCAGGCGCGGCCGAAGCGGTTACCGGTTTGCCATCAAGACCGAATTTTTCGATCTTCGCAGCGCTGCGCAACTTGCCGAAGAAATTGGCCAACATTTCATCCGCGACCATGCGTTGAATGTCCGGTTTTACTTCGTCCAAAGCCGGGATTTTGGTATCGCGGCGCGATTGCGCTTGGATAATGTGCCAGCCGAATTGGCTTTGCACTGGCGCGGAAATTTCGCCGTCTTTCAACGCGAATGCGGTTTTGGCGAACGGTTCCACCACTTGTTCAGCAGTGAAATAACCTAAATCGCCGCCATTTTCGGCGCTGGTTTTATCGGTGGATTTTTCTTTGGCAATCTTCGCGAAATCGCCGCCTTTTTTCAATTGATCCGCAATTGTTTTGGCTTCGGCCTCGGTTGCAACCAAGATATGGCGCGCCTTCAATTCGCTTTGCGGTTTATAATCGGCAGCCATTTTTTTATAACGTTCTTCTACAACGGCGGTGGTTACTTTTTGGCCAACTTCGCGGGTCAGGTATACATCGCGCATAATAGCTTCTTGTGCCTTGGCGACTTTTTCTTTGACTTCTTTGTCATCAGCCAATTTGGCTTTTTTCGCTGCGTCCAATACCAATTTCGCGTCAATCATGCGTTCCTGCAATTGGTCATAAATGCCTTCCAGCGGCATTTGATTGTTCGGCGCGCGCAAACCGGCGCGCACTTCTAATAATTCAGAACCTTTGATCACTTCACCATTCACTTTGGCGACGGTAGCGTTTGGCGACAAGGTAGCGCCAGTATCTTTGGCCGCGGCTGGCGGCGAGGATACTTTTACGGCATCTGCGGCGACCGCAATACCATAAGATCCGGCGGCCAGGATTACCACAAACCCCAAAACATAAATTAGTTTCTTAGACATTATTATTCCTTTCATGAACCAGAAAAATAGGGAGTAACTTTTAGGATAAAGACAAACTGTGGCTATTTCATAGCATAGTTAAACCGCCCGCTAAAGGCCTATTGATTGGGATAAATGCTTTAAACGAGGATTATTTAAGCCAGGATATTAACGCCGGAAATCGGATCGATCGCCCGGATCGCCGCGGTTTCTTCGCGCGCGGCGGTTTTTTTCAATTCACTTTCAAACGATTCGGCATTGCCGCCGTTCGATTGGCCATAACCAGGATGGCGTTGGTATCCCATGCGGGAAATGATTTTTTCCGCTTGCGGCAAAGCTTGGCCTGGAGTCAGGCCTTGAGCGATTAAAAATCCAATCACTTGCGCACGGGCTTGATCGTACCGCTGGCTGATTTGTTGTTGTTGCGGGGTCAGGCGAATCAAGTCCTGTAACTCGGCCTGTTGTTGTTTTTTGTTTTGATCCGATAGGAAACTGGAAAAATCTTGGCCATCTTTGGAAATATCCACGGAATCTTGGCCGGCATAACCGCCAGAGCGGCCGCCATTATAAATCGGTTTCAGTTCCAAAGAACGCGTCGAAGCCTGGCTGTCTACCGCCCGGCCATACGCTTGAGAAACTGCAATAGGATCAATATTTAACATTCTGAAATACAACAATAAATTGTTAATCCTAATATCCATATTAACACAATTTTAAGGATTTTTCAACGGTTCTCGAAAACTAAAAATAGACGCTGCTTCAGGCACTTAATCCACAATCCCCGCCTTGGTTTTGCCGCATCCGGCTCTTATATAATCAGCGAATGATTGACTTTATGGTCCCAAGACCGTAACACCAACCGGTTATATAAAGGCAGGAAAAATAATGGTATTAGCAGCTTTCGCGCGCAAAATTTTTGGCACGCATAATGACCGGATTTTGGCATCGATCGATCCCTTGGTTTTGGAAATCAATGCCCTTGAATCATCGTATGAAAAATTAAGCGACGAGCAATTGCGCGGCAATACCGCCAAATTTAAAACGCGCCTGCAAAATGGCGAAGAATTAGACGATTTATTACCCGAAGCCTTTGCCACCGTACGCGAAGCCGCCAAACGCACCTTGCACCAGCGGCATTTCAATGTGCAGTTAATTGGCGGCATCGTGTTACATCGCGGCATGATCGCGGAAATGAAAACCGGCGAAGGTAAAACCCTGGTCGCAACATTAGCGGTTTATTTAAACGCCCTTGCCGGCAAGGGCGTGCATGTGGTTACCGTGAACGATTACCTCGCGAAACGCGACGCCGAATGGATGGGAAAAATTTATCGTTTCCTGGGCCTGACGGTTGGATGCATTGTCGAAGGTTTAAGCGACGAAGACCGCAAAGCGGCGTACCAAGCCGATGTCACCTATGGCACCAACAGCCAATTCGGTTTCGATTATTTGCGCGACCATATTGCGCCGAAATATCATAAAAACGATTTGGTGCAACGCCCGTTTTTCTATGCGATTGTCGATGAGGTTGACAGTATTTTAATCGACGAAGCCAGAACGCCGTTGATTATCTCCGGCCCTGCCGAAACATCGACGGAATTATATTACAAGGTCGACCGGATTATTCCGCGCCTGATAGCCGAAGATTTCGAAATGGACGAAAAAGGCCGTTCCGTCACCATGACCGACAAAGGTTCGGAACATGCTGAAAAATTATTGATCGAAGATGGTCTTTTGACCGAAGGCGCATTGTACGATGTGCGCAACACTGCCTTGGTGCATCATACTAACCAAGCCCTACGCGCCCACAAAATTTTCAGACGCGATGTCGATTACATCGTCAAAGATGGCAAAGTCATTATCATCGATGAATTCACCGGCCGTATGATGGAAGGCCGCCGTTATTCCGATGGTCTGCACCAAGCATTGGAAGCCAAGGAAAAAGTAAACGTACAAACCGAAAACCAAACATTGGCCTCGGTAACACTGCAAAATTATTTCCGCCTTTATCCAAAATTGGCCGGCATGACCGGCACTGCCCTGACCGAAGCGACCGAATTCGGCGAAATTTACAATTTGGATGTCGTTGCGATTCCAACCAACGTGCCAGTCGCGCGTCAGGATATGGACGACGATGTTTACCGCACGGCCGAAGAAAAATACGACGCAGTCATTGCGTTGCTGCGTGAATGTATGTCCCGCAAACAGCCGGTTCTGGTTGGCACCGTGTCGATCGAAAAATCGGAACAATTATCCGAAGTATTGAAAAAAGCCGGAATCCGCCACGAAGTTTTGAACGCCCGCCACCATGAACGCGAAGCGGCGATTATTTCTCAAGCTGGCCGCCCTGGCGCGATTACGATTGCCACCAACATGGCTGGCCGTGGTACCGATATTCAATTGGGTGGCAATCTGGATATGCGCCTGCGCGAAGAATTGGATGGCGTAACCGATCCCGATCAAATCGCGAAAAAAACCGCGCAAATTAAATCCGAAATAGAAGAAGCGCGTAAACAAGTACGCGAGGCTGGCGGTTTATTCGTCATTGGCAGCGAACGCCACGAATCGCGCCGTATCGACAATCAATTACGCGGCCGTTCCGGCCGTCAAGGCGATCCGGGCGGATCGAAATTCTTCTTGTCGCTCGAAGACGATTTGATGCGCATTTTTGGATCGGAAAAAATGGACAGCGTCTTGCAAACCTTAGGCTTGAAAAAGGGCGAAGCGATCACCCACCCATGGATTACCCGCGCGCTGGAAAAGGCACAACAAAAAGTCGAAAACCGCAACTTTGAAATCCGCAAACATTTATTGCGCGAAGACGACGTTATGAACGATCAGCGCAGCGTTGTATATTCGCAGCGCCGCGAAATCATGGAACAAGCCGATGTCGGCGAAATGCTGGCCGATATGCGCGCGGATGTAACTAATACCATTATTTCCAGCGCCATCCTGCCGCGTTCCTATCCCGAACAGTGGGAAGTGAAAACATTGCACGAAGAATGCCGCCGTATCTTTGGGCTGGATCTTCCGGTCGAATCCTGGGCCAAGGAAGAACACATTACCGACGACGATATAACCGAACGCGTTACCCGCGAAGTTGAAACCAAAATGGCCGCGAAAAAGGCCATGTATGGCAACGCGCTGTGGCAAGAAGTCGAAAAAGCGCAATTGCTGCGCGTTCTCGATATGTCGTGGAAAGACCATTTATTGTCGCTGGATCATTTGCGCCACGGCGTGCGCCTATCCGCCTATGCGCAACGCGACCCATTGATGGAATATAAACGCGAAGCGTTCAATTTATTCCATGAAATGTTAGGCCGTATGCGCGAAACCGTGACCATGATTTTGGCCAAAGCCGAAATCAATCCGGTCGTTGTCGAAGCATTTCAACAAGCGATGAGCGCGCAACAACCCGCCATGCCGCAAACATTGAATTTTGGTACACCGGCACAACCGCAACGCATGGAATTTTCCGGCCCAGCCAAAGAAGAATCGCGCGGCCAAGGTTTTGGCCAGGGGGGCGCATTCGGAACTGGCGGCGGCGATAGCGGCAGCAACCGCGCCCAACGCCGGGCATTGAAAAAGAAATAATTCTATCGGGGTACGCGGCTAAAATCTCTTAACCGTAATATACCGGCGGGGCTGGTGATTTCCATTAATATCGGAGAGCTGTTCTGATCAGTCAACCATAATGTAGTGGTACAATGTGAAGGGACTACTGTAGACATTTCTAAAAGTAAAGCAGATGGTGGGCCAAATCCGCTAACATCTAATATTCCTTCCCACCCTTGATGTGTTTGATGAGCATCGATAACCTGAACATTAGAAAGCAATCCCAATCTGCTCAATACATTTTGCAGACATGCTTTTCCCGCCGGCCCTATACCTTTGTAATCGCGGGCTAGTATATCCACGCTACCTTCGCCGCAATTAATCCAATTTGCCAGTTCTTGCAACGTGGCAAAACCGCGCAAAGTTTTTGGTGGAACGGCGTTAGAGCAAGGATGCGTTAAAGCGGGAATCAGTTTTTTTGTAACTGATATAGGCACATTGAGCTCTAATTTCAAAGCATCGCTAATAGGCAAGGCCGCAACCTTGCTACAATATTCTGCGGGTAAATATACAGGCAATCCATCTTTCGCAACCGAGGGCAAAGACGGGGCAACGGCTACACTCATACATCCTCATCGATTGAATTTATATGTATCCTTTATAAATACATATTTTAAGGTTGTCAAGCCTGGCCCTGATTCTAATAAAACCCATTCTTGGAATGGCTAACTGTTCACGCTGTGTGACAGGATCTATAAAAATCCAGTGGAAATGATACTGTAATAATTATTTCTTCTTATTCGCCGCGATTCGTTTGGCGGGATCGTTTTCATTGGTTTGGATCAAATTGCGGTATTTGTCGCGCAAACCTTCGATCACGCGATATTGTTCCTTGGGCAGGGCCGCGAGATCCCGGAATGAGATTCCTTTGGCCAATTCCGCAATTTGCAATTCCAGTTCGATCCGCTGACCGGTGGAACCATGTTCCTGTTCCGCTTCTTCAAATTTGGATTTAATAGATTCCACCTTGCGTTTCAAATCGTCGCGGCCATACGCGCCGCCGCCGGTTTGCATATGCGCGGTAAATCCTTCGATGGCGGTGCGCACCGCCGCAGGCAGGCTGAGTTTCAAAATACCGGAACGAGCCGGATTGTTCAATGGGCCAAACGACCATCCTTTGATCGAACCATAGGCATCTGGATCCTTGGATATATTTTCCGCAGCCGCATTGATACCGCTGTTCATGGCCAATTGCGCGAATTTCTGAAATGCTTTTTCCGGATCTTGGAAAATATCGGCCAAACGCTGACGGAATCCCAATATATATTCTTCGGCGCGGCGGGTCAGATCCAGATGCTCGCGCAGCGTATCCAGGGTTTTGCCGTGGCTGCGCAAATCCTCTAGCTGCAAAAATAACTGTTGCAACGAATCGATTTTTTCTTTGGCTTCTGGATTGTCTGTGGTCATGAATCCGTCGATATTCAATAATATCACGATCTTAGCCAGAACGGGCAGTAAAAATCCAGAGTTTTCCGGGTTTTAATTATGTTTTTCGCCCGTGTTTTTTTGGCGTTCCAATAAAACCACACTTAATGGCACCACCATGTACTCGCTGTTTTCAACTGCAACCAGCCATTCTTTCAATGCGGTAATGGTATTTGCGCGCGGATGGCCGATGGCAATGGCTGTGCCGTGCTTGCGCGCGGCTTTTTCCAATTTCTTGAATTCCAATTTAATATTGTCAGTGTTATCCACATCATCCAGAAATACATCCCGCGCGCCGGTTAATATGCCCAGCTCCTGCGCTTTTTTGGCGGCGATGCTTTTGGGCGATGTCATCGAATCGACAAATATCAAATCGCGTCTTTTGATTTCTGCCAATACCAAACCTATGCGATGCGCATCGGCGGTGAACAAACTGCCCATATGATTGTTGATGCCGATATAAGAATTCCATTTATCCAGATTTTCATGAAGACTGGCCAAAATTTCTTCATCCGTCATATCGGTCATCAAGGCATTCGGGCCTGGATGCGCGTCGACATCTTCGGCTTCCATAGGCACATGCGCCATTACTTCGTGGCCGCCTGCCCGCGCGGCATTCACTTGACGCTGCAAATTCGGAGCGTATGGCAGGAAGGAGATTGTCAGCGGCGATTTGACATCGATGATTTCCTTGGTCCGTTTGGCGTTCACGCCCGCATCGTCGAAAATAATCGCAATCAGTTTTTTATCCCGGTACGCGTAGGGCGGCATGGAAATGGCATTTTCACGCCAACCTTTGGGCGGCGCTGCGGCAATTGTTGGCGTTGACGCCGCCACCGGTGGCGCGTGCTCCACCGGCGCTGCCACAGGGGTTGTCCCAGGCTCCGCATGCGTTACTTCTGAGGCGGATGGTTGCATCGGCGCCGGGGCCGGGTTCATCGGCGGCATGGATTCGGCGATTTGTTGTTGCGGCACCAGAATCGATGTGACTTGATGCGCCGCATTATCCTTGGCGACGAAATAACCGACCGACACCCCAACCGCTACCGCAAGACCGTATACAAAAAAGATCCCGACGATGATGCGCAAAACAAGCTTCCACGGATTTCTTTTGGCGGTCATGATGATCCTGTACTTGACGAGACGATAGAACTAAAGTAGAACATAAATGTACCGGTTTTGTTCGATTCCGGCAAACGTCGATTTTTAATATACTATGCCCTTCTACTAGGTCCTTCAGTGGGGCGCAATCCCGGCGGCCTTCCGCCGTACGCAGAGGTGTTTCATGCTAACTTCAAAACAACACTCGTTATTGGTTTTTATTGACGATTACATCAAAAATAATGGCGTATGCCCATCGTTCGAAGAAATGATGAAGGCGATCAAATTGCGTTCCAAATCCGGTGTGCACCGTTTGATTATGGCTTTGGAAGAACGCGGATTTTTGCGCCGCCTGCCCAACCGTGCCCGCGCGCTCGAAGTCGTCAAATTGCCCATCGCCGATCAAAAAGAAGAAAAATCGAAAAAGAAATCTTTCTCGACCGCCTATGCCAGTTTGGTGCAAGTGCCACTCTTGGGTAAAATCGCCGCCGGCAACCCGATTGAGGCGATTGAAAACGCCAACAGCAATATCGACGTTCCCCCTTCCTTGTTGGGCCGCGGGCAACATTACGCCCTGATGGTCGATGGCGATTCGATGATCGACGAAGGCATTTATGACGGCGATATCGCGATCATTCAATATGTCCACACCGCCGATAACGGCCAGATCGTGGTCGCGTTGGTGGATGACGGCGATGTAACATTAAAAACTTTGCAACGCCGCAAAAACGATATGATCGAATTGATCCCGGCAAACGACGCCCACAAAACCCAAACCTATCACAGCAAACAAGTGAAGGTGCAAGGTGTGTTAAAGGGATTGTTGCGAAGGTATTAAAATAAATACAAGCACCACTATTCTCCCTCCCCCAACGAGGGGAGGGATAGCGCAGCTTATTCGCGAAAGCGAATTAGCGAAGCTTGGGTGGGGGGAACGGTCCACCGATTCATACCAATCTTTTCGTTCTACCACCATCCCCCCCATCCAAGAAAATCTAAGCGCCACTTGGCGCTAAGATTTTCTATCCTTCCCCTCGTTGGGGGAAGGATATAGATTTACTCCCCTCTCCACGGCCGGTTGCGGGATCCAGAATCCACCGGATCCGCTCGCCATTTTCCATCACGCAATGTTAACGCCGTAATGCCGTTTTCCTTGAAATAGGCCCGGTCCAAAATTATCCGCGCGCTGCAATAACGCGGCGCGTACATGGCCGTGACAATCACATCGGCGCGCGTACAATCTTCGGCAAAGGCTTGGGGTTTGTATACGAAACTGACTCGCCTTTCGCCCACATTATATAGGCACGCCAACATATCGCAGCGCAAATGGCGCGGGCTATCTTTCCATAAATCTTCATTGCGCCAATCGGCCGCATCGGCCTGGCCATAATATTTATTCCAAATTTGCGCAACGAATTTTTCGCGTTTGATGTTCGATAACGCGAGTGATCCTTGTTCGGTTTTCACCGCGAACAACTCGGCTTCTTGACTGATCATCACATCTGGCAATGTCATCCGCCAGGCCAGCATCAATCCAATCGCAATTGGGGCAAGCCCCCAATACCGCCATGGCCGCAGCCACAACATCAGCCACAATCCCCCGAACACCATCCATAATACACTGGCCGCCGTGATGGCGGGAATGATGATTTGCGATCCCGGCATTTGCGCGACGGTTTTCGCGATGCTGAGCAATCCATCGACGCCCATGCCCATCAATTGCAATGGCCCATATTCCAAACCCAGCGGCATGGCCAGCAAAACAATCACCACCAGCGGCATGATCCAAAATGTAACCAGCGGCCCGACCAGCGTGTTGGCCAAAATCCCCTGAAAGGTCAATTGATGAAAATGATAGGCGATCAATGGCGCGGTCGCCAGGCTGGCGATAAAAGATGTCATCGCCGACAGCACAAAATATTCCGCGATCCTTACATACCACGCACGCGGCGCGCGATGTTGCCGTTGCCATGTTTCATAGGCGGCGATCAAGGCCACCACCGCCGCGAACGATAATTGAAAACTGACATGCATCACGCTTTCCGGCCGCAGCAACAAAATAATTATCGCCGCCACCGCCACCAGGCGCATGGATAACGCTTCACGGTCCAGCAATATGGCCGTGAACACAATTCCAATCATCACAAACGCGCGTTGCGTTGGCACATCGAATCCGGAAATCAATAAATAGATAAATGCGCCGGCAAGCGCCGCCAGCGCCGCGATTTTTTTGGCCCATACCGAAAATCCCGGCACCCACAGCAATAAAAACCGCACCAGGAAAAATACGAACCCGCCGAACAAGGTTAAATGCAATCCAGATACCGATAAAATATGCTGCAATCCCGATTGCCGTAAATTTTGCATCGCCTCCACCGAAACGCCGCTTTGTTCGGATGTGATTAACGCCGCCGTCACCGCCGCCGTATCGCCATTCAGATTTTTGTAAACATCCTGAATAATCCCATCGCGCAGCGATTCGATGCGCATCATCCAACCGCCCGCGCCATCCGATTGCAAAATTTCCGGGCTGCCCATGGCAAACCCGACCCCGCCAAGACCGTCGAAATAAAGTTGACGCGCGAAATCATATCCGCCCGGCACGGCCGGACCATTTGGCGGGGATACCATCGCCAGCGCCCGGACACGGTCGCCAACCTGTACCTCGCCCGATTTGCGCAATTTCAAACGGATTTGTTCCGGCAATTGGCCCTCGAACGATTTGCGGAAATCGAACGCCAGATCGCCCATAACGATCCGCCCGCTTTCTTCCGCCCGGTCGATGGATAGCACCGTTCCGGTTACCGAAACCGGGCCAATTTCATGCGACAATAATGGTGTCGAAAGGCTTTGGGTGCGCCACTGCGCGATAAACAACCCCAGCGTCAGCATGGTCGCGGCGATAAAGACCATTTCCAACCAAGCTTTGTTGCCTTCCACGCGCTGGGCGATCAAAAAACCGCCCATGCATAGAACCAATAAAAACCCGGTGATAAAAATCGACGGTTCGCTGGGCAGCGTAAAATAAGCTGCAATCCCGATACCCAACAAAACCGGAAGCCAATAAAATATCCGCGCCCGCTCAGCGGCGAGCTGGGTCAAAAGGTAAAGATATATTTTTTGAAAAACGGTCACGGCAGGTTCAAATTCCAGGTTTATTAAAGCACGCTTTTGGTCTATAAGCGAAGTGGAATTTAAAAGCGACAAGGAAGCCCGATTCATGACCATCGTTACCCGTTTTGCCCCCTCGCCCACCGGATTTTTGCATATCGGCAGTGCCCGCACCGCTTTGTTCAACTGGCTGTTCGCCCGGGGCAAGGGAGGAAAATTCTTATTGCGGGTGGAAGATACAGATCAAGCGCGATCCACACCCGAAGCCGTCGAGGCGATTTTCAACAGTCTGAATTGGTTAGGATTAGATTGGGATGGCGAAGTGGTTTATCAGATGGCCCGGTCATCGCGTCATGCCGAAGTCGCGCGGGAAATGTTGGCGCGCGGCAATGCATATTATTGCTATTGCTCGCCCGAAGAACTTGAAGAAATGCGCGCCAAGGCTCAAGCCGAAGGACGCCAGCCGCGTTATGACGGACGCTGGCGCGATAGAGATCCCAAAGACGCGCCTGCCGGCATTAAACCCGTGATCCGTTTAAAAGCCCCGCAAACCGGCAATAATACCATCCATGACGAAGTGCAGGGCGAGGTTACCGTATCGAACGAACAATTGGACGATATGATTTTACTGCGATCCGACGGCACGCCGACTTACAATTTGGCGGTGGTGGTGGACGATCACGATATGGACATTACCCATGTTGTTCGGGGTGACGATCATTTGAACAACGCCTTTCGCCAATATCAAATTTACAAGGCTATGGATTGGAATGTTCCATCCTTTTCCCATATCCCGTTAATTCACGGGCCAGATGGCGCAAAATTATCCAAACGCCATGGCGCACTGGGAGTCGAAGCCTATCGCGATATGGGTTATTTGCCCGAAGCGATGCGCAATTATTTGCTGCGTTTGGGTTGGGGCCATGGCGATGTAGAAATTATCTCGATGCCAGACGCACAAAAAATATTTTCATTAAAAGATATCGGTCAGGCCCCATCGCGGCTCGATTTCGATAAATTGAATTCAGTCAATGCGCATTATATGCACGTTGCGGATGATCAGCGTTTATTGAACCTCGCCCTCCCCCACATCGAAAAAGAATTGGGCGCGTCCATCGACGATTTGCAAAAAATGCGTCTGTTAAAAGGCATGAAGGGTTTGAAACCGCGCGCCAAAACTATTCTGGAATTGGCCAAGGCGGCTTTATTTTACGTCCGCCCCCTGCCGCTGCCGATGGATGAACCTGCCCGGGCCGCCATTAACGATAATACCAAACCGAAGTTACAGGCGATTCTTGCGGTATTGGAATCCTTGCCCGATTGGTCGGCCACTTCAATCGAATTGGCCGTAAAAGATTATTTGAAAACCAACAACCTGAAATTAGGCGATCTGGGTCCGGCGCTGCGCGCGGCCCTAACCGGCACGTTACAAAGCCCGGCCTTGTTCGAAGT
>CAZYJI010000016.1:0-36497 GCA_964647725.1 uncultured Alphaproteobacteria bacterium
CAACATCCAGTACCGCAACAATTGAATCTCCGCCTGCATGGCGTGGATCAGCATTTGCGTCTGGCGCGGGTTGGCGGGTACAAAGTAAAAACCCGGACCGGTGAATTCTTGGTTCATAAAAAGCTCTCTCTATTTATTAATTTTCATTAATTACGAGGGGTAAAATAGGCCAGAATCGTTAATGAATGGTTAATATTTCTTTATAAATTGATATAAATATCATTTTAAGTTGACATGATTATAATTTTGTCCTAGGAACAGGCTATGATTGACGACAAACAAATCCGCGCTGCGCGCGCCTTGTTACAATGGAGACTAGAAGATTTGGCCAAGCTCACCGGCCTTTCCTATCAAGCATTATACAATATTGAAAGTGGTGCAACGCTTGCGCGGCCTAAAAATTTGGCGGCGATACAACAAGCGTTCGAACAAGCGGGGATTGAGTTTTTACCGGATTCGGGAATAAGAAGACGCAATGATCTGGCGCGAGTGATTGAGGGACACGATTCTTACCTTAAGGTTTTAGATGACGTATTTCATACATTGCATGAAAAGAAAAATGCTGAAGCGCTATTTTGTTTTATTGACGATGCCGCTTCTAACCCCGCCGCTATTGAATCCGAAATCCGCTTGCGCAAGACAGGCATTCAGTTCCGTTCCATTTCTTGCGAAGGAAATACGCATCTCATATACCCTTTGCGGGAATATAGAATGTTGCCAAAAGAATATTTCTTGAACAACGCAGAAATAATATATGGCGAGAAAGTAGCGACTTTGGTGGATAATGGCAAATCCGCTATTATCACGCGCAGTATCACAATTGCTGCTATTCGACGAAATAGCTTTAATTTCATGTGGACTAAACTGCCGATGCCAAATGTCACAACCGCGAAGACAATTTATGAATAAATTGTCATTATCTGCCCGCGGAATACGCAACGCGCAAAGTATAAGCAAGGCCAATTTATGGGTATGCCTTGGCAATGAAAATCAAACAGGCGATAAGTTGCGGTTGACAATAGAATGGTTGAATGTCCGCTTTTCCCATGTAGTTGTTGAGATTGCCGATACGCTCAACAGACACAATTTAATGATCGGCGGAACTCCGGAATGCGATGCTGTACGGCAATGTGTAGCGGATGGTGACCGGTGGCTGGCACAGAGCGCCTCTTTATTGCGGCAATTTTCCATCGGCCATACCATCGTGCGCTGGAGCGATATTTTACAGCAGCCTGGCCTAAACGAAGCGGTAAATGGATTACGCAATCTATATTCAGCGGATGAAGGGTTTAGAGCCGCCGTAGATGCTGACATATTAGATTATCATTCCCGTATCGGCGTACGGGTTGATTTAAGGAGAGCTCAGGCTTCTCAAGACTATATATTTGAAGAAACCGCTGCAGATATTATGGCCGCCCGCGAGGGAAAATTAGCGATTGTATATGCTGGCAAAAAGCTTCGGACTATGGGCTATTTACAGCGTTTGGGTAATGTGGAAATAACTGGAAATATGGCCAATATTCATTTTATCCGGCTAATTTTTCATGCGAACGATAACAAAGTTCACGCATAATAATTAATATATATATTGGCAAGAAGTAATTGGTTTAATTCGGGTTGTTATCATTGGCAAAAATTGCCGCTACGCCCGCGCCGAAATGATTTTCGATGCGGTAGAAATGGATCTCGCGGTTGCTGAAATATTCCCGCTTCCGCATAAGGTTTCTCAGCAAATCTTGCTTGCGGCGATATTCGCGGTACGCCTTATCGATCAAGCGCGGAACGGTTTGTGAAATATCCACGATATTTTGCGCGCCGAATCCTGTCACCGGCATTTCCGTTTGCCACAATTTATAATGGCGCAAAGTTTGCAACATCCAGTACCGCAACAATTGAATCTCCGCCTGCATGGCGTGGATCAGCATTCGCGTCTGGCGCGGGTTGGCGATAGTGAAACTGTGCTGGACAATGTCCCGGTTCATGATATCTCCCCTTAGTTTCTTTAAATATTAACTTTTGTCGTTCGGCCTATGCAAAATAGGCCCAAATCCTTAATTAATGGTTAATTTTGTAGATAAAATCATTAAAATTATGATTAATAGTAATCTTTTTTATGATTTGTATTGATAATGAGGTCCAAGCCTTCTAAAACAAAGCAGGTAAAAACCATGACTTTAGATGCATCTCAAATCCGCGCCGCGCGCGCCTTGTTGGACTGGACAATCGAGGATCTGGCCAAAATCACCGGCCTTAACAAGGATTCCATTAAAAATGCGGAACGCCGCTACACGCAGCCGCGCTCCAAAACCATGCAGATTATTCGTAGTGCGTTTGAGCAAGCAGGGATCGAGTTTTTGCCTGGTTCCGGTTTGCGTCTGCAAAATGAGATTGCACAAGTTTTGGAAGGAATTGACGGCATCGAACAGTTTTTGGATGACGTCTATTCGACCATGCGCCGAATTGGCGGAGAAATTATGGTTAGCGGTGTTGATGAAAAACAATTTATCAAAGATCGTAGTCCAGAATCTATTCAAAACCACCGGCAAAGAATGGAATCATTAAAAAATATTAGCTTCAAAGTTTTGATTAGCGAAAGCGACCCTAATCCAGCCGCGGAAAGATATATTGAATATCGCATGATTCCGGCAGCCATGTTTGCTTCAGTGCCGTTTTATTTATATGGCTCTAAACTTGGGATTATTATTTGGGGAAACCCAACGAAAATTATTTTACATAGACAGGAAGACCTTGCGGTAGCGTTCCGCAAACAATTTGAATTGGTCTGGAGTATCGCAAAGAGTGCTAAAAAGTGAAAAACACCATGGCCAAGACAGCTTTGAGATACGATTATACATTAGATACGAGTTATCTAAGTGATCCTTTTTATAAGGATACCATAAAGCTTTTTTCGGGATCGGACTCGGTCGATTTAGCCCCGTATTTTTATAGCAGTCCGTTATTCGAAAATGACGTGGTTCGCGGTGCGGAATTAGCTTCTAAAATATGGGATTCCAAAACTTACTATTTGCGCAATGCCGAAGCCGAGATTTTGGAACAAAATAGCGATCAAATAGCTCAATTGATTGGTAATGATGCGGACATTATTGAATTTGGGCCAGGCCCTAGCGAGTCGGTGCGTTTAAAAACCATGGCTTTAATGAGAAAAATGGCATCTATTCGTAGCTATACCGCATTAGATCTATCGCGTGGCTATTTAAATGATGCAAAAAGAATGATCAAAGCAGATTTTCCGCATATTCCTGTAAAATTGCACCAATCCGATTTTTATGAATTTAAAATCAGAACTCAATCATTGCATAATCCTTTATTGGTGTTTTTTGGCAATACTATTGCTAACATTCCTGAAGATGCCGACGGAGCATTACCATATAATACATTAAAAGCGTTACGCAAGATTCGTAATAATTTTGGGGAGTCCGGTTTAATGGTCATAGGTCATGATGCTAATCAAAACATAGATTCTATCTTTAGCGCGTATGGACAAAAAGATTATACCAATTATGCTATGAATGTATTCCATCGAATCAAACGTGATTTACCTACGCAAAGATTTGATCCGGAGGGCTTTGAGTCCAAAATCGAATGGATTCAAAGTTATTATTGCTTAACACGATATGCGGTTTCAAAGCGCGATCAATCGTTTATGATTGGAGATCGGAACTTTACTCTGTCAAAAGGACAGAAAATCCGTTTCTGTAACACTTATAAATACCCCGCAGAATTAATGGCCGATTTAGCGGGTTTGGCTGGGTTTGAGCATTTACAAGTATTTACTGATAGCAAGAAACAAATGGCGGTTCATATCTTGAAACCATCTAAGAGCAATAATCTATTGCCGCTTTCGGCAGCTTGAGTATTCAGATCTAAATTTATCCAAAACTCCTCGCTTATTAGAATTTTATAACAAGCAAAAAAAGCCCGGTTAATCCCGGGCTTTTTTATTGGGTGATTTCGGAAATTGGTTTAACTCGGGTTGTTATCATTTGCAAAAATTGCCGCTACGCCCGCGCCGAAATGATTTTCGATACGGTAGAAATGGATTTCCTTGGCGCTGAAACAGGATTATTCAGCTTCAATTTCATGCCAATGATAATGGACACGTCCAAAATACAGCTTGCCGCTGTATGCAATGTATAGCTAAAGCCATACAGATCAACGCCATATGGCCCATCCGCAAAATTATGTTGTACTTTTATCCGCCGTATACTATGCATCCGTTATCTTATAAGGAGCTTATTATGGCAAACACAAGATTTTTACCCGTCCTGACCGCGGCAGCAACCGTGCTGGCCGCATCGGCGGCAAGACCGGCAAAAGCAGATTTTATTTGGAACCAAGATGCGCATGGCGATGCGGGTAGCGCGTTGGCTACGGCTAGCGCAACGGAAGGTATCGGCGCTTTAACTACGCTGATCAATACCACGCAAAATAACGATCCCGATATTTTATTGGTGCGCCCGACAGGCAATATCACTGTCAGCATGCCAGCGTCCAGCGGCCGGTTTTCGTTCTACTTGATGGATCTCGAAGGCGTGGCGATCGAAGGATATAACAGCATTCACAATCAACCATTTTCTTATGAATTTATAATTGCGCCAGAACATATGGGCCGCCCAATGTATATCTGGATGAGCGGTCTTGGTTTGATGCCAAGGGATCTTTCCAACAACGCGATGTTCGATATCAATGCCGATGGACCGACTTTTCCATTAAGCATTACGTCAATGGGTAGTTATAATGGCGTAGATACTAATTCCGCGCAGACACTGACCGCGAATTTAAGCGGGGTGGTGGGATATCATAATACTCCGGCTCCGGGCGCTATGGCATTATTAGCTATGGCTGGCATGGCGGCATCGCGCCGCCGCCGCTAATACGGTGGTTTAAGAAAACAAAAAAGCCCGGTTTTATCCGGGCTTTTTTATTGAGTGATTTTTATGAATTGGTTTAACTCGGGCTGTTATCATTGGCAAACATGGCGGCAACGCCCGCGCCGAAATGATTTTCGATACGGTAATATTGGATTTCTTGCGCGCTAAAATAAGGTTGCTTGGCAACCAAATTTTGCAACAACGATTGTTTGCGGCGATATTCGCGCAAGGATTTGCCGATGATATTTTTAACTTCGCCTTGCATGTTGGCGATTTTCCTGGCCGACAAATCGGAATTTGCCGCTTGGCTTTGGCGCCAGGATTTATAATTCTGCAATGTCTGCAATACCCAATAACGCAATAACCGGATTTCCGATTCCATGGCCTGCGCCAGGCTTTTGCTGTCGCGCTGTTTGGTGTCGATTTTGGTAATAGGGGATTGTGTCTGCATTTTTTCCTGCTCCGTATAAATTTTTTTAGGCTGCTTTTTTCGCTTTGCGCATTTCTTCAACCACGTTCAATGCGAAATAGGGGCCGTATTTGATTTCCAAATATTCGTAAATTTCATCCTCGCTCATCGTCGCGTAATCCGGTTTGGCGTTTACGTTGGCGGCCTTGCTGGCGTGCGATGGGCGTATTTGATTTTGTTTGTTGTTATTGGCGTATCTCATCTCTGATTCCCTTAGTTTCCCGTTGTTGGCAACGAGAGAATAGGATCATAATGTTAATCAAAAGTTAATTCAATAGAAAAAATATCTAATAACGATATATTTTATACCTTTTGTGCCCGGTATAATACATAACTTATTGATATATAATGATAATATTCCATCCAAAAAAAATAAAAAATAACGATATTTTTCATATGCTCTTGCAATATGTTTTATATCTTGTTATGCAGAAAGAATGATAGACGCCAAGCAAATACGCGCCGCGCGCGCGCTGCTGAATTGGTCGCGGGAGGAGTTGGCCGAGCAGACGGGGATTTCAGTCCCCGCTCTTGCTCGCGCTGAAACTGGCGAATCGCAGTTACGGGCCAGTAGCAAGGAAAAAATTAAATACGCGCTGGAACAGGCCGGAATTATTTTTACCGATGGCAGTGGCGTTAAAATGCGTAACGAGATCGTACGCATTTTTGAAGGTTTGGAAGGTATCGATCGTTTTTACAATGAAATTTATGCCGCTGCTCAAACTATGACGCGCGAATTTTTGCAATTCGGTTTGCGGTATAAAGATATAAAACTATTTCACAAAGATGAAGCGATGAAAAGATACCGTCAGAATATGATGGGCCTGAAAAAAAATATTTTTCGGTGCATTATCAGCGAAGAAGAAAGACATCTTGAGAAAACAAACTATGCCCTTTACCGTTATTGGCCTATTGAGAAATTTATAGGAACGCCTTTTTACGTATTTGAAGATAATTTTTCTATTTTATCGACCCGCAATGACAATATTCAGGCAATCGTAATTTCTGATTCTAAAGTTGCCGAAGAATATCGCCGCCAATTTGATATTATGTGGGGGCTGGCTCATGATTAAGACCAATCCCGCTCCATTGTTGGAAGTGGTTAAGAAAACAGAGGCTTCTTTAAATACCGCTTTCGTAAATGCTTTACAGGGTGATAACAAAAACGACTTGGCGGATTTTTTATACAGTATGCCGATTAATGACAATGATCCCGTGCAAGGCGCCAGGTATTACGACTTAATTCTGGAAAATTGCAGTGATTATTATTTGTATAATGCCGAGATTGATATGATCGACGCCTATGCCAAAGATATTGCCAGCTCGTTGCCGCAATCGGTTTCTGTGATTGAACATGGTCCCGGTCCGCAAAAAACTATTCGCCGGAAAACTTTGCCGTTATTGACGGCCTTGCAAGATGTAAAGCGATATGTTGCGGTTGACCGCAACTATGCCTATGCGCAGTTGGCAGGAAATTATATAAAATTTAGTTTTCCTGGCATCAAAATCGAATCTATAGAAGGGGATCAGTTCGATTCCGCGCTTAATTATTCTTATTATGAAAATCCTCTCATCATCGGTTTTGGTGGAACGCTATTTAATATTGATCCAGCAAATTCAGAAAATTTACAAGATAATATCGCACGGCATATGCGCATCTGGGCCAATCAATTGGGTCAGCGCGGGTATTTGCTAATTGCGCATGATACCAATCAGCATGAGTCGAGTTTGCTTAAGGCCTATTCCAATAAATGGAACGAAGATTTTATTCGTAGCGTTTTGTATCGCGTACAACGCGATCTACCATTACAAAATTGGACCCCAAACTTATGGACTTATCAAGTCCATTGGAATCCAGAAAAATATCAGCTGGATATGGGGTTCGTGGCCAATGATAATCAAAATATTGTTTTGAATGGTCAGACAATAGAAATTAAAAAAGATCAGTACCTGCACATTGAAAGCAGCTATAAATTGCCTGCGGACCGATTTTTAGAAGCGGCGCAGGCAGGTGGTTTTGAGCCTGTTAAAACTTTCTCCCAACCGGGTAATCCCGTTGCACTGCACCTATTGAAAGTGGTGGAATAGGGTAAAACCCCTTTTCCTGGGCTTATTGCCACGCTTTTCCCCAATGCTTTGAAACTTCCCAAATCTCCTTGGAATCCAGCCTGTTTTAAGGCATCTTAGGGCCTGTTTATCCCCGCTCAGCCCTGAGTTTTGTATGAAAACCTTATCCAGCCAAATCAATTCCAAATCCGAAGATTTTAAAACTAACGCCGCGCATATGCAGGCGCAGATCGACGATATGAACGAAAAATTGGCTCACATCCGTTTGGGTGGATCCGAAGACGCGCGTAAAAAACACGAAGGCCGCGGCAAATTGCTGACCCGCGACCGGATCAATCATTTGCTGGATCCCGGTTCGGCGTTTTTGGAATTCAGCGCATTTGCCGGGTACAATATGTACGAAGACGAAGTTCCCGCCGCCAGCATTATTACCGGCATCGGCCGGGTCAATGGCCAGGAATCGGTGATCGTTGCCAATGATCCAACGGTCAAAGGCGGAACGTATTATCCGATGACGGTAAAAAAACATCTCCGCGCCCAAGACATCGCCGCGCAAAACAACATCCCATGCATTTACCTGGTTGATTCCGGCGGCGCGTTTTTACCGGCGCAGGACGAAGTTTTTCCCGACCGCGACCATTTCGGCCGGATTTTTTATAATCAAGCCCGCATGTCTTCCCGCCGTATTCCGCAAATCGCGGTGGTGATGGGCTCTTGCACCGCTGGCGGCGCTTATGTTCCCGCCATGTCGGACGAAGTGGTGATTGTTAAAAACCAAGGTACGATTTTCTTGGGTGGCCCGCCGCTGGTAAAGGCTGCAACCGGGGAGGTTGTCACGGCCGAGGATTTGGGCGGTGCGGACGTGCATTGCCGCACATCCGGTGTTGCCGATCACATGGCGGATCACGATCGTCATGCGCTCGAAATCGCGCGTAACATCGTTGGTAATTTAAATCGCAGTCCGAAAACCAAATTAAATTGCATCTCGCCCGAATTGCCGAAATACGATCCAGCCGAATTGGTGGGCATTATTCCCAAAGACACGCGCAAGCCATTCGATATTCGCGAAGTCATCGCCCGTATCGTCGATGGCAGTCGGTTCGATGAATTCAAGGCGCTGTATGGCACCACCATCGTTTGCGGGTTTGCGTATGTGATGGGCATGCCGGTTGGCATTATCGCCAATAACGGCATTCTGTTTTCCGAAGCCGCGTTAAAGGCGACGCATTTTATCGAACTTTGCAGCCAGCGCGGAATTCCACTGGTGTTCCTGCAAAACATCACCGGATTTATGGTTGGCCGTAAATATGAAAATGACGGCATCGCCAAGGACGGTGCGAAAATGGTTACCGCCGTGTCTTGCGCCAATGTGCCGAAATTTACGTTTTTAATCGGCGGATCATTTGGTGCCGGCAATTACGGCATGTGCGGGCGCGCATTCAATCCGCATCAATTATGGATGTGGCCGAATTCGCGTATTTCGGTGATGGGCGGCGAACAAGCCGCCAATGTTCTATGGCAAATCCGCGCCGATAGGGCAGAGGCCGAAGGCAAAAAACCGACCGCAGCTGAGGCGGAACAATTCAAATCGCCAATTCGCCAGCAATACGAAGATCAAGGCCATCCTTATTACGCCTCCGCGCGTTTATGGGATGATGGAATCTTATCGCCGACCGATACCCGCATGGCGCTGGGGATGGGGATTTCGGCATCATTGAATGCGGAATGGGATGATACGCGTTTTGGCGTATTCAGAATGTAGGAGATTGCGATGACCAACAGCGTTTTAATTTCCAAAGATTCTTCCGGCATTGCCACCATCACCATGAACAAGCCGGATGTGCATAATGCATTCGACGAAGTTTTGATCGCCGATTTGACGCGGGCGGTAAAACAATTGGATTCGGATGCGGATGTGCGGATCGTTATCCTGGCGGCGAACGGCAAAAGTTTCTCGGCGGGCGCGGATTTAGGCTGGATGCAAAAAATGTCCGGCTATTCGGAAGAAGAAAATTTGCGTGATGCCAGGTTGCTGGCGGAATTGATGGCATCCTTAGATCAAATGACCAAACCCACGATAGCCCGCGTGCAAGGATCGGCGTTTGGCGGCGGTGTCGGTTTGATTGCGTGCTGCGATATCGCGGTATCGGTTTATGACGCGAAATTTGCATTGTCAGAGGCGCGTTTGGGCCTGATCCCGGCGGTGATTTCGCCTTATGTGGTATCGGCCATCGGTGCGCGTAATGCGCGGCGGTATTTTTTGACTGGCGAGCGGTTTGACGCCGAACGCGCCATGGATATGGGGCTTACGCATCAACTATGTTACGCCGATGAATTGAACAGCACGATTGAAGTAATCGTCGATGCGTTGTTGGAATGTGGCCCTGGCGCGCAAACCGCATGCAAATATTTAATCCGCCAAGTGCAGTCTGGAAAAAACAATTCCGAATTGATCGAATGGACCGCGCAACAAATCGCCCAAGTTCGTTCTTCTCACGAAGGCAAGGAAGGCATTTCCGCTTTCCTGGAAAAACGCGCCCCGAAATGGCTGAAAAAGAGAGCATAATGTTCAAAAAGATTTTAATCGCTAATCGGGGTGAAATTGCTTGCCGTGTTATTCGCACCGCGCGCGCCATGGGCGTGAAAACTGTTGCCGTATATTCCGACGCCGACGCCAATGCACAACATGTACAAATGGCCGATGAATCGGTGCGTTTGGGCGGCACGACGGCGGCGGAAAGTTATTTGATCAAGGATAAAATTATCGCCGCCGCCAAACAAACCGGGGCGGAAGGGATTCATCCAGGCTATGGATTCCTATCCGAAAACGCCGATTTCGCCGATGCGTGCGTCAAGGCCGGCATAGTATTTATCGGCCCGCCAGCATCCGCGATTCGCGCAATGGGATCGAAATCCGCCGCCAAGGCATTAATGCAAAAAGCCAAAGTGCCCGTTGTTCCCGGATATCATGGCGAAGATCAGGACATTAAAACATTCAAAAAAGAAGCCGCAAAAATCGGTTATCCGGTTTTATTAAAGGCGACTGCGGGCGGCGGCGGCAAGGGCATGCGGATCGTGGAATCCGAAGCGGATTTAGAATCCGCGGTTTCCGGCGCAACGCGCGAGGCGCAATCGTCGTTTGGCGATCCAGAATTGCTGGTTGAAAAATATCTGGTGCGTCCGCGCCATATTGAAATTCAGGTTTTCGCCGATAATTTCGGCAATACGGTGTATTTGTTCGAACGCGATTGTTCGATTCAACGCCGCCATCAGAAAGTCGTCGAGGAAGCACCCGCGCCGCACATGCCCGAGAAAACTCGTACTTCTATGGGCAAGGCGGCGGTCGATGCCGCGCGTGCGGTAAATTATTCCGGTGCTGGGACGGTGGAATTCATTATGGGCGAGGATGGCAATTTCTATTTCATGGAAATGAACACTCGTTTACAGGTCGAACATCCAGTAACAGAGATGATTACCGGCAAAGATCTGGTCGAATGGCAATTGCGCGTGGCATCCAACGAAAAACTGGGTTTCGATCAAAAAGATTTATCGATAAACGGCCACGCGGTCGAAGTGCGTTTATATGCCGAAGACGCGGACAAGGATTTTCTGCCCGCCACCGGCACGCTACGCCATTTGGAATTTCCCAATTCTTCCCGCAATGTTCGGTGCGATACCGGCGTTGTGACCGGCGATACGATCACCCCATTTTACGATCCAATGATCGCAAAATTGATCACCTGGGGCGAAACACGCGGCCAGGCGATTGCGCAAATGCAGCATTTATTGCGCGATGTGAAAATCGCGGGCCTTACCACCAATCTTGGATTCTTGCGCACGATCATGACGCACCAGGCCTTTGGTAAAGGCGAAGTCAGCACCGATTTTATCGCCAAACACCGCGCCAATTTATTTTATAAACCGGCTGCCGAATTGAATGATGTGACGATGGCGCTGGCTTGTTTATATCAAATGCGGGCGTTCAATTGTGGCTCTGTGCCGATGGGTTGGCGCGCATCGGGCGGCGGCGAAAGTTATTTTTATTTTGAAAATGGTGAGGCGCCGGTTGCCGTTAAATGCCAATATAAAAACGATGTTTGCCATTTTTCTATCAATGGCCGGAAATTCGATATCGCCCATACCGAATTTTGTGACGACGGCGTTTGTTTCACATTAAACGGCCATAAAACCGAAGCGGTCGTGGTGGCGCAGGGCGACGATTATTGGGTCATGTATAATGGCGACACTGGCCATTGCAAACTGCATCGTTTCGCCGAAGCGGCCGACCATCGCGGCCATCATGCGGGCGGATTGCAATCGCCAATGCCGGGCAAAGTGGTGCAGGTTCTGGTTTCCGCTAATCAAAATGTCGAACGTGGTCAGCCTTTGTTGATTTTAGAAGCCATGAAAATGGAACATACGATCAAGGCGCCATCGGGCGGTAAGGTGAAAGAGATTTTCTATAAAGTCGGCGAGCAAGTATCCGAAGGCGTCGAATTGCTGGCCATCGAAGCGGCAAGTTAATGGCATTTCCGAAATCCATCCAGATTGTCGATGTGACCGCGCGCGACGGATTGCAGAACGAAGACAATATTTTATCCGCGCCGGCCAAAATTGAATTGGTGCATCATCTGAATAATTGCGGTTTTTCCCATATCGAAGTCGGATCGTTCGTCGGCCCGGCCTTGAAGCAAATGGCCGATTCCGATGCTGTATTTGCGGGGATTACTAAAAAACCGGACGTGCGTTATTCGATTTTAGTGCCGAATATGAAGGGTATGGAACGGGCGATTGCGACGGATGTGAAAACTATCGCGGTATTCTTGGCCGCCTCCGAAACATTTTCGCGGAAAAATATCAATGCCAGTATCGCCGACAGTTTAACCCGCGCCGAACAGGTAATCAAAGCGGCCAAGGATAACGGCATCGAAGTGCGCGGTTATGTATCGTGCGTGATGGGTTGCCCGTTCGAAGGCGATATCGCCCCCGCCAAAGTCGCCGATGTCTCAGAAGCGCTGTATCAAATGGGCGTGTACGAGGTTTCATTGGGCGATACGATCGGCGTTGGAACGCGGGATAAAACGCGCGCGCTGCTTGATGCGGTAACGCCAAAAGTTCCAGGATCGAAATTGGCGATGCATTGTCATGATACGTATGGGAATGCGATCAATAATATTGAAATTGCCTTGCGCGAATATGAAATTACTGTGGTCGATGCAGCGGTTGCCGGGATTGGCGGATGCCCATACGCGAAATCGGCGGCCGGGACGCGGGCGCCTGGAAATGTTGCCACCGAAAAAGTGCTTCAATTTGCCACACGCCATCAAATCAGTACCGGAATCGATCCGGCGATGGTTGCAAAAACAGCTTCCTATTTGCAAACTATGTTGAAAAACTAAGTATTTACTGGGCTTATTTGATATAATAGGAGGGCATGAAAATTAATCCTGAGGACCTGGCAAGTCGAGGAATAACAGACCTGTAACGTAAAATTCATGGCGATTTTGACTTTTTTACAAAAAATTCGTTGACATCTGTTTCCAAAAGTAAGATATTAATAAATAGGTAAGAAAGCTGGAAAGATTCGTTAACCTTTGTAACTTTATTACCTTTTAAAATTAATAGCGCAATAAGCGCAAATATTATGGGTCAGTGAGAAGGAGTGGGTTGAAATGAGTGTAGTATACAAATTCAATCGTGCAGATTATGCCGTCGCTATGGAAAGCATGGGCTTTGTCGGAGCCCCTAGCTATGAAACCACTTTCAACCGTACCGCTTCTATTATTCTAGGTAATGGAATTGGCGAGTCGAGCCTGCAAAGAGCGGCCGTAACCATCCAGCATGAAGCTGCTGATCGTACCGCCACTGTTGGTCGTTATTTGGATCGCCATCGTCATCGTACCGATGTCGCTGAAGCAAAAGCTGCTGGCAGCAAATCCGCTGTGCGCGTAGGAGCTAAAGTCAGCAACGAAGTTCGTGATGCTCTGGTCGCTGGTGGACGTGTTCGCGACTCCCATAATTAGAAAATATGAATTCAAACAAAAAGGCCGCTTGAAGCGGCCTTTTTTATTACCATTTTATTGTAATTCGTCATCCTGAGCGAAGGGGAGGGAGCAAAACGACCGAGACATAGTCGAAGGATCTAACCATTCTAAAGATCCTTCGACTACGCCTTGCTTGTTACACGCGCGCGGCTTCGCTCAGGATAACGGATGATTATTAAGCGCGTTTGGATTGCGCCACCGGCGTTACGGCCTCGTCCTCATAATATTTACCGAACCGGTTGGCAAGGAACGTATCCAATCCAACATCTTCCTGTTTAATGAATCCGGTTTTGGAAACCTTGCCTTCGCGGTGTAAATCCACCATGGCGCATAAGGCCGCCGATGTGGTCAATTCAATCGCGCTCCAGGTGCGGCCGTATAATTCACGGCTGTAAATCTTGCGCAAAAGATTTTCTTGCACCAACCGGCCGGATTTCATGCCGGTGACGGTGACGAACACCACTACCACATCTTGTTTGGTGGATGGGATCGATGCCTCGAAGATATCTTTCAATAAATCGCGGCGCTCGATCAGGCGTAAATCATGCAACAAGGTTTGAATAATCGCGCGGTGGCCCGGATAACGGATGGTTTTATAGGCCACATTGCGCGCGCGGCCAGACAGCGATTCGCCGAGCGATCCGATACCGCCAGATGTGTTGAATGCTTCGTATTCGCTGCCATCCAAGGTGAAATGTTCAACCGATTCCAAGGCTTGTAATTCGGTCATTTCGCCTTCGACTAATGCTTCGCACGGATTGCAATATTCGTTGATCAGCCCGTCGGTGCTCCAGGTTAAATTGTATTTCAACGCATTGGTTGGAAATTGCGGCAACGCGCCAACGCGCATCGTGACGTCCAGAATTTGATCGAATTTTCCGGCAACGGTGTTGGCGGCAATCGAAATGAATCCAGGCGCCAAGCCGCATTGCGGCACCAACGCGCAATTGGTTTTTTTCGCCAATTCTTTGATGGCGCGGGTGGTTTCGACATCCTCGGTGACATCGAAATAATGCACGCCCAATTTATGCGCGATGGTGGCGATGGTGGTGTTCAAGTAAAACGGGCAGGTGCTGATCACATATTCCTGGCCGGTTAGGATTTTTTCGACATCCGTCGCCTTGGCCAGATCCGCGCGCACCGTATGTACCGATTTGGCCGATGGATTTTGCAACGCCTGATCGTTATTGTCGGCGATGGTGACTTGATAATCGCCGGATTCGGCCAATAAACTGGCCGCAGCCCAGCCGATTTTTCCGCCGCCTAAAATTGCTATTTTTTTCATTTTCTGCTCCGTGAATTTTTTGCCTTAATTATTGCGCCCCCGCTATTGGGCCCAAGTGCCCCAGGTCTTTTTCTCCAGATCGTATACCAGAATACGGTGATTATTGGAATCGACTACAAATAAACGCTCGCCACCGTCCCAGGTGATGCCTTCGGGATCCAGCAGCGGTTTTGGCGCGGGATCGGTGCAGGTGAAATCTTCGGCGAAATTTTCAACGGCTTGTTTCGCGATATCCAATTTGCGTAAAGTGGCGTTAAAACTGTCGGCGGCGATCAAGAAATCTTTGCAAATCGAAATGCCCATCGGATGTTGGAACCGCGCGGTTTTGAACGATCCATTGCGCCGCCCGGATTCCGCCATGCCGCGTCCGACAACGGTACGAATTGTAGTTTGATCGTTTAAATCCAGATATCGGATCGCGGAATTGTCGCTGTCGGCAAAATACAGGCGGTTATGCTCGGTCGACAAAGCAAGTCCCGAAGGTTGCGCCAATTTTGCGGCGCGTCCTGCGCCATCCAGAATATCTTTGGCGCCGCCGCCAGCGAGCGGTTTCAACACCATGGTTTTGGTATCGATGACGCCAATTTGATGCGTGCCGGAATTGGCGAAATATAATTGATCGCCATGCAATTCCATGTCGAACACCGATGCAAGTCCTACTTCGCGCGCGGGCGCTTCTTTGGTCAATGTCAAGCCGCGGCGGTTAATGCCGGCGATGGTGGTAACGGTTTGCGCCTTTAAATCGATTTTGCGAATGACGTGCGTTCCAAGATCGCTGACATAAATCACATCGTCGCCGCACGCGATGCCATGCGGGTTATCGAACGCGCAGCGATTATATTCGCCGTCCAAATTCGCTGGCGCGGCGCGGCCGATACGTTGGACTTGTTGGCCATCGTCGTTCAAGATAACAACTTGGTGATGCCCGGTATCGGCTACCGCCCAATATTTATTGCCTTTGAAATTCAGGCGTTTCATTTTGCCTGGGAACAGGAAAACACCGCCTTGTTTTTCCGGCTTGGTCAACTCGGTACCGGCTGGGCGCAATTTGCCTTGCGCCTTGTATTTGCGCACGGCGTTGCCCACGGCTTCGAGCAATTTGTCGCCATCGGGTTCGCCAGCCTGGCGGGCAAAAATCTGCCCGTCCGGCGAAACCAGAATCAGCGTAGGCCAAACCTTGACCCCATACGCATCCCACAATTTGAATTCGGGATCGTGCACCACAGGGTGTTCGATGTGATACCGGGCGATCGCCTTGGATACGTTGATCGGATCACGTTCATACGGGAAATTGGGCGAATGGATGCCCAAAATCACCACGTCGTCTTGGAACGCTTTTTCGATGCGGCGCATGCTGGGCAGGATGTGCAAACAATTGATACAGGAAAATGTCCAAAAATCGAGAATCACCAGACGGCCATACACCTCAGAAATGCTGAGTGGTTTTGGCACGTTAAACCAAGTAAGGCCCGGTTGGTTGAAATCGGGCAGGGATGTGGCGGTCGTGGTATTCAAGGACAAAGTACCCTTTAGCAGAATGGCCCTTTAGAAATCGGGGAGCAGAGTTTTCCTTAGCCTATTTTGGCAAATTTTGCTATAGCAGAGAGGAAATTATCCATATTTTCTAACATTTTACCCGCCGGTAAGTTCGAAATTGTGTGTCTTGCATGAAACAAACTATAGCAACCCTGTCGCCGGAAAAAACCAAAGGGCTTTTATACCTTTTGACTGCCTGTTTTATCTGGGCGGGGTGGTGGGTGTTTAATCGCTATGGTGTGACCCACGCGGTCGATCCATACGACATTGTCGCCATCCGTTTTGCCGTGGCCGGGGTTATCTTGCTGCCCATTTTGGCGCATTACGGGCTTGGCACCGCATGGTGGAAGGCGATTATCATCGGCCTGGTCGGCGGTTTGATCAATGCCTTAGGATCGGTGTATGGCGTGAAATTTGCGCCCGCAAGTCATGGCGCCACGTTGATGCCGGGCATGGTGCCGATTTTTACCGCATTATTGGCATGGTTGATATTGAACGAATCGCTCAGCCGCCTACGCTGGCTGGGTATTTTGCTGGTTATTGGCGGGGCGTTTTTAATCGGTTTTCCAAACCTGGTTCCAGCGGATGATAATCAATGGATCGGGCATTTGTTGTTTATTGGCGCCGCGCTGTCATTTTCTTTTTATACCGTGTTGATGCGGTTGTGGCGGATCGATGCCCGCCAAGGCACGGCGTTGATTGCCGTCATGTCGATGATTTTATATTTGCCAATATACAGTTTTATTTTCGGCGGCCGCGTTTTCGATTATCCGGTTTCCACCATTTTGACCCAAGGTTTGTATCAAGGCGTTTTGACATCCATTGGCGCGATCTTTTTATACAGTTCCGCCATCGCCATTTTCGGCGCAACCGGCGCGGGCGTTGCCGGTGCGTTGATTCCCGTATTGACGGTGATTTTGGGCGCGATTTTTCTTGGTGAAATTCCAGGCTGGATCGAGGTGCTGGGTATCGTCGTCGTAATCGGCGGTATCCCATTCGCGATGGGATTGATCGCCAATCCAGACGATAAAATCCACGACGATGTCGAAGATCAAAGCCGCGGGACTAAACTCGATACGAAGGCTTAAATTAAGCGCTTTCCGCTTCTTTTTTCGCGTCTTTGGCTGCTCTGGCGCGGTCGTTCATATCCAGCATCTTTTTGCGCAGGCGGATCGATTTCGGGGTGATTTCCACCAACTCGTCATCCTGAATATACGCAATCGCATCTTCGAGTGACATGATACGCGGCGGGGTTAAACGAATCGCTTCGTCGGCCGCTTTGGTGCGGATGTTTGTCAATTGTTTGGACTTGTTCGGTACAACGTCCAAATCATTGTCGCGGCTATGTTCGCCGATGATCATGCCTTTGTAAATTTTATCGCCGGGGCTGATTAAAATTTCGCCGCGTTCTTCCAAATTCCACAACGCATAGGCAACCGCTTCGCCGTCTTCGCGCGAAATCATAACGCCCTTGATACGGCCGCCGATTGGGCCTTTGTACGGGCCATACCCTTTGAACGAACGGTTCATAATGCCGGTGCCGCGCGTGTCAGTTAAAAACTCGCCGTGATATCCGATCATGCCGCGCGCAGGGCCATGGAATGTAATACGCACTTTGTTGCCGCCGGATGGGCGCATATCGGTCATTTCCGATTTGCGGTACGCCATTTTTTCAACCACAACGCCGGAATATTCCTGATCCACGTCGACCATGATTTCTTCGTATGGTTCCAGCATTTCGCCTGTAGCTTCGTCTTTTTGCATTAAAACTTTTGGACGCGAGATTGATAATTCAAACCCTTCGCGGCGCATGGTTTCGATCAAAACACCCAATTGCAATTCGCCGCGGCCGGATACTTGCACCGCATCGCCGTCTTCGGCGTCTTTAACGCGGATAGCGATATTCGATTCGCCTTCGCGGAACAAACGGTCGCGGATCATGCGCGATGTAACTTTGCTGCCCTCGCGGCCAGCGAGTGGCGAGTTATTGACCGAAAAAGTCATCGCCAGGGTTGGCGGATCGACCGGAATTGCCGCGATTGGCTGTGTTACCGCGGCGGCAGCCACGGTATCGGCCACGGTGGTTTTGGTCATTCCGGCAATCATAACGATATCGCCGGCTTCGGCTTCGTCGACCGAAACGCGTTCAATGCCGCGGAACGTTAGAATTTTGGTGATACGGCCTTGTTCCACCGCTTCGCCATTCAATTTCATCGATTTCACGTTGTCATTAACGCGCACTTTACCGCTGTAAATCCGGCCGGTTAAAATACGGCCCAGGAAATTGTCCGGCTCGATCATCGAAATCAGCATCGAAAACGGCGCGTCTTCTTGCACCGTTGGCGCGGGCACATGTTTTAAAATTAAATCGAACAGGGCGGTCAAATCGCGCTGTGTGTCGTTCAAATTCGCAACCGCCCAGCCTTCGCGGCCAACCGCGTATAAATGCGGGAAATCCAATTGCTCGTCGGTGGCGTCCAGCGCCGCGAACAAATCGAATACTTCATGATGCACTTCGTCGATCCGGGCGTCGGAACGATCAATTTTATTAATCAGAACAATAGGTTTCAAACCTAACTTCAACGCTTTGCTGACCACGAACTTGGTTTGCGGCATCGCGCCTTCGGCAGCGTCCACCAAAACCACAACGCCATCGACCATGGATAAAATCCGTTCCACCTCGCCGCCGAAATCGCTGTGGCCCGGCGTGTCGACGATATTGATGCGCGTGTCTTTCCAAACAATCGATGTCACTTTGGACATAATCGTAATGCCGCGTTCTTTTTCCAAATCGTTGGAATCCATCACGCGCTCGGCGACGTTTTGGTTGTCGCGGAACGTGCCCGATTGGCGTAACATTTGATCGACCAAAGTGGTTTTGCCATGGTCAACGTGGGCGATGATGGCGATATTTCTTAATTTCATAGCGTAATAGTCCGTTTCACAAATTAAAATGTCACCCTTAGCGACTTCGCTTCCGCCTTCGCCAAGGCTTCGGCGGACAGGTCGCTTCAGAATGACATGCAGGTAAGGGTTATGCAGGGTTTATAGCCGTTTCAGCGCCAAAAGCCAAGGAAATAATCGTGCGCCGATCCTTTTTGACTTTTGGCCGTTTTCCGCCCCAATATTGACCCCATAAATATCATAAATGTTGTCCGAGGGTTCGTTTGCCAAATTCCAATCGCCGTATCAGCGTGCCGCGTCATATAGCCGGGTGGGGATCCGTTGCCGCTGTGATCGTGATAGGAATTGGTTGGTATAGGGATCAATCCATCCGATCCCAAACGCCTGCCGGTTTCGCTGCCCAAGTTTTTGATCCTGCATCTTATATGGCTGGGTTTTCATTTTATCAACCGGGCGCATCCGATTTCGATGCCGCCAAATTACCGCCAGTTGGAGATATTGATCCGCAAAGCCTGCAACCAGGTTTTGTGGCCATCGAATTAAACTATAAACAAATCGAGGATGTGAAATTCCTGGACGGCAACGGGACGGTTGAAAAAATATTTGCCTGCCGTAAAACTTTTCTGGTGCATCAATCGACGTTACAGGCGATGCAACAAGATGCCAATATTCAAGACGATTGGGACCGCAACGAATTTTTGCCCCGCCATGGCGGCATGCTGCATTCTTTTAATGGGCAACCATCGTCGGTGAAAATAGATTTAGGTAATGGCCTGATCGTGGACCGGTATTGGACGGATCGCGGTAATTTCGCGCGGGGCAATGCGTTGCCGCCGATAGAAACGCCTTATGAATTGCGGTGGGTCAATACGCAAGGACAACCGCACCGTACCAACGGCCCCGCGATTATACAGGCGAATTATATGGCTTGGTATAAAAATGGAGTATTGCATCGCGACGATGGCCCGGCGATTGTTACCCGCGCCGCCATTCAATATTGGTGGAACGGCCAGCAATGTGCGACGGTCGAAGAATTCAACAAATTAAAATCACAAAAAATAATCCCGCCGCAAAAACAAAACGGGCGCGGATAATATTTCTTTGCCATCATTTCGCCGCTTATTTTTTGCATTTAGATTTTCCAGGCAATATTGACTTTACAAATTTTTAATGTATGGTTGCAAACATGAGAAAAATACAATTAATGGCAAATATCAGCGATAAACAATGGAAGATAATACATTTTCTATTAAAGCCATCGAAGTTATGCTTAGGTTTGCTGTTTGCGATTATCAGCATTTGGAATGCAAATCGTTGCATTGATCCGGAATCTGCTGCCTTATTCAATAACTTGCCTTATACCGCCGTTCAGTTTTTTGTGGCATTCGATATTGCCATTATTTATCTGTTTTTGATCTTGATAAAAAAACTATGGTGCGGTGTTCAGCACTATAAATATTTCTCTTTGCGCAACTTCAGCGATATCTTTCTTTGGGCTGCTTTGATTCACTTTTTTGGAACATTGATATTACAAACAGTAGGGCGCTTTACCTTGGCTGACTATAAATCAGCGCTTTTATTGTCGCACGCGCAATATGCTTGCGAAGCATTGCCTATTTCTATTTTTGTCGCTTTTAAAATGTTCTTTCTTGATTAGTTTAATATCAATAATTTTTTTAAGAGGCTTTCATGGTAGATAAAAACAACGATCATTTAGATCGCAATGCGCGATTAGAAGATTTAAAGAAAAAGCTTAATTCTAAAGCGGCAGAATTACCCGTTTTTAGACAAAAAATAACCAATATGCCTATGGCAGTATATGATGCGCGCTATACGTTTAAAGAGATTGCTGAGAAAGAAATGACGAATTCCCAGCTCCCTGGCAGGCATAGAGGGCCTGCTGATGCTTACCGGCATACAGTTTGGGTTGGTTTAATGGCACAGAAATATGGGCAGGATACAGCTTTAGCAGTTAGTAATATGCGCGAGATTGGCGGTATATTTGGTGATACCCCTTCGATTATGGACTACCATAATAATGTACGGGCAGCAGCGACAGGGAATGTAGCTTATGAAAATGGCATTACGGATCCGCAATGGACGATTAATCGCGCTAGGGAAGAAATCCTGAAAGGCGGTGAAACCGACGCCAAAGGGCATAGCGATAGCAATAGTCCAGTCTGGCTCCAGCCCGATCAATGGAGCAAAAATCCCAAATACGACATCGATTCCAGAGTGCCTAAGGAACTTCAGGGAAAAGAAATGCCGCTGGATCAAATGAACTGGCCGCAGGATAAAATTAATTGGGAAAATCCATATCAAAATAATCCTTATATCCCAACGCCGCCGGCAAAATCGGAACAGCCTGGCAAAGACGATGAAAGCCAAGATTCTTCAGACGCATCCTCCGTTCCAAAAACAGTGCGCGAGGAATTAGAGGCGCAATTTTCTAAAGACCGAAATAATCAAGCCGCATCCGATCCCGATACTCCGCATCCCGACGAAACCGATGCTATGACAGGTAAAAAATTCAAGGATATGACTGCTGGCGAATATGCGGCGGCATTGTACCGGCATCGCAAAGGCCAGGCGGTCAATCAAAACACGGCGCATAAAGCGGACAACGATAACCGCCCTACCAATGCTGGCGGCGAAGTGCATGTATCCGCCTATGACCGCGAAGGCGGCAAGGAACATGTCCGCGCCCATAACAGGCATAAACCGACTTAGGGTTTAGAAAATATAGACAATAAAAAAGGCGCCCTATCATGGGCGCCTTAATTGTTTGCGGCGTCGATTAAGACATCTCCGTCTCGTACGCTTCGCGCTGTAGGGCGAGAAGGTTGAGGGCAGGGACGTTGTCCTTGTCGATCGTGCGGCGATCGGTGCGCGGCTGCCAGTCTTTCATTTGCATTTGCGGCTGGTCCCAAACTTCGACGGTCATGTGTTCATCGAAACCGTTGAATTTGGACCGCATCGTGGTGCAATAAGCGCCCAATTGGCCCAATTCGATCCAATCGCCTTCGGTGGTATCTTCGGGCAATAAATATGGGCCGCGCATCACATCGACGGTATCGCAAGTCGGGCCATATAATTTGAAACCTTTATATGGGGTTTTATGTTCGCTGCCATTGCCGCGAATCAATTTGGCCGGATAGCGCATGTTCAAAATACCGGCATCGAACAGGCTGCCGTAAACGCCATCGTTAATATAAAGATTATCGCCTTTGCGCAGTTCGACGTTAACCAAAACCGATCCGGCTTCGGCAACCAGTGCGCGGCCAGGTTCACAGCGTACTTTGGTATGCGCTGGCAATTTAATGTCTTCGGCCAATCCAGCTTTGATCGCATCCATGAAACGCGACATTGGCGGTGGGGTCATGCCCGGATATACGGCTGGGAATCCGCCGCCCAAATTGAAGATATCGATTTCAATGCCGGATCTGGCGATTACTTGCGCGGCCAATTTGATGGCGCGGCGGTACGCATCCGGGTGCAAACATTGCGAACCGACATGGAAGCAAATGCCAACCTGGCGGGCGATTTTGTCCGCCGCCTGAAGCAATTCAACCGTTAAATCCGGGTGCGCGCCGAATTTGCCCGATAAATCATGCGCGGCAACGCCTTTTGGCAGGGCCAGGCGGATATGCAGGTTCAAATCGGTGGCGGAACCGGTTTCTTCGATGATTTTTTGCAATTCATCCTTGGAATCGAGCGCAAAGTCGCGCACGCCATAATCGAAATAGGCTTTGCGGATGGCATCGCGGCTTTTGACCGGGTGCATGAAATAGGCGGTGCCGCCCGGCGCAAATTTCGAGATCAACTTAATTTCGCTTAACGATGTAACGTCGAAATGGCGGATGCCAGCTTGCGATAAATGGTGCAATACCGCAGGTTCCGGGTTGCATTTTACGGCATATAATACGTCGCCTGGGAAATTGTCCAAAAACCACTGCGCGACTTGTTGCAATACTTGCGGGCGAATGCAATGGACCGGCACGCGCGGTTTCAATTCACGGACCAGCGCATCGACGCTGGCAAAATTCAACATTTCCGGAACAGGATGAACCGTCACATCGGCTTTATGGCCGATCTGGTAAGGCAGGTGGTTGTTCCAGTATTTAAATTCGCTTCTCATTTCTATCCAATAAATCCCAACAAAAACAATGATCTTTTTCAAAATTTTGGTAGCAGTTTTCCCGGGGCATATCCGGCGCCGAAAGAAAGGCAGCAAGATATGCCGTACCGGCCCCTTAGCGTCGATCACATGTCGACGCGTCTACGGGCCGAGCGATTTACGGTATCAATGTTGGAGTTGCAGATAGAAAGACTGACCAGCGCCAATACGCAGCATCATCCGTTGCAGGGTGCTGCGGATTTTCAGAAATTTTCCAGGAATAGATTTTTTGAATCTACGCCCATTTGAATGTAACAGGTCCAAAGTAAAGAGTCCTTTTTCCATGATCCGTTCCTTTTGCCATGCGTAAGGAATTACCAATAAAAGGACGTCTACGTCGTTACATAACCAGCTTTATCCCCCTTTGCATCGGGTGCTCTATGATAAGCCAGCGGGCAGAGGCACGTGCGTTCGCGTCTTAAGATGATTATTTATAACATTTTGCAGAATATGCAATAACTTTTTTTGGCCAAACCAATCTTTTTTTTGCTGGTGATAAATTTATCGGATTTTGGGGCGAGTCGCGGAGATTTTTCACGCGTGGTTTCCGGCGAAATTGTGGCGCGGCGAAATCGGTTTTTTTAATTTATGGGCGGCGCGCAAAAAGACGAAGAAAAATTATATCATCTAAAAACCAGCATAAATAAAGGATTTTATGCACATCTCTTGGACGATAGGCAGCGCGATGGTACAAAGGTCGCACTTTGTTCGATTTCATTCCGGTAGTTCCGCTCATGTCCGAATTTTTGCTTTCTCCCCGACTCAAAGTCACCCGCGGCGACATCACCAAATTGTCGGTTGATGCTATCGTCAATGCCGCCAACAACCAACTTGCGGGTGGCGGCGGGGTCGATGGGGCGATTCACCGCGCCGCTGGACCAGAATTGGCGGACGCTTGCCACAAAATCGGCTTTTGCGCGATCGGGCAGGCGGTGATAACGCCCGGTTTCCGGCTGCCCGCCCGGTATGTGATCCATACCGTAGGCCCGGTTTGGCAGGGCGGCTTGCAAGGCGAGGCAGCACTTTTAGCCGACTGCTATCGCAATTCGTTGATTCTGGCTGAAACCCACGGAATCGAGACCATAGCGTTTTCTGCAATAAGTACCGGTGTTTACGGTTATCCTATTAAGGATGCTTGCTGCATTGCCAAACTAACTTTGGAACGATTTTTGCAAAGCTCTAACAAGGTAAAAATGGTTTGTTTGACGGCATTTAACGATGAAGTCTGGGCGAATCTAACGGATTTTATGTAAAAGGATATGGTATAGCCATGCGCAAATTATTGACTTTTTACGGGTTTTTGGTTAAAATATCCTTTATGGATACTATTGTAATCAGGCTTTGTTTAACCCTAACCGTCACCTTCTGGCTGTTGGCCGGCGGGGTAAGTTTTGCCGATCCCTTGGTCCAAGATTACCAGTATCAGTATGCCCCATCCGAAAATTCTGCCGGCAAAATATCCGAACGTACTATTACCTGGCAAAATGACGGCTTGGTCGAAGAATTTTCCGGCAAGCAAATCGATTATCTGGTCCATAGCTGGCGTAATGCCGATCGCAGCGCCGATTTATATGTTCGGTCCGGTATCGGCGAATTCGAAACCAATAAGGGTATATTCAATCCCTATGGCGAAGCGATGATCAGCGGGATCGAGTATAATTACCAAGACCCTAGAATCTTTACCTCGGCCAAAATCGAAAGCTATTACGGCCAGGATTATATCAAGAAATTTAAACAGGAATTGCGTTTGGGTTTGAAAAACCTGGATTTCGGCAATGACGATATTTCATCGATGTTCATGTTGGTCGCAAGCCACATTAGTGACGTTGAGGAAGGCATCAAATTGCATCCGGCGTTGCAATTATTCGGCGATGATTTCAAAACCGAGATCGATTTTGACCTGGATGAAATCAAGTTCAATTTTACGTATAAGTGGTAATTTAGGCCTTATCCAACCAAGCCAGCGATTCCAGATGGTATGTTTGCGGGAACATATCAATCAACCGCACGCCGCCCATTTTATACCCAAACCGTTCCAACCAATCGATATCGCGTTTCTGCGTGGTCGGGTTACAGCTGACATAAACGATCCGGTCGGGGGAAAGGGCGCCGATCTCATCGACGGTTTTCTGCGTCAACCCGGCGCGCGGCGGATCAATGATGGCAACCGATGGCCCGGCCTTGCCGTGCAATTGGTTTCCCCAGCCTTTTTGATATAAATCCATCGCCTGGCTTTGATAATTGGTCAGGCCGTTACGGGCGGCGTTATCGCGGGCAATTGCCGCGGCGCGGACATCGGATTCAGCCGCGATTATGGAGACATCTTTGGATAAATGCGGGGCCAGAGCCACGCCGAACAATCCAACACCGCTGAATAAATCATATAAAACCTTGGGGTTTACCGGCGTAATCAGCTTGGCGATTTCGGTAATCAAATCGGGCAGAATCGATACATTCACCTGAAAGAAATTTTCGGCATGAAAGCGCAATTTGGACGGGCCAATCACTTCTTCTAAATAATCCAATCCTAAAACTGGCGAAGGCTGGCCATGGCGTTTTTTGGCGCTGACCCCAACCACGGCGGGACAGGATTGTTTGATTTTCTCCGCCAATACACGCACCTTGTCGCTTTGCGGGTCTTCGACTTCTACCATAATCAGCGTGCTGCCATCATGAAACGCCTGGCGCATGGTCAGATGTTGCCAGAAACCGCCGTCGCCGGTGGTGTCACCTGCGAAATTATCGCGGATCAATTGTTTGATGGTCTGGCCAATTGCCCATAAATCGGGGTTGATCAAATGGCATTCTTGTAAGTCCAGAATATGCCGGAACCGGCCGCGCGGATGCAGGCCATAAGTAATCTCGCCGCCGGGCGGGCGAGTGAATCCAAATTCCATTTTATTGCGGTAATTGAATTGGCGCGGCGATACGATGGTTTCGCCAATTTTTGCTTTATGATGAAAGGTTTCGGCCAGAATATTCAATTTAATTTTTAACTGATAATCTTGGGATAAATGTTGGTAGGTGCAACCGCCGCACAATCCGGCATGTTGGCATTTTTTATCGGTGCGGGCATTGGCGTTGGCGGTAACGATTTGATTCAATTCGGCGTACCGCACGCCCTTGGCCTTTTTATAAATCCGCGCCTGGACCGTTTCATCGGCGGCGACGTTGCTGACAAAAACCGCCTTGCCTTGATGGTGCGTCAATCCCCAACCGCCAAATACCATTTTTTCAATACGGCATTCAAACGATTCGGATGGTTGTTGCGGCGCTTTGCTGTCCTTCATATCATTCCTTTATTGGTTGGACTTGATGTAAAGGATGAGCCGCGCCTTGTCAAACTGCATAAAAAGAACCCCTCTCCGCAGGGGACGGAGAGGGGCTAAGGGAGAGAGCAGAAACACACCCCTCCCGTGTGAGGGTAATTTAAGACTTTGCTTCGATTTTAATTTTGCGCGGTTCTGGCTTGATCTGGGCCAGTTTTGGAACGGTGATTTGCAGTACGCCATTTTTGAAATCGGCGGCTACTTTTTCCGTTTCGATATGTTCCGGCAATTGGACACTGCGTTCAAAACTGCCATAAAAACTTTCAATACGATGGAAGTTTTTATCCTTGGATTCTTTTTCCGATTGGCGCGAACCTTTCACGGTCAACAAACCTTCGTGCAGGCTGACATCGATGTCTTTTTCTTCGACACCGGGCAATTCCACGCTGACCTGATATTCCTTGGCGGTTTCCGCGATATTCATTCGCGGGTTCCATCCATTCGATTCCGCGCGCATAGCAGGCGCGAAGAAATCTTCGAACATCCGGTTCACCAGTGGCGACCAAGCATCTGTTTGCGATAAAGGGGTTAACATACGTAGTTTCATGGTTTTCTCCTCTTTCCATAATTTAATTCCAAAGGCCTATTTTCGGCCTCATCAAAAAAATAAGAACTGGAAAAAGAAGATACAAGGCAGCAAAAAATATATTTGCCACCCCCTTGAAAAGCCGTAATTGGTGATTAGCAAATAATAAAATTAGACAACAAAAAAGGCGGGCAATTGCTTGCCCGCCTTTCGAATCTAAATCGTACTGCGATTAGGCAGCGCGACGCGATTGCTGATTGGTGTTGCTGTTGTAGCTGCTGGTGCTCGAAGAAATCGTATCAGCAGTGAACAGAACGTTCGATACCAAACCAGCTACGATGGCGCCAACGAATGGGCCGATGATGTAGGTGGCGAGGTTAGCGAAATCGCCGCTCATGATCGCTGGAGCGATCGAGCGGGCTGGGTTCAACGAAGCGCCGGTCAAGGAGCCGATCAACAGACCGCCCAAAACCAAAGTTGCGCCGATCGCCAAGCCGTTGGCCGAGCGAGAGGTTGATTGGTGCGAAGTTACGCCCAAAACCGTCAATGCCAAGAAGAAGGTGGCAACGGCTTCTGCGGTGATCGCGCTGGCAGCAGCAACCGTTGGGGTGCTGACGGCAGCGGCGGCCGAGGTGGAGAACAAAGTTTGGCAGATTACGATCGCCAAGAAAGCGCCAACCAATTGAGCAACCCAATAGGTTACCATTTCAGTTGGGTTCAAGCGGCGCGATACGGTTGCGGCCAAGGTTACGGCTGGGTTGAAATGACCGCCGGAGATGCCGCCTAAGGCATATACCATGGTCATCAAAGCTAGACCGCCAGCAACTGCTGGGATCAAGCCGGTGCCGCCGGCCAAAATGCTTCCGCAAATCAGCGCAACCAGCGTGAAAGTGCCGATTACTTCGGCGATAAAGATTTTGCTCGTGCTGTTATTCATGTTTTTAGCTCCTTACTTATGTGGTTAGGGTTAAAAGCGCTCAGTCGATAACAGCAATGTTTATAACCGAGCAGCCGTAACGAACCTGCGACACTGCCGCAAATCCGCTAATAATGCGTGGCCTGACACCGTCCCGGATTTCCGGAGTAGCGCCTTGCCAGCAGAATTCGATGTTGCAAATAAACGTAATATAATCCTCATATAACGCTATGCTTGCCTTACCCTGTATCCTTGTGCTTCCTTTAAAAGTAAGCTTTTATATGGATTCTAAGCCGAGAATAGGCGCACCGTTTTCCTTGTCAACTATAAATAGCCACAATTTGTAAGCGGATTTTGGAGATTGTGGCATTTCTATGGGCCGGTAGTGTTTGATGATTTCTACAAAAAATATAGGTTTTTAAATATGTTAAAGGATGTTTCAGCATGAAAGACTTTACCGCACCGCCATGGATTCATTCGCAACTGCGAAAAGACTGTTTGTGGGTAAAAGAACTACCATGTTGCGAAGTACTACTGATGAACAACGCGCATTGGCCATGGTTGATCCTGGTTCCGCGTGAACCGGATTTGCATGAAATTCAGGATATGGAATCGGATATGCGCCGCGCCGTTTTTGACGAAGTCAATTATGCCGGCATCGTTTTGCATAGATTATTCAACCCTAAAAAAATCAATACGGCGGCACTGGGTAACATCGTTCCACAGTTGCATATCCATGTGATCGCAAGGTTCGAACATGATCCTGCTTGGCCGCGTCCGGTTTGGTCGGTGGATTTAAAAAAGGAATATGAAAAACCGAATGAAATCATCGCCCGTTTGCAACAGGGATTTGAATCGATCATCGGCTAAATATTGTTTCTGAATCAGTTATTTATACTCTAATTTTTAACTGTTTATTAAACTTTGAAATCATCCCGCTTTTATATTTCATAGGCTTATCGCAGTGCAAATCATCAATTTGTCACATTAATAATTTATTATCATAAGTACGATGTAATGAGTAATACCGCACCCTATATATAGGTTACGCTTATATATAAGAGCGCAAAAATAAGAAACGCAGGATAGAAGAAGAAAGGTAATATAGTAGAATGATTGATGTAAGTAAGGTGAAGATAGGATTAGGCCCTATCTCGGTTTTTTGCGGAGCCTCAGAATACCCGTTCAGCGATAAAAATCCCCACCGTCAAGGCAACTTAAAACACCAGATTGAAATTGAAAAATTCGGCCAGATTCTGGCACTTGCCGGCATTCCATTGATTTGGGGCGCGGGACAAACCGGATTGATGGGCGCGGTATCGCGTTCCGTGATCCAACATGGCGGCATTGCCGTTGGCGTATCGACGCAACATTTGGTCAGCGGCAAAGAAGGCGCGCAGCCAGGCATCACCACATTATTGATTGCCGATTCCATGCAATCGCGCAAAATGGCATTCGCGCGCCTGTCACGGGCTTTCGTGATTTTCCCGGGCGGTATCGGCACATTCGATGAAGTCACCGAATATTTGCTGGAACGCGAAAATGGCGAACACAGCAAGCCCCTGGTGATCGTCAATATCGATGGGTTTTACAAACCGTTATTGGATTATTTCGATCATCTGGTCGAACGCAAATATATGACGCCGGAAGCGCGCGATATGTTGATCGTGGTCGATAGGGCCGAAGAAATTTTACCTGCGATCATGTCGGAATTTGAAAATCCGAAAAAACATGAATTGAAACGCCGCAAATTATATAAATCCAGCGAGACTTTGCTGGGCCAACATAACCAGATCATTTTGCGCCGGCATTTGGGCACATTACCGATTGGCCGGCATAACTATCCAAAAGGCAGCTTGGGCGCGGGTTCGGTCGCACTTGTTTGCGGCGGCATCGACGATGCGTTGCACGATCCACGCAATAACCCGCATAAAAAAGCGGTGGCGGAATTGGTCAAATTGCTGGCGGCGGAAAAATTGCCGCGCATGATTCATTCCGGCCAAATCGGCGGATTGAAAGGTTTAGTTGGCCAGCTTGCCCGCGCGCACGGCATTTACGATCTTGGCATTACGACAAGATTTTTGGAAGAAAACGGCCAAGCCGATACCGAAGCGCATAGTTTGCTAATTGCCGACAATGAACAATCGGCGGAATTCGCGATTAAAAACTTGGTCGATGCGGTTATCATTGGTCCAGGCGCGATCGACAGTTTGGAAAAATTGTCCGATTACCTGACCGAGGTCGATATCAAAGAATCGAACCAGAAATTGGTGATATTCAATGTCGATGGCCATTACGATGGACTGGTGGAATATTTCCGCTATCTAATTTCTCGCGGATATTTCGCGCCAGCGGCGCTGGATAAATTGGTGATCGTGAAAACAGCGCAAGAAGTTATAGATGCGCTGAAACGCCCAATTGCAAAAACCGACCCTAGTTTGATGACCAAGGCGGATTTAGTCGCGGTCCAAGGGATCAAGTTGCTGCAGACCGAAAAAAACCCAACCAAGGCGCACGATACCGGAACACCATATCCGCGTTACGTTCTAACTTCAGAAAATATCAATAAGTTAATGATATCGCTGGGTTTAGTCGCGCCCGAGGCGAATCCATAAGCCCTAAACCAATACTTTAAGAATCCAACAAAGATCCCGTTTGAAGTAATTTCAGACGGGATTTTTCGTTTATTCACAACGAGTAATTGCAATTGTCACAAAATCGTAATAATTTATGAATAGCTTATGGGAAACTTATAATTCCAAACCAAGGGTAGAGATGTCTTCATTAGTGTCAGGCCGTCATTTAAATGCTTACGTCTGTCTTTCGGCGCGTGATCTCTTATCTCCTTATACAAAAGAAACCCGCACTCTTGGAGAGTTAATAGCCGAGAGAGGGCATAATTTAATCTGGGGCGGATCCGATGTTGGTTCCATGGGGGTTGTGTCCAAGGCCGCGTTTAGCGCCGGCGGGCTGACTCTAGGCATTGCCAGTAAAGGCCTTGCCAATATCGAAGGCCTATCCAAAAGCGCGGTTCTGGCGCTGACCGTCGATAATTTATACCGCCGCATTGAATGGATGGAATCGGGCGCCGATGTCGGATTCTTTTTGCCTGGTGGTTTGGGCACATTGCAAGAATTGTTGCGCGCGTTATTTGCCATTCAAAATGGTTCGGTGCAGCAGATTCCATTATATCTGATCAACCTAAAACGTCCCGATAGTGATAAAAAGATTTTCGATGAAGTCGTTCGCCATTTAGATCAGATGGTGCGTCTAGGATACTTAAAACCCTGGGTCCGGAATCTTGTCATCGAAGCTGATTCTTCCCGCCAGGCGATGCGAATGGCGGAAGATTATTATGCTGCAATACCGGAAGCCGCCTGGCAGCAATTAAAAGCAAGTCAATTCATATTTGCCCCTGAAAAAGATTCTGTGGTTTATGATGCCAACGGCGGAAAAAAATTATTGAGGCATCATGAGTTGGTTCGGGAAAACGACCAATATAAATCGGATCTTGTCGGCGTACTTGGGTCCAGTCTCGGCGGCTGTGAACCAAATCCGGCAAATAAAGCTGTTTTTGATATGTTTGGGCCTATGATGGAAACCTTAAGCGAGCATGGTAAGCGCGTCATTTGCGTGCATTCCAATCGTGGAACGAATCGATATATATACACTGAGGCGTTGCGTAACAGAACGCTGGCGATGAGCATGTCTACCGATGGATGCTATAAGGATGGCAGGCTGGCATCATTGTATGCCACGGAATCGATGGCGGTTTTCAGAAATCCGGAAAAAATGGCGGGATTTGTGAAAAGAAGATGCGGCACGATTATTTGTCTTCCGGGATCGGATGCCGATATCGCAGATGTATTGTGTGAAGCTTCTATCGATGCTGAAAAAATGCGGACGACTAATATTATCCTGGTTTCTCCGGAAGGGGAGCTTGATCATATGCTCAACTGGGCGGCGCTTGTTGCAAAGCCGGTTTATGCCTTTGGCGCAGATGGAAGTAAAAAGGGTTTGGCAAGTTCTGTATTAGACCAAGTCCATGTTGTCCGGAATAATCGCGAGATGCAACAGGCCTTGGATGGAATTGCGTTAGGGCAAACTAAACGCACATCCGAATCAAAGCATAGCAAACCAAAACATATTACAACTGCAACAAATGCCATTCCATTAAATGATACTTCTGAAGCCGCCTTAACTATGCGCCTGGCATTTAATGGGAGCGGTTTATGCCCTTCTTGGACGGAAGTTCACCAGGCTCATGCAAAATCGTCGCAAACACGCATGAGAAGGACCCGCGAATTGTTGGAAATAGCCGGGCCGGCAAGGCGCCGTTAATCATATTATGCTTGATATATGATGGTTAAAAATTAATAATGTTGCCCTTGTTCATTTTCAACAGGTTCTTGTTTCATGCGTCTATCTCAATATTTCCTTCCCACCCTCCGCGAAACCCCGTCCGAGGCGCAAATTGTCAGCCATCGTTACATGCTGCGCGCCGGGATGATCAAACAGGCCAGCGCCGGGATTTATTCCTGGTTGCCGCTTGGTTTCCGCGTTTTGAAAAAGATCGAACAAATCGTACGCGAGGAACAAGACGCCGCCGGCGCGATTGAAATGCTGATGCCGACCATACAATCGGCCGATTTATGGAAACAATCCGGCCGGTACGAAGCGTATGGCGCGGAAATGCTGCGTATTACCGATCGGCACGACCGGGAAATGCTGTACGGCCCAACCAACGAAGAACAATTGACCGAAATTTTCCGCGATCTGGTGAAAACCTATAAAAACGCCGGGAAAATTTTGTATCATATCCAATGGAAATTCCGCGACGAAGTTCGCCCGCGTTTCGGCTTGATGCGCGGCCGCGAATTTTTGATGAAAGATTCTTATTCGTTCGATCTCGATTATCCATCCGCGCGGCATTCGTACAATAAAATGTTTGTATCGTACCTGCGCACTTTTGCCCGTTTGGGGATGAAGGCGATTCCAATGCGCGCCGCAACCGGCCCGATTGGCGGCGATTTAAGCCACGAATTTATTATCCTCGCCGAAACCGGTGAATCGGAAGTGTATTTGGATAAAAAGTTGCTGGAAAAAGATCCATTAACCACCGGCATTAATTATAATGCGGATCTAAGCGCGGCGGTTGAAAGCTGGACATCGTTATATGCCGCGACGGATGAAAAACACGATCCCGGCAATTGCCCGATTCCGCCAGCGGATTTGATTAAATCGCGCGGCATCGAAGTCGGCCATATTTTTTATTTCGGCACCAAATATTCCCTTCCTATGAAAGCCATTGTCGATGGCCCGAATGGCAAGCCCGTAGTTTTGGAAATGGGATCGTATGGCATTGGCGTTTCGCGCCTGGTTGCGGCGATTATCGAAGCCAGCCATGACAAAGACGGCATTATCTGGCCGGAATCGGTCGCGCCGTACAAAGTCGGCTTGTTGAATCTGAAACAAGGCGATGCGGCATGCGATGCGATGGCGGAAAAATTGGTTGGCCTTTTTGAATCGGCGAATATCGAATATCTTTATGACGATCGCGATGAACGCGCCGGATCGAAACTCGCGGATATGGATTTGATCGGCTTGCCATGGCAGGTGATTATCGGCCCGCGCAGCGTGGGATCGGGCATGGTGGAATTGAAAAACCGCCGCACCGGCCAGCGTCAGGAAATACTGCCCGAACAAGCCTTAGCGAAGTTGGTGTAATTATTTCGCCGTTTCTCTTGCAAACGGACTTGCGGTTCCCCATATTTGTTTAATGACGCAATTATTGTATTTGCAAGATTCCAATATCTTGTCTGGGGCCGGCACAGTTATGAAAACCGGCGAGGATGAACGCGGCGCTTATGCGATTCTGGATCAAACGGTTTTTTATCCGCAAGGCGGCGGGCAACCGGCCGATCAGGGCGATTGGATATGGGATGGCCGTACCGTGCTCATAAAATTCGTCGGATTTATGGATGGCCATGTGCGCCATTATATCGATAAAAATGAATTGCCGCCGGTTGGCGCCAAAATTGACATGCGCGTTAACGAATCGATTCGCCGCCGCAATTGCCGTGGACATACGACGGGGCATTTGGTCGCGCATGTGATGGAATTTTTATATCCGCAAATGATCGCGACCAAGGGGTATCATTTTCCGGATGATCCGCATGTCGAATGTGCCAATGTAGAACCGCCGCAGGGTGATGACGTGATTGCCAAAATCAATGATCAGATTGCGAAATGCATTAACGATAATATGCCAGTGCAATCGATGATTTTATCGTTCGATGAATTGCAACAAAAATGCCCGCATTTGCCGTCGAATTTGCCACCCGATAAACCGCTGCGCGCCGTGCAAATCGGCCATTTCCCGCCGGTTCCGTGCGGCGGCACTCATGTTAAGTCCCTCTCGGAATTGGGGCCGGTGAGCGTGTCTAAAATCAAAGGCAAAAAAGGCAATACCAAAATCAGTTATTCTTTTGAATAGGCGGCCTGCTTTATACTTTACAGTGTAATCGCCGCGCTTTAGACTTGGGTTATGTTTCCCGCCTTTGAACGCTTAATCGCTTTTCGTTATTTACGCCCCAGCCGGTCGGACCGGTTTGTGTCGGTCATTACCGGATTTTCATTCCTCGGCATTATGCTGGGCGTGGCGACGTTGATTGTGGTGATGGCGGTAATGAACGGGTTTCGCCAGGAATTATTTTCCAAAATCCTCGGCATGAACGCGCATATTTCGATTTATCACCAAACCGATCAGGGCACCGCGCCGTTACAAGATTACACAAAATTATTGAAACAAATCGAAACCATGGATCATGTCGATTCGGTGCATCCCGTAATCGAAGGCCAGGCGATGTTGTCGTTTCGCGGCAAAAGCCAGGGGATGATGGTGCGCGGTTCCGATCCTGCCGATTTCCTGACCCGTCCGATTTTCACCAATACGACCCAAGGAAATATTGCGGATCTGGAGGCCGAAGGCACGATCATGATCGGCCAGAAAATGGCCCGCCGCCTGGGCGTTAAAATAAACGACCGCATCAATTTGCTTTCGCCCAAGGGGCAGGTGACCGTGTTCGGTACAATGCCCAAATTGCAAAGTTTTACCGTGGTCGCGATATTCAATGTTGGCATGTATGAATTCGATAATGGCCTGGCTTATTTATCGCTGAAACAGGCGCAGGATTTTTTCGGGTATGGCAATGGCATCAGCGCGTTGGAAATCACCACGACCGATCCATTTAACTTGAACCCTATCAAAACGCAGCTATTTCCAATTTTGCCGGACGATACGCAAATGACCGATTGGCAACGTTCGCACGCTTCGTTTTTCAATGCGATCGAGGTTGAACGCAATGTGATGTTTTTGATTTTAACGCTGATCATCGTCGTTGCGGCGTTCAATATTATTTCCGGGCTTGTGATGCTGGTAAAGGATAAAGGATCGTCGATTGCGGTGCTGCGCACCATGGGCGCCAGCCGCGCGGCGATCATGCGGATTTTCTTTTTATCCGGCGTCAGTATCGGCGTTGTCGGTACGATTTGTGGTTTGATTTTGGGGATCGCGTTTGCCGATAATATCGAATCGATCCGCCAATTTTTCGAAAGCCTGTCGGGCACGAATTTGTTTAACGAAGAAATCTATTTCCTGTCGAAATTGCCGGCCCAAATCGATTGGTCCGAAGTCGTGTCGGTCACCGCGATGGCGCTGGGATTGTCGGTGCTGGCGACCATTTACCCATCCTGGCGCGCGGCGCGTTTGGATCCGGTCGAGGCGTTGAGGTACGAATAATGTTGGAATTGAAAAATATTCATCATTCTTACCGCCAAGGCGATCAAAGCCTGGAAATCCTGCACGGCGCGAATTTACACGTCAAACGCGGGGAAATGGTCGCGTTGGTCGCGCCATCCGGCGCCGGAAAATCGACGTTATTGCATATCGCTGGATTGTTGGAATCGCCGACCAGCGGCGAGATTATGATTGAAAATTCTTCATGCGGAAATTTGCCGGATCGCAAACGGTCGGCATTGCGCGCCGAAAAAATTGGATTCGTTTATCAATTCCATCATTTGCTGCCGGAATTCAGCGCGCTGGAAAATATTATGTTGCCGCAAATGATTGCTGGAAAAACCGCATCCATCGCCAAGCAACGCGGCGCGATGTTGTTGGACCGGGTGGGATTGGGCGCGCGTGCATCGCACCGGCCGATGCAATTATCGGGCGGGGAGCAACAACGCGTTGCGATTTTACGGGCGCTGGCGAATGACCCGAAAATTTTATTGGCGGATGAACCGACCGGTAATCTCGATACCGCGACGGGCGATATCGTGTTCGATATCATG
>CAZYJI010000017.1:0-32404 GCA_964647725.1 uncultured Alphaproteobacteria bacterium
TGCCCCTCCAGATCGAAACGATCCTGGAGGGCGCGGGGCCGCTGGCCGGGCGGCGGGATGCGAACGGGGCCGCGCCAGTTGCGGATGGAATGCATAATACCAAGGCGCTGGGCCAATTGATTTACACGGATTATTTTCTGATCTTTCAGATTGCGGGGATTATCTTGCTGGTTGCGATGATCGGTGCGATCGTATTGACGCTGCGCGAACGGCCGGGCGTGCGTCACCAGAATATTTCCGATCAAGTGAATCGTAAACCGTCCGACGCGATGGAAATCAAACAAGTTCCAACCGGTATGGGAGTGCGAATCGAATAACCATGGTTGTACCATTGTACCATTTTCTGTCGGTTGCCGCGATTTTGTTCGCCATCGGCATTTTTGGCATTTTCCTGAACCGTAAAAACGTCATCGTTATTTTGATGTCGGTGGAATTGATGCTGCTCGCGGTGAATATCAACTTCGTCGCGTTTTCCGCGCATTTGCATAATTTGGTCGGTCAGGTATTTTCGATGTTCATTTTGACCGTCGCCGCTGCGGAGGCCGCGATTGGCCTTGCGATTTTGGTTGTGTTCTTCCGCAACAAGCAAACCATCGCCGTCGAAGATATCAGCGAATTGAAGGGGTAGACTGTTGTCTGCATACTAAGGAGTATCAATGTATCTAGCCTCCGTATTTTTGCCTTTGCTTGGATTTTTAATCGTCGGCATTTTTGGCCGCTGGATCGGCGATCGGGCGTCGCAATTAATTACCTGCACCGGCGTCGGGCTGGCCGCGATTATTTCCATTTATTTATTTTTGCATGTTCCGGGCACAGATGCGTTGGTGATTCCGGTTTTGGATTGGGTCAATTCGGGATCGTTATCGTTTAACTGGGCCTTGCGATTCGATGCACTGTCGGCCGTGATGTTATTGGTCGTGAACGGCGTATCGTTCCTGGTGCACGTATATTCGGTTGGGTATATGAGCCATGATAAATCCATCCCGCGTTTCATGGCGTATTTGTCATTGTTTACCTTTTTCATGCTGATGTTGGTCACGTCCGATAATTTAGCGCAAATGTTCTTCGGTTGGGAAGGGGTCGGATTGGCTTCGTACCTGTTGATTGGTTTCTGGTACGACAAGCCAGAGGCGAACGCCGCCGCGATCAAGGCGTTTGTTGTCAACCGGGTCGGCGATTTTGGATTCGCGCTAGGCATTTTCGGCATTTTCATGCTGTTCGATTCGATCCGCTTCAGTGAGATTTTGGCCGAAGCGCCAAGCAAGGCGGATGTCTATATCGATTTCCTCGGATATAACCTTCATGCCCTTACTGTTTTATGCGTATTGCTGTTTATCGGCGCAATGGGCAAATCGGCGCAATTATTGCTGCACACCTGGTTGCCGGACGCGATGGAAGGCCCGACGCCGGTTTCGGCGTTAATTCACGCCGCGACCATGGTAACCGCAGGCATATTTTTAGTTTGCCGCATGTCGCCGTTATTTGAATACGCACCGGCGGCATTGGAAATGGTGACCATCGTTGGCGCATCGACCGCGTTTTTCGCGGCGACCATTGGTCTTGTGCAAAACGATATTAAGCGCGTGATCGCGTATTCCACCTGCAGCCAGTTGGGTTATATGTTTTTTGCCTGCGGCGTTGGCGCGTATTCGGCCGGGATGTTCCATTTAACGACCCATGCCTTTTTCAAGGCGCTGTTATTTTTATCCGCCGGTTCTGTTATTCATGCGATGAGTGGCGAGCAAGACATGCGCAAATATGGCGGCCTGTGGCGGGTGATTCCAATTACCTATGTGATGATTTGGATCGGCAATCTGGCGTTGGCCGGGATTCCGCCATTTGCCGGATATTTTTCCAAGGATATGGTATTAGAAGTCGCTTATGCCGCGCATAGCGGTGTTGGCCAATATGCATTCTGGCTGGGATTGGCAGCAGCGTTTTGCACCGCGTTTTATTCCTGGCGTTTATTGTTGATGACATTCCACGGCAAACCGCGCGCGGATGCTGAAACGATGAGCCATGCGCACGAATCGCCATGGGTGATGTTGGTGCCGTTATTGGTTCTGGCGGGCGGCGCAGTTGCCGCTGGTTGGGCGTTAAAAGACGCGTTTATCGGCGAACATCATGTGGCGTTTTGGGGCGCGGCGATCCATGCGGCGCCAGGCAATGAAATTTTGGAACATGCGCACCATGTGCCGACTTGGGTAAAAATGTCGCCGTTGGTCTCGGGCCTTGCCGGGATCATATTGGCCTATTGGTTTTATATGATCCAACCGGCGATCCCGGGCAAATTGGCGCGCACTTTCCCAGGCGTTTATAATTTCTTGTTGAACAAATGGTATTTCGACGAATTGTACGACAAGATTTTCGTGCGGCCCGCGCTGCGCATTGGCCGCGCCTTGTGGCTTGGCGGGGACGGGGCGATTATCGACGGGCTTGGGCCGAATGGTATCGCCAGCGTGTCGCAACGTTTTGCTGGAACCTTATCGCGCTTTCAAAGCGGGTATTTATATCATTATGCCTTCGTGATGCTGTGCGGTATTGCCGGGTTTGTCAGTTATTTCATTCTGCGTTATTGGTGGAGCTAAGATGTACGGCCTTCCGATCCTTTCGGTTCTCACATTCCTGCCGCTGTTTGGCGCGGTATTGATTTTTCTGCTGCGCGGCACGCCCGATCAGGTGGAAAGAAATTCCCGCTGGACCGCGCTGTGGACCTCGATCATCACTTTTATCCTGTCGCTGTTGCTGTGGCTTAATTTTGATGGCGCCAAGGCCGATTATCAATTCGTCGAAAAAGCGCCGTGGATTACGACGCTGGGCATCGATTACCATCTGGGCATTGACGGGATTTCGATTTTCTTCGTTATCTTATCCGCCTTATTAACCGTCATTTGCGTGATCGCCAGCTGGCAATCGGTCGAAAAACGGGTGCGCGAATATATGATCGCGTTCCTGATTCTGGAAACCTTTATGATCGGGATGTTCTGCGCGCTGGATATGGTTTTGTTCTATTTGTTCTTCGAAGGCGTTTTGATTCCGATGTTTCTGATCATCGGCGTTTGGGGCGGCGCGCGGCGCGTATATGCGGCGTTTAAATTCTTTTTATTCACGTTGCTGGGTTCCGTATTGATGCTGGTTGCAATGGTGGCGATGTATTGGCATGCCGGAACGACCGATATGGTCACGTTGGCGACAACGCAATTCCCGGTACCGATGCAGCATTGGCTGTTCCTGGCATTCTTCGCTTCGTTTGCGGTCAAAATGCCGATGTGGCCGGTGCATACCTGGTTGCCCGATGCGCACGTGGAGGCGCCAACGGGCGGATCGGTGATCCTGGCTGGTATTTTGTTAAAAATGGGCGGATATGGATTTTTACGTTTTTCATTACCCATGTTTGCGGTAGCCAGTTACGATTTTGCGCCGTTTATATTTGCCCTAAGCGTAATCGCGGTTATTTACACATCGCTGGTGGCGCTAGCGCAAGAAGATATGAAAAAACTGATCGCCTATTCATCGGTCGCGCATATGGGGTTTGTGACCATGGGGATTTTCACCTTGAATGTCCAAGGGGTAGATGGCGCGATCGTGCAAATGTTATCGCACGGGTTTGTATCGGCAGCATTATTCCTGTGCGTTGGCGTGTTGTATGACCGGATCCATTCGCGCGAAATTGCCGCTTATGGTGGTGTTGTTGAACGCATGCCGATATACGCCTTTGTATTTCTGGTATTCACGCTGGCGTCGGTGGGATTGCCGGGAACCAGCGGATTCGTCGGCGAGTTTTTGGCATTGGCCGGCGCGTATCAAGCGAATAAATTGGTGGCGATGCTGGCGGCGACGGGCGTGATCCTGGGCGCGGCTTATTCGTTATGGTTGTACCGCCGCGTGGTGTTGGGCAAGCTTGAAAAATTATCGTTAAAGGGGCTGAAGGATCTAAGCTGGCAAGAAATTACCGTTTTCGCGCCATTATTGGCATTGGTGATTTGGATGGGCGTTTACCCGGCCAGCTTTATGAAGCCGATGGAAGCGTCGGTCAATAAATTGCTAGTCGATGTGCATAAGGATTTAGAAGACGCCCACGACGCGCCATGGGACGATGGCGAAACTCATCACGATTAATCGAGGTATTTAATTATGGAATCCATGCCTGATATTTATGATTTTCGGCTGATTTTCCCGGAAATTGCCTTGGCCGTTTTTGCGGTCATCGGGCTGATCTTTGGCGCGTATGATAAAAAGCGTGCTTATAACGGCGCAGCACTGATTGCTATCGCTGGATTTATCACCGTGGCGTATTTGGTGCATTTAACCGACCAATATATGGTTTCGTTAAAGGCGGATTATGTCGCAACTGCATTCCACAATTTATTCCGTTTCGATCCATTCGCGGTTGTGATGAAATGTCTGGTGTTGATCGGCGGTGCGATGACGGCGATTTTATCCTGGCGTTATTTACCGGAACAAAAAGACGGGCGGTATGAATTTTATGTGCTGATGATGTTATCGACACTCGGCATGATGTTGATGGTGTCGGCGAATAATTTCCTGACCCTGTATGTCGGTCTCGAACTGCAAAGCTTGGCATTATATGTGCTGGCGGCGTTTCATCGCGACGGCATCCGGTCGACCGAGGCGGGGATTAAATATTTCATTCTGGGTGCGTTATCGTCGGGCATGTTATTGTTTGGCATATCCTTTATTTATGGATTCTCTGGAACTATCGAATTTTATGATGTCGCGCGCATGTTAGATGGCGTCGATATGAAACATAGTTTAGGCCTTGTCGTCGGCATCGTATTCATGCTGGCAGGCTTGGCATTCAAAGTATCGGCCGTGCCATTCCATATGTGGACGCCGGATGTGTATGAAGGCGCGCCAACGCCGGTAACGGCATTTTTCGCAATCGCCCCGAAAATCGCGGCATTAGGGCTTTTTGTGCGGGTATTGGCCGGACCATTATTGAACAGCCCGGAAATTTGGCAACAAGTGGTGGTGTTTTTATCCGCTGCATCGATGCTGGTCGGCGCAGTGGCCGCACTGCGCCAAACCAATATTAAACGCCTGATGGCCTACAGCTCCATCGGGCATATGGGATTTGTGCTGATGGGCCTTGCGGCGGCCTCGTTGGAAGGTATCAAGGCATTGACCGCCTATATGATCATTTATGTGATTATGAGCGTCGGCGCGTTCGCCTGTATCTTATCGATGCGCCGCCAGGGCAAATTGGTCGAAGGCATTTCCGATTTGCGCGGATTGTCGAAAACCAATCCGGTCATGGCATTGTGCTTGCTGGTGATCTTGTTTTCGATGGCGGGAATCCCGCCGCTGGCCGGATTTTTCGCCAAGTTTTATATCATCGTCGCCGCGCTGCACAGCAATCTGTATTGGCTGGCGATTTTCGGCGTCGTGGCCAGCGTTATTTCCGCTTATTATTACCTGAATATCGTCAAGATCATGTATTTCGACGATGTGCAGGAATCGTTGGATAAATTCATTCATTCCGAATTGCGGTTATTGATGATCGGCAGCGCCTTGTTGCTGGCGTTGTTTGTCATTTACCCGGACCCTGTGATGCAGTGGTCGGAAAAAGCGTCGACCCTGATGTATTTTGGAGGCAAGGTTGCCAAGTAATTCGGCTTTCACCCGGCTGCATTACTATGATTCCATCGATTCCACAAATTCCGAAGCGCAACGACTGTTATTATCTGGCGAGGCTGTGCCATTCGCCATAAGCGCCGGCGCGCAATCGGCGGGGCGAGGGCGCCAAGGGCGCGCCTGGCAATCGGCCGAAGGTAATCTTTTTTATTCTTTTGTGTGTAAACCGGATGCCGTGCTTCAAATTTGGCCGCAATTGTCCTTTGTTGCTGCTATTGCCGTTTGCGAGGTATTGCGGCCAATCATGAGCCAGGCCAATTTGCAATGCAAATGGCCGAATGATGTGTTGTGCAACGATAAAAAAATCGCGGGGATATTATTGGAAACTTCGCCAGATCGCGCCGGTGCCACCAATTTGATTATTGGAATTGGAATCAATATTTCCAGTCATCCGGATGGAATGGCTTATCCTGCCACATCTATTTTTGCGGAAACGCGCAAAACCATAGGCCCAAAACAATTGGCGGAGGATCTGGGCGATAAATTGCAATTTCATATCGGCCGGTGGCAAAAAGATGGATTTGCGTTGTTTCGCCAAGCCTGGCTCGACCAAGCGGCGTTTCGGGGGCAAAAAATCACGGTTTCTGAGGCTGCCGGCGCACCGAATGGGCAATTAAGCGGCATATTCCTTGATTTGCGCGATGATGGCGCGTTATTATTGGGGCTTGAGGAAAATAAGGTTCTGCCTATATTTTCCGGAATAGTAGGATTGTAATATGTATCACCTTTGCATCGATTCGGGCAACACCAACACCGTGTTCGCGGTTTATGACGGCGAAACCATGCTGGCGTCCTGGCGCATGACGACGGAGGCCAGCCGCACCGCGGATGAATTCGCGGTTTGGTTATTGCAATTATTTGAATTGAAAAATATCGATCCTAAAAAAATATCGGGCGCGATTATTGCCAATGTCGTGCCACAAACCGGGCATGCCTTGTATAAATTATGCGAAGCTTATTTCGCGGTGAAACCGTTTTATGTCGGTCAGGAAAATGTCGATCTGGGCATCGCCGTACGCGTCGATGCCCCCGAAGAAGTCGGCGCGGACCGTTTGGTCAACGCCGTCGCGGTGATCGATAAATATCCGTTGCCAGCGGTTGTTATCGATTTTGGCACGGCGACCACATTTGATCTGATTGATCAGCAGGGAAGTTATTTGGGCGGGGTTATTTGTCCCGGCATCAATCTTTCGTTGGATGCGTTGGTAAAAGGAACCGCCAAATTACCGCGTGTCGCGATTGCCAAACCAAAACAAGTGATCGGCAAACGCACCGAAGAAGCGATGCAATCCGGGGCCTATTGGGGTTATGCCGGACTGATCGAAGGAATTTTGCAAAAAATAGAATCCGAGCACGGCAAGAAATTGACCGTAATCGCAACTGGCGGCCTGGCTGGGTTTTTTGCGGACGTTATTCCGGGCCTTTATGCCATCGACCGCGATTTAACGTTGAATGGTCTTAGTAAACTTTATTTGCGCAACGCCAAGGGCATCCGCAATATCAAACTGCGGAGTGTGAAAAGTGGCGTCTGATTTCGATCCAAAAAATTCCGAAGTTTTGTATGTGCCGCTTGGCGGTGCCGGGGAAATCGGCCGCAATATGTATTTATACGGCCATGCCGGGAAATGGATCATTGTCGATTGTGGCATCAGTTTCGCGCATGACGGCATTCCCGGCATCGATGTATTGATGTCCGATCCGACATTCATTATGGACCGCAAGGAATCTTTGGTTGGCATGATCGTCACCCACGCACACGAAGATCATATCGGCGCGATTCCGTATGTGATCGAGGAATTGGGCTGTCCAATTTATACCACGCGATTCACCGCCGCGATGATCAAAAGCAAGCTGGAGGAATCGGGACTTAACCGCAAGGTGAAAACCCATATTATCGAATCCGGCCGCCAATTTTCCGTTGGCCCGTTCGATTTGCAATTTCTGCCATTAACCCATTCGATTCCCGATAACCACAGCTTGGTGATCAAAACCAAGGTCGGTACGATATTTCATACGGGCGATTGGAAATTCGATCCAACTCCGGTTATTGGTGAGCCGACCGATTTTGAAGCCTTGCGCCAATTGGGAGAACACCGCGTGATGGCGATGGTATGCGATTCGACCAATGTGTTCGAGCCGGGCGAGGGCGGATCGGAATTAGCGGTACGGGATAGTTTAAAGAAAATTATCGCAGAGCAAACCGGCAAGGTGGCGGTTGCATTGTTTGCCAGCAACGTCGCGCGATTAAAAAGCGTGGTCGAAGCCGCGGCGGCGGCCGATCGGCATGTGGTATTGGCTGGCCGTTCTTTGCACCGCGTGCATGAAATTGCCACCAATTTGGGATATTTGAAGGATATTCCAAACCTAATCGACGAAGAACAGGCCGGATTTTTTCCGGAGAATAAAATTCTCTATTTATGCACTGGTTGCCAGGGTGAACGTATGTCGGCGATGGATAAAATCGCAGGCGGCATGCATCAGCATATTAAATTGGGAGATGGAGATACGGTTATATTTTCTTCCCGCGAAATTCCGGGCAATGAACTGGCTATTCAGCAAATGCAAAACCGGCTGGCGCGTTTGGGCGTGCATATTATCACGGCAGACAGCCATTTTACCCATGTGTCCGGCCATCCATACCGGGGCGAGCTGACCAAAATGTATCAATTGATCCGCCCGCAAACGGCGATCCCGATGCATGGCGAATTGCGGCATTTATTGACCCATCAGGAATTGGCGCAAAAATGCCAGGTGCGCAATGCGCTGGTGGTGGAAAATGGCGAAGTGATCCGTTTAATGCCGGACCGCAGCGAATATGTCGGCACCATTCCAACCGACGCTTTGGCATTGGATGGCGATCAATGGATTCGCCTGGATTCCGAGGTGTTCAAGGAAAAACACAAATTCAATTGGAACGGCGCGATGGTGATATCGCTGGCGTTGGATAAAAAAGGCCAACTGGTTTCCGGGCCAGAGGTCAGTTTAATGGGTGTTGTGGAACACGATCAATTGGACGAAGTCGCGGAAAATATTGCCGAAGCGGTCGCAGAAGCGCTTCATAAAACATCGAAATCAGAACGGATCGACGATGCGGCGATGATGGAAAAAATCCGCGTTGCGGCCCAGCGCGTGGTGCAAGGCATTTCCGGAAAAAAGCCGCTTGGGCGCGTGCATATTTTGCGGGTTTAGGCGATGACCAATTGGTTTATCCTGTTAACGTCTTATTTTGTGGTGTGGTGGACGGTGCTGTTTGCCGTGCTGCCATTTGGGGTTGAACGCAATATAAATCCCGAACGCGGTCACGATCCCGGCGCACCGAAAAACGTGAATATCAAACGCAAATTTATGATTACATCCATCGTTGCGGCGGTGGTTTGGTTGATTCTTTATTATTTGGCCAGGAAAGGCGCGCTAGATGCAATGATCGAATGGATAGGACGGGACCCATGAAAAAACTTTTAATGGCAATAATAGGGTTGCTTTGCATCGCCGGATCTAGTGTTGCGGAAACATTGACGTTGACCACGGATGATTGCGACTATTTCACGCCGCATACCCCGAATGACGATGTGGCGTTTAAGCCCGGCGTCGATACTGATGGCGATCCGGTTACGCCAGCAGATTTAAACGATAACGCCATAGAATTGCCGCAGAAGATATCAATACCAATTATATTGCAGTTGGAAACGCAAACGCAAAACGATCCGCCTGGATCGGTTAAACTCGGTCAGCTGCAGGATGAAGCGGATTTGGGCACGTTGATGTACGATAGCAGAACACGGCAGCTATTTTACCAAGGAAAACTGATTTCCGACGGCAATCGTCAGGCCATTATGAATGCGTGCGATAAAATGCAAAAAGAGCGAACGGAAAAGCCGAATTATACATCGCCAGCGGTGGAGAAATAACTTACGCCGCGCTGGATGGCATCAAGGCGCCTTCGATATTGGCGCGATCCAATTTTGCGCCGGTAATATTGCAATCCAGCAAATTGGCGCCCGACAAATTCGCATCGGTCAAATCCGCATTGCTGAGATTCGCGCCGCGCAAATCGGCGCCTGATAAATCCGCACCAGACAGATTCGTGCCGCTTAGATTCGCGGACCAGATTTTACCGGTCAATTTTCCATCCGCGGTTTTGATATTCACTACGCTAAGGCTGCAATTGATCAATTTGGCGTGGTGCAAGTTCGCGCCCGACAAATTGATACCATCCATGGCCGCCATGCGCAAATCCGCGCCAGACAGGTTGGCGCTGGCCAGATCTGTCATAATCAATTGCGCCTGGAATAATTTCGCGCCGTTTAAATCGCATCCGGCCAAATCCGCGCCAGATAGGTCCGATCCAGTCAAATCGATCAGGGCCAGATTGGCTTGGGCCAATTTCGCGCGCTCGCCTTGCTTGCCATTGGTTTTGACCCATAAATAATGGTCTTCCAAGATTTCCTTGATCGTGCGCGGTAATTTATCGGTACTATTATAAGCAAGATTTGGCGTAACCAACGGCTTGCTGATAATCGCGCCGGCAAGGTTGGCATTCGCCAGGGTAATCGGATCGATAATCGCGCCGGTCAGGTTTGCGCCGGAAAATACCGCGCCTTTGACTTGCGCATCGGTCAAATTCGCTCCGATCAAATCGGCATTGGTCAAATTGGCGTCTTGTAAATTCACGCCAGCGAGGTTCGCACCGCTAAGCGCTGCGCCTTGTAAATTCGCATTTTGTAAATTGGAATGGGTCAAATCCGCGCCGGTTAAATTGGCGTTCTGCAATTGCGCGTTCTGCAAATCCGATCCCGACAGGGATGTGCGCATTAACGTCGCCGGTTCGCGATTGGAACTGTACATCACAATCGATCCGCTACGCATATCGGCGTCTTGCAAATTCGCGCCAAAGAAATTGGCATCGCGGATTTGCGCGCCGCGCATATTCGCGCGCATCAAATTGCAATGGGAAAAATCCGCTTTATCCAGGTTAGAACAAAATAAATCGGCGAAACTTAGATCCGATCCGTTGAATGTGGTACCGCTTAGGTTCGATCCGGAAAACTTGGCGGATTTCAAATGCCGTTTCGGCAGTTTCATTCCGGAAAGATCACAGCCGGATAAATTGATACGTTGACCGCCGGTTTGATCCTTTAGCCATTTTTCATGACGTTCGATCGATTCTATAATCTCTTGCTTATCCATGAGTAACCTTACTTACCATCCATCGACGGTCAGTTTATAAAGCCGGGACGATCCGGGCCTTGTGAAATCCAAATAAAATTCGAAAACGGTGCGATAATATTTCTTGTCGCACAGTTGTTTAATTTTTTGAAATCCGGGGGTGGATTCGATTTGTTTTACGTCGATTTGCAATTGCTTTAAAATCGCTTCGGCCAACGCTTCATCCTTGTGGTCGGTCAGAAAATAATTGACGAACCCGTTGCCGCCGCCAGGATCCCGCATGCTGTCGGCGATATCGTCCATGATGCGGGCGGAAATTGCCTTGAATTGCCGATCCAAAGCGGTCAACAGATCGTTGGTTTCATTCGCTAAACCGGATTTGGCATTGGTTGCAGACATGAGATGTGGCAATTTCCCTTTGCTCGATTTTTAAACCTAATCGTTTGAAGTTCTACAATTATCACGGAACCCTTAATTATTTTTTAACGATAAGCGTGTATTTGTACTACGCAAACGGGGGGAGTTGGCCGCATATGCGCCTAACGCCTTGATTTTAAAATAAAGACGCAACAAAATCGGCTATCGTGGACACAAACTGGCTGTCATTATTGGATCGGCACAAGGACGTATGCGCGTTTATCGCTTCCGTCAAAGGCGATCATTTCGTGTTTTCCAAGGTGAATGATACGTTTTGCCGCCAATCCGGGCTTGGCCAGGAACAGATTGTGGGGTTTTCCCCGGAAGATTTTTTGCTGCCCCATGACGCCGCGACTTTGAATTCGAATTTGCGCCTGGCGTGCCAGGCGGAAAATATTCATACATTTTACGAAAACATGGTTTTGCCCCGTGGCCGGGTTTATTGGAATTTCACCCTGCAAGCCGTGCGCAATTCCAAAGGCCAATTGAAAGAAATTTATGGCCTGGCCATGGATTTAACCGATCTACGCCGGTTGGAACAAGCATTACAAGAAGTCGAGCGTAAAAACCGCGCGCTGATTGCCGCGATGCCAGATGCGATTTTTAAAATCAGTTCGGATGGCGTATTTTTGGATGTGGAAGAAGGCAAGGATACTATTTTGGGTATCCCGCCCGTACAGTTTTTAGGCCAAAAGGTGGAAGAAGCGATGCCGCCCGAAGTCGCGGCCAGCGCCCGTAAACATATCGACCGCGCCTTTCAAACGCGGCGCACGCAATTATTCGAATATCAATTAAGCGTCAGCGAAACGGTGCATGATTTCGAGGTGCGGATTGTATCGATCAACAATGACGAAGCCCTAGCCATCGTGCGCGATATTACCGCTCGCAAAAATATCGAGCGCGAGTTGCGCGTTGCCAAGGAACAAGCCGAAGTCGCCAGCCAGGCCAAATCCGCGTTTTTAGCCACGGTCAGCCATGAATTGCGCACGCCATTAAATGCGGTCATTGGATTTTCCGATGTGATCCGCAATCAATTGCTGGGTCCGATCAGCCAGCCGCGATACAAAGAATACGCCCAAGACATTCACGATTCCGGCACGCATTTGCTGGAAATCATCAATGACATCTTGGATCTTTCCAAACTCGAAGCCGGACGTATGCAGTTGAACGAGGAATTGGTTGACGTCAATTATGTAATTCGCCAATCGATTCATTTGATGGAAGGCCGGATCAATGACGGCAAATTGCAATTGGGCATGAACTTGAATTCCAGCCTGCCGTCGATCACCGCCGACCGGCGCGTGGTCAAACAAATTTTGATTAATTTATTGTCGAATTCGGTGAAATTTACGCCCGAAGGCGGATCGATCACCATTGCATCATACGAAGAAACCGCGGGCGGGATCACCATTTGCGTCGAAGATAGCGGGATCGGCATGCGGCCCGAGGATATTCCAGTCGCGATGACGCCATTCGCTCAAATCGATTCCACATTCACGCGCCGCCATCCTGGCACCGGCCTTGGGTTGCCATTGGTTAAATCATTGGTGGAATTGCATGGCGGTACATTTAAATTGGAAAGCGCCCTGGGCAGGGGAACAAAGGCCTATATCCGGTTCCCGGCGTCACGTTCCCAAGCAAAATCATTGCCTGGCAGCGCGGAGATCGTATCGATTGCCGAAATAAAGCGCCCTTAATTTAAAAGCGCCATTTTTTTAGGCCCGTTTAGCAAATAACGGTACACGACCAAATTTTCCAAAACCCGGTGTACATAGCCGCGCGTTTCGCTGAACGGAATCAATTCGATCCAATCGACCAATTCAATTTCGCCTTTGCGGGGATCGCCATAATCGGCGATCCATTCATTCACGCGCGATGGCCCGGCGTTATACGCGGCAATTGCCAGCGTATAATTTTGATCGTATGTTTTGATTTTTTGCTGCAACAACAACCGGCCCATGGTGACATTGAATTCCGGGCGGTTGATCAACCATTCCGGTTTATAGGTAATGCGCAATTGTCGCGACAGGTTTTTGGCCACAACCGGCATTAATTGCATTAAACCCATCGCGCCGGCGGGGCTTTTTGCCTTGGTATCGAAGCTGCTTTCCTGGCGGATAATGGCGTGCACCAACGCGTCTTCCGGTTCATCGACATTCCCGGCCAGGGAAATGATTGGAAAGCCCGGTTTGATGATATTGAATCCTTTCAAACGGGATTGCCGCGAAATCATCACCGCCAAGTCCCGGCGGTTGATATCGTTGGCCAGATTGATCAGCATGGTCAATTGTTCTGCCGTATTGGAATTTTCGAATATTTGCTGAATAAAACTGTCGGCGGCTTCGAGTTCGTTGTTTTGATGCAGCATCCGCACAATGCGCACCAAATCGCTTTTATCGAAATCTTCTTGGGATTTTCCGCTTACACGGACGAGGCCAGGCAGATCAAACGACAATCCATCTTCGTCCATATGTTGGCGCGCGATTTGCCCGTAAAATGTAACCGGGAATTTGCTGGCATATCCGAACCAGGTTTTGGCGTATTCCGCATCCTTGGTTTTTTCATACACGCGCGCCAGCCAATAACACGCCCGGGCCAATGCGATTTGCGATGGCGGTTTTTCATAGATACTTTTGAAATGTTTATAGGCTAAATCTGGCCGGTTCAATTTTTGCAGCGCCAGCCATCCGGCCAGGAATTCCGCTTCGACATACGAAACGCCTTCGGTCAGGCCATGTTTAATAGTGATGTTATAGGCGGTTTGATAAGATTTCGCCTTGATCAAACGCCGGGCCAGGATTTGGCGTTCATCCCACCAGCTTTCGATAGTGTCGTTATGATCCTTCGGCTGGCGGGAAAGATATTCGACCGCCTGCTGGGTTTTATCTTGATCGCGTTTAGCGCGCACGACGGCCAACATTAATCCTGGCGTTCCGCGCAGGGAATCATGCACTTTATTGTAAAGCGCACTAGCATTCTTTTTTTGCTGGGCATAAGCGATTTGCGCTTCGGCCAGGGCGGGGAACCCGCGCCCAATAAATTTGGCAAAAGCCCGCGCCATTAAATAATTTTTATTTTCAATCATCGTATTCAGCCGCCAGACATTATCGGCTTGCGTTAAATAAGCGCGGTATTTTTCATAAAATTTTGCCTGGGTATTTAAATCAACCACCGCATTGCGCCAATAATCCTGCAATAATGGTTTGGCGAGTTCGATTTCATTTTTACTTAAATAAGCCTCGGCCAGGCGTTTTTTGCCTTCTAATCCAACCGGTGGATGATGTTTGAACCAGGCCAGGATTTGATCCGTATTCCATTGTGCCGGAATTTGATATTCGGCCTTACCTTGAATCGCGCGCAAACCTGGCCAGGACGGATTGCTGATCATAAATTGATTTAATTGTTCGAATGTGGGGGCGGTGGCATCATCCCGCAAATACCGCCAATAGGCATATTTGTATAATAGTGGGTCTCCGGCAGGGATGGCGGCGCGGAAAGCGGCCTCCCAATTCGCGGTGCGCAGGTGATTCAGGATTTGCGAAGGCAAGGCCAGACCGGTTGGTTGTTCATCACTTAATGGGTTTTGTGCCACCACGCGGTCGGGCAGCACAAGTAAAAGGATAAGTATAACCCCTAAGACCTTGGTGAATTGGTGCAATTTTCTATTGTATTTCATCATCAGATAATGCGATATTTGGCCAGGTTAAATTCGCGCGAAGGAGACTTGCATGTTCGAAGGTTATATCACCGCCCTGATTACCCCATTTACCGCCGATGGGAAAGTTGATGAAAAAGCTTATCAACAACTTATTGAACGGCAAATAAAGGCAGGCATCAGCGCCATCGTCGCTTGTGGTACCACCGGCGAAACGCCGACTTTAAGCGATGAAGAATATGAACAGGTTTTAACCTTGGCTGTCAAGACGGCAGCAGGACGCATTCCGGTCATTGGCGGAGCGGGCACCAACAACACCAAAACTACCATAGAATGCACCCAATTGGTGCAAAAACTGGGTTGTAAAACCGCTTTGATCGCCGCACCTTATTATAACAAGCCAACCCAAGAAGGTTTGTACCAACATTACAAAGCCGTGCATGATGCGACCAATATTCCAATTTTATTGTACAACGTTCCTGGCCGCAGCGTGGTCGATATCAATGTCGATACGATCGCGCGCCTTGCGAAATTGCCACGCATTATCGGCATCAAGGAATGCAGCGGCGATGTCAACCGCGTGGTGAAAACCCGCGCCGCAACCAGCCCGCAATTCTGCCAATTGACTGGCGATGATGGCATGATCGCCCCTTTCTTGGCCCAAGGCGGTGTCGGCTGTGTATCGGTGACATCCAATATTGCGCCGGAATTGTGCGTCGATTTATACAAAGCCTGGAAAAACAAAGATCTTGCAACGTTTATGGCGTTAAATGATCGTTTGGTTCCGCTGCATGACGCCATGTTCTGTGAAACCAGCCCAGGTCCGGTGAAATATGCGTCGGCGTTGATGGGATTATGCCTTGAAAATTTACGTTTACCGCTGGCGACACCAATTGCCGCAGCAAGCAAAACAAAGGTTGAGTCGGCCCTTGAAAAAGCCGGAATCAAAATAAATAAATCGAATGTCCAAAGAACCGCGAACGTCTAAAACCATTGTTGATAACCGCCGCGCGCGGTTCGATTATACAATTCAAGATACACTGGAAGCGGGCCTAGTTTTGTTGGGCACCGAAGTAAAGGCGTTGCGCGAAGGCGGGGCGAGTTTGTCGGATGCCTATGCCGATCAAAAAGGCGATGCGTTATATTTGTTCAACCTGCATATTCCGGAATATAAACCCGCCAACCGGTTCAATCATGAACCGAAACGCGACCGGCAATTATTGGTCAATAAGCGCGAATATGAACGATTGATCGGATCGATCCGCCGCGATGGAATTACCCTTGTGCCGTTAAGTTTGTTTTTCAACAAACGCGGCATTGCCAAATGTCTTTTGGGCCTGGCCAAGGGTAAACGCAAAGAAGACAAGCGCGAAACCATCAAAAAACGCGAATGGGACCGGGAAAAATCCCGGGCGCTGAAAAAAACCTTTTAATTGGTGTCTTCATAAACTGTCATCCCGAATCCCTTTAGGGTGAGGGATCGCCAGATATAATGCCTTTCTATCGCCATCGCTTTCGTTTTTTATTTTCACCGCTTTTATGTCTGTCGATCCCTCACATTCGTTCGGGATGACAATTTTATAATACGCCCGTCCTCCATTTATTAATGCTTTATTAAAGAAATAAACCAAGCACGCGTTTGTAGTCGTTTCGTAAAACTGTTAATCGGGAATTAAGGAATTTCAGCTATTTTATAGGTGAATTTACACTCCAATCATTCCCAACGAGGGTCCCTTGAAACAGAATTATCTTGATACTATCCAGCTGGTGGAGCGTTTGCACAGGCAGTTTCTGGAAGTCCTAAAGAACGAATTAGAGCGTGCGAAAATCGCCGATATCAACAACATCCAAGCCATGATTTTATTCAATATCGGCCAGGATGAAATGACCGTGGGCGATTTGATCGAACGCGGATATTATCTTGGATCCAACGTTTCGTATAACGTCAAAAAAATGGTCGAAAACGGTTATTTGATCCAAGAACGTTCGCACCATGACCGCCGTTCGATCATGATCCGTCTGACCGACAAAGGCCTTGCCCTTTGCCAGCGCATTCATGGCATGTTCGACCGCCATTCCGCTTTGCTCAGCAAAGCCAAATTGAGCCCGGAAGAATTCAAAACCTTGACGGCGATTTTGCGCAAAATGGAACAATTCTGGACCCAACCGGCGCGTGTATTGTTGGCCGGATCCAGTGCCAGCTCGGCCGCGTAAACAACGTCTATACCCATTTAAAAGGCGCCTTTATGCAATGCAATGGCGCCTTTATTATTGGGGGTTTTGCGTATAGGACTTTCCATCTTCCCTAAGCTGGGGTACATAAGTACTCCATGGAATATTTTCTCCAGCAGTTAATTAACGGCCTTACTCTTGGTTCCATATATGCGTTGATTGCCATCGGTTATACGATGGTATATGGCATCATGGGCATGATCAATTTCGCCCATGGCGATATTTATATGATCGGCGCTTTTATCGCACTGATCAGTTTCTTATTATTCAGCCCCATGGTGGCCTCGTTCGCGGTGTTATTGCTGATTGTGTTGTTGTGTTCGATATTCTTCACCGCCTGTTATGGATTTGCGGTCGAACGGGTGGCGTATAAACGGCTGCGCGGATCGTTCCGCCTGGCGCCATTGATATCCGCCATCGGCATGTCGATGTTTTTACAAAATTATGTGCAGGTATTCCAAGGCGCACGGGTGAAAACCTTGCCGCCGCAATTAAACGGCACTATTCCATTAATCCAAAGCGCGGAATTCACCGTATCGATCAGTTATATTCAGGTACTGATCATGGGCACGACGGCGGTGTTGCTGTATTTATTTAACCGCTCCATTCAAAGTACCACATTGGGCAAACGGCAACGCGCGGTCGAACAAGATTCGACCATGGCCGCGATGCTCGGCATTTCGGTGGATCGCACCATTGCCATTACCTTTATCATGGGCGCGGGATTGGCGGCGATCGCGGGTACAATGGTCACCATATATTATGGCGTGATCGATTTTTATATCGGTTTCCTGGCGGGGGTAAAGGCGTTTACCGCCGCGGTTCTGGGCGGTATCGGATCGCTGCCCGGCGCAGTATTGGGGGGCATCGTTATTGGCCTGATCGAATCCTTATGGTCGGCGTATTTCAGCATCGAATATAAAGACGTTGCGGTGTTCGCAACCTTGATTATCGTTTTATTGATCCGCCCCACCGGATTTTTCGGCAAACCGGAAGTGGAGAAAGTGTAACGATGCAACGCGCGTTAGACTTTAAAACTTCTGCCAAACAAGCGCTGATCGCCGGCGGCGTTATGTTTTTACTGGCATTGCCGATTATCGGATTTAAATTGGAAGAATCTGAAACCGGACTTATGTTATTGACGCGGTTCGATTGGGTCTGGCAGGCGGTGATCGCCGCCTGCGTTCTGACCTTTTTATCGGCGGTGACATCGCAATATTTAGGACGGCGCCGATCATCGTCGGACATAACAAAAATCGGGCTGCAGAAAATTCAAAGCAATGGATTGCTGGTTGGGTTATTCGGCGTTGTTTGCGCGGTAATTTTACCGTTTCTGCCTTTTGCCGACCGGTATGTGATTGATCTCGCCACCACCATTTTGATTTACATCATGTTGGGGTGGGGGTTGAACATCGTTGTCGGTTTGGCGGGATTGCTGGATCTTGGCTATGTCGCGTTTTATGCCATCGGCGCTTATGCATATGCGCTGTGCGCGGAATATTTGGGATTATCGTTCTGGCAATGTTTGCCGATTTCTGCCGTCGCCGCGGTTGCGTTCAGTTTATTGATCGGCGGGCCGGTATTGCGATTGCGTGGGGATTATCTGGCTATCGTCACGCTTGGGTTTGGCGAGATGCTGCGGATTATCTTGATCAATTGGCAGGATTTCACCCATGGCCCCAATGGCGTCACCGGCATTCCGCGCCCGAATTTTTTTGGTCTAACTTTCGCGCGTGAAGCACCGGAAGGCACGCAAACATTCCACCAATTTTTTAATCTGGAATACAGCACCGAACACCGTCTGATTTATCTGTATTTCTTGATTTTGATTCTGGCGCTGGTGACCAATTTCTTTGCCATGCGTTTGCGGCAATTGCCCTTGGGCCGCGCGTGGGAAGCAATGAAACAAGACGAAATCGCCTGCCGCGCGCTTGGCATCAATCCGGCCAGCATCAAACTGTCGGCCTATGCGATTGGCGCATTGCTGGCGGGAATCGCCGGCGCGTTTTTTGCAACCCGCCAGGGATTCATCAGCCCCGAAAGTTTCAGTTTTTCCGAAACCGCGCTGATCGTCGCGATTGTTGTATTGGCTGGCGCTGGGAGCCAGATTGGCATTGTGGTCGCAGCGATGTTTTTGGTGCTGTTGCCGGAATTGGGGCGCGAGTTCGCCGATTTCCGCATGCTGTTTTTCGGTGCGGTCATGGTCCTTATTATGTTATGGCGGCCACGCGGATTGTTCGCCGACCGCAAGCCGTCGATTGAAATCGGGGGGCAGAAATGACCGCGATTTTAAGCGTTGAAAGCCTGACGATGAAATTCGGCGGCCTGATGGCGGTCGACAGCCTGACATTCGATGTCGAAGAAAATTCGATCACGTCGATCATCGGCCCGAATGGAGCGGGTAAAACGACGGTATTCAATTGCATTACCGGTTTTTATAAACCGACCCTTGGTGAAATTACTGCGATTGGCGCAAATGGGCGGCAGGCGATTCATACGATGCCGGGATACGATATCGTGCGCCGGGCCGGGATTGCGCGGACTTTTCAAAATATCCGTTTATTCCCGCATATGACGGTTCTGGAAAATTTATTGGTGGCGCAGCATAACGCATTGATGCAGGCATCCGGTTATTGCATCAAGGGATTATTGGGATTGCCATCTTATCGTCGCGTCGAAAAAGAAGCGTTGGACCGCGCGGCGCATTGGCTGGAAATGGTGGAATTGCTGGATTGCGCGGATATATTCGCAAGCGGCTTGCCATATGGGGCACAGCGCCGATTGGAAATCGCCCGCGCCATGTGCACGACCCCACGCATAATTTGCCTGGATGAACCGGCGGCGGGTTTAAATCCGAAAGAAACCGACGAATTGAATCAATTGCTTTTGAAAATCCGTAAGGATCATAAAACCACGGTGCTGTTGATCGAACATGATATGCGCGTTGTGATGCAAATATCCGATCATATTGTGGTTTTGGATTACGGCAAAAAAATCAGCGAGGGCGACGCCAAAAAAGTGCAGAACGATCCCAACGTGATTCGCGCCTATTTGGGAGAAGATCATGCTTGAGATTGACCATCTGCATGTTTATTACCGCAAAATCCATGCGCTAAAGGGATTGTCGCTGTCGGTCAAAGAGGGCGAAATCGTTACCCTGATCGGATCGAATGGTGCGGGTAAATCGACCTTGTTGAAATCCCTGTTCAATAACCCAAAACCGGAACGCGGCCATATTCGTTTTATGGGTAAGGATCTGCATCATGTGGCGACCGCCGATATCGCATCGTTGGGTATTGCGATTGTACCCGAAGGCCGCCGAATATTTCCGAAAATGACCGTGCTTGAAAATTTGGATCTTGGAACCACAGCGATTGGCAATGTGCATTATGCGCAGGATTTGGAATATGTGTTAACCATGTTTCCGCGTCTGCGCGAGCGGTTGAAACAAAATGGCGGCACGTTATCGGGCGGGGAACAGCAAATGCTGGCCATCGCCCGCGCGTTGATGAGCCGCCCGAAATTATTGCTGCTGGATGAACCGTCCTTGGGCCTTGCGCCGATTATCATTCAGCAAATTTTTAAAACCATTCAGGATTTGAATGAAAAAGGCATGACCATTTTATTGGTCGAACAAAACGCCAATCAGGCCTTGCGCCTGGCGCATCGCGGCTATGTGATGATGAGCGGGGCGATTACCATGTCTGGCACCGGCGCGGAATTGCTGGCCAACCCCAGCGTGCGCGCGGCATACTTGGCCGGATAGATTAATGGCCGTTCGGGTGGCCAAGTCCATGACGCACCCGGTCGCGTTTATTGGCGATAATCGATGCAACGACGGATAATGCAAGAATGGTTATAACCACTATCAACGAATGGAATGTTTCGATTTTGTAAGCGGTATGGCCTAAAAACATTTTGACGCCGATAAACATCAGCACGAATGCAAGCCCGGTTTTTAAATACCGGAACGCGGTGACCAATCCCGCCAACATGAAAAACATGCTGCGCAGGCCCAGAATTGCAAAGGCATTACTGGTAAAGACGATAAAGGAATCCTGGGTAATCGCCAAAATCGCCGGAATCGAATCGACCGCGAAAATAACATCGGTAATCGCCACCATCAAAAATACCAGCAACAAAGGCGTTGCGATACGTTTTCCATTCTGCATGACGAAGTAATTCTGGCCGACATAGCCATCGGTGAATTCAAAATTGCGGCGCGCCAGTTTTAATACCGGGTTTTGGTTTAAATCTTTCGGTTTGTCCGATGCGACCAGCATTTTAACACCGGTAATGATCAAGAACGCGCCGAAGATATAAATGATCCAGGCGAATTGTTCGATTAACGCCACGCCGGCGAAAATCATCAGCAAACGCAATACTAGGGCGAGGGCGATGCCCAAAATCAACACGCGGTTCTGCAATTCCGGCGGCACGCCGAAAAACGCGAATATAAGGACAAAGACGAACACGTTGTCGATCGACAAGGAATATTCGATCAAATAACCGGTTAAAAATTCCAGCGCGATTTTTTCACCGGCGAATTCATAAATCCCGTAATTGAACAAAAGAGCGAGGGAGATCCAAATCGCACTCCACGTGCAAGCCTCGCGAAAACCGACCACATGCGCGGTTTTATGGAAAATACCGAGATCCAAGGCCAGCATAATCAATATAAAGGCCATAAAGCCCAGCCAGAAGGTCAAATCGATGTCCATATTTTTTCCTTAATTGCGAGATAGAATGATGGTTGATTAATAAGGCGCTTGCCTGAATTGTCAATGACATAAGGACGGATTATTGGTATATAGGCCCATTCATCAACGGAGTTTCCCCCATGCGCAAATTCATTTTGATTTTATCTTTCCTTATGTTCGCAAGCCCCGCTGTGGCCGATACGCTATTGGGCGTGGCCGGACCTTTTACCGGGCAAATGGCCAGCTTTGGCGAACAGTTTAAGAAAGGCGCGGATATGGCTATGGCGGATATTAATGCCAAGGGCGGGGTATTGGGACAAAAAATCGCCATTGCCTATGGCGACGATGCTTGCGACCCGAAACAAGCGGTTGCGGTTGCCAATCAATTAGTATCGAAAAAAATCGCCGCCGTGGTTGGGCATTTTTGCTCTGGCTCGTCCATTCCTGCATCCGAAGTTTATGCCGAAGAAAATATCGTAATGATCTCGCCGGGTTCATCCAACCCGTTATTCACCGAACGCGGTTTGAGCAACATATTCCGTCTATGTGGTCGCGACGACCAACAAGGTTTGATTGCCGCCGAATATATCACCAAACATTATGGATCCAGCAAAGTTGCCATCGTGCATGATCGGTCCGCGTATGGCAAAGGTTTGGCGGACGAAGTAAAACGCGTTCTGACGGCCAAAAAAATTACCCCAGCCATGTACGAAGCGGTTACGCCGGGCGAAAAAGATTACTCCGCCTTGATTTCTAAAATGAAGGCTGCGCAAATTGAAATGGTATTTTTCGGCGGTTACCACCAAGAAGCGGGCTTGATTGTGCGCCAAGCAAAAGACCAAGCGATGAGCCTGAAATTAATGGGCGGCGATGCGCTGGCGACCAAGGAATTTTGGTCGATTACCGGCGATTTGGGCGCGGGCACATTGATGACCTTCAGCCCAGATCCACGTATGATGGCCTCGGCCGCCGCAGTGGTGGAGCGGTTTAAAAAAGCCGGCATCGATCCCGAAGGCTATACGCTTTATACATATGCGACATTGCAAGTGTTAGCCCAAGCTGCGCAAAAAGCGGGATCTTGGAATTCCGCCGATATGTTGAAGGTTTTGCGCGCAGGTAAATTCGACACCGTCATGGGGCCATTATCATTCGGGCCAAAGGGCGATGTGAACGCGCCAGGTTATGTCGTGTATGAGTGGAAGGGTGGAAAATACGCCTATGCCACCAGCGGATCGTAAAGCTATTAGGCGCATAGATATCAACAGAGACTAAGGCCTTCTAGGCCCTTGGAAATGCGCATCGAATCTGCTATTTAACAGATATGACACAACAAACTTTGTCTATTGCTATTGGATGCGATCATGGCGGCTTCGAAATGAAGCAAGCGCTTGTGGCTGAGTTAACCAGCATGGGTTATCAAGTTAGGGATTTTGGCACTCATTCTGCCGATCCCGTGGATTATCCGGATTTTGCTTATCCTGTGGCACAGGTTGTTGCGGCGGAAGAATTCAATTTTGGCATTTTAATTTGTGGATCTGGTCAGGGCGTGGCTATGACTGCCAATAAAGTTCCCGGTATCCGTGCGGCTTTGTGCCGAAATACATGGGATGCGGATATGGCTCGCAAGCATAACGATGCGAATATTTTGTGTATGGGTGGACGTGTCACCAGCATAGCAGAAGGTAAGATGATTGCGCGCGATTTTTTAAGCGCTGGATTTGAAGGTGGCCGTCATACGGCTCGAGTGGAAAAAATGAATAAAGGTTGTCGTTAATTTAAACTAAAGGATCAATAATGACTGCTATGGGCGCAAAAAATATGGATAATTACGATAAATTTTTTACCGAAAACCTGGATCGGGCCGATCCGGATGTTTTCCGCATGGCTACCGATGAATTGCGCCGTCAGCAAGAACAAATCGAACTGATCGCATCCGAAAACATCGTATCCAAAGCCGTCTTGCAGGCTTATTACACCGTATTCACCAACAAATATTCCGAAGGTTATCCTGGCAAGCGTTATTATGGCGGCCAGCAATTCACCGACCAGGTGGAAACATTAGCCATCGAACGCGCCAAAAAACTGTTTGGCTGTAACTTCGCCAACGTCCAACCGCATTCCGGCGCGCAAGCCAACCAAGGCGTGTTCTTAGCATTATTAAATCCTGGCGATACCTATATGGGCATGAATCTGGCCGAAGGCGGGCATTTAACCCACGGATCGCCGGCGAACATGTCAGGCAAGTGGTTTAACGTTGTGGCATATGGCGTGGATCATAAAACCGGCCTGATCAATTATGACGAAGTCGAACAATTGGCGCAAAAACATAAACCGAAATTGATTATTGCCGGTGGTTCGGCTTATGCCCGGATTATCGATTTCGCCCGTTTCCGCAAAATCGCCGATTCGATTGGCGCTTATTTATTTGTGGATATGGCGCATTTCGCTGGCTTGGTTGCTGGCGGCGTTTATCCATCGCCGATTCCGCATGCGCATGTGGTAACGACGACGACCCATAAAACCTTGCGCGGTCCACGCGGCGGGATGATTTTGACCAATGACGAAGAATTGGCGAAAAAATTCAATTCGGCCATTTTTCCTGGATTACAAGGTGGCCCATTGATGCACGTGATCGCCGCCAAGGCCGTCTGTTTTGGCGAGGCGTTGCAACCATCCTTTAAAATCTATGCCAAACAAGTGGTCGAAAACGCCAAGGCATTGGGCGAAGAATTGATTTCCCGCGGCATTCCGTTGGTTTCCGGCGGCACCGATTCGCATTTGGTATTGCTGGATTTGCAAAGCAAAGGTTTAACCGGCAAGGCGGCGGAATTGACGCTGGAACACGCCGGTTTGGCTTGTAACAAAAATATGGTGCCGGGCGATCCGCAAAAACCGTTTGTCACATCGGGCATCCGTTTGGGTACGCCTGCGGGTACGACGCGCGGTTTCGGCGTCAAGGAATTCAAACTGGTTGGCGGGTGGGTGGCGGACTTGCTCGACTCCTTGGCGAAAAATCCGGGGGATAACAGCGCGGCGGAAAAAGACGTGCTGGCGAAAGTCGCAACCTTATGCAAATCTTTTCCGATCTATTCGGATTTGGTTTAGATATAACCCAACTCCCCCCTTGAGGGGGAGTCAAAAACGCGAAGCGTTTTTGGTGGGGGGTTAATCAGAGACTGTCTTTTCGCCTCCGACCCCACCCCAAAATTACTTCGTAATTTTGACCCTCCCTCAGGGGGAGGGTAGAGAAGGTAAATAATGCGTTGCCCATTTTGCGGCCATAACGATACCCAGGTAAAAGATTCGCGTCCATCCGACGATAATTCCACCATTCGCCGCCGCCGCATTTGCGAAAATTGCGGCGCGCGTTTCACCACGTTCGAACGGGTGCAATTGCGCGAATTGGTAGTGGTCAAGAAAAATGGCCGCCGCGAACCATTTGACCGCGAAAAATTGGCTGCGTCTTTTTCCATCGCCTTGCGTAAACGCCCGGTGGAATTGGAACGTATCGAACGGGTGATCAATTCGATCGTCCGCCGTTTGGAAAGTTTGGGTGAATCCGAAATTCCGGCGGAATCGGTTGGCGAAATGGTGATGGACGCGCTGGCGAATTTGGATCAAGTCGCCTATGTGCGGTACGCCAGCGTTTACCGGAATTTTAGAGAAGCCACCGATTTCCGCGATTTCGTCGGAAAATTGGGCACGGATGAATAGCCAGTTGGCATTACATCAATTTCAACAAATTGCCATTAATCTAAGCCATTCGAACCTCGGCCAAACCTGGCCGAATCCGTGCGTTGGGTGCGTGATTGTACGCGGTAATGAAATCGTTGGGCGCGGGGTGACGGCGCCGGGCGGGCGGCCGCATGCGGAAACGATTGCGCTTGCGCAGGCGGGCGACGCGGCGCAAGGCGCAACGGCCTATGTCACGTTGGAACCTTGCGCGCATCATGGCAAAACGCCGCCTTGTGTCGATGCACTAATTGCATCTGGAATTAAACGTGTGGTGATTGCTGCGGTTGATCCCGATCCGCGTGTGGCTGGGCAGGGGATAGAACGTTTACGTACAGCGGGAATTGATGTTGTGGTTGGCGTGGGCCGCGAACAAGCCAACGACATTCACGCCGGATTTTTCAAGGCGATTCAAATCGGAATGCCGTTGGGGACGTTAAAACTGGCAACCACGCGCAATGGGTTTTTGGATGCGTCTGCATTGGGACGGCGTTGGATTACATCGCAAGCGGCGCGGGATCATACGCATTTTCTGCGCGCGCAATATGATGCGATTCTGGTCGGCATTAACACGGTCTTGGCGGATGATTCTATGTTGAATGTACGATTGCCAAGATATGAGCATCGCGCGCCGCTGCGGGTGATTTTGGATTCGAAATTGCGCCTGCCGCCGGAAAGCAATATCGTCAAAACCGCGCAAAAATATAAGACTTTGATCGTAACCGAATCCAAAGATTCGGCGAAAATAAAATCGCTTCGCGGGGCGGGGGCGGATGTTTTGGAAACCGATTCCATGGAACTTGCCCCAGTTTTGGCGCAACTTTACCGGGATGCCGGGATTACACGCGTATTGATCGAAGGTGGGTTTAAAGTGGCTAAATCCGCCCTTCGGGATGGGCTGGCGGATCGAATTTATTGGTACCGCAACTATTTATCGGCCAGCCCCAAAGCCCAATATAATGTGCAGGATTTGGGGTTCGAGCCGCAGCCTTATTTCCTTGATTATGTGCTGGATTCGGTTACAACCTTTCCCAAAGACGAATTAAGAATATATAGAAAATTGCCCTCCCCTTGAGGGAGGGCGCAAAATGCGTTAGCATTTTTGGGGTGGGGTAATCGGTCTATCCTTGTAGATCGAACTTTTTGGCAGTCGCCGCGACCCCACCCCAAAGTTGCTGCGCAACTTTGACCCTCCCTCAAGGGGAGGGTATTAAATAAAAAGGTAAGCATGTTTTCCGGCATTATCACCGATTTAGGCCAGATTCGCGAGATCCGCAAAACGGCGGATTGGGAAATCGAAATCGCGACCAGATTTCCGACCGATAAAATTAAAATTGGCGATTCGATTGCGTGTTCGGGCGGGTCGGTGAATTTGGAAACGTCCCTACGATTAGGGGATTCTTTGGACGGGCATTTGGTTTATGGCCATGTGGACGGAATCGCGGAAATACGGGCAATTGCGCCGGTTGGGGGATCCCACAAGGTCACTATGCAAATCCCGGCAAATCTGGCAAAATATGTGGCCGTCAAAGGATCGGTAACGGTTAACGGGGTATCGTTGACCATTAACGATGTGCGCGGCAATGAATTTGACGTGAATATTATTCCGCATACCTTTCAAGTGACCGATTTCCGGCATTTACAGGTGGGCGGCAAGGTGAATATCGAAGTCGATATGATCGCCCGCTATGTTGAACGGATTTTAAATCATAAGGCTGCATAAATGAGCAAAGCAAAAACCAATCTGCATGTCGTTAAATCGGATGAACCGGCAATCCGCCTGCATTCGATTGAAGAAATTTTGGCCGATTTGAAACGCGGCAAAATGGTCGTAATCGTCGATGACGAAGACCGCGAAAACGAAGGCGATTTGATTATCCCGGCGCAAACCATTACGCCGGAGGCGATCAATTTCATGACCAAATTCGGCCGCGGCTTGATTTGTTTGCCGATCACATCACAGCGCGTGCGCGATTTGGGATTGCCGATGATGCCGAAACACAATGTCGGCGAAGATTCAACCGCATTCACCGTTTCTATCGAAGCGCGCGAAGGCGTCACCACCGGCATTTCATCCGCCGACCGCGCCCTTACCGTTCAAACGGCGTGCGATCCGGTCAAATGCCGCGACGATATCGTAACGCCCGGACATATTTTCCCGCTGGTTGCCAAGGATGGCGGCGTTCTGGTTCGCGCTGGCCACACCGAAGCGACGGTGGATCTGGCGCGTTTGGCCGGGTTCCACCCAGCAGGCGTATTATGCGAAATTTTAAACGACGATGGCAGCATGGCGCGTTTGCCGGATCTGGTTGGGTTTGCCAAGCAGCACGATTTGAAACTGGGATCGATTGCCGATTTGATTTCTTACCGCTTGCGCACGGAATCATTGGTTGAACGGTTGAACAAAAATAAAATCGTCAGCCTGTATGGCGGCGAATTTGAATTGATTACGTACCGCAATAAAATATCGAACGCGGAACATTATGTTTTGCAAAAAGGCGATATTACCAAGGCGCAAGCGAAGGGCGAGTCCGTGCATGTACGCGTGCATCGTTTTGATGTGTTCGACGATTTGTTCGGCAGTTTGAACGAAGGCCGTGGCGGATTATTGCAAACCGCGATGCAGAAAATTTCCGATGTCGGTTGCGGTGCGCTCGTATTGTTGCGCGATCAGGATTATATGCTTGGACCGCACACGCCACACCAAAACAGCGCACAAACCTTGCGCACCTATGGTATTGGCGCGCAGATCATCAAGGATCTGGGCATCAAGAAAATGACTTTGCTGACCAATCATCCAAAATCACTGAAGGCATTGGAAGGGTATGATATTGAAATCACCGATCAGATTCCGATCGATACGGGTCAGGCATGAGTAAGCGCGTTTTAATCGTCGAAGCGCGTTTTTACGCCGACATCGCTGATATGATGTTCGAAGCGGCGGCCGATGTTTTAAAAAAAAGCGCGGTTGCGTTCGACCGGGTATCGGTGCCAGGATCGTTTGAATTGGCCCCGGCGATTGCCATGGCAGCGCAGACGGGAAAATACGACGGGTATCTGGCACTTGGTTGCGTGATTAAGGGCGAAACCAACCATTTTGAACTGGTATGTAACGAAGCCGCCCGGGCGATACAGAATTTATCGGTGGAACGGCAATTGCCCATCGGCTTTGGCTTGATTACCGCGTATAATGACGATCAAGCGCTGATGCGCGCGCGGGTCGATGGTGAAAATTACGGCGGCCGCGCGGCGGCAGCCTGTTTGCGGATGATGGAACTGAAATCCAAATTTGCGGCATAACAAATGACTTTTGCATTGAAACAAAATATGACCGAATCTCCTAAAAAACGCACCTTATCGCGATTGGCCGCGGTGCAAGCCATGTATCAACAAACCGTCACCGGCATGGTTGCGGGCGATGTGGTGGAACAATTCCAGTCGCATAATTTTAAACAAACCATGGAAGAAATTTCATTGAGCGATTTGGATCGTGAATTATTCAACGATCTGATGCTGGGCGCCAGCGCGCGGATTGCCGATATCGATAAAATGATCGAATCGAATCTGGCCGAAGGTTGGACCATCAAACGCCTCGATCCATTATTGCATGCGATTTTACGCTGCGCGATATATGAATTATGGTGCCGCACCGATATCCCGCCAAAGGTGAGCATCACCGAATATGTATCGCTGACCGCCGATTTTTACGACGGGTCGGAACCTGGATTCGTGAACGGCATCCTGGATAAAATTGCCGGACATTTGCGCGAACCGACCAAAAGCGTGAAATAAGCCATTTTTGACTTTGATAGGTAATGGGGCCATATTATGGGCACCATGAAAGAATTTTCCGTCATCGATAAATATTTCCGTCCGCTGGCAAAGGAATTTGCCGGTGCGCTCGATTTGTGCGATGATGCGGCGTTGTTGGCGGTTCCGCCGGGTCAGGAATTGGTTGTTACCAAAGATCTTATTGTTTCTGGTATTCATTTTATTGGGGATGAGCCGCCCGCGCAAATCGCACAAAAATCATTACGGGTAAATTTATCGGACTTGGCCGCAAAGGGCGCGACGCCATTGGCATACAGCATGGGATTGGCATTGCTGGATAAAAATTTCACCGAATCCTGGATCGCGGATTTCACCCAAGGCCTCGGGGCGGATCAAAAACAATTTCAAATTCATTTGCTGGGCGGCGATACCACGCGCAGCCAGAACGATTTGGTAATTTCGATAACCGCGTATGGTTTGGTGCCGCAAGGACAAATGGTGCGGCGGAATGGCGCGCGGGCAGGCGATCATATATTTGTCACCGGCACGATTGGCGATGCGGGATTGGGATTGCGGATTTTGAAATCGAACGGGCAGGGCGATGCGTATTTGATGGATCGTTACCGTTTGCCGCAACCGCGTCTACACTTGATCCGGGAATTAAAGAAAAATAATTTGCCGCATGTGGCGATTGATATTTCCGACGGGCTTTTGGCGGATTTACGCCATATTTTGGACACATCTGGCGTGGGCGCCACCATAAATTTGGATAAAATGCCGCTTTCCGCGCCGGCCAAGGGTTTTATTAACCAAAATCAGCTAAGATTACAGGACATCGCCAGCATGGGTGATGATTATGAGATTTTGTTTACCGCGCCGCAGACGGCAGAATTTGAGATTCAAAAAATCGCAAAGTCGATGAATATTACGGTGAGTATGATTGGACAGATAAGCGATACTAAGGAATTGAAAGTTTTAGATGCGGGTCAGCCCATAACGATCAATAAGCTAGGATACGAACATTAAATGAATCGTTGGTTTAAAATATTCGCTTTAATTTTATTGGTCGTGTGCATCGCGGCAAGACCGATGTTGGTTTTGGCCGAAGAACCGGCGCCCGCCGCCGAAGGCGCAGCGGAAGGCGAGGGCGGTGAAAAAACGCCGGTGCCTGAAAGTAAAACCAATATTATCGAAGGCGATCCCGGCAGCCCATCGTTAAAAGGTCCTTATATCGAATTGAAACAAATGAATGTCGTTGCGATTTATCGCGGCATTCCGGTGCGGCACATGAATTATATTCTGGTTCTGGAAATGCCGGATATGGAGCAATATAGATTTGTTTTGGACCGGATCGAAATTCTACGCTCCGCCATGGTCGAAGAATTGCACCGTGTCGGATCGTCGCAAAAAGGCGCGCTGTTGAAAGATTATGAATTCATTAAAGACCGATTATTGAAAGTTGCCAATAAAACCATTGGTGATGGGCACGTCAAATCGATTTTGATCAAATCCACCGCTGGTCGGAACCTGCCGGAATTTTACACGACCGATAAAAAGCCCGCGCCTAAAAAAGTCGAACCGGATCTTTTCGCGCGGTAATTTTAGGCCCTTACTTCCATGGATTTCATTTTTGCATAAATCGTCATTGGGTCCATCACAACCCCGGCATCCGCATTTGGGGTTTTTAGTTCTACTATAAAAACTGGTATTTTCGGATTACCACCCACGACTTTCTGCGTGAAGGTCACAGCAGCAGTTTTAAAATCATAACCTGGCTTAGACGGGTCCAGTTTAACAATCTGGCCCGTTTGCATGTCTTTCGTACCGTCTATAACTTTGTAATAGCTTTCCGCCATGAATGTTCCCTTACTGAAATAAAAGCATAAATATCCGGCGGCGTAAACCCCTTTCGGATACGAATCTTACTATGCGCCACGAGACTTGATATAAGGGGCCATTTCTGGCATAACATCCCCTTACTTTTTTAACCAAGCTATTGAAGGTTAATAAGAATTTAGATTCGATTCCAAGCCTGATACCAATAAATAATACGAAAGGAAGATATTATGTTGAATGCAGCTAATTTAGAATGGCTGGTGATTTTTTGCGGCGTGATGGCCATTTTGTACGGCGCCATCGTAACCCGCTCGATCATGGCCTTGCCAGTCACCGATGAAAGAATGCGCAGCATCGCTGCCGCCATTCACGAAGGTGCTTTGGCCTATTTAAACCGTCAATACCGCACCATCGCTGTGGTGGGTGTTATTATCGGTCTGATCCTGGCCTATTTGCTTGGCAAATACGTGGCTTTTGGATTTTTGATCGGCGCGGTTTGCTCGGCTGCTGCAGGATTTATCGGCATGCACGTGTCGGTGCGCGCCAACGTGCGCACGGCGGAAGCCGCCAAAAAAGGCCTCGCCACGGCGTTGAACGTTGCGTTCCGCGCGGGCGCGATCACCGGCTTGTTGGTGGTTGGTTTGGGCTTGCTTGGCGTTGCGACATACTATTTTTACCTAAAATACAACCTGCCAGCTTCGGATATTAAAACCCGCACCATTATCGATGCGTTGGTTGCCTTGTCGTTCGGATCGTCGTTGATTTCGATCTTCGCGCGTTTGGGCGGCGGTATTTTCACCAAAGGCGCGGACGTAGGCGCGGATTTGGTCGGTAAAGTCGAAGCCGGGATTCCGGAAGATGACCCAAGAAACCCAGCCGTTATTGCCGACAACGTTGGTGATAACGTCGGCGATTGCGCCGGCATGGCTGCGGATTTGTTCGAAACCTATGCCGTAACCGTGGTTGCAACCATGTTGCTGGCAACGATTTCGTTCGGCGTTGATTTGCAATCGACCATGATGTTGTATCCACTGGTTATCGGCGCGGTATGTATCATCGCATCGGTTGTTGGCACCGTATTCGTGCGTTTGGGCAAAGACAACAACATCATGAAGGCGTTGTACAAAGGCCTTGTCGCAACCGGTATTTTATCGGCAGCGGCCATTTACTGGTTCACCAGCCAAATGTTCGGCGGTTTGGACAGCCAATTGATGATGGCGGATGGTTCGCAAATCCAAGT
>CAZYJI010000018.1:0-1406 GCA_964647725.1 uncultured Alphaproteobacteria bacterium
TCACGACGAACAGGAACAAAACCGCGACCGCGCCGACATACACGATGACCAAAATCATCGCGAGGAATTCTGCGCCCATCAACAGGAACAATCCCGCCGCATTGAAAAATGCTAAAATCAGCCACAACACCGCATGCACCGGATGCCGCGCGGAAATGACCATCAGGCCGGAGAAAATCGTCACGGCCGCAAAAAGATAAAATGTAAGTAGTTCTAGGGACATATTGGTTTAATTGCTTGATTGCCGCGACCTTAGCCTGTGCGCGGGCAAAATCCAAGCCGGAACGCAAGCTGTTGTTTTCTTTTTGTTTTTTAGTGGATAAGTTATCCCTACTTCTGATCGTACGGATTTTCGCCCTGGCGCAGGTAAATGCGGATCGGCGTGCCCGGCATATCGAATTCTTCGCGCATTTTATTGGTTAAATAGCGGATATAGCTGTCCGGCATATCGTAAACGCCATTGCAGAACAATACAAAGGTGGGAGGGCGGGATTTGATCTGCGTACCATACCGCAATTTCAGGCGTTTGTTTTTAACCATCGGCGGTGGATAGGATTCCACCATCTTTTTCAACCAGCTATTGAATTTGCCGGTGGAAATGCGTTTGTTCCAAACTCCATGAACTTCAAATACAGCTTTAAATACTTTATCTAAGTTTTTGGATTCTAATGCAGAAATGTAAATTATTGGCACATCCGCAATTTGCGGCAAGGATTTTGCGACAATCGCCTTAACGCTATTGATGGTTTCGCCCTTGTCCCGAACCAAATCCCATTTATTGATCACAACAACAACCGCCCGGCCTTCATTGGCGGCAAGATCGGCGATGGTCAGATCCTGGCGGGTGATGCCCTGGCTGACATCCAAAACCAATAAAACCACTTCGGCCATATTGATCGCATTGATCGTATCGGCCGTGGCCATTTGTTCCAGCTTCTCGACCACCTTGGCTTTTTTGCGCAAACCGGCCGTGTCGACCAATTCCATTTTCTTTCCGCGCCATTCAAACGGCACTGAAATCGCATCGCGGGTAATCCCCGCCTCCGGCCCCGTCAGCAATCTTTCTTCGCCAACCATTTGATTGATCAAGGTGGATTTGCCGGCATTCGGTTTGCCGACAATCGCCAATTTTACCGGACGATTTCCGGCTGGCTTTTCTTCTGTTTCTTCGGCTTCGGTATCTTCATCCCATTCATCTTTTTCTGTGGTCGGCTTTTGCGCCGGGCAATAATCTTCTAAATACGCGGCCAATTCATCCATGCCAAGCCCATGTTCGGCCGAAACTGGAATCATTGGATCGAAACCAAGACGGTGGAATTCCGCCCAATCCTGGCCGGTTTTATTTTCGCATTTATTGATCACCAGGAAAATCGGCTTACCGCTTTTGCGCAGTTCCTTGGCAATGG
>CAZYJI010000018.1:1435-3549 GCA_964647725.1 uncultured Alphaproteobacteria bacterium
CAAGATCGATGACGCGCTGGCTTTGCACCGACATGCGACGCGCCAATTCATCGCCCTTACCATCATCCAACCCGGCGGTATCGATCGCGGTAAAATGATGGCCGAATAAATGCGCGGGCGCTTCTTGCCAATCGCGGGTCACGCCCGGCGTGTTGTGCACGATGGCCAGCTTTCTGCCGACCAGGCGGTTGAACAATGTCGACTTGCCGACATTGGGCCGTCCGACGATGGCGATTTTAAAGGTCATGATGATTACCGGAATGCCACCAGCCGTCCATTGTCGGTCAACACCAATATGGTATTTTCCGCCACCACCGGCGCGATAGACGATACGCCCGGCAAATCATAGGATCCGATGTTTTTGCCGTCTTGCGGCGACAAGACCCATAATTTGTCATCGCCGCCGACAACGAATAATCTTCCGCCTGCCAGAACCGGCCCAGCATAATGCGCGTTTTTCACGTCGTCCTTATGCCCTAATTCCACACTCCATTTAACAAGGCCGCGCGCCATTTCAACGCAGATCAAATGATTGGTGTTATCGATAATATAAACATAATTGTCCGTGACCCACGGCGTTTCAGTGCCGCCAACCGATAAATCCCAAATCCGGTCGCCAGACTCCAAATCGATTGCCAGCATTCGGTTGCTGTGCCCGATTGCGTATACTTTGCCATCATGAATCGCTGGCAAGGCCTGAACCGATGTAATGGTCGCCATCAAATCGCCCCGGCGCACACGCGATAGGTTTTCAACCCACAACGGGCGGCCCTTGTTCAAATCAAACGCGATCAAATCGCCGGTGGTAAAGGCGGCCACCGCGATGCCTTTGCTGATCGCTGGGCTTGCGCCGCCTAGCAGCGCGGCCGATTCATTCAATCCTTCGTACATCCAGGACAATTTGCCCTCGGCCGCGGTCAGCGCGGTCAGGCGATTATCGACCGGCACGATCAACACCTTGCCTTCGGCCACAGTGGGCGCGGTGCGCAATGGGCTGGATACCGGCACGCGCCATAAAACTTTGCCATTCGTCGTATCAAGCGCGGTCAATTCCGCAAGCCCGGTGGTTACGTATAAAATATTCCCATCAACCGCCAATCCGCCATTGGCAATCGAACGGCTGTCTTCGTGATCGGGTACCAGATCCTGGGACCAAACCAGATTACCGGTGTTCAAATCGAATGCGCGTACTTCGGATGAAATATCGACGGTGAAAACCTTGCCGTTTGCGACAACGGGCTGATTCACCAAATATCCATCGCGCGACGAACCATCGCCGATATCCACACTCCAAATCATATTCAATGGATCTTTATTCAACGCCAAATGTTGCATCACGTGATCGGCATAACCGCCAGCCATTGGCCAGGTTGGATTCGCCGATGCGGGCGGATAAATCACCTGCGCGCTTTCCAGCGAAGGATCAGGTTCAATCGGACTATTCGACAAAAGAATCGGAATGCGCGTACCCGGTAAAACCGGATCGCCCGCCTTGCCAAGCCAATTATCGCCGCAAGAGGGCAATAAAACGACAGCGAGTAAAAGAATAAAAATACGTTTCATGATTTTGCGGGAATGATAAAAGGAATGGAAGGGAAGGAACGATGTCCCTTCCCTTTTAGAATTTTAATACGACAAAACGGTAGAAACACGCTGTACGCGCATTTTCATCGTAGTTGGCGCATTCATATCAGCGGCAATACGGGCGAAAATATTTTTCGCTTTTTCTTTATCGCCCTGCTGCATCGCGATCAAACCTTGCAATTCGAGCGCCGAAAAACGCCATGGGCGGCCAGTTTCGGTCAAAGGTTGCAATCGCTTGCTCAATCCATCCAAATTCGCGTTTTCCATATCCATTTGAATGGACACGCTATCGATGGCGGCTAATTCTCGGTACATGGAATCGATGCCACCGGTATTCGACAATTTGTCGTATGCCGCAACCGCACCGGATTTGTCGCCGGATTTATATTTAATACTCGCTTCGGAAAACAGCGCCAGGGTTTTATATCCGCTGCTGGCGTCATCGGCGATTTGCGCCAATTGTTTCAACGCTTCGTCGCGTTTTTTGGCATCCGCCAAATCGATCGCCTGATCGAACAACATTGCATCGT
>CAZYJI010000018.1:3559-8689 GCA_964647725.1 uncultured Alphaproteobacteria bacterium
TCGTTCGAAGCGCGATATTGGCTGTATTGTTTGTACCCGGACGTTACCGCCGTGCCCAAAACCAAAATGGCAATCGCGGCCATGATAATTTTGCCGTAATCTTTCCATACGCGGCGCATTTGTTCGCTGCGCAGATCTTCTTTGATTTCATCGATTAAATCCATTGTATCGTTCCTTTTTATTTTTATTGATTTACGCCGCTTCTTGCTTCCACTTGATCGAACAACCCATGCTGGCGGATTGTTCGCGCGGACCGTTGCCGGTTGCGACGATTTCCTTAAATGCTTCTAATAAATCGCGGCGCGCGCCTGGCGCGGCTTCTTTACGCGATGCGTCCAAACGGCCGCGATATTGCAATTCGCCTTTGGCGTTGTAACCAAAGAAATCCGGAGTGCATACCGCGCCATATTGTTTGGCAACCGATTGCGAATCATCCACCACATACGGGAAATTGAAATTATTTTCAGCCGCGAAAATTTTCATGTTTTCAAAACTGTCATCCGGATATGTCACGGGATCGTTGGAATTGATCGCAATAATGCCAACACCCATTTTTTGTAATTCCGTAACATCCGAAACCAGGCGCGAAATAATCGCCTTTACATACGGGCAATGGTTGCAAATGAACATCACCAAAGTGCCCTTTGGCCCCTGGATGTCTTTTAAACCATAAGTTTTGCCGTCTATGGCTTTCAATTTGAAATCAAAAGGTTTTTGCCCAAAATCGCAAAGTGGGGTTTCAACCGCCATGCCTGTTCTCCTTGTCACAGTTTTTTATTGCATTGCAACTATTTAGTCTTTTTTTACCCGCCAATCAAGCACAGAACTGCTATCCTAAAATTATAGCGCCGCGCAATTAAATTATGATTTTGTGCGGCGCAATGACGATTTTATACGTTTGGAAGGGTCGGTTAGTTCAGTTTTTAACTAATTTGATACTTATTGGCGGCAGACTAGAATCTAACGGGGACAGTTATATTTTATGGCGGCGATGGAAAACGCAAGAACAGAAGATAACGTGTTGAACTTTGTGGCGCATCGCCGCAAGAACACAGCCGCGCATTTTACCCGTACAGAATTAAATCAGTTACTAGGGTTGTATGCCGAAAAATCCAAAACTGGAGAGTGGCGGCATTCAACCCTAGACCAACGTTATGGTCTAATCGCCTACTCGGTCTATCAGGATCCATTGGAACGCCCGGTCTATACGATCATCAAATTCGACCGGGCCCACCGTGAAAAAGGCAGATATGTGCTCTATCACCGCCGCCGCCGGCTGAAACAATGCCAATCTATGGGTGAATTATTGATGGCGATGCGGTCGATGAAAACGCCGCAGGTTTAAATAGATTTTGCATCAATAGAAAAGCCGGAAGAGATTTCTTCCGGCTTTTTTGTTATTTTATACTTATTATCTTGAACGTCTTGATTGCTGCCATACCCACTCCTGATATGCCGGATCTTGCTGCCAAGATGGCAATAACGCTTGCTCTTTACGCCAGGTCGTTAGCCGTTTTGTTTCCGCTTCTAAACGCTGCTGCTCGGCTACTGCGCGTTCCCGCGCTTCACGGGGACCACGATAGAGTTCACCTATGGCAATCGCCGCTTCAACGAAAGCGCGACTAGGGGTCGCTTTTCTCGCTAGCTTAATTTGTGGAATAAAGTCTACCACATCTTGATCGCCCGCATCCGCCAATTTGTTTAACTCCCGGCGTACAACTCGGGAGCGATTATAGATTTTTGCCAATGCACTCAATGCAAGCTGTGCGCCAGGTGATGGAGCGGCTTCCAATCTTGGCTGATTTCTTTGCTCTAAATATTCTTTAACCATCAACATTGCAGCAGCGTCCACTCTGCGTTCACTCAGCAATATTTCTGCTCTGTCTAGTAAAGACAATTGTTGAAATTTAGGGGAACGTACAGTCGGTTTTTCTGCTTCTACTACTGGTGCTTCTGCGGTTGCGGTCATATTCTCTCTCCATTTGTTTTGGAATAATTTTCGGTGTCTAACATGCCCGATACTAAATGGAAACAAAAAAATCTGTTATGCACCCTATTAATGAAATACTCCCTAATAATAAGCAATTTTATTGCTCTTGCCAAAAATGACTTAAAAATATAAAGTTTCGCTATCAAAACATAGGGAGATTAAGCCATGAAAAAACTATTCTTAACTTTGATGCTTATCTTAAGTTTCTGCGCGTTTAGTACAGAAGCGCATGCGGTCGTGGTCGGTCAAGGCTGCACCACCGTTCACTGCTGCTATGATGCTATTGCGCAATTTTGCAAAAATCCTGCCAATCTAAATAGATTGGCTAGCTGTACTTTCAATGATGGCGACGAACAACATCCTCATTGGCTAAATGTTAGCCGCGTTTGTGGTGACCCGAGCCCATTGTTGCCACCCGCACCAGTAGAGGGGCCGAACACAGATCATAATCGGCGATAAATCTGTTTATGTTTAACAGCCGGAAGATTGAATCTTCCGGCTGTTTTTTTATTCCTGCATTTCTTTGCGTCAATCCAAATATCATCCTAAAATTCTTCCACTGCCCAATCTCTCCAACAAATCTTTTGCCAGTCTTTGGGCTTCTCCTGGATTGATGTTTTTCGCAAGCAATGGAGAAACTCCGGTCTTAGCTTTTTGCGCGACAATTGCTTCCTCTACTCGCCTTTGGCCCGCCTCGGTGAGCTTAACCGTCCCCATTTTTCCGTCTGCTTTTCTTTGAAAAGCGCTCCAGAAAGTATAAACGCCATTCACCATCTCAATAAGCGCAGGCCCCAAATTAGGATCACGAGATAAAATTCCCATGTCGCAGAATTCTAAAGTTTCGAGTACTGCTCTTTTTAGAAAATCAAATTTAACCACTCTGTTTGCAGGTTGATCGTTAATAGAATGCAACTTACAACCTTTGGATATCAAATGATCTATTAAATCATCTGCCACATAATTTAGAGGTAACTCTACTTCTTTACATGAAGTTTTGGGCACAAGAATGGTGGATGTGGCTTTTAATACCACCGTTGTTTCCACCCCTTTTTCTTCGACTAAATTTTTAATTGCTCCTGGCACATCTGATGATTCTCCAACCTGTTTTCTTAATTGAGCAATCTGCCCATCGAAATACATTAACATTGCAGGCAATAAATCCTCTTTCGTAGGATCAAACCCCATAGCACGCAGCACAATCCTGTGCGCGACAAAATCCGGCACCGTTTGCTGTTTGGGGCTAAACGGTTTAATTTCATGAATTACTAATGTGGTCGGAGAGACGCCCATTTCCTTTTTACCTTTTAGGAATTGTATCCTTAAAAGATTAAATAGGCAAGGGTCATACGCAGTATAGCAATAGAATCAGTAATTTAATCACTATTACAATGTGCGAGCGGCGATAAGAGCAGCAATGATACCGCCAATAACCCGATTGGAATTTATAATGAATGGCGTTTTAGCGGTAAAGGGATCGCCCATTTTATTCAAAGTGCGCAAATAATTTCTAACACGGGCAACCGCGATTTCTTCTCTGCTTTCCGGTTGTGCGGGATAATGGGTTAACGCATCCATAAACAACAATAATTCCCGCTTGCCATTATCATCCAAAACAATTGTGGGATTGCCGCGTCCAGGCATATTTTCTTCGTACAGAGCGGACAGATTTACAAAGGCGTCGTCGATACCGCGCATTTTAAAAATTCCATAAGCAGCATCATACCATGGTGGTATTTTGCCCAGCCGCAATTTGGCTTCGGTGTAAAATGGATCTCTTACGATAAAGTTAAGCACATGTTCTTCGGCTTCAGTGCCGAAACAATCGCGAAATTCTCTCTCCCCATCGTCGCATCTTCCGACAAGAGAACATATTCCTTCGGATTTGTCTGCAATAAGACTCATGATGTACTCCTTTTTATTCCCACTCAATAGTACCAGGAGGTTTTGACGTATAATCGTAAACCACGCGGTTAATTCCAGCGACTTCGTTGCAAATGCGGGTGGCGACGCGCGACAGGAATTCGGTGGTGAATGGATATACATCCGCCGTCATGCCATCGGTCGATGTTACCGCGCGTACGGCGCAAACGTAACTATATGTGCGATAATCACCCATCACGCCCACGGTTTTCACCGGTAATAATACCGCAAATGCTTGCCAGATTTCGTTATACAAACCGGCTTTGCGGATTTCATCCAAATAGACCTTGTCGGCGTTGCGCAGGATTTCCAATTTTTCCGGCGTGATTTCGCCAGGAATACGGATCGCCAAACCTGGGCCTGGAAACGGGTGACGTTCCACAAATTCCGGTGGCAATCCCAATTCCTTGCCTAATTTGCGTACTTCGTCCTTGAACAATTCGCGCAGCGGTTCGACCAGTTTCAAATTCATTTTTTCCGGCAAGCCGCCAACGTTGTGGTGTGATTTGATCGTTACCGATGGCCCGCCGCTGAACGATACGGATTCGATGACGTCCGGATATAATGTGCCTTGCGCCAAAAATTCCACGCCGCCGATTTTTTTGGCTTCGGCATCGAACACATCAATGAATAATTTGCCGATGGTTTTGCGTTTGACTTCGGGATCTGTCACGCCAGCCAGCGCGCCCAAAAATTGTTTCGACGCATCGACATGCACCAATGGAATATTATATTTGCCGCGGAACATCGAAACCACTTGCTCCGCCTCGCCGGCGCGCATCAAACCGTGATCGACGAAAATGCAGGTCAATTGATCGCCAATCGCTTCGTGAATTAACACCGCCGCGACGGATGAATCGACGCCGCCCGACAGGCCGCAAATAACACGCGCTTTGCCGACTTGTTTGCGGATCTTGGCGATTTCTTCTTCGCGGAAAGCCTTCATGGTCCAATCGCCGCGGCAACCCGCGACTTTTTTCACAAAATTGCCCAGCAATTTCGAACCATCCGGCGTATGCATGACTTCGGGATGAAACTGCACGCCATAAATTCTTTTATTTTCGTTGGCGATCGCCGCGAATGGCGCGCCGTCGCTGGTGCCGACGGTTTTAAATCCAGATGGGATGGCGGTGATCGCATCGCCATGACTCATCCACACTTGGTAATCCTTGCCTTTTTGCCAGACGCCGTCGAACAACGCGCAGTCATCGACGATTTTC
>CAZYJI010000018.1:8699-19424 GCA_964647725.1 uncultured Alphaproteobacteria bacterium
TTTCAATTGCGCGCGGCCAAATTCGCGGGTGTGTTGCGCGCCTGGCTCTACCTTGCCGCCCAATTGGTGGCACAATGCTTGTTCGCCATAACAAATGCCCAAAACCGGCACGTTCAAATCATAAACGATTTGCGGCGGCATCGGCGCGTTTTGCTCGTAAACGCCAGCAGGACCGCCGGATAAAATTACCGCTTTTGGATTGTAAGATTTAATTTTTTGCGCATCGGTGTTGAAGGGCACGATTTCCGCGTAAACCCCCGCCTCGCGCACGCGCCGTGCAATCAATTGGGTAACTTGAGATCCGAAATCCAGAATAAGAACTTTATCGTGTTGCATCAGGCGCCCTTTGTTGAATAAGGACGGTAAAATAGCTTATTTGCCGCCTTTAATCAACACCGCCGCAAAAAATCCATCCGTGCCGTGATCGGCGGGGTTAAGCCGCAAATATCCCTTATCTGGCGCTAATTTCCAGGCCTTCATAGGATCGGTAATATCCATAAGTTTGAATTCCGGATGCGCGGTTAGGAATTGTTCGATTTGCGCCTCGTTTTCATCGCGCATCAGGGAACAGGTCGAATAAATCAACCAGCCACCCGATTTTACCAAAGGCGCGGTTTGATCCAAAATATCTTTTTGTACCTGCACCAATTCGGCAAGATCTTTTGGCGTAAAGCGATGTCGCATGTCCGGATTACGCCGCCAAGTGCCGGTGCCGCTGCACGGTACATCGCACAATACGCGATCGAACCGTTCTTTCTGCCGCAAGCGCCATTTCATGCCGTCTTTATCCAGCAATTTGAGTTCGTGGTTATGCACCCCTGCCCGCCGGAAACGTTGGATCGATTTTTTCAGCCGCGTATCGTTATTATCGCATGCGATAATCCGCCCTTCGTTTCGCATGCTGGCGGCCAGCGCCAATGTTTTACCGCCAGCACCCGCGCAATAATCCAGCACCGACATGCCGGGCCGCGCATCACACAACAGGGCGATCAATTGCGATCCTTCATCCTGAACTTCGATGGTGCCGTCCTTTAGCGCGTCTAAATTGCCCAAATTGGCGCGGGTTTTCAGCCGCAAGCCGATGGGCGAGTATGGTGTTTGTTCCAATTCCTCCAGTAACGGTTTCAATCGGTCAAATACATCCTGGCGCGGCGCGCGCAATATATTTACCCGCAAATCGACGCTGGCTTCTTTTTGCATTTCCAGCAAGATTTCCTGCCACCGGTCCGGGAAAGATTCCTGGATTTTGCCTAACATCCATTCCGGACATTCCAATCGCGTCGCGTTATCCATATCCGCGGATAGCAATTGCGGCGGGGATTTTACCCATCGCGAGATCCATTTCTTTTCCGCTTCGCTTAAAACGCCGCTGCTGTATTTTTCGTCGGTAAAGGCGCCGAATATTTGCGCCTCGTCCCATTTGTCCAAGAAAACCAGGGCGGCAATGGCGCGCATCCGCGCGGTTGGGGTGACATCGGCATCACCCTTGGCAATCCACCAATCCAAGCGTATTTGATGGCGGGTAATTTTATAAACCAAATCGCCGATAAAACGCCGGTCGCCGCCGCCGATAAACCGGCGTGCGCGGAAATACATATCGCAGATCCGATCCAAAGGACGATCGGAATTTTCATATTCTTGTAATATTTCAGTGATAGCCATTATTCGGGCGGCGGGGGTCATTTATACGTTGCTCACAGGATTGTATTTATTAAGGAAATATCTATTTACAGTCTTGTACACCTTTGCTATTACCAAGGCAACAGGGGAACTAGATGTATAGTGACGTTTTAAGAATTCCGCAAATGCTGATCCGAAGCGCAGGGAGCTTTGCCGGCCTTCCTCCCTATGCTTATCTCAAATTACGCGCATCAAAACGCCGCGCGGTACCGTTAAAACCTAACGATAACAAAGATACTCAGCGTTTACAAGCCATTGTCGAAATCTGCCGAACCTTTACCGATGATGTCGTCCAAGGCAGGAATGTTATTCGAAAAATCCCAAGGGTGACGACTTCGGTCACCAAACCAAAAGAAAAGAAAATCAAAGAGTATCTGGAATCGCCAGAAATATTGGCCGAATTGCAGCAATTGCACGAATCCCTGGGTGCGGCCATATTTAAAAATACCGTACGAACCATGTACAGCGAAGATGGCCCAAAAATATACTCGATCATGCGGCGAGTAATGCACATTCCTAAACCTTCTAGCCCGGCCAAGCAAAAACAGTACAAAGCGCCAAAATTAAAACAACCCAAAAGACCAGCTTTTGTCTTTCAGCAAGTTGAGAAAACAGCGGTCAAATCTCCCGCTCCCCAAAAATCACCATATGAAATCGCGATAAGCAGCCTGCAGCAGGCCAGAGACAATTTTTTATGGGCGCAGCCAAAAATTATTTATGAATATGCCCAACGCATTGTAAGTTTCAGCCTGGCCATTGAGGTCTTAAACGATCCTCACAGCACAACCACTCAATTTAACTACAGCGCAAGATTAGCGCTAATCGCCCCATCGGCGCGGTGGATAAAACGCAGGACATTATTGCAAACAGCCCAAGAGCAAAGAACGCAGGCAATCGAAGAACTTGCCAAGGTGATTCGAAATAGATCCACTGTATGCGGCAAAAACACTATTAAATTCGCGATTGCCGCCGGTGTGAATTTTGATCGCATCGGCTTATTGCCCAGAGATCCATTTTATTATGCGCTTTTGTTTCGCTTTCCGGATTATATTCCGAACTGGTTTCAATTAGAAATTCCCAGTTTGAAACCTAAAAAACCGCGCACTTCTCGATTAGAACGCCGCCAGAGCCATGTTGAAGAAATGGTGTTTGTCGCGGAACTCGCTCCCCTTACCCAGAATACAACCATATTGCTTCATGCAAATAATTCACCCAATAACGGACACACTAATGGCCATACTCAGCCAGAAAACGGCCTTGCCGCGACCATCACATACTTAGATGGCAAGCCCGATATACCCAATCTTAAACCCAGAGAAGGCGCCATCATACGGGGAGCTATGAACCGGCTTGCTGCCAATCGTCAAGCAGCTTTAAAGCAAGCATTAACACCCCCCAAAGAAAATGATTCTTATTACGCAAGCATGAGGGAAGATCCAGATCCGGAAGATGTGACTGCCGAAAATCATCGCCGGATGCTGCTAAAAGCCCATGATGAAAAAACGGGCCGAACGAAATCTTAACTCGCCAATTTGTAATTCGGCGCTTCGCGGGTGATGGTAATATCGTGGACGTGGCTTTCTTTTAATCCGGATCCGGTGATACGCACGAACTCGCATCCCGCTTGCATCGATTGAATCGTCGAATGCCCCGTATATCCCATCGCCGCGCGCAACCCGCCAGTCAATTGGTGCAATACTTGGCTTACTGGGCCTTTATATGGGACCATGCCTTCAACGCCTTCCGGCACGAATTTCAATGAATCGACTTCTTTTTGAAAATAACGGTCGGCCGATCCATCCGCCATCGCGCCCAATGATCCCATGCCGCGATAGGATTTATAAGAACGGCCTTGATACAAAAATACTTCGCCCGGACTTTCATCAGTGCCGGCAATCAACGATCCCAGCATGACGCAATCCGCGCCGGCCGCAATCGCCTTGGCCACGTCGCCCGAATACCGGATACCGCCATCGGCGATGACCGGAATATTGTGCCGGTGCCCCATTTCGGCGCAATCCATGATCGCGGTGAATTGCGGAACGCCAACGCCCGCGACAATGCGCGTCGTGCAAATCGAACCTGGGCCAATACCAACCTTTACCGCATCGACGCCAACATCGATTAATGCCTTGGTGGCTTCGGCGGTGGCGACGTTACCAGCGATAATTTGCGTGAAACTATTCAATTTGCGAATTTGTTTTGCGGTTTCGATCACGCCAGCCGAATGGCCATGCGCGGTATCGATGACCACAATATCGACTTCGGCATCGATCAGGGCGGTTGCACGTTCAATGCCGTCCTTGCCGGTGCCAACCGCCGCACCAACACGCAGGCGGCCTTTTTCATCCTTGGTGGCGTTCGGATATCTGTTCGCCTTGTCCATATCCTTGACCGTGATCAAACCGATGCAACGATATTGTTCGTCGACCACAATCAATTTTTCGATACGGTGTTTATGCAATAATTTTTTGGCTTCGTCATGCGATACGCCTTCGCGCACCGTGACCAGATTTTCCTTAGTCATCAATTCGCGCACCAATTGCTTGGTATCGGTCGCAAAACGCACATCGCGATTGGTCAAAATACCAACCAATTTTCCGCCCGATGGTTCCACCACCGGAACGCCGGAAATGCCTTCATCCGCCATTAATTTTAAGGCATCCGCCAATGGCCGATCCGGGAATATCGTGACCGGATTGATCACCATGCCGGATTCAAATTTTTTCACGCGGCGTACTTCTTCGGCTTGTTTGGCGATGGCAAAGTTACGGTGAATGATTCCAATGCCGCCCGATTGCGCCATGGCGATGGCCATGCGGGATTCGGTAACGGTATCCATGGCGGATGAAATAATGGGGGTGCCGATTTCGATATTACGCGTAACACGGGATTTGGTGTTGGTTTGGCCGGGCAGTACGTTACTGGCTGCCGGTTTTAACAACACGTCGTCAAAGGCCAAAGCCTCGGTAATCGAAATCTTTTTGGATGCGGAGAACATTTGCAACTCTTTCTTTTTCATTCTTGTTCAAGTTGCACTGCATTTATACACAATTCTACGCAAAAGGAAAGTAAAAAATATCCTTTATTTATAGTGGTTCTCAACACCCAATCGCTTTAATAGTGAGCATCCCTCACAGGCCCTCCCCGCACTATAAACCGCATAACCGTTTCATCCGTAACCAATGGCCGAGTACACGGCGGCGGTCCCGCAATATCAAGGCTAGAACGCGACCCCAATTCCAAATCTCCCTCTACATGACAGCCGATAGTAGGCGATTGGGAAATTGGTTTAGATATTTGGGGCCCTGCCCCCTTTATAATTTTTTGCGCCGGTTTTTTAGCCATTAGACCCTCGGCTGCGGTCTATCAGTTTAGCTGTTTGTGCTGGCACTAAAGTGCTGCGTTTCGTACCAGATATTACTTTAGAATCCGATGGTTTCGGAGTCAGATGGTCCCAAGTTACAGGCATAATAATTCTCCATAATAAATAAGAAAAAATGATAATTACCCTTTGGCAGGGTTTTTAAATTCGACGGGCCTTATGGCCTTAAAAATGGGGAGATGTTATCGGCTGGCGCCGAAAAATCGGGAAAAGCTAAAGGAATAACCAGGTGTCGAAGCAACAGCCAAAGCGGCCATAAGAAGGCTACTTAGTTCTTGGCTATGTAATAAAATTGCTTGCACGTAGTTTAATACCCTATTTATTAACGTTTCAAGCAGTGTACACGAAAAAATCAAATTCGTCAAAAAGAAAAATGAAAATTACGCCCGAAACCCTTCGGCGACCAGATACATTTCCGCCGATTCTTTACGACTGGCTTCGGGTTTGGCGAACACTGTTTTTTTGAAATGTTTTTGCAATTTCTGGCGCAATTCGCCTTCTGCCCCGCCTTGCCAAAATTTGCACACAAACCAACCGCCCGGTTTTAAAACCTGGATGGCAACGTCCAATGCAATTTCCGCCAAACCAATCACGCGCAAATGATCGGTCGATGAATCGCCGGTGGAATTGGGTGCCATGTCGGACAACACCACATCAACGCCATCTTTGAAATATCCCGTTACCTTGGCAATCGATTCATCGTCGCGAATATCGCCGATTACCAATTCCGAGCCGTCGATTGGATCGATGGGCAACAAATCGATGCCGAATATGTGTCCGGGACCGGTTTTTTTCAAGGCCACTTGCACCCAACCGCCGGGGGCCGCACCAAGATCCAGCACATTTTGCCCGCGTTTCAGGATTTTATATTTTTCATCCAGCTGTAATAATTTAAATGCCGCGCGGGACCGGTATCCGAGTTCCTTTGCCGCCGCAACATAAGGATCGTTTACCTGACGCGAAATCCAAGCATGCGAGGATTTGGTCTGGCCGGTTTTTTTCTTAACCCGAACCGCCTTGCGCCGTTTACCGACGCTTTTTTTCCAGTCGTCTTTGTTCGACATTATATGTGACCATTCCAATGATTGTCATCCTGAGCCGAAGGCGAAGGATCTGGATCATGCAGATGCCTTTGCCGGACGAGATCCTTCGGCTACGCCTCAGGATGACAGAATTTGTTTACGCCGCCTGTTTTTGGCGCAGCGCGTTTTCAATCGCGGTGAAAGCATCCGCGATTTTACCCGCATCCGGGCCGCCGCCTTGCGCCATTTCCGGCCTTCCGCCGCCTCCCTGGCCGCCCAGGATTGGCGTTGCCAGTTTAATCAGATCCACCGCGCTGACGCGGGCGGTTAAATCTGGCGTTACGGAAATAACAATCGACGCGCGGCCTTCATCCGATGTGGCAACCACAATCACGCCCGATCCCAACTTACCCTTGATCGTATCGGCAATCGCCTTTAAATCGCGGGCGGGAATGCCGTCCACTTGCCGCGCAGAAAATTTAATGCCCGCAATGTCCTTGAAATCCGCCGCGCCAGATGCGCCGCCGGAACCACCCGAAGCCATTTGTTTTTTCAAATCGGACAATTCGCGTTCCAAACGTTTGCGGTCTTCGGCTAATTGTTGTACGCGGCTTTGGATTTCGCCGGTTGGTACTTTTAAGGTATCGGCAATATTTTGCAAAATTTGATGTTCTGCTTGCGTATAGGCAATCGCCGCTGCGCCCGCCAAACCTTCGATCCGGCGAACACCCGCCGCAACGGCGGATTCCGATGTCACGCGGAAAAATCCGATATCGCCGGTACGTGATACGTGCGTGCCGCCGCATAATTCCAGCGAGTATTCTTTTTTCGCGCCCGCATCGACGCCGCCCATGCCAATCACGCGCACGGTGTCGGCATATTTTTCGCCGAACATCGCCATCGCGCCCAATGCCACGGCATCATCTTTTGGCAATAAACGAGTGCTGACGGTAGTATTGCCCGCAATGCGCTTATTCACTTCGGTTTCGACATGCTGAATTTCTTCATCACTCATCGGTTTATTGTGCGAGATATCGAACCGCAAACGTTCGTCCGAAACCAACGATCCTTTTTGCGCGACATGCGTGCCCAGTTTTTGGCGCAAGGCTTCGTGCAGCAAATGCGTCGCCGAATGGTGCGCGCGGATTTGATTGCGACGCAGCAGGTCGACATTCATATTCACTGCATCACCGATTTTAATATCGGCGCTGGATTTCACCAGATGCGCGAATACATCGCCCAGTTTTTTCTGGGTGTCAGTCACGGTTAACACCGCACCGGATTCGGTTTTCATCTCGCCAGTGTCGCCCACCTGACCACCCGATTCGCCATAAAACGGTGTTTGGTTGACGGTGATCCAGGCCTCGGCTCCCTTGGCTAATTTATCGACCGATTTGCCGCCCTGGACAATCGATGTAATTTTTCCGCTAGCGGTTAAGGTGTCATATCCCAAAAATTCGGTCGCGCCGGTTTTTTCCTTGATATCGAACCATACGCGTTCATCCGCCGCCTCGCCCGATCCGGCCCAGGCCTTGCGCGCGTCTTCGCGCTGTTTTTGCATGGATGCATCGAATCCGGCCGTATCGACCGCGCGGTCTTGGGCGCGTAAAACGTCTTGGGTCAGATCCAATGGGAATCCGAACGTATCATATAAACGGAATGCCACATCGCCCGGCAATTTCGCGGACGCTGGCAATTTCGCCAATTCCTCGTCCAGCAATTTCAATCCCTTGCCAAGCGTAACTTTAAATCGCTCTTCTTCGATTTTCAGTGTTTCGGTAATCAAGCCTTTTGCCTGCACCAATTCCGGATAGGCCGCGCCCATCATCGTCAACAATCCCGGAACCAATTTATACATATGCGGATCGGTGCAGCCCAACATGTGTGCGTGGCGCATCGCGCGGCGCATGATCCGGCGCAGCACATAACCGCGCCCTTCGTTCGATGGCAACACGCCATCGGCGATCAAGAATGAACTCGCGCGTAAATGATCGGCGATTACGCGATGGGAAACCAATTGCTTGCCTTCGGCTTTTTTACCGCTGATATCTGCGGATGCAGTAACCAGATCGCGTAGCAAATCCGTATCATAATTATTATGCACGCCTTGCAATACCGCGCTGACGCGTTCCAAACCCATGCCGGTATCGATGGACGGTTTCGGCAAGGCAATGCGTTTATCGGCGCTGACCTGTTCATATTGCATGAATACCAGGTTCCAGATTTCAACAAACCGGTCACCATCAGCATCCGGCGATCCCGGCGGGCCGCCCGCGATTTTATCGCCATGATCGTAAAAAATTTCCGAACATGGGCCACACGGGCCGGTATCGCCCATCGACCAGAAATTGTCGGATGTATTAATGCGAATAATCTTATCCTCGCCAAGGCCAGCGATTTTTTTCCAATATCCAACCGCCTCTTCATCCTCGTGAAACACGGTCACGCATAGGCGTTTTTTATCGATGCCATATTCTTTAGTAATCAGATTCCAAGCGAGTTCAATCGCACGTTCTTTGAAATAATCGCCGAACGAAAAATTGCCCAGCATTTCAAAAAACGTATGATGCCGCGCGGTATAGCCGACATTCTCAAGATCATTATGTTTGCCGCCGGCACGGACGCATTTTTGCGAGGTGGTGGCGCGTTTCAAATCGGTCTTTTCCGCGCCGGTGAAATAATTTTTAAATTGTACCATGCCGGAATTGGCGAACATCAATGTTGGATCGTTGCGAGGCACCAATGGGCTGGATGGCAGAACGCTGTGATCGTTCTTTGCAAAGAAATCCAAAAAAGTCTTACGAATGTCGTTACCGGTCGGCATAATATTATCCATTAAAATGTTAATTAATCGGGATAATATTTATAGCCGTTAAATCCAGAAACCGCCAATATAATTCAAATTATCGCGCTCTGCCGCGCAGCATAGCAATTCCGCCAGCAGCAAGCAGCACAAGGGATCCAGGTTCTGGAACTGGGGGCCCTGGGGTTGCGCTTAGGCCGCCACTACCTGCACTCGGGGCGCCGTGTTCAAACGGAAAGCGCACTACATCTTCAAAAATGGGAACGGTTTGCCTGCGTTCTTGGCCGCACGAACTGACAATTTTTGGCAAATTGGTGTAATCGGCAATACCGTTGGCTACGATGCCCGGTACGCTCATTTGGTAATAGGTGGAGTCAGACACATAAACCACATGCTTAAAGGCGTCATACCCAGGATCGGTTTCGCCAACGTTACCTGCGGGTGGTTGCCAGGCGACTACGGTCTCGCTATGCATAAATGCGCCTTGCGCCTGGGCCGACAGACCGGCACTGGCTATAGCTATCCCGATGGCTGAAATGCGTTTTTTCATCCCTAAACTCCCAGTTTTTTATTAATTATTAATGGGTTATAGATATATCACAAAAAGTATCTCTTTGCAATATAATTTTATTGAAAAAGGATATGAAAAAGCAAATAAAATGCCAAGCCCGAAATCAAGGCCAAACCATAAAATGGATATTAGATGAGATCTTTGCGCGCTTCGGCTTCGCTGGCCATGCGCTCGATTTCGGCGCGGACCATGCGCTCGACAATGCCTGGCAGATTTTTATCTAGCCAGTCTTTCAAATGGGGGCGCATTAGATCGCGAATTAAATCTTCTAGGGTCATGGATACATTTCCTAACACGAAACCACGGGCATGAATAGCCCCGGCAAGTTCAGCCAGCGTATTTGTCGAAATTTCGCGGATTGGCGGTGACACTAGCCCGACAAAATCGCTTTCCCCGCCTTCGCCGGATACCACCGCAGGCACGCCAAGGGTTTCTTTTAAAAATGCTTTACGGCCGTCTTCGGCCAAGGTTTCATTTGGTTTTGCCGGATTGCCGCTGGCGGGTTTTGGCGCGGCGGTAGCCAGTTTTTCTGCAACCGGCGCTGTTGGCGAATCTTCTTCGATGACTTCGGTCAATTCCAATTCTTCGGCGCCTTCGACGGGTGGCGTATCGACGGGCTGAATAATTTCTGGGGCCGACACATCGTCTATGGCCGCAGGCGTTGGCGCATCAACAGCCGCAACAACCGGCGATTCCACAGCTGGCGAATCCGTCGGAGCAGCAACGACAGGTTTTTCCACGGGTGGTGCGGGCGTTTCGGGCGAAGGTGCAGGCGCAGCGGCTTCGGGTTCCGCAGCAGGCGCGGCAGCCTCTTCGGCTGCAGGCTCCTCGTCTTTGTCATCATCGGAAATAATCCGGCGGATCGACGCCAGGATCTCTTCCATCGATGGTTCGCCTTGACCTTTTTCTTGCTGACTCATGCGGGTACGCTAAAAAAGCCGGTAACTTGACGACAAAACGCGCGGTAACGACGCGTTACCACTGGTAATGGATCATATACACTATAGTAGAACACAAATTACCAGCTCAAAGGCAAGCATTATCATTATTTTTCAACAAGTTTTATAATTTCTGTGGCTGTTAAAGAATAATTTGCTAAAAAATCGGGCTGAATTTTAATAACCGAACCACCGGCTGCGGCTATCTTTGTAATGGCGCATCGGATCGTAAATTTCATCGGTCAGTTTCAATTCTTGCAAGCCCAGGCCTTTGGATTCAAAAAAATGGGTAACCGGAGTCATCATAGCTCTCTGCTTTCCCTCTC
>CAZYJI010000018.1:19434-26727 GCA_964647725.1 uncultured Alphaproteobacteria bacterium
TTCAATTCTTGCGCCGTCAAACGCCCGACTGCCGCCAGCAACGTGTATGATGCCACCACTTCATCGCGTTGCGCGCGCACCAAATTCACCCGCGCGTCCAATAATTCTTGTTCGGCATCTAAAACATCCAGCACCGTACGCGATCCAACATCCTGTTCCTGTTTTACGCCTTCCAGTGCAACTTCCGCGGCCTTGATCGATGCATTAAACGCCTCGATATTCGCGCGCGTTGTCGCCAAAGCATCCCAGGAACTTCCGGCCAATTCCGCAACCGCCCTGCCCGTTTCGGTCAATTGCAAACGGCGTTGATTGGCAACTTCGCCCGCTGCGCGCGTGCGCGCCATCACCGCGCCGCCTTGATAAAATGGAAAACTTAATTGGACCAGCGCGCTGGTTTCATCGGTTTGATCGCCGTCGCTAAATTGTTCCCACGCCGACGATGCGCTGCCGGTCAAAGCCACTTCGGGCAATTCCAATCCGCGTATTTCATCCACGACTTCGATTGCGGATTTTTCGCGGAAAATTGCCGATGTAATTTGCGGATTATTTTGCCCCGCCGTATCGATCGCATCCTGGCGGCTGGCGGGCAGATTGGCCAACCCATCGGGCCGCGAAATTTGCGGGCCTGGCAAATGGCCGATAATTCTTTCGTACCTGGCTTGCGATGTCGCCAATTGACCTTGCGCGGTGATCACACCAGCCTTGGCGCGTTCCAGCCGCGATTCGGCTTGTGATACATCGGTGCGCGACAATTCGCCGACCGTAAACCGGTCTTCGGTGGCCTTTAATTGGCGGTCTAAAACATTTTGATTGCTTTGATTCAATTCCACAACCGCCCGGTCGTGCAACACATCCATATACGCCGTCACGGCGGCAAGCAAGATTTGCTGTTCGGTTTGGTGCAAATCGGCCTGAACGGATTTAATGTCGTATTCCGCCCGGTTGGTCGCCGCCACGGTGCGCCCGCCGCGGAATAATGGCTGTGTTACCGTCAATGCGGCAGCGCGCGGGGTTAATGTTTCATCGCTGGATGATGTTAGGCTGGTCGAATTACTGTCGCTTTTGCTGACCCCCATATTGGCATCCACCGAAAGCGTGGGGCGATAACCGCTTAACGCCTCGGCCAGTGTTTCATCGACCGCGCGCAGTTCCACGCGCTTGGCTTGCAATGTCGGATTTTGTTTGTAGGCATCCGCCATGGCTTCTTGCAATGTTTCGGCATGCGAAAATACCGGGAACATCAAACATGCTCCCAATGCAAAAATTCTAAGCGCGGAGATTTTTTTCATATGATCGTTATGCTCGCGGGGTCCAGTACCTGATCCAGTATTTAAAGCAAAATTACTATATTTCAAGTTGGCCCGCCAAGGGGGAAACTGGGATTAATATTTTTTCATCCCCGGATCTATTTGCTCGGCCCAGGCATGAATGCCACCCTGCAAACTGACGGCCTTGTATCCAGCCATTTTTAAAATGCCGGCAGCTTTTAAACTGCGCACGCCATGATGGCAGATCGTCACGATTTCCCGATCTTTGCACAATTCCGATAATCGTTGCGGCAATGTACCAAGCGGAATATGCACAGCGCCGGGCAAGGCGCAAATATCCAATTCCCATTTCTCCCGCACATCCACCACGCATGGCGCGGGCGATCGTTGCAACATGGTTTGCAATTGCGCGACGTCACATTGCATATTGGATTCGGATGCCATAATTTTTTAGAACACGAATTTATTATTCGCCGGTGGATTTTCAATATACGGCGATGCCGCATCGAACAAAGCGCGCCCGGAAATCACCGAACCTGATTTTTTATAAATCATCGCCTTGCCCGGACCAAGCGCGATTGCTTGTGTGCCGGATTGTTTCAGAACGCATAATAAACGCCCGCCATCTTTTAATTGATCGAACAAAGCGTTTGGCAATTCCGCAACCGACCCATTGACCAAGATTGCATCATAAGGCGCCTTCGATGCATATCCATTCAACATCGGCCCAGCGATAAAAGAACAATTTGGCACGGATAATTCGCGAACATTGTTGGTGGCGCGGTCGATTAAATTTTTATCGCGGTCAACACCGATTACAGATCCGCATAGTCCCGCCATGATGACGGATGAATATCCGCTGGCGCATCCGACATCCAATACATTATCCGTTTGCGTCAATTCCGCCGCTTGGATCAATCGCGCCAATACCATGGGTTCCAATAAAAATCGTCCGCCGGACAATGGCAAATCTTCGTCGATATAACAAAATGGCGCCTGTTCCGATGCCACGAATATTTCGCGCGGAATATCGCGCAAGCGCCGGATCAAGGCGTGGCTGGTCACCTTGTTGGTGCGCACCTGGCCATCGACCATATTTTGCCGGGCTTGGTGGAAATCAAAATTTTGAGTGGTCTTTTGTGTGGATTGGGTCATGGCTAAAAATTATCCAAATTACGCCCAAGATGCAATCCAATATCCTATTCTGCCTTATAAATCGCGTTTTTCTGGTATCTTATAGGACATTCCAAGCAATGCTTGCTTTTAGACTGGTTTTTACCTATTTTCTTGTTCCTTAGTTTAAAGGTGCGGTGGCAGAATGGTGATGCAAAGGATTGCAAATCCTTGAATAGCGGTTCGATTCCGCTCCGCACCTCCAGGCTTTTACAGGCATCTTGACTTTGGTCCGGATTTCTGGTTTTTAGCCTTTGCTTTTAGGTATTCCTCGATAGCTCAGCGGTAGAGCAATCGACTGTTAATCGATTGGTCGCAGGTTCGAATCCTGCTCGGGGAGCCACTCTTTCCGCCTCGGCTTTTAGTCCTTACCAAGTTTTTATTTACTGTCCCGCTGTTTCGCGTATTTTTCAAATGTAGCGGCACGCACTCTTTCCAATCGCACCAATTCTACTTTTTGAGCAGTGACCTTTTCTTCGCAGCCAGGTTTAGGTTCCATCAGCGAAATCATATTTTGCTGGGTTTCATAAATATTTTTTAAAATTTGCCCCAACGCACCCCGAATCTGTGTGGAGCTGGCTGCCAATTCCTGTTTTTCCAATGCAATCAATTGATTCTGCAAATCCTGCCATGCTGCTATATCCGTTTGGCGCGGTTGCATGTTGTCGATCAAAGCGGTTTGCAATTGATCGATGGATCGAGCGTTATTTCCAATCGTGTCGACCAGCCGAACTGTATTTTGTCTTTTCTCGGCCTGTGCGACGATTCCTCTATAAGCAAGTACACTAGTGGTCATGAATGTTACTGCTGCAACAGTAACAGCGGCTTCGAATACTGATATTTTCATGCTTGCCTCCTCTTAAAGTCAGCTCATTATGAGAATTATCCATTTATTGTCAAAGTCAAAAAATCAAACAAAAACAATAACTAATAGTCCATTTTGCAGTTGAAGGATTATTAAGCATTTTGAGGGTATAATAAGGATTGGGGAGATTTCTATGATCAGCGCTATTTATAACTCCATGATTTCGGCATTCCGCAATGCCGGGCAAAAACTGGAACAAGTTGCTTATAATGCGCATCCAGATACCGCCACCGGCGATTTAGACAAATCCATCATCGAAGCGAAATTGGCCGAACATCAGGCCAGCGCCAGCGCGGCGGTCTACAAAAAAGCCGATGAAATGGAAGATCAATTGCTGGATATTCTAGCCTAAACCTATTTGTCATTCCGAGCGAGCCATTTATGGCGACGAGGAACCGCCAGATGTAAAGCCTTATATCTGGCGATCCCTCACATACGTTCGGGATGACATTTCATAAGCATATAATCCGCTGGCTGCTCTTTCAATTGTTGTTATACCAAATCGCTGGGTTCCACATACGCGGTCAATTGGCCTTTACAGCCGCGTTTCAAAATTTCGGTCCAATCGGAAATCGAAAAATTTAAACTGGCCAGGGCGGCGGTTGGAAAACCTTGGTAAATGCGGTCGATATCGTCGCCCTCGCCTTCGACATCTTTGGATTTTTCGGCAACGAATAACTGCAATCCGGGATTATGCCCGATAACCAACACACTGCCGAAACCCGCATCCGCCGCCGCGATAATTTCCGATATTTGCGCGGGATCGGCATGATATAATTTTTCTTCCAGGCGCGTTTCAATGCTGCAATCCATCGACCGCAGCAAATGTTCCATGGTTTGTTTGGTGCGCGCCGCACTGGAACATAAAATCAAATCCGGCTTGATGCCGTGTTGCCGCAAATATAATCCCAGCACCGTTGCCGCGCGAACGCCGCGATCGGTCAAATTACGGTCTTTGTCGGCTTTGCCGCGTCCTTCCTCGGCTTTGGCGTGACGCAAAATATGTAATGTCTTCATGTCTTTTCTGGATTTTGCCGCTGGGCGGGGTTATGATGCGTTTTATTCCCTATATTTAATCTCAATGTCCCAAAAAGTCAAAACACACGGCAAAGTTAAAATTCTGGCCCAAGAAACGGTCTATCCCGGCTATGCACGCGTGGAAAAATTCGATTTGCAATTTCGGTTGTATGACGGGGAATGGAGCCGCCCGGTATCGCGCGAAATCGTTTACCGCGGCGAAGCCGCGGTGGTAATTCCTTACGATCCAAAACGCGATGCCGTATTGATGATTGAACAATTTCGCCTGCCGGCCTTGTGCAAGGATTTTGATCCCTGGTTGTTGGAATTGCCAGCCGGAATGGTCGATCATGGCCCCGAAAGCCTGGAATCGGTCGCGCGCCGCGAAATGATGGAAGAAACTGGGTTGGAGATCACCAATCTTCGCCGTTTGCACAGCTTCCTGCCCTCGCCTGGCGTTTTGGCGGAAACATTGCATTTATTTATCGGCCGGGTCGATTTATCGCCGCTGGATAATGGCCACGGCCTGTATCACGGCGCCAAGGATGAAGATGAAGATATTAAACTGTGTCCTATGGCCCTTAGTGAAATTCCAAATTTACTGAAAGAAGATAAAATTAAAAATGCCAGCTCGATGCTTGGACTATACTGGCTGCTGCTGCACCGCGATGAATTGCGCAAGGAATGGAAGTCATGACCGCCGAAAAAACGCCTGCTCTGGTAAATACCCAATGGCTAAAATCCAGTTTGGACCGGCCGGACATCGTGATTCTGGACGCCACATGGTACACGCCGGATTCGGAAAACGATGCGTCCATGGAATTCCGCGAAGCGCATATTCCAGGCGCGCTGTTTTTCGATATTGCATTGGTATCGGATCAACAAACTGATCTGCCCAACATGCTGCCCCCGCCGCAACAATTCGAAGAACAAGTGAGTGCGATGGGCATCACCAACAGCGATCATGTCATTGTTTATGACAGCATCGGCATTTTCAGCGCGCCGCGCGTATGGTGGATGTTCCGTTATTTCGGCCATGACCGGGTTTCGGTTTTGGATGGCGGCTTGCCCGCCTGGCTTGGACAAAATTTACCGACCAAGGGCGGACTTGGAAAACCAAAAAAGCAAGGCGGATTCAAGGCCAATCCGCGCCCCGAATTACTGAGAAGTTTCGATGACATGCAACGCAATATATCCGCAAAATCCGATCAGGTGATCGATATGCGGTCCCGCGAACGATATGATGGAATTACGCCCGAACCTTGGCCCAGCCCGTTAAAAGGCCATATTCAAGGCAGCAAGAACTGGCATTACAAAAATTTGCTGCAGCATAACAGCAAAATTAAAAGCATCGAAATTTTAAAAGATGAATTGACCCAAATGGGCGTGAAATTGGACAAACCCGTGGTCACCACTTGCGGATCCGGTATCAGCGCTTGTGTCGGCGCCCTCGCCCTTTATGAAATGGGCGCGACCGATGTTGCGGTATATGACGGTTCGTGGGTCGAATGGAGCAAGAAATACAAACCATAATTGGATACGGCGATGAAAAATAAAAAAATAGAAACCAGATTGACCCATACCGGACGCGGCAAAAAACATTTTATCAATCCGCCGGTCACGCGCGCGGCCACGATATTGTTTGATTCCATCGCGCATATGCACAGTCTGGAAGATGGCCGTTATGACGGCAAAGATTTATATTATGGACGTTACGGCACATCAACCACGCATTCCTTGACCGAGGCATTGGCCGTAATCGAATCCTGCGACCGGGCGGTGATTTACCCAAGCGGCGTTGCCGCCGCCGTTGGTGCGATGCTTACCGTTCTAAGGCCCGGCGATCATATGTTGATGACCGAAGGCGTTTATCCCAACAGCAAACGCGCCGCCGAAGAAATATTACGTCCCATGAATATCGAAACGGAATATTACGATCCATTAATTGGCGCCGGGATTGAGAAAAAAATCCGCCCCAACACGCGGGTGATTTATATGGAAAGCCCCGCCAGCACGACCATGGAATTCCAAGACGTTCCGGCGATTGTCAAAATCGCCAAGAAACACAACATCAAAACAATGCTGGATAATACCTGGGCAACGGCGCTGCGTTTTCGCCCGCTGGATATGGGCGTCGATCTTGCGATTCAATCCGCAACCAAACATATTTCCGGCCATAGCGATATTATGATGGGCGTCGTCACGGGGCAAAAACCGTTGATCGATCAAGTCGCAAGGCATGCGGTGGTTTTGGGATATTGCGTATCGGCGGACGAAGCGTATTTGGCGCTGCGCGGATTGCGCACCATGCAAGTGCGCATGGATCAAAGTGAAAAATCCGCGCGTGAAGTGGCAAATTATTTAAAAACTAAATCAGAAGTCATTGCGATATTGCATCCTGAATTTGACGCGCCTAACAAAGAAATTTATGCGCGTGATTTTTCCGGCGGCAATGGCGTTTTTTGTTTTGTGTTGAATCCCAAATATGATGATGCCGCCGTTGCCCGTTTTGTCGATGGCATGAAATTATTTGGCTTAGGGTTTAGTTGGGGCGGCTTTGAAAGTTTGATCGTGCCGCAAAATCCGGCCCGCGCCTTCAGTTCTATTCCTAAAGGGAGAATAATTCGATTAAGCATCGGTTTGGAAAACGTAAAAGACCTGATTGCGGATTTGGACGCAGGTTTTTCACGTTTTTAGGTTATTTTATTTCGTAGTAGATTTTTTATACGTTATCTTCGGCTGATATTTCGCCAAATTGAATTAGATCCTATCAATGGCAATTTTTGTGAAATTCGATTCTAATGTAATTTCATTGTCCTTCAATAGCTTACATTATTACTTTGATCTGATTAAAAAACATTTATTACCCAAAAAAAATTGTTTTATACCCATCATAAATTGATTGCTTTTTTATAGACGTAGGAGCATAAAGAAGTTCGATGAGCTCGTTTTCTATGACGAGCTGTTCAT
>CAZYJI010000018.1:26742-28668 GCA_964647725.1 uncultured Alphaproteobacteria bacterium
CTAATACAGCCGACTCGAAAGAGCCGGCTATTTTTTTGTCTAAAATATTCTCGTCGCGTTTTATACCTTTTATTGCATGTAAAAAAAATCCTGCAATACGCGGAAAGTTTGGCGCATATTGCAGGAGGATCCGGTCAAACAGGTGGATAAAATTAAAAATCAGGCGACGTTGGACGGTTTCAATTCTTTCAACGGCTGTTTTTCATAAGGGCGCAAACGCAACGCTAGATTAGCATCCATAATATCAATGCTAGCCTTTGCCTGCTCGTTTAATTCGATCAATAAATTCAATTCCGATTGCTTACGGCGATATTCCACATAGGCTTGCGCGACCAAACGTTTCACGCGGCGCGTTTGCACCAAATAATATTCCGGATTTATATTTTCGATCTGCGCCAAAGTTTTTTTCCATACGCGGTAATTGCCAACGACTTCCATCAATTTTTCACGCCAAAATATGGTGGCGGATTGGGTGCGTTTAATTAATCTCGCATAATGATTCTTGTTATCGGATATAAAAATGGAAGTTTGGGCGTTCATTAATCTACTCTCCTAAGAATGATTGGTTTATTTATGCAACCGATAGTAGAACCGCATGGTTAACAGATGGTTAATGAATAAAACCCAATTAGCGATTTTTTTTATTATGGTTGTATTTGATCGTTAAAACGATACTGTTTCGGCGTGATTTCAATGCATCCCACAATCTTGTGCGCTGCGAGATAATGTTGCCGCGCGCGCGGATTTTTTTTCCAAAACACCCATCTGGATTTTGGGCAGAGCCGATTGTCATTCGCCTTGGCAATAACGTAATGTTTGGGATTCAACCAAAAAACCGCGTAATCATTGGCATTTATGCTTTTTTGTGGATCGGCGATAATCAATTCCCCAAGACAATATTTCGGCGCCAGACGATTATTCGTAACCGGCAGATAATAAGCCCCGACCGGTTGTAAGTGAACTTCGGTAATATCCCTGTATGTGTTTTCCATATGCCCTTGCTCCTTTTTATTTTAAAACAACCAAAAGTTGATTGACTTGATTTAACATTAATGATAAATTGTCATAATGTCAATGATAATTTATCATTAAAATACAACCGACTGGAATACCATCGCATGACATCAATCGCCGACAGAATCAAACGTACCCGCAGCAACAAGGGCCTGACGCAGGCGGCTTTGGCTACCGCCTTGAATATCAACCAATCAACGGTGGCTTATTGGGAAAATAAACGCAGCCAGCCCGATGCAAAAACCGTCGAAACCTTGTCAGGGATATTGGGCGTCACGCCGGAATGGATTATGTTCGGCGGCACTTCCGCCAAATCAACCGGCCCATCTTTTACCCCTCCTGCAGCCGTAAAAACGCACAAGGATTTGCCGGTATTGGGCATGGCGCAAGCGGGGAAACATAATACCCTGATCATCACCGAAACACCGGTATCTTTTATCGACCGGCCGCCCAATTTGGTCGGCAATAACGGCGCGTTTGCCGTGTGGGTTGCGGGCAAATCGATGGAACCCCGTTTTCGCATCGGGGAGGTTATTTATATCAACCCCGCCAAACCTGTGGATATCGGATGCTATGTATTGGTGGAATTGCTGGACGGCAGCGCCTATGTCAAGGAACTGATCAAGCAAACCCAGACCAAAGTGATTTTACGCCAGTATAACCCAGCCAAGGATTTGGAAATCGCTAGCACCGAAGTCAAAAATATCTACCGCGTGGTGGGATGTAGCGAGGGGTAATGGCGAAGCAGGATGCCGTCCCCCGACTAGAAAATGGCGTCCCCGATACGATTCGCCCCGAGCGCCGATTGGCGCGAGAAAATATAAAAGTTCGAATTGTCAGTTAGATATATGTGGGGAAATGGCGTCCCCGATACGATTCGAACGTACGACCTAGTGCTTAGAAGGCACTTGC
>CAZYJI010000019.1:0-13330 GCA_964647725.1 uncultured Alphaproteobacteria bacterium
CATCAAAGACGAACTCGACCGCATGGCCGCAGGGACCACCTTCAATGGTAATCAGCTGCTTAATTCGTCCTTCAATTATGTTTGGGACCCAACCTATTATCTTGGTCCTCCCGGACAAATTCTAGATTTCACTATGTATAATACCGCTGCCATGACAGGGTATGACATGTATGTTTACAATAATGGCGGCGGCGATATTTATTTTATTAATAATATCACCGGCAGGACTTATGGATTTGACTTTAATACCAGCCCTTATTTCGACACTAATACTGGTCTTACAACTCAAATCACCACAATATCTATCAATGAAATTGAAAATGGGTTGCCGACAGGCGCTGTGGTAGGTTCTATCACTGTCAATTCTGGATTTGATGTGGTTAGTTGGATTAATGCCAGCACAGATCCAGCTTTGCGAGTAACTAGCAGTTCATATTCTAGCCAAAGTTACCGCATTTCCACAGGTTCTACTAATTCCTCCATCTCCGCCAGTTTGTTTGGCTTAACGACTACTAATCTGGGTCTTTCTAGCGCCAGCTTAACTAGCATTGCCCGCGCCCAATCGGCAGCGGAAGCGGCCAGATTCGCCGTTGATTTAATCGCCAGATCCCGCTCGGAAATCGCCGCCTCACAGAACCGGATGGAATCAGCGCAGAAGAACAACGCCACCACCACCGAGAATCTGGAACTTGCCCGTTCCGCATATCTGGATCTTGACGTCGCCGCCGAAATGTCTGTTTTTACCAGCAAACAAGTGCTGGTCCAGGCTGGGGTTTCCATGCTCGCCCAGGCCAACCAAGTGCCTAAAAATCTATTGAGATTATTCGGATAAAGTTTCCCTTGATTTATTACCAAGGCCATTCCATATCGATAAGATGAGTAAAATCGATTTGCATCCTATAGCCGGATATACGCAACCGAATCTGCCTGCCAAATTGGCGGAATTTCAATTGGCGTCCGATTTCAAACCGGCGGGCGATCAACCGGCGGCGATCGAATCCCTGTTAAACGGTATCGCGCAAGGCGAACGGGACCAAGTATTATTGGGCGTCACCGGATCGGGCAAAACATTCACCATCGCCCATGTGATTGCCAGACATAAACGCCCTGCCCTGATTCTGGCGCCGAACAAAACTTTGGCCGCCCAGTTATATGGCGAGATGAAGGAATTTTTTCCAAATAACGCCGTTGAATATTTCGTTTCTTATTACGATTATTATCAACCCGAAGCATATGTTCCGCGTTCCGATACCTATATCGAAAAAGAAGCCACCATCAACGAACAAATCGACCGGATGCGCCATTCCGCGACCCGCAGTTTATTGGAACGGCGCGATGTAATTATTGTTGCATCGGTGTCCTGTATTTATGGCATTGGATCGCTGGAAACTTATGGCAGCATGATTATCCCGATTAAAACCGGGCAGAAAATCGAACGTAACGCGTTGTTAAAACGGTTTGTGGAATTACAATATAAACGCAATGATATCGAATTTTCGCGCGGGACATTCCGCGTGCGCGGCGACAATGTGGAATTGTTCCCAGCCCATTACGAAGACCGAGCCTGGCGATTGTCGTTTTTCGGCGATGACATCGAATCGATTTATGAATTCGATCCTTTGACCGGCGAGAAAATGGGCAAATTGGAAGAAATTTATGTTTTTGCCAATTCGCACTACGTCACCCCGCGCCCGACATTGTTGCAAGCAATCCAACAGATCAAAGTCGATTTGAAAAAACGCCTTGCGGAATTGCATGCGGAAAATAAATTGCTGGAAGCGCAGCGGTTGGAGCAGCGCACCACCTTTGATTTGGAAATGCTGGAAACGGTTGGCACATGCGCCGGAATTGAAAATTATTCCAGGTACCTATCCGGCCGCCAGGCGGGCGAAGCACCGCCGACTTTGTTCGAATATTTATCCAAGGACGCTTTGGTGATTGTCGATGAATCGCACGTCACCATGCCACAATTATCAGCGATGTATAAAGGCGATTCTTCCCGCAAAAGAACATTGACCGAATATGGATTTCGTTTGCCATCGGCGATGGATAACCGCCCATTGAAATTCGAAGAATGGGATGAAATGCGTCCACAAACCATTTTCGTTTCCGCAACTCCTGGCCCGAATGAACTAGCCAAAACCGGCGGCGTATTCGTAGAACAAGTGGTGCGCCCAACCGGGCTTGTCGATCCGCCATGCGAAATCCGTCCGACCAAATATCAAATCGACGATTTGATTGCCGAATGCAAGGCAGTTGCGGCCAAGTCCCAGCGCACACTGGTAACCACATTGACCAAAAAAATGGCCGAGAGCCTGACCGAATATTTAACCGAAGCCGGATTGAAAGTACGTTACATGCATAGCGATATTGAAACGCTGGAACGGATCGAAATTCTGCGCGATTTGCGCCTCGGCACGTTCGATGTATTGGTCGGCATCAATTTATTGCGCGAAGGATTGGATATTCCGGAATGCGGATTGGTGGCAATTTTGGATGCCGACAAAGAAGGATATTTGCGTTCGCGCACATCATTAATTCAAACCATCGGCCGGGCAGCGCGTAATATTGATGGTAAAGCGGTATTATACGCCGATGTCATTACCAAATCGATGCGCGAGGCATTGGATGAAACCGCGCGGCGGCGCGAACGGCAATTAATATATAACAAAGAAAATGGTATTACGCCGGAATCGGTGCGCAAGAATATCAGCAGCGTTCTGATGAGCGTTTATGACAAAGCAGACCATGTCGATATCGATACTGGCGACGATCAAACACCTCATTTGGTCGGCAAGGATTTAAACAAATACCGCGAGGAATTGAATCAACGCATGCTGACCGCGGCGGAAAATCTGGAATTCGAAGAAGCCGCGCGCCTGCGCGATCAGATCAAACGGCTGGATACCAGCGCGCTCGAAATACCGACCGGTATTTCGATTCAACAAGGATCTACCCCATCCAAATCACGCCGTCTGGCAAAACTTTAGCGGCAAAATCTTCTTGCCAAGCACAACCAGGTAGCCCTGGCATTATTATCTGGGGCACTCACCAATTCTATTAAGAATGGCTTGGCCTGCTGTGCTCGTCCACGTCCAGCTGCCGCTTTCGGCGCACTCGAAGATACAACAAAAGATCCTCCGGTTTTTTTATGACAAAGCGTTCCTACTAACGGGCCATGATGGTTTTGCATAATTAAAAAATATCGGCGGGCCTTTAGTTCGGCAGTGGCTAAATCATATCCTTTAGCAAATCCGCTGATTTGATCGCGCGCATATTTAAGATAAACCAGCTCGGAATCCAGCGCTTCGAAAACCAAATAATTGTCTTCAAAACCATTTTCTGGTTTCGGGTTGGATTGACACTGCGTGAAGCGGATATAAGTACGGCTTGAACGGTGATAAACTAAACAAGCGCCGGATGCTTGATCAGCGGTTGGGGAATAGAAATAATAAAGATATTTTCCATTCCCCATGAAAACCTGAAATTATTAGGCCGCTTTGCGATTTTGTTTCGAATCGTTGGCGCTGGCTGGCGTGTTGAATTCTTCGCTGGATTTCGTTGCGACAGGACGCATACCGACGGCTTGTGCATCATACACATACATGCCAAGCGCGGCAAAAAATGTGCCAAGCGCTACGGCATAACCGTACATCGGTTTGCCCATCAACACCAAATTGGTCATAATTCCGCCAAGCATGAAAGCGCAAGCCATCGAGCAGACGAAAATTACCGAACGGCCATTTCGCCATTGCTGATAAAATTTGCCTTGCGGCAGCGGATTGGTTTGAGTTTGGGTGGTGTTGGTTTCCATGTCTAAGCCTCGTTTTTTAAATCGCTAGGTTAATTTGATCATTTCTATAACAGAAACAGTGTTTTTCGTCAATAGTGGCGCGGATAATTGGCCTGTTTAGGCACTAAATACCTGTTAATTAAAGCGAATATATTGACCGCGCGGCGGGCTGACAATTTCCCCTTCTTGCGCGGCGATTTGGCCGCGCAAAATGGTGGCAACCGGCCAGCCTTTTATTTTCATTCCATCAAACGGGGTCCAGCCGCATTTATAAGACATGTTTTTATTCTGAATGGTTTCGCTGCGGTTCAAATCCACCAAAACCAAATCGGCGTCGAATCCGGTTTCGATTTTGCCCTTGTTCTGAATATTCCAAATCCTAGCGGGATTATGCGCGGTCAAATCCACTAATTTCTGCAACGATAATTTTCCAGCCGCGACATGATTCAACATCAAAGGCAATAATGTCTGCACGCCGGGCAAACCACTGTGTGATTGCGGATAATGATGCTGTTTTTCTTCGTGCGTATGCGGCGCATGATCGCTGCCGATCATATCGACAACGCCATCTTGTAATGCTTTCCATAACGCGTCTTGATGTTTTTGATCCCGGATCGGCGGATTCATTTGCGCATAAGTGCCCAGCCGGTCATAACATTCCGGCGCGGCCAAGGTTAAATGTTGCGGCGTGACTTCGACGGTGGCGATATCGCGGTTTTTGGAAAGCAATTCCATTTCTTGCATAGTCGTCACATGCAATACATGTACCGGGCGCTTGCCAGCGGCGCGCGAAGCGTTCAATAATCGCGTCGTAGCGCGCAATGCCGTTTCTTCGTCGCGCCAGATGGGGTGAAATCGCGGATGCGCGCCTTCCTCTGCAATTTTACGGCGTTCGCGCAAACGCGGTTCGTCTTCGGCATGCACCGCGACGCGTTTCTTGCCGTTTCTCAAAATCGCCGTTAAAACTTCATCGTCTTCGACCAATAACGATCCCGTCGACGATCCCATAAATATTTTAACGCCGGGACAACCAGGTAAATTTTCTAACTCCGGTAATTGACTTACGTTTTCTTTAGATCCGCCGATGAAAAAAGCATAATCGCAATAGGTGCGCCCCTCACCCGCTTTTATTTTTTCTTGATGCAGTTCGCGCGTCAAGGTCAACGGCACAGTATTCGGCATTTCGAAAATTCCGGTAACGCCTCCCAAAATCGCCGATTTGGTGCCGGTTGATAAATCTTCCTTGTGCGTTAAACCCGGTTCGCGGAAATGTACCTGAGTATCGATGGCACCGGGTAAAATATGCAAATGACTGGCATCGAAAATTTTGGCCGCCTTGGCCGACGACAAATCGCTAATCGATGCGATCTTTTCCCCCGCAATGCCGATATCGGCGCGGGCAATGCGGTCTGGAAATACAACCATTCCGCCTTTGATAATAAGGTCGAAAGAATTCATACGATATATGTAGATGATTCACCCAAAAAAAAGAAGGGCAATTATATTAAGCCGCTTTGGCGTAACTGCCCATCATCGCCACATTTTCATAAAGATCGAAATAGCGGCGAACCACCGATTCCTGACTGTAGGTGGATTGATAGGTGCGGTGCGCGTTTTGCACCAATTTTTTACGCAAGGCTTCATCCGACAAAACATTGCGCAAGGCATCGGCCAGCTCGCCAACATTATCGACCGGCACCAACAAGCCATCATGATCGTGGGTGATAATGCTTTTTGGCCCTTGCGAGGATGCGGCGATAACCGGGCAACCTTGCGACCAGGCTTCTAAAATAACGATACCAAACGGTTCATAACGCGATGGCAGAACGAATAAATCCGCCGCGCGCAGCAACGCTTGATGATCGGTGCGCCAGCCCAAAAATCTTACCCGGTCGGCGATTTTCAATTCTTCGGCCAGTGCGGTCAATGGTTTGCGTAAATCGCCTTCGCCGGCGACCCATAAATAGGCGTTCGGCACATCGACCATGGATTTCAATAAAATATCTTGCGCCTTGCGCACATGCAAACGGGCGGTCGATAAAATAACTTTGGCATCGTCCGGCGTATCGAATTGCGCGCGGGTTACCGCTGCATTCGGTTTTAACATCGCAAATGGCGGGATTACATGCACGCGATCGCTTGTCCATCCCGCATCCAACGCATGGCGTTTCATATCACCCGTCAATGCCACGATATGATCGCAGGTTTGATAATATTTCATATCATGATATCCACCCAGCCAACCGATATGCACATAAGGCTGGCGCACGGTCGGCGGGGGGGTGAATTTCGTTGCCCGGTTCATCCAGGTTTGCACGATATGGGGGCGGAAATTTTTTACCTCTTCGCGCATTACATAACGGCTGCGCCAATCCAGCCAACTGCCGAATTGCAGCGCGGTAACATCCACGCCGCCGCGTTCCAATTGTTCCAGGCGCGACAAATACGGGCGCATAACCGCTTTTTGCGTGATCGATATGGGCGCTTTTTGATAATTTTTGATCGCTAGTATCAGTTCGCCGAAAAATAATTCGGCTCCACCGTGTTCGGCACCAGCTATGACTTGAAGTACGCGCATTCCCTCCGGAACTCCACCCTGTTAAGTAATCGGTTGACCCGAATATTACGTTTCATATTTTTGTGCTTTGTTTTTATCTGCCAGGATGATAGCGCAAAAGGAAATAAAAATCCAGAGTAAAATAGGTGGTTTTTCCGGGTAATTTTATATAAAGTTATTATTTATCAAATAGTTAAATAAACAAAACGGATACCATAATCGTGCTACTAACTTAATACACTAGCTGTCCTATATGGCTTCAAACTGGGCCGCCGCTCGGTCCCATGTCCAGGCTTGTTGTGTTTGAATGGCGCCTCGATGCAATTCCAGCCAATGCGTATCATCGCTAAGAATCCGAATCGCGCGCCCGGCAAATTCTTCGTCACTATGGGCGACATAGCCGGTTTGCCCATCGATCACGCGTTCGGCCACGCAACCGATCGGCTGCACCACCGCCGGTATCCCCATCGCTTGCGCCTCGCCAACGGCAAGGCAAAAAGTCTCGCCAACATCGCCGCGGTATAATAACGCACGCGCCGATAAAATTTCTTGGCGTAATTCGGATTTGGCCACCGGTTGGCGTAAAACAACGCCCTTATTTTGCATCGCGCGCGCCGCATTCAACACCGCTTCCATTTTATCGCCCAGCGGCGTGCCTTGCGCCTTGTATGTCGAAGCGCCGGAAAAAATATGCAATTCGGCATTGGGCAGGGATGGATGAATATAATCTTGCCAAATCTTTAATAACCAATCGAGTGAACGCAACGGATTGGATGTAAAAATAACTTTTGGCGCAGGCGCGATCTTGCGTTCAACTGCGCCTAAAAAATCTTGCGAGATGCCATAGGGAATAATGGCCCGCGAATTAGATTTAAACCAAGGCGGTGCCCAAAGCGGATAAGTATTGGCATGATGTTGGCCAGAAAAAACGATGGTCGGTTGATGCCGGGCGATGCGATGAAAATACCGGAATTTCAAAAGATATTTGGCGGGGTTATGGATCCAGAATATCCGGCGTTTGATAGACGGCATTAAATCGATCAATTGCCAGCCGCGATTGGCCACATACACATCGGCATCTTGCGGCCACGGCGCGCCCAGCGGCCGCCACGATACGCCTTTGTGATCGAGCGGCGCAACGCATCTGTTTCGTACGCTAACACGGTGGCCGCGTTTGGCCAATGCCTCGCACATGGAAATAAACGCCGATTCCGCGCCGCCCAAGGGACCGCGTTCCATACTTTGTCCGTCAAAAACGATCGATTCATCGGCGAACAGAAAATGCGCCATTATTTTTTCTCGTATAACTTTAAATAGGATAATAGCGGAAATAATCCGGCGCACGCGGCGATGACAACGCCATATCCGCCTTCGCGCCAACCGCCGCGCAACACATAACATTTGAAAAAGCGCGAGAAGAACCGGCGGATTTGTGTTGCCAGATTTCCAACCGATTCACCACGATTCAATCTGTCTTGCCAATCCAGCGCGCGCAAGGCGGCGTACCGATCCAACCGGCGGATAGTATCGGATAAATCCTTATCGACATAATGCGTCAACCGGTTTTGCAATAAATGGCCTTTTTTACCAGTCCAAGTCAAAGACGGGTGAACCCGTTCCTGGCCCCATATTTTCGCGGTTTTGCGGAATAACCCGCCATAAGCCGGTTTGCCAAACGATCCGCCCCAGCCATGCCGCACCAAACGCGCGCCAATATAATTATCGACCGGGATGAAATAATAATCCGCCGCGCCAGATTCCGCCGCGGTTTTCATTTCCGCGCCAAGATCGGCGGAGGCGCGTTCATCGGCGTCAATTTCAAATATCCAATCGCTGCTGCAAGCTTGAATGCCGGTATTGCGCCTATCGCCTTCGATGTGCCAGCTGCCTTCGATAATTTTGGCATTAAATTTTTGCGCGATGGATTTCGATCCATCGGTACATTTATCCAGCACCACCACAATTTCATCGGCGAATTTTAAACTGGCCAGACAATCGGCCAATTGTTTTTCTTCGTTATGCACGACGACTAGCGCGCTTATGCTCATGCGGCAGCCTTTGATTCGATGCGTTGCCACAAACGCCGCGCCAAACCTTCAACCACATCGACCGAAAGGCTGGTCATCAAGGAATCTTGTTTGCGGTGATCGAATGTGGGACTGTTCACCAGTTCTTCATATGTTTCTTCGGTCTGCGCAAAAGCCACCAGGCCATTACCGGACGGCCAAGGGCCATAATTACGCACCGGACTTGGCCCAAAAAGACCGATTACATTCGCGCCCGACGCGGCGGCAATATGCATCAACCCGGAATCATTGCCGATATAAAGCGACGATTGCCCGAAAATCGCTGCACACGTCAATAAATCCGGCTTGCCGATCAAATCGATCACCGGCCAGCCATTTAACGCATCTAACATCGGTTGCGCCTGTGGCCGTTCATGAGCCGCGCCGAAAATGGCAATCGATGCGCCTGGTAAAATTCCGTTTTCTGCCGTCAAACGTTTTGCCGTTTCCGCGAATCGTTCCGCCGGCCACATTTTTCCGCCCCAATTTGCGGTTGGCGCAAAACACAGCAACGGTTTCTCGCCAAGGCTTGGGATCAACGATTTCGCTTTTTGCCGGTATTCATCGGTGATCCATAATTTAGGCGCGGCCGGTGGGCCATCGCCGATCAGATTGCCCATATCCTGCACCCGGTGTATGTGCGGATCGGCTTTTTTATTAATAATCCTTTTTCCGGCGCGCAAGAAATAAGCAAGGGTCGAACGGCGCAGATCGATCACATAATCCCACCGCGTACCCACCGTTTGCCGCCATAAATCCACCCAATGCCCGGCATAAGGTTTTTTCTCGACCACAATGATTTTTTCAATGCCCGGAACGGTTTTAAAAATTCCTGCCGCCGGCGCGCCGCAAGCCACGGTAATCCGAATACCGGGATGCCGCATAATCATATAATTCAAAAGACTGGTCGACAAAACCGCATCGCCAATCCGGGTCGAGGTAACAAAAAGTAATTTCATAAGTTCGCTTCCTGCTGTAATTAACCATAGAACGTTGAATTCCGCTATTTTTTTATCTTGTGTCTTAAAAAGATATTAGTTATATTCTTGGCGAGGGTGAAAATGACTAGCGATAATAGTCCTAAAAAATTCGCGACCGACTTATTGGAAGATGCCGAGTATTTTATTACTCGCCAGGTCTTTCGCGTTACCATGGCAGAACCAGGCCAAACTTATATTCAAATCGCGCGCGATCCGATCACCGGTAAGAAAGTCTTAAGTAGAGCAATCGCTAATCCAGGTGATGTCGTTATATTATGCCAGGATAAAGGTGAATGGGCATTTCATGAATTTTTGCCCGGTGGCATGTTACCAAAACTGTACACACAAATTTATACCAACAGCAAAGGTGAACATTGCGTGCGCGGATTGGTTCGCGCTGTTTTTATATCCAGTCCCATGACCATCATTATACCTTATACCAACCAGCTACAAAATAATGATGGATGTTTCTTATGCCAAACAGGAACAAATGAGATCAGAGTCTTAAATCCAGGCGAGTTTGATGCCAGATATCTTTCGTTTGATTGCGATCAATATGGAAGACCTAAATTAAGAAACAGAAAGTTCGATCTTGGCCCTATCCCAAAACATGATTTACCGGAATGTTCGCCTTGGTGGGACGAGTTTGATCGCCAGGCCATGATGGTTATCACAGACAAAATTTTTCAAACGCCCGATGGCAATCAAATCGGCGTTCTATATCGGCGCAAAGCCTCAATGAAAATTGATCGTGTAACTCCGGACCGGGCGGGACATAAAATGCGGGAGATAGTGGCGATGGAGGAATTGCCCGGAACGCCTGTTCATGGATATATGAATACTCCATTTTGGTATTTACCATCAGCGGATGGAATGAACTTACATGTTGTGAGCAGAGATGAAGTAAATTTCAGATGCGCGATTGATAAGGATAACGGCGATCATATAAAAGGCTCTCTTTTATTCCAAGCCGTTCGGATGCGAAGGCCCTTCATTTTCATAGACGCCAGTGGCGCTCAACACCAACGGGACAACGGCGATATTGTCATATTACGGTACCGGGATGGTGCAATCCATTTTATGCCTTGGCCGCAATTTTTAAGTGCCTGTATGATCCATGGCCGTATCGACGGCAATCCACAAACAAAAGCGCCACAAGCACACATTCCAAAAGGGCCGATCCATGTAACGGACGATCTGGTGCATCGGCTCGGTATTGATTCTAATATGAGAATTCGATAAATCAGCTTTCTATTGACAGATTACCTTAGGATTCTATGTTGTCTGCATAGAGTATTTTATGAACCTTCCCGCCGTCCCCCTTCCCAACCGCCAAATTATTTCCGTATCCGGAGTCGATGCAAAATCATTCTTGCAAGGATTGATCAGCAACGATATCGAACAAGTCAGTGATCAGAAATCGATCTATGCGGCGTTTCTTTCGGCGCAAGGAAAATTCTTGCACGATTTATTCATTTCATCGTGCCATGGCGAATATTTAATCGATTGCGAATCGGCGCGTGCGGCGGATTTAATCAAACGCTTGACCATGTACAAATTGCGCGCCCAGGTGGACATTAAAAACCGCGCCGAAGATTATAATATTTATGCTTTCTTGGACGGGCAATCTGCGTGGCCGCAAGATATTGGCGCAGCCGCGGAGCATGAAGGCAATATCCTGTATCGCGATCCACGCATTGCCGATATTGGCTGGCGAATGATTGCGCCGAAAAATCAACCTGCCGCAACAAACGATTTTTATGAATATGATTATGCCCGCGCCAAATTGGGCCTGCCGGATGGCAGCCGGGATTTGGAAATCGACCGGGCGATTATTTTGGAAAATGGCTTTCAGGAATTGAACGCAATCGATTGGCAAAAAGGCTGTTATGTCGGCCAAGAATTGACCGCGCGCACCAAATACCGGGGTTTGGTGCGCAAACGGCTTTTGCCTTGTGAAATGACTGGCGATATTTTGCCGGAATCTGGCGTTAAAATCGCTTTGCATTTAGCGGATGGCCATACCATCGAAGTGGGTGAAACAAAATCCGCCGTTCTTGGTAAAGATGGAAAACCGTCCTTAGTGCTGGCTTTATTGCGGCTGGAGAACTTATCGCAACCGGGCGAGTTTCGCGCCGGCACCGCCATTTTGCGGCCTTATGTGCCGGCTTGGATGCAATTGCCCGAAGAACAATCCGAAGAAATGTAATCCTATGCCGCCTTGCGTTTCGGCGATTTGGCGGACGATTTCGATTTTTGTTTTTTCTTACGAGCCGCGGCCAAACGCACTATCTTTTTTCCATTTGAAATTTTCGGCGTTTTCTTGCCTGGTGTTTTTCTGCCTTTATTTCTAAGCGCCGCTTGCGCCGCCGCCAACCGCGCGACGGGAATCCGGTATGGCGAGCAGGAAATATAATTCAATCCGGCATTTTCAAAAAACTGAATCGAGTTCGGCTCGCCGCCATGTTCGCCGCAAATGCCGATTTTAATGTTTTTATTTACCGACCGGCCGCGCTCCACCGCAATTTCTACCAATTCGCCAACGCCGGTTTGATCGATGGTCACGAACGGATCGCGCGGGAAAATATTGTACCGTTGATATTCCGGCAAGAAACTGCCGGAATCGTCGCGCGATAGGCCAATCGCGGTTTGGGTTAAATCATTGGTGCCGAAACTGAAAAACTCGCACCCCGCACCCACCAAATCGCCGGCGCGCAAGGCGGCGCGCGGCAATTCGATCATCGATCCGACCGTATAGGCCACTTTGGCCGATTTTTCCTTGAACACTTGTTCGGCGGCCGATGCTATCAGTTTTTGGATGATCGAAAATTCCTGTTCGGTCGCGACCAATGGAATCATGATTTCGACCAATGGCGGTTTGCCGGATTTTTGCTTGGATTCCAAGGCGGCCTCGATAATGGCCCGCACTTGCATCGCATAAATCTCCGGATATACGATAGCGAGCCTGCAACCGCGCAATCCCAGCATTGGATTGATTTCTTTTAATTGATGCACCCGGTCGCGCAAGATATTTTCATCGATTCCGGATGCCGAAGATACCTCGGCGATTTCTTTTTCGCCATGCGGTAAAAATTCATGCAATGGAGGATCCAGCAAACGGATCGTTACCGGCAATCCGGCCATTTCCCGGAAAATGCCGACGAAATCGGCGCGTTGCATGGGCAATAGTTTTTGCAAGGATTTTTGCCGTTGTTCCTTGGTTTCCGATAAAATCATTTCACGCATTGCGGCGATGCGGCTGCCTTCAAAAAACATATGTTCCGTCCGGCATAAACCAATACCTTCGGCGCCGAAACCGCGCGCGATTTTGGCGTCTTGCGGCGTGTCGGCATTGGCCCGCACGCGCAAATGCCGCGTATCGTCCACCCAGCGCATAATGGTTGTGAATTCCGCCGTCATTTCCGGCTGTAACATCGGCACCGGCCCCGCGATAATTTCGCCGGTGGTGCCATCGATCGTAACAAAATCACCAGCGCGCAAAGTTTGACCCGATGCAGTCAAGGTGCGGTTATGATAATCGATTTTAATTTGGCTGGCGCCGACAACACAGGGCCTTCCCATGCCGCGCGCTACCACCGCCGCGTGGCTGGTCATGCCGCCGCGCGTCGTGACAATGCCTTTGGCGGCATGCATGCCGTGAATGTCTTCGGGGCTGGTTTCGATTCGTGCCAGAATGACATTTTTGCCTTTATGCGTTAGATCCTCGGCCTCGTCGGCGGAGAAACTTAGAATACCGGATGCCGCGCCGGGCGATGCCGGAAGCCCCTTGCCCAGAACATTTTTCTGCGCATTGGGGTCAAGACGCGGATGCAATAATTGATCGACCGATTGCGCGTCGACCCGTAAAATGGCTTCTTCGCGATTGATAATTTTTTCGGAAACCAGGTCGGCGGCGATGCGAATCGCCGCCGCT
>CAZYJI010000019.1:13340-26016 GCA_964647725.1 uncultured Alphaproteobacteria bacterium
GCGGTGCGTTTACCGGACCGTGTTTGCAGTAAATATAATTGCCCGCGTTCTATGGTGAATTCGATATCCTGCATATCACCATAATGTTTTTCCAATTGGCTGCGCACGCGTTGCAGTTCCTTATATATAGCAGGCATCGATTCTTGCATCGAAAGTCCGCGCGCCATCATCGGTTGCGCATTTTTCGGCGCAAGACCGTGGCTGCAGGCATGATCTTTTTCTTTCATAATTGGCTGCGGGGTGCGAATACCGGCGACGACATCTTCGCCTTGCGCATTGATCAGATATTCGCCGTATAAAATATTTTCGCCGGTCGACGGATTGCGCGTGAAACAAACGCCGGTGGCGCAATCTTCGCCCAAATTGCCGAACACCATCGATTGTACCGTTACCGCCGTGCCCCATTCTTCGGGAATGTGGTGGATTTTGCGGTATGTTTTCGCCCGGGCATTTTGCCAGGATTCAAATACCGCGCCGATCGCGCCCCATAATTGTTCGGCGATATCTTGCGGAAATTCGCGCCCCACACGGCGTTTTACCAATGCTTTATAATCCGCGACAATCGCCTTCATTTGCGCGGTGGTTAAATCCGTATCGCGCGCCACATTGGCGGATAATTTATGGTGATCCAGCACTTGTTCAAATTCATGATGGTCGACATGCAAAACCACATTGCTGTACATTTGAATAAAACGCCGATAACAATCATACGCGAACCGCTCATCGTGCGATTGTTTCACAAGGCCGCATACGGTGCGGTCGTTCAAACCCAGATTCAATACGGTGTCCATCATTCCAGGCATCGATACCCGCGCCCCGGACCGGACCGAAACCAATAACGGATTGGAATTATCTCCGAATTTTTTCCCCGCCGATTTTTCAATCATCAGCATCGCCGTCGATACCTGATCGACCAAATTTTTTGGATAGGTTTTATCGTTATCGTAAAAATGACCGCACGCTTCGGTGGAAATGGTGAATCCGGGCGGCACCGGCAAACCGAGTTTGCACATTTCCATCAAATGCGCGCTTTTCCCGCCCAGCAGTTCCACACGCGCCGTGCCGTTCGCGGCAGGCAAAGATTTTATCTTGCGATCAAAACTGAAAACCCAAATTTTATTTTTATTGCTGTTGGCGGATGCGCGAAATTTGGACATAGGGACCTGCCGGATGATTGGTTATTCCTTATTCTAGTAACCTGCGGATGATCCAGGCAAGCGGAATGTCGCCTGTACCCAAAGCCATAAACATAATTAACTATCCGTAAAATAAGTGTTTTTTTAAAAGCAAATCGGTTGCCTGACCATGCGTTATTGTATAGAATTATTGTTTGTGACCATAGGGACGAGAGAGACAAGACAAGCAATGACAACGCCGAATACTCCCTTGTCGCGCGCGGCAAAAATCGGGATTATTTTAAACCAACCGAAAATTTGGAATGTTTCGGCAAAGTTGCTGTGTGCCTTGTGCGTGGCTTTTTATGCTGGCGTAATGGGCTTAAGCGCCATTTCCATTATACATGCCGGCAGCAATTTATCGCTGCAGCTTATTTTACCGATACTATTGTGCGGGACCGGGTGCGGTACGCTGGCTTATAAATTGCGTTTCAATCCTTATGTTGAAGATGCGCTTGGTTACACTCAACCACAACCAACTTATACAAGGCGCACACGGGATTATGGATTGCATATTCCTAAGCGCCCTTCACGCGCGAATACCCGTCCCCGCACCACATCTGCCCGGGCGACAATGACAATCCCAGCAGGACGGGAGCGCGGATAATGAAAACCATGCCGATTCGAAAAACTCTATCCCTCACAGGCATACTTGTGTTTGGCGCTTCTTTGTTTCAAGTTCAGCCCAGACAATTATTCCAAACTTTCACACAAGTTAGTGGATTTATCCTATCTGCGGCGACATGGTTGCGATCGAACAAAAAAAGCAATCCGTTAGAGGCGATACCGACATTAGTACCCCCATCCCCTCCTACCAATACAAGACCCGCAAGCAGTTTATTGGCGGGGCTTAACGTACCGACCTCGCCAAGTTTATTGCATACTGTTGATATGGGCGCGACGATTTCTGCGCCAGATAATTCGCCTTACTATCCCGACCATACCACCCATATAGACCAAACTCCCCAAACAGGAGTATCCATATTTTCTTTTATAATGGATGGGGATCTTGGTAATGTTACCGGTTCCATAAGACCTAGTTTGCCGAAATCCGATATTATAAAAACAAAAATCCCCGAAGATTATGCCGCAGAAATCAATAACGCGGATTGGTCGATATTGCCGCGAGTTCAAATCCCGGCGGCATACGACGAAAAAGCTTTCCAAGCGGAGTTGGAACATTATGTTCCAAGAACCATGATTGAAATCCGAGGATCGATGATGGATCCGCAGACGCGGGCCCGTTTACACACGGGTTATTGCATCCAAAAATAATCAACCTTCGATTTTGGAAAAATCGGCGATCGTATCTATCGTGGCGCGGATTTGATTCAACAGACGCAAACGGTTATCGCGGATTTCCGGGTCTTCGGCATTGACCTTTACATTTTCGAAAAATTCATCCAGCGGCGCACGCAATTGCGACAATGTCTGGATCGCTTCGCCGAATTTGCCTTGTTCGATCAACCGTTCGGCCGGGGCGTAATTTTTCTGTAAAATATCGAAAACCTTGATTTCGGATGGCTGTTGCAACAAACGGCTGTCTGCCGCCGCGCCATAATCGCGCTTGTCCTTGGCGGCTTCGGCGCGGACGATATTGGCGGCGCGGCGATAAGCGGCCAGCAATTGCTGGCCTTGCGGATCGGATAAATATTTCTGCACCGCTTCGGCGCGGCCTACGGTTTTCAATAAATCGCTCTCGCCATCCAGCGATAATACCGATGCCACCACATCGTGACGGATATCTTTGTCTTTCAAATAAACCTTCAACCGGTCATGGAAAAATTCCATCACTTCGTCGCATAATTTTTCTTCGCCCAATTTGATATCTTCCAATTGTTCGGCATAATTTTGATAAACAAGGCCGATCAATGGGCGCAACGATACCGCCATTTTATTTTCCAGAATAATCCGGATAATGCCAAGGCACGCGCGGCGCAACGCGAATGGATCTTTCGATCCGGTCGGTTTTTCGCCGACCATAAAAAATCCGACCAGCGTATCGATTTTATCCGCCAAGGCCAGCGCCATGGATAATGGCTGTTTCGGTATTTCATCGCCAGGCCCAAGCGGGCGGTAATGATTCGCGATGGCATCGACCACGGCTGGATCTTCGCCCTCGGCACGCGCATATTCGCCGCCCATATATCCTTGCAATTCCGGGAATTCGCCCACCATGCCGGTGACCAAATCGGCCTTGCACAAAATCGCCGAATCCAGCGCATGCACTAAATTCGCGCCGGATTTTTCCGCCAGCGCCTTGGTGATATTCGATAAACGTTCGACCTTTTGCCCAATTGTGCCCAATTTGGCATGGAACACGATGTCTTTCAATTTTGGCAAACGTTCTTCCATCCGAGTTTTGCGGTCTTGATCCCAGAAAAATTTGGCGTCCGACAAGCGCGCGCGCAATACGCGTTCATTACCAGCAATAATTGCCTTGCCGCCATCCTTGGCATCGATATTGGCCACAAATGCAAATTGATTGGCTAAACTGCCGTCTTTGTTCAACAGCGAAAAATATTTTTGATGCTGACGCATCGATGTGATCAACACGCGGTCCGGCACGGTCATAAATTCGGCATCGATTTTGCCCAGCAAAACCACCGGCCATTCGACAAGGCCAGCGACTTCTTCGAGCAAACCGACATCTTCGCGCACCGCCAGCCCTTGCTTTTTTGCAAGCGCGTCGAGATCTGTTTTGATTTTTTGTTTGCGATCTTCGCGGTTTAAAATCACATGGTTGGATTCCAATTTTTTCTGGTAATCTTTGAAATCTTTGACCGAAACCGATTTGCCATCCGATAAAAACCGGTGGCCGAATGTATTTTGTCCAAACACAATTACTGTGCCATTGCCAAAATCCGCCTGGCCTTGCACCGGCTTGCCATCGAATACCGCGCAAACGCCACGCAACGGACGAACCCAAGTTTTCTGGCTGGAATTCCAACGCATCGATTTCGGCCAATCGAATTCGGCGATCAATTTCTGGATAATGTCCGGTAAAATTGCTGCGGTTGGCATTGCCGGTTGCTTGATCTGGCAAAAATAAAAATCGCCTTTGTCGGTTTTGCGCACTTCGGCGTCTTCGATTTTTTTCAATCCGCTCGATTTCAAAAATCCTTGAATGGCCTGATCGGGCGATCCAACACGCGGCCCTTTGCGTTCTTCGGATTTTTCCGGGCGCGAGGCTGGCAAGCCATCAACCACCAACGTTAAACGGCGCGGCGTTGTGTGATGCGCGATGGATTTTACGGTCAAATCGTTGGCCGCGAGTTGCGCGGTGAAAAATGCCTGCAAATCCTCGCCGGCTTTAGCCTGCATACGCGCTGGGATTTCTTCGGAAAATAATTCTAATAAAAATTCGGCCATGATTTATCCCACCGCCCGGCGTTTTTCGGGTTTTTGATCGGCTTGTGCCGGGCTTTGCGTTTTTACCCAGGCTTCGCAGCATTTTTTAGCGAGTTCCCGCACCCGGCCGATATAGGCGGCGCGTTCGGCAACCGAAATCACCCCGCGCGCGTCCAGCAAATTGAAACGGTGCGACGCCTTGATACATTGATCGTACGCAGGCAAGGCCAAATTGGCCGCCAGTAAATTATTGCATTCCAATTCCGCCGCTTGGAAATGTTCGAACAGCATTTCGGTATCCGCATGCACGAAATTATGCGCGGAATATTCGCGCTCGGCTTGTAAAAACACATCGCCATATTTTAGCGGCACGGGCGATTTCGGGTGATTGAACGGCAGATCATATACATTCTCAAAACCCAGCACATACATGGCAAGGCGTTCTAAACCATAAGTCAATTCCGCCGAAACCGGATTACATTCGATTCCGCCCACCTGTTGGAAATAGGTGAACTGGGTTACTTCCATCCCATCACACCAAACTTCCCATCCCAAACCGGATGCGCCCAATGTCGGGCTTTCCCAATCGTCTTCGACAAAACGAATATCATGATTGTTCAAATCGAACCCCAGCGCGCGCAAGGATCCCAGATACAAATCCTGAATATTGTCCGGAGACGGTTTCATAATAACTTGGTATTGATAATAATGTTGCAATCGGTTGGGGTTTTCGCCATACCGGCCATCGGACGGACGGCGCGACGGTTGCACATAAGCGGCATTCCATGATTTCGGGCCAAGCGCGCGCAAGGCGGTTGCGGGGTGAAACGTGCCCGCGCCCATTTCCATATCATAAGGTTGCAAGATCGCGCAGCCCTGCTCGCTCCAATAATTTTGCAGCGTTAAAATAATATCTTGGAAACATTCGGGTTTTTGCATCGCCAATTCATCCTGTAAAGATTTGCAAGCTTACCTAAGAGTCGCAAACAGAGCAATGGCGAAGATCTACTGCCTGCCAGATGTACTTTATGGGTGTGATTTAGAAATAGGATGACGCTGAATCAACAAAGCCCTTATTGGCCGGAACGTCCGCCACGCATTCTTTTTTGGGCAAACAGCATGGCAGCACCAAATAATCCTGCAAGATTAGATACCGTGGACGTTGGATGCGCCGTCGCAAATTCCTGGGCACTGCCGGATAAAGTTTGGGGTTTTACCGGCTTATATCCTTCTTGACCTTGGGATGTGTGACCCAAGGCATTCGCCAAATTCTCGGCGCTTAGAAAACGCCCCATTTCGATAGGCGCTGCAGCAGCTTCGGTAGTGCCAGTCATTGGAGTGATAGAAGATTCTAATAAGCTTACATCTACTTGCGGGATGCCTTTTAATTCAGATTTCTTTGCCCTAACATTAGCTTCGACGCGAAATGCTATTTGGCCGCTTGAATTCAAATACGGACGGGAAATATCCACGGACCAGGTTGTTGCGACATATTGCCGAATATCCCCGCTGTCAATTGCACCAGGATTAGATTTGGCTTGAGCAATAATTTCTTCGCCCCGCGCTTTCTCTCCTCTTAATAAATCTACGGCTTGCTCTGGACTGGCCATGCAGGTGGCATCCATAATCATCCGGCTACCGGCCTCGATGCGCGGCTTGCCAACCAATACGCCAAAAGAAGTGGTCTTTCCATTGTCATATTTGAATTTGATCACCAAAGAATCATTCTCTAAGGGGCTGAGCATATTGCCGGTAATGACAGGCTTAGTTTGACTTTGAACTAGGATAACGCCGCTGGTTAATCCGCCATTTGGCCTATTATATAATCGGCTTTCCGCCAAATAGGTTGTGGCGCTCAATGCGGCTACACCGCCTAACAAAACAAGCTCCCCGCGCCAGCTGGATTTAAGATACGCTAGTACAGGCCGTACAAAAATCGTCTTTAGAAAAGGTTCTTTTGTTTGCTGTGCTTCCCTAAGGCCACCCCAAACAGCGCGAACGGGAGCAAAAACATGAGTTAATGCTGTAGAAGCGATATTATTAGGAGCGTTAATCCGAGACATGCCAAACCTACTGGTTACACATTAAACTATCTTCAAAATCCTATTAGAGCAAGATCCTTTTAAGATAAGAAATATTATTTTAAATACTAGAAATTTTATTGCCAATTCTTATTGATATATTATTTCAGTGTTGTAATTATTTCTCGGTGCGATATAGAGAAGAATATAAATTCAATAATTAAAACAGTAGGGCCTAATTCTTGAAGGAGATCTAGCATGAAAAAGATTATTTTTACTTTTGCATTACTGGCAATTTTATTTGCCGCCCACCAAACATACGCGCAAGTGAGTGGGATTGATATTGTGAAACAAGTAAACGCAACGCGTGTACAAGTTCAACCTGGAAATAATCCAGATAATCCTCCCGCTACTCACCCCAATAACAATAACCCTACAATTATTCAAGATTGCGGTTGCACCGGCAGAAATACTATTACAGTTCCAGACGACATCTGGCCGTATGGTTGGGATTGCACTACTACTCTAACCTGCACTTGCGAAGTGACAATGCTGGATTCTAATAATCGAAGAGTACATTGCCCAGGATCCCCGGTAACTATCAACATCACCGGTGAAGGCGATGATAGTAGTCGTGGTGCATGTATTACAGAATCAAACAGCGATGCAGACAGCCAACGCGACGACTTCTTTGCACAAAACGCGAATCTTTGGCAAAACTGCGAAGCTGTTCGCTAATACAATATATTGTTTGAACAAAAACCCTCTGCCAAAAGCAGAGGGTTTTTTATTTCTAAAATTGGCTTTGAAATTTCCAAGAAAATTATTTACCGCATTGATGCGGTTGGCTGACATAAGCTTGGCATTTGGCGCAATATTGCAAATCGGTGGAAATCGGTGTTTTAGGCTGATTTTTAGGGCGTTTGGATGGTGGAAAGATCAATCGCCACACAATATAGATTAAAATAGCCAACAGAATATATCGCAAAAATACGCTCATAACCGGACTTTATGCGGGCGGCGCGTTAAAATCAAGGCCGCCAACCGCGCGGATTATATTCTGCGCCTCTGCCGTATAAGACCCGTCTTCGGCATGCAACACCAAGCCGGGTAAAACCCGCGTTTGACTGCCCTGCCCGCGCGCGGCTTGAATAATAACACGTTTCGCGGCAACGCCGATTTTCGGCCAAAGCGGAACAATGACGGCATTCCATTCCGGCGGCGGCAATAACGATATAATTTCGGCCAAACGGTCGGCGCGATGAATCATCGTCAAGGTGCCTTTCGGTTTTAAATGCGCGGCGCAAAATGCGATCCATGTTTTTAAATTCGCGCTGCTTTCCACATTCGCCGCCGCCTTCATCGGATCGGGTGACGGATCGGCGGATGCGGCGGATAAATAAGGCGGGTTAGTTAATATGTGATCGAACGATTGCAATTGCAGCAATTCATTTTGCGCGGCAATGTCGGCGTGAATAAATTGGATGGGGACATGGAATTTATTCAGCGCTTTATTTTCTTCCGCCAATTCTACCAATAATTTCTGACTATCGACGCCGGTCAATCCCCCAATCGCAATATTATTTTTCTGCGCCCGCGCCAAAACGCATAATCCAGCTGTGCCGATGCCGCATCCGACATCCAGGATTTTCGTGTTATTTTGGAGCGGCACGGCAGCGGCTAAAAAAATCGGATCAATGGCAACGCGGTATCCGGTCGTGGGCTGGGTTATTTTGACGCTGCCATCCAGGATCGTATCGACGCTAAGCGCCCGGACAAGATTCACAAAAGGGTTGGTTTGCGGCTTCATCAGTTTTTATATAAATTTATCTCGACCGGACAAATTTACCAGCCCGCATTCCCATTGCATGGCAAACACGCCAGACTTCTACTTCTCTGACGAAAATACCTATATCTGCCGTGCTATGCCCTTTGGCTTTTTCGTCCACCCAAACTGCAAGTTCTTCTCTTTTCACAGCGCGCATCTTGAATTTTTTTCTAAAATCTTGTTCTGCTTGGTTAACCCAAGCTGGCAAACGTTTTGATGGGGAACGGCGCTTAGTAGAGCTTAATTTCTTAAGCTGACGGTGCTTGGAAACGTTGGACATTTTTTGCCCCCCATAGAGGTGAAAGATAGCCGATCATAGCACCAATTTTTTCTAAAGAAATAGCTTTTTAGGCCATGGATTGAGCATTTCGTCTTTAATCGCAAGGCTAGCTATGCTATGCGAATGGCATGGAAAACAAGACTTTCCCGCAAATTGCCTATCCAGATTTTGAAAAGGTCGATATTCGCGTCGGCACCGTGATCGAAGCCGCGCCATTGGAAGGCGCGCGTAAGCCCGCTTATTGTTTAAAAATCGATTTCGGGCCGCAAATCGGTATTAAACAAAGTTCGGCGCAAATCACCAAACATTACGATGCGGCTTCGTTGATTGGCAAACAAGTTTGCGGCGTTGTGAATTTTCCGCCGAAAAAAATCGCCGGATTTGAATCGCAAGTTTTGGTGCTGGGTTTTCCAGATGCCAATAACGATGTGGTGGTTATCATGCCTACCACCATTGTGCCAAATGGAATGAAATTATTTTAATATGAACGCCGCGCCCGCAATCAAACCGCAACCAAGCCCATCCGTTATCGAACGGTTGCAACAATATTTGGCCGGTGATTTACAATCGGTGAATGCAGAAATTCTGGCGCGGATGCAAAGCGAAGTCGCACTGATCCCGCAAATGGCGGCGCACTTGATCGCGGCCGGCGGCAAACGATTGCGGCCGATCCTGACCCTTGCATCGGCGAAATTATGCCAGTACACCGGCCATAATCACATTACCCTGGCGGCAGCGGTTGAATTCATTCATACCGCCACATTGCTGCATGACGATGTGGTGGATGAAAGCAAAAAGCGTCGCGGCAAGGATACCGCCAATGCGGTTTGGGGCAATAAATCCAGCGTTTTGGTGGGTGATTTTTTATTCAGCCGGTCGTTCCAATTGATGGTCGGCGCGGATTCAATCGATGTATTGCGGATTTTGTCGAATGCGTCCGCCACCATTGCCGAAGGCGAAGTGCATCAATTGCTGACCGCCAATAATTTAGCCACTACCGAAGTGGATTATCACCGCGTGATTGCCGCCAAAACAGCGGCGTTGTTCGCGGCCGCTTGCGAAATCGGCGCGGTGATTGCCGAGCGCCCGGCGGCAGAACAAGAAGCCCTTTATCATTACGGGCTGAATTTAGGATTGGCGTTTCAAATTTCCGATGATGTTTATGATTTTACCGGCCTGCCCGGCAAGCAAGCGGGCGACGATTTCCGCGACGGCAAGGTAACATTGCCGATTATTCTCGCCTTTGCCAAAAGCAACGAAGAAGAAAAACAATTCTGGCGGCGTTGCATCGAACAGCAGGATTTTACCCCATCCGATTTCAACACGGCCTTGCAAATTTTAAATCAATACGATGCCCTGTCCCGCGCGCTGGCCACCGCAACGCATTACGCGGAAATCGCGCAAGCTTCCTTGAAAATATTCGCCGATTCGCCGATAAAATCGGCCATGCTGGATTTGGCGGATTACGCCGCGAACCGCTAGTTTACAGGCGCGGATTGGGCTTTATAAAATTCGACCGCTTTTTTCACGCCGCTATACCGCCACAGCGAATAATGATTGGCATCCTCATCGATCCATAATTGTTTCGGCTGATTGGCGGCATCGTAAATCGCACGCCCCATGGACGGCGGCACAAATGTATCCAATTCACCATGCATTATCAATAATGGAACATGGATATTGGCGATCCGGCTAATATTATCGAAATCATATTTCAAAATTAAATCCACCGGCAACCATGGATACAGAAATTTCACCACATCACTTAATTTGGTGAATGGCGCATACAAAACAAGACTTTTTATTTTGGCTTCTGGATATTGATCGATCATTTGAATCGCAACCGCCCCGCCAATTGATTCGCCGTAAATATGAATCGGCGCATCGGGCCCAAGCTCGCGACGCAAATATTCATAGGCCGCTATCGCATCGATCGCCAATCCATTCGGTGTCGGCGTGCCAGGATTACCGCCATAACCGCGATATTCCAGCATGAACAGCCCCCAGCCTGGTTGTAAAAATTGCGCGGCGATACCAGGACGCCGGGCAATATTGCCGCCATTGCCATGCAAATATAAAATGGTTGGCATGCCAGGTTTCACGGGCGGCGTATACCAAGCCAGCAATTGTGAATCCGGACAGCCCACGGTAATGTCGCATAACTGAACCGGGATATGAATTTCTTTCAGGCGCGGCAAAGCGGTTTGTTCTAAATTAGGCGGGCCGCCGTAATTGCGGAAAATCATATAACCTTGCAGCACGTACAGCGTTCCAATCACGCCGGCATAGGTCAAAATAATCAATATCAACAATTGTTTAGAAATTTCGCGGGCGTTTAGTTTCATAAATATTAATCTAGCTTCGGAGCCGCAAATTTCCAGGGTTTTGCGATGATTGTTGATCGATTTCTGGTTTGATTGTATAACCGACCAGCTGCAAAAGGGCCGCTGTCGGAGTGTAGCTCAGCCCGGTAGAGCACTGCGTTCGGGACGCAGGGGTCGCAGGTTCGAATCCTGTCACTCCGACCAATATTGTCAAGGACTTGGCGACGGTTCCCCGGCCCATCCTGTCACCCTCTGGCGCGCAATTGGCACGCACTGGCGCGCACTGGCGCGCACACTCGGAAAAGCCAACAGACAGCGTACTCTGCGCTATCGGCGTGACAACTTACCGACAGAGTGGTATTCAAGCTGGTTTTGTGACAGCCCCAATCTGGAACCCAACGCATGTTTGACCAAGCCTTTGACGCCATCGACAAAGCCCTTCGCAGCGAAGCCGGTTGCGCTACCGAACTCGACTACACCGAGCAGACGTCCTGGGTGCTGTTCCTCAAGTACCTCGACGCGCTCGAACAGGATCGGTCCGACATTGCCGTGCTGGAGGGTAAAAAGTACAGCTACATCCTCGACAAGCCCTATCGATGGGAATCGTGGGCTGCACCCAAAGGCAGAGACAGCAAGCTCGACATCAACAAGGCACTCACCGGCGACGATCTCATCGACTTCGTGAACGACAAGCTCTTTCCCTACTTCCAGAGCTTCAAGGACAAGGCCAGCGGGCCAAACACCATCGAGTACAAGATCTCAGAGATTTTCGGCGAACTCAAGAATCGCATCACCAGCGGCTACACGCTCCGCGAGATCATTGATCGCATCGATGAACTCCGCTTTCGCTCGCAAACGGAGAAGCACGAACTCTCGCAGATCTACGAAGAGAAGATCAAGCGGATGGGCAACGCCGGGCGCAATGGCGGCGAGTACTACACGCCGCGCCCGCTGATTCGCGCCATCATTAAAGTCGTCGATCCCAAGATCGGCGAGACGATTTACGACCCAGCTTGCGGCTCGGCAGGATTCTTGTGCGAAGCGTTCGACTACCTCCGCTCCACACCCGGCCTGACCACGAAGGACGCAAAGACACTTCAAGAGAAGACCTTCGTCGGCAAGGAAAAGAAGCCGCTCGCCTACATCATCGGGATCATGAACATGATCTTGCACGGGATCGAAGCACCAAGCGTCATTCACACCAACACACTCACCGAGAACCTGGCCGACGTGCAAGAGAAAGATCGCTTCCACGTCATACTCGCCAATCCACCATTTGGCGGCAGCGAACGCAAGGAAGTGCAGCAGAACTTTCCGATCCGGACAGGCGAAACGGCGTATCTCTTCCTGCAGCACTTCATCAAGATGCTCAAGGCAGGTGGTCGCGCGGGCATCGTCATCAAGAACACCTTCCTGAGCAACACCGACAACGCGAGCGTGAGTCTGCGCAAGATGCTGCTCGAATCCTGCAATCTGCACACCGTGCTCGATTGCCCGAGCGGCACGTTTCTTGGTGCAGGTGTGAAGACCGTGGTGCTCTTTTTCGAGAAGGGTGCACAAACTCGGAAGATTTGGTATTACCAACTCGATCCGGGCCGCAACATGGGCAAGACCAGCCCGCTCAACGATGACGACCTGGCCGACTTCTTGAAGTTGCAGAAGAAGCATGTAGACTCGGACAAGTCGTGGACCGTGAA
>CAZYJI010000020.1:0-24128 GCA_964647725.1 uncultured Alphaproteobacteria bacterium
TTTTGCAAATTACTGGCGCCAATCGCGCGCAATCTTGCCGCGCGGGATTTGCGGATATCCCCTTTTACTTGCGGCATTTTGGCGGCTGGTGTTCCGCGCCGCGCCGAATATGGGAATACATGCATATGGATGATGTTGCATTCCTCGATCAGGCGCGCGGTGTTTTCAAACATCTCGTCACTTTCGGTTGGGAATCCGGCGATTACATCCGCGCCGAACACCATATCCGGGCGCACCGCCCTCGCCCGCGCACAGAAATCGATTACATCTTGGCGCAAATGGCGGCGTTTCATGCGTTTTAAAACCATATCGTCACCCGCTTGCAAACTGATATGCAAATGCGGCATCAGGCGCGGTTCGTGTTCAATCAATTGCCACAAATCCGAATCGATTTCGGCTGGATCGACTGACGATAAACGCAATCTTGGCAATTCCGGCACCAATGCCAGCAACCGGCGCAACATCTGGCCCAATGTTGGCGCACCGGGCAGATCCTTGCCATAACTAGTTAAATCAACGCCGCTAACCACGATTTCATTATATCCATTTACAACTAACTGACGAACTTGGCTGACGATTTCGCCAATCGGCGTAGACCGCGAATTGCCGCGTCCATACGGAATAATACAAAATGTGCAACGATGATCGCAGCCATTTTGCACCTGGATGAACGCGCGGGATTGATCCTGGAATCCCGCCAGCAAATGCGATGCGGTTTCGCGCACCGACATAATATCGTTGACCAAGATTCGTTCGGTTAAATTGGGCAGAAAACTTTCCGGCTTCATTTTCGCGTCATTACCCAGCACCCTATTCAACTCTGGCATGGCGGCGAATTCACCCGCATTGGTTTGCACGGCGCATCCGGTTGCAATGATATAGGCATCTGGATTTTCGCGGCGCAATTTACGGATCGCCTGTCGCGCTTCGCGTTCGGCCTCGTTCGTTACCGCGCAAGTATTGACGATAATCGCGTTTTTGATGCCGCCCTTGATCGCGTGTTCGCGCATCACTTCGGATTCATAAGCGTTCAGGCGGCAACCGAAAGTGATGATGTGTGGCTCGCTCATATTATTCCCTTAGGCGGCCTCTAAGTCGATTTCGCCGGAAAATGATAAGGCCACCGGCCCTGTCATCATCACATGCCCATCGCGCAGATATTCCACGATCAACCGACCACCATCCATGATGACTTCGATTTTACGCTCGGTCAGGTTTTTACGCACGGCCGCAACGACAGTCGCGCAAGCGCCCGTACCGCATGCATCGGTGATTCCTGCGCCGCGTTCCCAAACCCGCATCCGCACCCTGCCCCGATCCAAAATTTGAACAAATTCGACATTGGTTTTTTCGGGGAACATTTTATGGGTTTCAATTTGCGGGCCCCATTTGGCGACGTCAAAAAATTCGACATTATTGATAAAAAATACCGCGTGCGGATTGCCGACATTCACGCCAACCGGTTTTGGTAAATCCGCGCCTGGTATATCAATTGGAATTTCGGCGGTATCGCACGCATCGCGCAATGGAATATCTCGCCAATCCAATTTCGCCGCGCCCATATCGACGCTGACCAAATTGTCGCCGGCGATTTCGCATTCCAATAATCCGGCGCCGGTTTGAATGGTGATGTGATTTTGTTTTTTCTCCGCGCTCAATTCCCAGGCAACGCAACGCGTGGCATTACCGCACGCGTTCACCTCCGTCCCATCGGCGTTGATGATGCGCATGAACACGTCCGCGCCTTTGCCGCGCGGGGGTTCCAGCACGATTACCTGGTCGCATCCGATCCCGGTTTTGCGGTTGGCGATTTGCTGTAGCGTTTTAGAGGTTAGGGGCAGGGGCCTTTTCCGGCTATCGAGCACCACAAAATCATTGCCCAGCCCATGCATTTTTTTAAACACTGCCAACATTATAAATCCTTATTTTCAAACCATTTATCTAGCGCAAATCCGATAAAGCCACAAGTCATTGAATTTACTGGTATTTTGTTTGTAATAAAATTACTATAATATTGCAAATGGAGAAATTTATCCAAAATAGAAAAATTTTATATTGACGATGTGGTATTGTGGATATATAGTGTTACAAAATAGACAAAGTATTTGACATAATAATATTGTTACAATTAAGTTTCATTAATATGTCACATAGTAAAAACATGATATAGGAGCGAGAGATGGTACATTATCAAAGCAGTTTAGAAGAAGACGGCGCTGTTGACACCGTACCGCGTCCGGCCAGAAAAAGATTTTATCCCGCTCACCAAGATCCCAAAAAAATTACTTTGGCGGGCCAGCCTACGGATGTAGTAGAGCGCGGCTTAAATAAATTGCGCAGCGGCATTGCACAGCAAGTCGGCGCAAAATTTAATAAGCTGTATGGAAGAGGGTGGCGAAGCAGCGAAGAGGCTCCTCATTTGCAGGAACAATTCTCTACGCAAACCGCAGCGCTATTTGACGAGCGTTTTAAACAGCTAACGCGTGGCCGGTAAAAATAATTTTATAATATGGGAGAGTATAATGACCGAATACAATCCTCGCAGGACGATCACTGAAATGCCCCCGATGGAAGGAGTAGGTGCTAGGTGGGTGCCCGTTCAACATATTTCCGCTTCTCCTGCGGCTTTAAGCGAGTCGGGGCGCGCAAGAGTAGCCGCTTTACCCAATGGCGCCCGTTTGCTACGCAAACGTGATCGCACGCAGCCTGACAAAAATGGCCGTAAATATGATGGTTTGCGCGAGGTTGCCAGATTAGGGCAGGTCGTGCAACTTTCAGACGGGTATGTATTTCCTCCGCAAACTCCTGCAGATAAGGGGTCGTTTGTGCGGGCCCATCCCGGAATCGCCCGTGCCCTGGGCTGGAAAGTGCCGGACAAAGGCTCCCGTTAACCGAAAAAAGGTTAATTTCACCCGGCTTGACTTTGCCGCGTTTTTCCTTTAAAAACGCCCATAATTAAGCGGAAAACCAAATAAAGGTGTTTCCACGCCAGTCGACGAGTTTCGTCCACTGGTGTTTTTTGTTTGTGATAAAGGCAAGGTAATGTTTAACGCGTTAAGCGACAAACTCGGATCTATTTTCGACCGGCTAAAAGGCCGCGGCGCTTTGCGTGCCGAAGACGTCGAAGCCGCCATGCGCGAAGTGCGCATCGCGTTGCTCGAAGCCGATGTGTCGTTGCCCGCCGTCAAAGATTTTATCACCAAGGTACAAAGCCGCGCGGTTGGGGTCGATGTTCTGCAATCCATCACCCCCGGCCAGCAAGTTGTTAAAATCGTTCACGATGCCTTGGTCGAATTATTGGGCGGCGAGGGCGATGTACAAGAATTGAATATCAATGTCGCGCCGCCAGCGGTAATTTTGATGGCTGGATTGCAAGGTTCGGGTAAAACCACCACGTCCGGCAAGATCGCGAAATTCTTAAACGAAAAACGCCGCAAAAAAGTTTTGCTGGCATCCTTAGATATTTATCGTCCGGCCGCGCAACAGCAGTTAGAAATTCTGGCCCGCCAAGTTGGGGTAGGGAGCTTGCCGATTATCGCCGGTGAAAAGCCGCTACAAATCACCGAACGCGCAATGAAAACCGCGCGGGTCGAAGGATATGATGTTTTAATCCTCGATTCTGCTGGCCGTTTGCAAATCGATCAAGAATTGATGGATGAATTGCGCCAGGTGCGCGATTTGGCCAAACCCAATGAAACCTTGCTGGTCGCAGATGCCTTGACCGGTCAAGAAGCATTGAATATCGCGCGCGGATTTAATTCGCAAATCGGCGTTACTGGTATTGTGTTGACCCGCATGGATGGCGATGCGCGGGGCGGCGCGGCGCTATCGATGCGCCATGAAACGGGACGCGCGATTAAATTTATCGGCGTTGGCGAAAAATTGGATGGCTTGCAGGAGTTTGACGCGAAACGCGTCGCTGGCCGTATTTTGGGCATGGGCGACGTCGTTGGCCTCGTTGAAAAAGCGATGCAGGAGTTCGACGAATCCAAAGCCGAAAAAATGATGCAGCGGATGCAAGCGGGCAAATTCGATTTGACCGATATGCTGGATCAATTCCGCAAAATGCAAAATATGGGCGGCATGGGCGCGATGCTGGAAATGTTGCCGGGCATGGGCAAAATTAAAAATCAAGTTGCCGGCAAGATTGACGAAAAAATGTTGAAACGGAACGAGGCGATTATCTTGTCGATGACGCCATCGGAACGGGCCGATCCCGATTTGTTAAAAGCGAATCGTAAAAAACGCATCGCCGCTGGATCCGGTACGCGCGTTGAAGATATTAACCGCTTGCTAAAATCATATGAAGAGATGAGCAAGGTGATGAAGCAAATTAAAAAAGGCGGATTGGCCGGATTGCTGAAAGGCGGTTTGGGCCAAATGTTCGGCGGCGGCGGAATGCCTGGCATGCCGGATATCGCCAATATCGATCCAAAAAGTTTGATGCAGGGCGGCCAATTGCCGCAACTGCCAAAGGGTTTGGGCTTGCCGCCCGGATTCAAGATACCAAAGTTTTAACTGTTTAATTTAATAAAGGAGAGCAAATGCTAAAAATCAGACTATCCAGACATGGCGCGAAAAAACGTCCGTTTTTTCACATCGTTGTTGCTGAACACACACGTTGCCGCGATGGGCAATTTGTTGAAAAAGTCGGCACCTATAATCCGATGTTGCAAAAAACCGATGCACAGCGCATCAATTTGAACACCGACCGGATTAAATATTGGCTCGGCGTTGGCGCACAGCCAACCGATCGCGTTGCCAAATTTTTGGGCGATGCAAATTTGATCGCGAAACGTCAATATCGTGCAACCCCAATCAAATCTTTGCCAAAAGCCAAAGCGCAAGAACGCCTGAAAGCAGCAGCCGAAGCGGCCGCAGCCCCAGCGGAATCCGCTCCAGCTCCGGCAGCACCAGCGGCAGAAGCGCCAGCAGCCTAAGGATATAAGAGATAAGAATGCAAACCATGTCCACCCATAACGCATCTTCAAAACGATCTGGTTTACCAGTATCGGCGGATGCGTGCGCCGATTTGATTTTGATGGGCGTAATCGGCAAGCCGAAAGGCGTGCGCGGGCAGGTATGGGTTTATTCTTATGCTCAAAATCCAAGCGATATCGCGTCTTATGGCGCCTTGACCGATCCAAAAACCAACCGCACGTTCCAATTGACGGCGGGCGAGGTGAAGGGATCGCAAGTCGTTGTATCGATTGATGGCGTTGCCGATCGTACCATGGTGGAATCTTTGCGCGGCGTGAAATTATATATTTCGCGGGGCGCTTTGCCGCCATTGCAAAATGGGCGTTATTATCACACCGATCTGATCGGCCTGTCCGCGGAAACGCAGAATGGCGAAATGGTTGGTAAGGTGATAGACGTTTATAATTACGGTGCGGGCGATGTTATTGAAATTGCCACGGCAAATTCGGACGACCCATTATGCTTGCCATTCCATGACCAATTCGTGATTTCGGTTGATATGAATGCGGGCAAAATGATTGTCGAAATCCCTGTCATGGTGGAATTAGAGGAGGGCGAGCAAGATGCGTAAATCTTCCCCGCAATCCGCGCCGAAATTACAGGTGGCTGTATTGTCGTTATTCCCGGAAATGTTTCCAGGGCCCCTGGCGCATTCGATTGCGGCCAAAGCGGCATCGGACAATATCTGGGCGATCGAATCGATCAATTTGCGCGATTTCGCAACCGACAAACATCGTACCGTGGATGATACGCCATTTGGCGGCGGTCCCGGCATGGTGATTAAGGCGGATGTAATCGATGCGGCGATTGAATCTTTGCGTGCGCGCGACGAATATAAAACCGCAAAGGTGATTTATTTCACCCCGCGCGGGAAAAAATTCGATCAAGCCATGGCCAAGGATTTATCGGCGCAGCAAAATCTGATTTTGCTGTGTGGCCGGTACGAAGGTATCGATCAACGCGCCATCGACAAACATCAGATGATCGAAATCTCGATGGGCGATTTCATTTTGTCGGGCGGCGAATTGCCAGCGATGATGGTATTGGATGCTGTGATCCGGTTATTGCCGGGGACGGTTGGCGATGCGCAAAGTGTATTGGAAGAAAGTTTTGAAAGCGGTTTATTAGAAGCGCCGCATTATACCAAACCTGCCGATTGGCAGGGGATGGTTGTGCCGGATGTGTTGTTGTCCGGGCATCATCAAAAAATTGCCGATTGGCGCAAGCAGATGGCGGAATCCGCCACGCGCGAACGCCGGCCGGATTTATGGCAGCAATATAAAACTGCTTAACTATTTTAACGATAAGATTAACTGAAGGAGACAAATATGAGCAAGCTACAACAAGTCGAAAAAAGACTGATTGCAAAATCGGTCGAAACTAAGAAAGTTCCGGAATTCGCCCCGGGCGATACCGTGAAAGTTCAAGTGAAAGTGGTCGAAGGCGACCGCGTCCGTTTGCAGGCGTTCGAAGGCGTTTGCATCGCGCGCAGCAACAAAGGCATCAATTCGAACTTCACCGTGCGTAAAATTTCGTATGGCGAAGGCGTTGAACGCGTGTTCCCAATCCATTCGCCACTCGTTGCATCGGTCGAAGTAACCCGCCGTGGTGAAGTCCGCCGCAGCAAATTATATTATCTGCGCGACCGGACCGGCAAATCCGCCCGTATTAAAGAGCGTTTAGGCATCGTCGAACAAGACATGCCAGCCAACGCCGCGGCAGCGGAAAAAACCGAAGCGGCGAGTGCGTAATCGCAATTGGTTTTGGATAAAGAAAAAGCGGGGTTTTGCCCCGCTTTTTTATGGTTTGAATTAGCGTTGTCTCAAATGAGGGATGATTGACCTGGCCGCCCATGCTTGTAGTAATGATCTTGAGCCGGTAGAAGTTTTGGATTGGGATGGCGGGTCTGGCATTAAACGCGGTATTCCCAAACCGTAAATACGACGTATTTCGGAATGGTGCTTTGGATCACACCATAATTCATAAAGACGGCGTTGCTCTTTACCAATTTCCTGCCCTGTTTGGACAAGCCGGTCATTCGGCTGACCGATATTAGTTCTTTCTATGTGTCCCAATATCTCCCGAATTGATCTTTTGCGTATCATAATCCACCTTGGTTTATTTACTCGATCGGCCCAATACAAACAAATGCACAGGAATTTCGATTTTCATGGAAGGCTCTATTACGCCACCACGGTTAATGGCGGTTTCTTCATAACCCAAAGCCGCACGTTGATCCGCAGGGATTCGTGTTTGTATATACGCATTTAATGCGGCTACTCTGGCGGCGCGGTCAGGGCCTTTGAAATCCTGATCGCCGACGACAGGCGGATGAAATATTTGCGGGTCCATGGAGCCCGATGAACGAATACTCAATCCTGCGGCATTTACCGATTCAGCCAATTCTGGCAAAGTTGGGAAATATCTATTTTTACGTTGTTCGGTATATCCACCAATCGCATCGCGCATCGCAATAATATCGCGAAGAGTTTCGGGGCGATCTGTTGGCATGACTTGCTGCCATACAGCGATGCGGCTTTCTGGTCTGTCGTTTAAATAAGACGCGGCGGTACGCAATGCGTCCGCGTGTTGATCTTTTGGTACTTCATGCAAGGCGGATCGTAACAATACAATATCAAATGTATATGTATCGACGCGCGCTTCTTGACATTCCAAGAAATTGGCGCGGTTGATCCCAACAGACACGCCCATTGATCTTAATTTATTTGCACCCGCTTCCAACATAACATCGGATGAATCGAGCAATTCAACATGAATCCCGGGTTGTTCCTGAGCAATATAAGCACTACCGGTTGCAGGGCCAGACATGGCATCTAAAATTCTATCTCCGGGGCGTGCTTGTACAAACAATTGCCATTGCGCAATTTGTTCCGGGGTTACACTTTGTAATTTTGTGAAATCAATGACATTTTCATAACGATTGCCCGACATATCTGCTCCTATAATATTAAAATTTACAGTATTGTATTCTATAAAGATACAATATGCAAGTAAATTTTCCTATTATTTATCAATATCTTGTAGCTGATTTTTGTTTAACGCCGTCTGCCGGTAATTATTCCGCGCGCCCATTCTAATATATTTCTTTCCGCAGATGCGCGTTTTGGGCGGTTTGGTTGATCCGGTATATGAACAACGGCATCTTTTTGCCTTGCAAAGGTCGGCGCCGCCGTTGGCTGCGTGGGCGCAGGTGTTTCGGTTTTTGCCGCTTCTGCTGCCGCCTTCGCCGCTTCCGCCGCCGCTTTTGCTTCAGCGACTCTAATTTTTCTTGTGGCTAGTTCGGATAGAATCCTAGGATCCGACCGAAGTAAGTGCATCATACTTGCTATTACGACACCGGTAGCCGTTTCGTACACGAGAGCCGTATTATCATCTTTTATTTTACTGATCCAGAAAGTGGAATCCGGTTGCGCCATTGCTCTTAACTTATCCGAGAGAACAGCAAAATCTTCTATGCCGCGCAGGCCCACCATAATGCGTCGTAACTGCTTTAATTCGGGCGCGTTTAATAAAGCATTTTCATTCAATGTGGTCGGCGGGGTGAAGCCGATTAATTCGTAAATTGCTGCCTTATGTTTGTCTTCTGCCAATCCGGCGGTTCTACCTCTCATAACGGATTCAATCAGTATGTCAGGTTTTACGAAAACGGCGCCAGGCGATAATTCGGATAATTTCGGTACAATCCCATGCCAACTTAAGGCCAGTAATTGAAGAACATGGGCGTGTTGATTTGTCGCGGTCGGATCTTGGTATTTTACGGAATGAAACAAAGCGCCCGCTGGGGCATCGGTATCGCCGGTTGTTATAATTTCTTCGAGACGTGCTACATTGCGGGCCTCATGCTCGGCGCCCATTTGCGCTAAACGGGCTAACATAGCTTCGATTGGTTCTTTGGTTGGCGCTGCGGTCATGTTTCACCTGGTAATTAAATCCATCAGCAGATTATTCTTTAAAGATACAAACTACAAGGGTTTTTTTAATTTGATTTCTCAATGGTTTAGGGCATAATTTTAGAATCAAAACAGGAATTATTTCATGACTAAGCCGCAAACTTTGTTCGATAAAATCTGGGCCTCGCACATTGTCGATCGCAAAGACGACGGTACTTGTCTTATATATATCGACCGGCAATTGATTCACGAAGTCACAAGCCCCCAGGCATTCGAAGGTTTGCGCAACGCCGGGCGCAAGGTGCGCCGCACGGGCGCGGTATTGGCGGTCGCGGACCATAATATTCCAACGACCGACCGTTCCTTGCCGATTGTCGATCCGGATTCCAAATTACAAGTCGAAACATTGGGCGCGAATGTGAAAAACGCGCATATCGAATATTTCGACATGCACGATCTGCGTAACGGCATCGTGCATATGGTCGGCCCGGAACAAGGATTTACCCAGCCAGGCTTAACGATTGTTTGCGGCGATTCGCACACATCGACGCACGGCGCGTTTGGCGCGCTGGCATTTGGTATTGGCACATCCGAGGTTGAACATGTGCTGGCCACGCAAACATTGTGGCAGAAGTCGGCAAAAAATATGCGCATTACGGTCGATGGAAAATTGGGATATGGCGTTACATCCAAAGATATTATTTTGGCGATCATCGGTAAAATCGGCACCGCCGGCGGCACCGGGCATGTGATGGAATATGCTGGGTCCGCGATTCGCGATCTGTCGATGGAAGCGCGTATGACTATGTGCAATATGTCGATCGAGGGCGGCGCGCGCGCCGGGCTGATCGCGCCGGATGAAAAAACTTATTCTTATATGAAAGGCCGCCCAAAGGCACCAAAGCCGGATCAATGGGATGCCGCCGTTGCATATTGGAAAACCCTGCCATCGGATGCGGGCGCGAAATATGATACCGAACATGAATTGCGCGCCGAAGATATCGCGCCGCAAGTTACCTGGGGAACATCCCCACAAGAAGTAATTCCAATCACTGGGACCGTGCCAGATCCGCGGTCCGAGCCGGATGATAAAAAACGCACATCCATGGAACGGATGCTGGAATATATGGGATTAACGCCGGGCACGAAAATGCAAGATGTCAAAATCGACATGGTGTTCCTTGGTTCTTGCACCAATGCGCGGATCGAGGATTTGCGCGCCGCATCCGCCGTGGTTAAAGGCAAAAAAGTTGCCGCAAACGTGCAGGCAATGGTGGTACCCGGATCGGGTTTGGTAAAAAAACAAGCCGAGGAAGAAGGTTTGGCGGATATTTTCAAATCCGCTGGGTTTGAGTGGCGCGAGCCTGGATGTTCGATGTGTTTGGGCATGAACCCAGATAAGGTTCCATCGGGCAAACGCTGCGCATCCACATCGAACCGCAATTTCGAAGGCCGCCAGGGGCGCGGCGCGCGTACGCATTTATTGTCGCCGATCATGGCGGCAGCCGCAGCCATCGAAGGCCGTTTCGTCGATGTGCGTGAATTGGATTTGAAAGGATAATCATGCAAAAATTCACCACATTGACCGGAATTGCCGCGCCATTGCCGACGCCGAATGTCGACACCGATCAGATTATTCCAAAACAATTTCTGACCACGATTCAACGCAAGGGTCTGGCCAAAGGATTGTTTTACGATTCGCGGTTCGATGAAAAAGGCAACAAAAAACCCGGTTTTGTTTTGAACGAATCGCCATGGGATCAGGCAAAAATTCTAATCGCTGGCGAAAATTTTGGATGCGGATCTTCGCGCGAACACGCGCCATGGGCATTGATGGATTTCGGCATTACGTGCGTGATCGCCACTTCGTTCGCCGATATTTTTTACAATAACTGCTTTAAGAATTTCATGCTGCCGATTATTTTACCGCAGGAAAAAATCGATCAATTGCTGAAATTGGCGGCGGATAAAAACGGCTACAGCTTGACGGTGGATTTGCAAAATCAAACGATTATGGGCGATGGGATCGGGCAGATTAAATTCCAAGTCGAATCGTTCCGCAAACATTGTCTACTCAATGGTCTTGATGATATCGGTTTGACCTTGGAAAAATCCGCATCGATTGACGCGTTTGAATCGAAGCAAAAACAAACCATGCCGTGGTTATGGAATAACGGATAAATCATGCAAAAGATTTTATTATTGCCCGGTGACGGGATCGGTATCGAGGTGATGGAGCAAGCCGAGCGCGTATTGCGTCATTTGATGAGCAAGGGTTTAAGAGTTGAAATCGAACATGACGTCATCGGCGGCACCGCCATTGATAAATTTGGAAAACCGTTAGATGATTCGACATTAGCCAAGGCGCGTGCGTGCGGCACGATATTGCTCGGCGCGGTCGGCGGCCCGAAATGGGACAAGGTCGATTATAATATAAGGCCAGAGGCCGGTTTGCTGCGCATCCGCAAAGAATTGGATCTGTTTGCCAATCTGCGCCCGGCGATTGTGTTTCCGGCATTGGCACAGGCCTCATCCTTGAAAACTGAAATCGTATCGGGACTTGATATTTTAATCGTGCGCGAATTAACGGGCGGCGTTTATTTCGGCAACCCTCGCGGGATCGAGGATTTGGGAGGTGGCGAGCGGCGCGGGATCAACACCCAAGTTTACACCACATCCGAAATCAAACGCGTTGCGCGCGCGGCGTTTGAACTCGCCAGAACGCGCAAAAAACAAGTCACCAGTTGCGAGAAAGCCAACGTGATGGAATCCGGAAAATTATGGCGCGAGGAAGTAACCGCGCTGCATGCGGCCGAATATTCCGATGTGCAATTATCGCACATGTATGCCGATAACGCGGCGATGCAATTGGTGCGCAATCCAAAACAGTTCGATGTGATCGTCACCGACAATCTGTTCGGTGATATTTTATCGGACGAGGCGGCGATGCTAACGGGTTCCTTGGGTATGTTGCCATCCGCATCGCTCAATGGAAAAAAATATGGGCTGTACGAACCGGTGCATGGATCCGCGCCCGATATCGCCGGCAAGGGCGTTGCCAATCCACTCGCCATGATTTTATCGCTGGCGATGGCCTTGCGTTATTCGCTGAACCAGGGTGCGCTTGCAACGCAATTGGAATCAGCAGTTGCCAAGGTTTTGGATAATGGATTCAGAACCGCCGATATTATGCAGGACGGAATGACCAAATGCAGTACCGCGCAAATGGGCGATCAAGTTCTGAAAATCGTTTAAAAACCTTGTAAATCAGGCCTAATATCACTTTCCAAACTGGCTTTTTTCCTATAAGGTATACGCCTTAAAGGAGAAAAGATTTATGACCTATACTATCGCCGTTGCAGGCGCGACCGGAAATGTCGGGCGCGAAGTTTTGAATATCCTGTCTGAACGGAATTTCCCGGCCAAGAAGATTCATGCGCTGGCATCCGAAAAATCTGCGGGGCGCGAAGTGGCTTATGGCGACGATAAGGTGTTAAAGGTTGAAGCCTTAAATAAATTCGATTTCAAGGGTGTTGATATTGTTTTCTCCGCCGCTGGATCCTCAGTGTCCAAAGAATTCGTGCCGCGCGCGGTTGCGGCGGGCGCGGTTGTAATCGACAAAACATCTTTGTACCGCATGGATCCGGATGTGCCGTTAGTGGTGCCCGAAGTAAATCCGCAAGCATTGTCTATGTACGCTAAGCGCCGGATTATCGCGGTGCCGAATTGTTCGACCATTCAAATGGTGATGGCGTTGAAACCGTTGCACGATATCGCGCGGATCAAGCGCGTGGTGGTTGCAACCTATCAATCGGTTGGAGGCGCTGGCAAAGAAGCGATGGATGAATTGTTCGAACAAACCCGCCATGTATTCGTCAATCAGGAACGAGAGCGTAAAATTTTTACCAAAACCATTGCCTTTAACTTGATCCCGCACATCGATTCATTCATGGATGATGGTTATACCAAAGAAGAATGGAAAATGATGGCAGAGACCAAAAAGATTTTGGATCCGAAAATCGAAGTAGTCGCCACGTGCGTGCGCGTGCCAGTATTTGTTGGTCATTCCGAGGCGATCAATGTCGAATTCGAATCGCAAATCACCGTGAAACAGGCAAAAGACGCGCTGGAAAAATTCCCCGGAATCCTGGTCACCGACCGTCGTGAAGACGAAGGATATGTAACCCCGATCGAATGTGTCGGCCAGGATGAAGTATTCATCAGCCGCTTGCGGTCCGATAAAACCGTGCCATTTGGTTTATCATTCTGGTGTGTGTCGGATAATTTGCGTAAAGGCGCGGCATTGAACGCGGTGCAAATCGCCGAATCGTTGATTGAACAAAAAATATTGAAGACGGCTTAGAAATAAGGCGCGATTTTCATGAATGCAGAAACGCTTTTAATTATTACGATCAGCGGTGTGTTTATTTTGTTCTGCATCGTCATGGCGTTCGGCGCGCATGTGTTGCCAACCGGCCCGATGATGCGCAATCCCAGCAAGCGCGGCGATATTTTGATCGGTCTTTTATCGGTCTGCATGATTTTGCTGGCGGTTTGGATAGTATTTGACGGCTGGCGTTATATTTGGGGCAACCATCCGCCGCCAGAACCCGATATTCCGTATTTTACTGCAACAATCTCGCAAGGTGTCACCCATGCTGGATGGATTAGCACGGAAGCCTTGCAGAAACCGGCCCCGGCAAAACGGCAATTGCGGTCTTATTGTAAAAAATTCCTCGCCTCTACGCCGGAAGTAAACCAATGCGTCGTTTTTATGTGGGTGGATCAACGGTTTTTACCGCGCAGCCTGCCGATTCCGGCGGCCAGCCTTTCGATGATGACGGCGAATTATCTTTATAACAAATCCGGAGGTCTCGATCGGTTTTGCTGGCTGGTTAATGGTAAAGTCCTGGAAGATAATTGCTTTTGATTCTTCCAAAACGCTACAGCAAAACATTAAAGAAAATAAATTATCCCGCTTTTGTTGACTTATGCTCCGGACGGCTTTAAACCTATTTTAGAATCCCTCTAAAATTGGTTTTCATGTCCAACACCCCCAAAACCTATCCGCGCCCATTATCGCCGCATTTGCAAATTTACAAACCGCAATTAACCAGTGTTTTGTCCATTTTGCATCGCTTTACCGGCATTGCTTTGTATTTCGGTATTCTGTTTCTAACCACTTGGTTGTTTGCGCTGGCGACAAGCCCGGAATGTTTTATTCAAATGCAAGAATTTTTGGGAACGATTATCGGGCGGTTGATGTTGTTCGGCTGGACCTATTGCATTTTTTATCATTTGTGCAACGGCATCCGCCATTTGGTATGGGACGCCGGCAAGGGATTCAAGTTGAACGAAGTATATGATTCCGGCGGCATGGTGATTGTCGGCAGCGTGTTATTGACCACTTTGGCTTGGTCGCTGGCTTATGTATTTTACAATCCCGCCGCTTGGCAGTCTTTATAAGAGGTAGAATGGTTCAGTCCCAAAACAGCATGCGATCGAAACTGGCCGTGGTCCGCGGATTGGGATCGGCCAAAGATGGCGTGCATCATTGGTGGATGCAGCGTTTGACCGCGATCGCCTTGATCCCGTTGACGGTGTGGCTGGTTGGCGCGTTGATCGGACTGATCGGCGCGGGCCCCGCCTTGATCCGACTTTGGATCGCACAACCTTGGAATACTATTTTGTTCGGCTTGTTTATGATGATTGGCTTGTATCACGGCACAATCGGCATGCAAGTGGTAGTCGAAGATTATGTCCATCGCCCATTTTCTAAATATGCGTTGCTGATCGGATTGAAACTATTATTATGGCTGGCGATGGCGATGACGATTTACGCCGTCTTTAAAATTGCTTTTGTTCGTTAGGATAGATCGCATTATGAATTTGCAATCATATAAAATTATCGATCATGAATTTGACGTCGTCGTTGTCGGCGCTGGCGGCGCTGGTTTGCGCGCAACGATGGGCATGACCGCGGCAGGACTCAAAACCGCTTGTATTACCAAGGTTTATCCGACCCGCTCGCATACCGTTGCGGCGCAGGGCGGCGTTGGCGCCGCGCTTGGCAATATGGGTGATGGCGATAACTGGCGCAATCATTTTTTCGATACGATCAAGGGATCGGATTGGCTGGGCGATCAGGATGCGATCGAATATATGTGTAAAAACGCCATTCCCGCCGTCATTGAACTCGAACATTTCGGCGTGCCATTTTCTCGCACTCCCGAAGGAAAAATTTATCAACGCCCGTTCGGCGGCCATATTTTGAACGAAGGCGCAGGGTCGCCGGCCAAACGCGCTTGCGCCGCCGCCGACCGCACTGGACATGCGATTTTGCACACGCTGTATCAGCAATGCTTGAAATATAACGCCGAATTTTTTATCGAATATTTTGCGATCGACTTGTTGATGGATTCGGACGGAAAATGCCGCGGCGTAATTGCACTGTGCCTCGAAGACGGCACGATTCACCGGTTCAAGGCGCATCAAACGGTTTTGGCGACCGGCGGATATGGCCGCGCTTATTTCAGCTGCACCTCGGCGCACACCTGCACGGGAGATGGCAACGCGATGGTGTTGCGCGCGGGATTGCCATTACAAGACATGGAATTCGTACAATTTCATCCAACCGGAATTTACGGCGCGGGCTGCTTGATTACCGAAGGCGCGCGCGGCGAAGGCGGATATCTGACCAATTCCGAAGGCGAGCGTTTCATGGAACGCTATGCCCCATCAGCCAAAGATTTGGCGTCGCGCGATGTCGTTTCCCGCGCCATGACCATCGAAGTCAACGAAGGCCGCGGCATCGGTCCGCAAAAAGATCATATTTTACTGCACCTGGAGCATTTGGATCCGCAAGTATTGCACGAACGTCTGCCGGGAATTTCGGAAACCGCGAAAATTTTCGCTGGCGTCGATGTGACCAAACAACCGATCCCGGTTCTGCCGACCGTGCATTATAATATGGGCGGCATTCCAACCAATTATCATGGCGAAGTCATCCGCCCAACGCCGCAAAATCCGGATGCCGTCGTACCTGGATTGATGGCGATTGGCGAGGCCGCTTGCGTTTCGGTGCATGGCGCCAACCGTCTTGGCACCAATTCATTGCTCGATATCGTCGTATTCGGCCGCGCCGCCGCGATCCGCGCGAAAGAAACCATGCGTCCGAATCAACCGCATGCGCCATTATCCGCCAGCGCCAGCGATCCGGCCATTGCACGTTTGGATAGAATGCGCCATGCCAATGGCAAATTATCATCCAGCGTGATTCGCGAAAATATGCAACGCGCCATGCAACGTCATGCGGCAGTGTTCCGCAATTCGCGTTCGTTGGACGAAGGCGTGGTTAAAATTCAAGATATCGCCCAATCGATGCGCGATATTAAAATCGCCGACCGGTCCTTGGTATGGAATTCCGATTTGGTCGAAGCGCTGGAACTTGAAAATCTGATGTCGCAAGCGATCGTTACATTGACATCGGCCCAGGCGCGTCCCGAATCGCGCGGCGCGCATGCGCACGAAGATTATCCGGAACGCGACGATAAGGATTGGATGAAACACACCGTATCGTGGTGCGACGATAAAAACCGCGTCAAAATCGCTTATCGTCCGGTGCATATGAATACGTTGTCGAATGACATTCAACCGGTACCGCCGAAAAAACGGGTATATTAATGGTTAGGTCGTTGGCGCAAACCAAAGCAAGTTTTAACAGGTTGCGTAGAGCAAAAGGTGGATTTGATTATTTGCATGCGGCGGCGAGTGGAACGAAATACGAGGATTTGGTGGCGGCGGCATTAACATCACCAACCCCAGTAAGAACAGCGGCTAGCACTATTATAAGATTGGCTGCCGCGAGTGATCCGATGGGAGCTTTGCGTTTCATTCAATTAATCACCCATTACCATGTTGGTATGGGTGACGCAGTACATCAATCGCATTTAGAATTGGTGATGCAAGCGACCCGTTTTACAAGAGGAAGGTAAATTTATGAGCAACACCGCAAAGCAAGAACAAGTAACATTACACCTAATTGGCCAGCACGTGATGTGGGGCATCGAACAACAATTTTTTATGGACAGCGATCAAATCACCGTCGCCATTAATGGCAATGTTGAAAATGTCGCGCCGCCAGTGATGGCTCCAAAACGCGAGCGGAAAGTTATCGCAGAACCGGCAAGCACAGAAAACGTCGTAAAATTATTTGGCGCGAAGTAATCAAGGGAATTAATATGGCCGAATTTACCTTACCGAAAAATTCCAAAGTTCAGCCGGGCAATAAACATCCCGCGCCGGACGATGCCAAAAATACCCGCACGTTCAAAGTGTACCGCTGGGACCCGGAAACCCCGGATAATCCGCGGCTGGATGAATACACGCTGGATATGGATAAATGCGGTCCGATGGTGTTGGACGCGCTGATTAAAATTAAAAACGAAGTCGATTCCACCTTAACTTTCCGCCGTTCCTGCCGCGAGGGGATTTGCGGTTCCTGTTCGATGAATATCGATGGTACCAACACGCTCGCCTGTACCAAGGCGATTGATGATGTTAAAGGCGATGTCAAAGTTTATCCGCTGCCGCATATGGAAGTGGTCAAGGATTTGGTTCCGGATTTATCGCAAGCCTTTGCACAATATAAATCGGTGAAGCCATGGCTGCGCGCCGACAGCGAAGTCGCAACCGGCGCCGAACGTCTGCAGTCCGAGTCCGAGCGTGCCAAGTTGGACGGGCTTTGGGAATGTATTTTATGTTTTTGCTGCACGACATCCTGCCCGTCTTATTGGTGGAATGGCGAGCGGTATTTGGGCCCGGCGACGTTGTTGCAATCCTACCGCTTTATCGCCGACAGCCGCGATGAAACAACGGGCGAGCGTTTGGATGAACTCGAAGATCCGTTCAAATTATATCGCTGTCACACGATTATGAATTGCACCAAAACCTGTCCCAAAGGTTTGAACCCGGCCGAGGCGATTGCCGAAACCAAAAAATTGATGGTTGAACGGAAAGTCTAATGATCCCGCAATCCTTAATCGATGGTTAATCCGGATAGGCTTTTTCCGGCCGATCACCCATTTTTCTATCCAAAACGACAGAATATTTCATACCATTGATCCATTTTAAGCCTACGAAGCGCGTCTGTATCTTTTTAGAATTCATCGAATTTTAATCCAAATTTTATATAATAAAATCAATCAGGTAGGATATTTTTTGGCGCGAAAAAAAATCGCGCCGTAACCAGGAAGGTTATGAAAAAGCTGCTTCGATCACCTCGCGCGCGCCTTTGGCGCCATTCGCGTTTTTGCGGTCATCGCAAAAGCGATTCTGCGCGCGCGCATTTCAAAAATATTCTTTTCCGCTGTTTGATGTTCGATGAAAGGACGCGCCCATGTCCTTGACCATCAACACCAACATCGCCGGCAGCATCGCGTACCGTTCCCTGTCACGCACGCAATCCCATATGGATGCAAGTTTGCGGAAACTCGCCAGCGGCCAGCGCGTGTCGATGGCGCGCGATGACGCGGCAGCGATGGCGATCGGATCACGGTTAAAAGCGGAACTCGCGGCGTTGCGCCAGCACACGCAAATCGCCACGCAAACATCATCCATGCTGCAAGTGGCCGAAGGCGCGTATCAGCGCGGCGAAGAAATGCTGGTGCGGATGCGCAGTCTGGCGGTGCAAGCGCAATCTTCCAGCCTAAGCGCGACCGAACGCAATATGTTGAATCAAGAATATGTGCAATTGCGTGCGGAAATGACCCGCATGGCGGCGGCAACTACATTCAACGGGGTCGAGCTTTTCGATACCGCCGCGCTATCATTCCAACAGGCGCAGAATTTCAGTCCGGGCAACAACACCAACAGCATCGCCATGGCCGATATGAATGGCGACGGGATTTTGGATGCTATTCGCGGCCGTCAAGGTAGCGGCGTATATGTATTTTATGGCAATGGCGATGGAACTTTTGCCACCACTGCGGCGACCACTATTGCCACGCTGTCACCGGCCTTTGTACAGGCGCGGGATATAGATTCCGACGGAGTCATGGATTTAGTTTATGGCGATGGCGGTACGGTCAATTTTTACAAAAACGATGGACGCGGCAATTTAACCGCGCATAGTTCGGTGGCTTATGCCGGCGCGTTCGATGTTGGCGATGTCAATGGCGATGGACTTGCTGATGTGGTGCATCAAACCGGCGGCACGCTAAGCGTATCGATCAATTCCGCCAGCGGCACGTTCACCACGCAAACCTATGCAGTGACCAACAGCGCGCAAGTCACCATCATGGATTTGGATAACGACGGCGATAACGATATCGGGTTGCTGAACGGCGCTGGGACACAGCAATTGATCAATGGTGGCAACGGCGGGTTTACCACACAGATCATAAATGGTACCGGCGGCGCCAATACTGGTAACTTTTTTGCGGTCGATGCGAATAACGATGGATATTTGGATCTGGCTGCCAGCGATGGCGTGAATATCAGCATTTATTTAAATAACCGCAACGGCACTTTTGCCAACGAACAGGCTTTTGTCATGTCTGCCGTGGGTACACAACAAGCCGCCTATGTGGGGGACATCAATGGCGATGGGTATGTGGATTTGGTATCGATGGGCACGGCCGGTACGGCCCTTTCCATGCGCATGGGTACCGGCGTGATGACGTTTGCCGCCGCGACGAGTTATACCATGGCGGCAGCGGCGTCCAACCTGGCCTGGGGCGATATGAACCGCGATGGGCGCGTCGATATTTTATTCGGCAATAGCAGCGGCAATCCGGTGCAATCGGTGTTGAATACCAGCACCATGGGATTGGAAGGCAGCGTCGGGCTGGGCGGCCTGCCGGGCAGCGGCGGGATCAATTACCGCATTGGCGCGATGACATTGAATGGCCTGGATAACCAATTACAGTATTCCAGTATCGACCGGATCGGCAGCGCCCGCCGCGCCGAACAATCGATTTTGCGTGCGTTGAACGTGTTGCGCAATTATCGCGCCAGCGTGGGTGCGACCATCAACCGGCTGGATGCGGCGCAAACCAATTTGGCTACCACGCTGGAAAATTTGGAAAATGCGCGCAGTTCGTATATGGATTTGGATGTGGCGCAGGAAATGTCCACCTATATCAGCCAGAAAATATTATCCCAATCCGGTATCGCGATGATCGCGCAAAGCCGCCAAAGCCAGAAACAATTATTGCGGTTATTCACCGGCGCATCCGGATAATAATGAATAAAAAAAACCGGCCGGTTTGACCCGCCGGTTTTTGATGTAATTAGCGCGATTCCCTATCTTTTGGAATAGCACGTCCATATTGAGAAATCGGTCGTAGCATTTCCGGAACTTTTGGTAAATGTTCTCGGATTGCTGTTTTTACCTCTGTTAAAAATTCTGTGAACTCGCGATGGGCCCTTTGCTTGACGACTCTTACTTCAATTGGATCAATAAGAAATCGCCCCGGTTTTTGGCTAGCCAATGCAATACGCTTTACTGTTGTGCCCATAAAAATGTGACGATGTAGTTCATCTTGTTCTAGTTGATGGATTTGCGCTCTTACTTTACCGCCGTCTTGGCCGGCGATTGCTAAGGCTGTTTCTTGCGCCATCAAATGGGAAAGCTTTCTTACAAATCGCGCGCACCTTACACTCTCTTTTTCAAAAATGGTATTGTAAGCTGTGGCTATATCCGGACCGTCCGTCTTTTGGGCTTTCGGAATAGGTCCTTGGAATCGGACAGTTGCCGGTTTCGTCTCTACAATTGCAACTGGTTGTGAAGGTATTACTTCAGTAGTACGCGGTGGAACAAAAACTTCTTCAGCTATTGTGGTACCGCCAACACTGGCCGCGATGGCCGCCGCAGCTGTGGAAACACCAGCATATCTGGTATGAAGGCGTGCTTTACTAACATGGCGGCTTCTAATAACGGATGTGCTGCTCATTTTTATATCCCTCTCTATTAACTAATTTCTTTAACAGCGGCACAGGTTACAGAAATATGTCATAGCGTCAAATGCAAATTATGCATGGCCTTATGAAATTTGGATTTTTATGAAAAGAACTGTTGAAAACCGATAGAAATATAAAAATAAAATAATTATATTTCAATTATGAGATGTTTTATTCCAATACAGAATCGCCCCCATACCCCTTTAGGTGTTGCCAAGGGCGATATGAAATTAAATGTAATCGTGTAAGATTATCTACCGCGAAGTCTTTGAACTGCTTCCAACAACGGTTGTGCAGACGAAACAGTACAATTCCCGGCGCTGGTTTCCGCGGCAAAAGATTGAATGGTTCCATCATGGATAACCATGCTGGCGCGCATCAATAAATCATTACCCACGCCTGGCCGATCATATCGAAGTCCTGCCGGTAAGGCGCGCGCCAAATTTCTATTCGGATCGCAGAAAAATCGAACCGTAGGCGGCACTTGCTGTATTTCCGCCCATTTCCCGGTCGCAAAAGTGTCGCTGGATGTAAGGATGGAAATAGTGGTGTCCAGATCTGCAAATTGATCTACCAGCGGCAAAAGCTGCGCTAAATGCTGGCCTTCACAAGTGGGAGAATGCGCTAGTGGCATAACAAATACCGCGTGTAGTCCGGACGAAAAAGCATTGGCGATGTTCATTTCCCGCGGTCTGTTTTCATTGATAATATCTGGGGCATAAACCATTGCGCCCGGCAATCGGTCGCCTATTTTTAGAATATCGGGTGTGGCATCGGTCATTGGAAAACTCCTGCTATTGACAATAATGGAGCGAACCCTAGGCCTGTTTATAAAGTATGTCAATAAGCGACGATCATAACCAATAAGGCTGTGCGGTAAAATGATGGAAATCGCTTGATCTCAATGATTTAGACCGATAAGACCATATTATGCAAACCGGCCCGTTAGAAAAATACAAAACCATGGTTGGCGGCGGCAAGCTGCAGCCTGATCCCATGCAAGAACAATTGGCCAAGGAATTGCAGATTTTGTACGAACAATTGCTGGCCTATCACCCGCGCAAAAAATCGGGCCTGACCGGTGCGGTCGCGCGCTGGCGTGGCGGCACAGTAATGCAACCCAAAGGTCTTTATATTCACGGCGAAGTCGGGCGCGGCAAATCCATGTTGATGGATTTGTTTTTTTTAACCGTGCCAACCCCGCAAAAAAAACGGGTGCATTTTCATGAATTTATGCAAGACGTGCATCACCGTTTATTCATTATGCGAAAATCGAAACCGAATCTGGCCGATCCGTTAAAACCGCTGGCCGAAGAACTCGCAGAAGAAGCTTGGTTATTGTGTTTTGATGAATTCGTGGTCCAAGATATTGCGGACGCAATGATCCTATCGCGCTTGTTCACGGCTTTGTTCGAAGAAGGCGTAGTGATGGTCGCAACATCCAACGTTGCGCCGGATAATTTATATAAAAACGGCCTGCAGCGGGAACGATTCGTGCCGTTTATCGATGTGCTGAAAAATCATGCGCATGTGTTTCATTTTGATGGCGGGCATGATTACCGCGCCCGGCGCATCGCGGAAATCAATTTATATAATGCCCCGCTCGATGCCAAGGCAGCCAGCACATTGGCGTTGGCCTTTACCCGTCTAACCGATCACGAAGCGGCGGAACCCATGGATCTCGATGTCAAAGGGCACAAGGTGCATATCGCCAAGGCGGCCAAGGGCGTTGCGTTTTGTTCGTTCGCGGATTTATGCGAAAAACCTTATGGTGCGGGCGATTATCTGGCGCTGGCCGAAAATTTTCATACCCTGATTTTATCCGGAATTCCGCAATTCAACGCCGACAACCGTAACGAAGGCAAACGGTTTATCACCCTGATCGATGTGCTTTATGACAATCATATCAAATTGATTTGCTCGGCCGCGGTGCCGACCATGGAATTATCGGCTGGCGGACAAAACGCATTTGAATTTCAACGCACCATATCCAGATTGCTGGAAATGCAGTCCAAGGAATATGCAGAAACGCCAAATCAAACCACGGGGGCGGCCCATGGATGAAACAACCATTGCCGTAGAATTAGTAGAAGATAAAACAGGAGAAAACCCGGATGATCAAAACGACCCCATTGTGCGCATCGAAGCGATTAATGAAAATACGGGTGTGCGCATTACTTATAATCCATTGAAATTGGAAGTTCATCCTGTGTCGGGAGAAACAATCGCACCAGATTGGCTTGTCAATTCCGTTAGTACGCATTTGGTCGCCGCTGTCGGCACCGGTCAAAAATTTAGATTGCCTGTCCGAGTTTCGGATCAGGCGGCATCCCGTGCCATTATGGCGGCTATGGAAGTCGCTGCGGTTCGTACCGCGCAACAAGCCGGCACCACGGTTGGCGAGATTGTCGCTGCGCTTGCATCGCGCGGTAGAAAATAATATCCTTTTTGTTTACAAAATTCAGGTATGACCGGTAAGACCGATTCGTCCACCGCAAATTATTACGCGTATATGGCGATTGGCTTGGATTTTCACCCCTAAAATGCTAGGAAAGAAAGGCTCAAAGGCCATTTTCACGGTCTTTAGCAATTATTAATTATTCTGCCGTAAGGTTCGCTGCTCTCTTACATACATATATAAGTACAAGGAATTCATCATGGCTCACAAACGCGCAAAAATTTCATTGATCGGTGCCGGACAAATCGGCGGCACGCTGGCCTTGCTGGCGGGGTTAAAAGAACTGGGCGATGTGGTGCTGTTCGATGTGGTTGATGGCACGCCGCAAGGCAAAGGATTGGATATTGCCGAAGCCGCGCCGGTTTTGGGATTCGATGCGAAATTTTCCGGCACTAATGGTTACGAAGGTATCGAAGGATCCGATGTGGTGATCGTCACCGCCGGTATCCCACGCAAACCGGGGATGAGCCGCGATGATTTGATCGGAACAAATACAAAAGTTATGCAGGCGGTCGGCGAAGGCATTAAAAAATATTGCCCCGGCGCATTTGTAATTTGCGTTACCAATCCGCTGGATGCGATGGTCGGCGTGCTGCAAGAAGTTTCCGGTTTGCCGAAAAACAAAGTCGTCGGCATGGCCGGCGTTCTGGATTCCGCCCGCTTCCGTCATTTCTTGGCGGATGAATTTAATGTGAGTGTGGAGGATGTAACCGCATTCGTTCTGGGCGGTCATGGCGATACCATGGTGCCGCTGGTGCGCTATTCGACTATTGCTGGAATTCCGTTGCCGGATATGGTCAAAATGGGATGGAGCACGC
>CAZYJI010000021.1:0-23495 GCA_964647725.1 uncultured Alphaproteobacteria bacterium
AACCTGTGACAACACCGTTATGAGCGGTGCGTTCTAACCGCTGAACTACAGGCCCTTACCAGTGACAGTGAACAGTGTGCGGTGAACAGTGGTTCTATGTATAGCAGCGCATTTCTCTGACGGCTAGCGTAATTCAATATCGGATTTTTACTTAATTTTCCGTATGTTTAGCCTTACAACCCTTCCCCAAATAACGAGGTTTTCATGACCAAAGCCGCCTGGAAAAAAAATCCCAATACCGCCCGCCCGCAACGCACCACCCCGGCCAAACAGCCAGGCAAGGAAGGCGCGGCATTAAAGGCCGATGGCAAACGCCGGCATCCATCCAAAATCAAAAAAACACGTGCGGGGAAAAATACCCCAACCGCCCGGCGTAAAACCAAGGATGGAAAATCATTGACCCCGCGCCGCATTCCAAACAATGCAGGTGCGCCGTTGCCGCCAGGCCGCGCGGAGAAAGTTTTGCGTTAAAAAACCAATTTATCTTATATTGGCTTGAAGAGCCAAGCGTACCGCTGTGCTGACGATGAGTTTGGTATCATCCTCGTTTTGCACATAATGAGCGGCTTTCAATTCTATGGGTTTGAACGCGGTTGCAATGCCACTCATTTCGGGCCATAACCTGGCTCCCTTTGGCCAGATCCGCATCAGCGAGCTGCCAATCTTTTGGTCGTCCGGGCCAGCCAAAACCGTCAGCCCGATTTTTGTCGATATTTGTTCCATCCAAGTATGACCTTGTTTGCGTATCAACAAAGGTTCGGCGCGCTTAACATGCTCTGGGGTTAACGGGAATGCGGGAACATCCGCACCGCAAGGAACTTCGATCACTGTTTTTCCATCCGTGAATTTATCGGCGAATGCGGCGGTGGCATCGATAACCGGGGATACCGCCACAAAATGATCGACAAACTCAACGGCAGCATTACCCATTTGCGCAAGCGCAATCAACGCCGGCCATACCGCCATCGAACTAGCCACCAATACTTTTCTGTGTTTCACATCGACCGGTCTATACGGTTCGAGGCCATCAACAATAGCCTGCGCCCATTCACCAATATGACCATGTTCTGGATTCTGCCAATCAATCGGATGAAACAATACTCTGCTGGCTTCGCATGCTTGGTGCAACATGGTGGCTTTGTCGCCCTGACCATGGGTTTGCAACCCACCTAAAAAATGGACTGTTTTTGAAATTGCTCTCATCTCTCGTGCCCTTAATTATAACTATTATTGATTTTGATTGTTTAAATCATAAACCTAATACTCTGTCAATTATTATTTCAAAATAATAATTTGAAAGAAAATAATAAAACTGTTAAGACCATTTCATGAACAATACAATACAACCCTCATCGCCCAGCAACCGCGTGGTATGGATTACCGTTATCATCGCCGCGCTTGGATATTTTGTCGATATTTATGATCTTTTATTATTTTCGATCGTGCGCGTAAAAAGTTTGCGCGACATTGGCATTCCCGAAGATCAATTGTTGGACAGCGGTATTTATTTGCTGAACATGCAAAATTTGGGATTATTCACCGGCGGCGTGTTGTGGGGAATTTGGGGCGATAAGCGCGGACGATTATCCGTATTGCTCGGATCCATTTTACTTTATTCCGTGGCGAATTTGGTCAACGGATTCGTACAAGATTTACACACCTATGCCGCGTTGCGTTTTTTCGCGGGTCTTGGATTGGCCGGTGAATTGGGCGCGGGCGTTACACTCGCGTGCGAATTATTGCCGCAACGATACCGCAGTTACGGCGCAACATTAATCGGCATGCTGGGATTATTGGGCGCTGTCGCCAGCGCGTTGATCGGCCAATCGATCGATTGGCGCCATGCTTATATATTAGGCGGCGTAATCGGATTGGTGTTGCTTTTATTGCGTTTCAGTTTAACCGAATCCACCTTGTTCCGCGATTTGGAATCGCACATTCCCAAAGGCGCATTTTTCCGCATTTTAAAAACCTGGTCCGTGTTGAAACGATGGTTGATTGTATTGGGCATCGCCCTGCCGATTTGGTTTTTTGTCGGATTGCCGGTGACATTCGCGCCGGAATTCGGCGCGGCATTGGGATTGACACCAACGCCAACCGCCGCGAATGCGGTGTTGTTCGCCTATATCGGATTCAGTTTGGGCGCGGCGGCGCTTGGGCTTTATGCGCAATTAGCGCAAAGCCGTTTAAAGGCGTTATGGGCGGCGTTGATTATGTTTTGCGCCGCGATGGGATTATTTTACCAATTTGGCGGCCACAGTATAGAGGCGTATTATGCCGCGTGTTTGTTCTGGGGCTTTGCCGGCGGATATTGGATTTTATTCGTGCAAGTCGCGGCGGAACAATTTGGCACCAATATACGCGCCACCATCGCCACATCGTCGCCAAACATTATCCGCGCCAGCATTATTCCAATCACCATGATGTTTCAATATTTGAAACCGGATTACGGCGTTTTGGGCGGATCGGCGATGATTGCCGGTGCAACCTTGATCGTGGCGTTCTGGTGTTTGATGCGGCAGCAAGAAACATTCCACCGCGATTTGAATTACATCGAAGATTTGAAATAATTATTCCGCGAATTATTATTGCTTTTTGGCAGTAATGCCCCTTTTGGCCTAAATTCTGGTTTGACAAAACGAGTATATATTTTTATAAGAGAAAAAATATTCTCAATAGAAATAAAATGGTCAGGCCATGACAACAGAAAAACAAGCATATATCAATATCGTGGGCGAAGCAGTCGGCGATTTCATGCAATTGCCTATGGGCGAAGATGGGCGCATGCAGTTCGACTTTTCGGTCGGCGGCGGCGCGGTAAATGCCGCCATTGGCGCCGCCCATGCCGCGCGCGAAATGGGCTTATCCGTCGGCGTGCGATTTATCGGACGCCTGTCGACAGACCTTCTTGGCCAGCGTATTCGCGCGGCGATGGAATCCGCCGGCGTTGATTTGGAGCGTGCTATCGCTACCAACGTTGCCAGCACGATCGCACTTGTCACACGCACCGATGCGCGTGGGCGAGACCAAAATGGTTTTACTTTTAATCATCAAACAAAAGATGAAACCGCCGCCCGGTTTCCACAAATTGTACAATCACTGGTCACAGAAATGCCTCCTAATTTATTTGTATTTGGCGGAATCAGCACAGTTTTATCTCCTGATGCAGACCATATATTTCGTGCAATGAAAGCGGCGCATACTGCCGGATGCATTACAATATTGGATCCCAATGTACGTCCGAGTTTGATTGGAAGTTTAGATACATACCGCGCAAACTTTGCATCATGGGCCAGTTTCGCCCATATCGTAAAAATGTCCGATGAAGATCAAAAGATTATTTATCCAGATAAAGATCACAATGCCGCGGCGTATACAATCCAACGCAATGACGGTACGCCGACCATTATCGTTACCGATGGCAGCAAGCGCACTACACTATTCCAGCCTGAAAGATCATTTGAAATAAATTCTTTTGTCAAAAAATTGGATTGTTCTAATACTGTGGGTGCGGGTGATAATTTCAATGCAGGACTATGTGTTGGATTGGTATCAAAAGGCCTTTTAAAGCCGGCAGATATCGTTCAAGCACACAAAGAGGTATTGTGCGACGTTTCAGATCTCGCCAATGCCACCGCCCGGGCACATTTATTACGCCAAGGCGCGCGCGAAAGAGCTTAAATCAAGCGCCGATGATTTTGACCAAAACGCGTTTGTCGCGTTTGCCGTCGAATTCGCCGTAAAAGATTTGCTCCCAGGTGCCAAAATCGAGTTCGCCACCCGTAATCGCCACAACAACCTCGCGGCCCATAATGGTGCGTTTTAAATGCGCATCGGCATTGTCTTCGCCGGTGTCATTATGGCGGTATTGATTATGCGGTTTTTCCGGTGCTAGTTTTTCCAGCCACACTTCAAAATCGTGATGCAATCCGCGTTCATCGTCATTGATAAAAACGCTGGATGAAATATGCATGGAATTAACCAGGCATAGACCCTCGGTAATGCCGGATTCGGCAATGCATTGTTCCACCTTGGGCGTGATATTCACATACCCGCGCCGCGTGGGCAGATGTAAAATAATTTCTTGGCGATAGGATTTCATGTCAAAATTGTTTTTTTACTATATGAAATTATACCCCATTGACAATCGTTTCTTTATCGGGTATAGTTTATACCTTAATTTAATCAATTAGTTACAGGATAAAAATGACAAGGCATACTCAAAAATTATCATTCAGGGACGTTACGCACATCGCCGCTTTGGCGGCAAATTTGATGGCGGAAATGGCTAGGGCGTATGAATCAAAAGAAGTCGGCATGCCGGCCGAGGCCGCAAAACTTCGCACGCAGATCGCCGAATTATGGGCGCCGATTGCAGATGCAAAAAAAAGCATCAGTGAAACAGTCGCCCCGCGCGACAGCATGTTGCCCCAAGAAAAAATCAAAGGATTCGAAGACGCAACGGCGGCAAAGCTGATTCCCCTATTGACCGTATTCGGCAACAACTTGCCGGGACACGCCCGAACGTTATTGGGAAAATTAGGAGTGACGCAGGCGCACCGAACCAACAACACATCGCCGAACAGTATGGCAGCGCAATTGATCGGATACAGCAATAGCAGCCGCGGCCTTGGTTACACCGGAACATCCGCCGACAGCACCATGGCCGGAAATATTGGCGGTTTGATCGAAGCGGAAAGATGCGCAGGCCCACGCCCACGCAGCACCGGTGCGGATCATGGCGTCAGCTATATGTACAATTTCTCAAACCTATGCTCAGCGCCGGACTCCGGCAGTGGCGATGCAACCCTTGCAGCCGCAACACAAAAAGTGCTTGTGGAAATGGGTGGCAGATAATTTTACATGTGCGCTTGAAAACAAAAAAACCGATCATTGTTGATCGGTTTTTTTATATCTCAATATTCAGTATTTATGTATCCAAGAAACTGCGCAATTTACGCGACCGTGATGGGTGTTTCAATTTACGCAATGCTTTGGCTTCAATCTGGCGGATACGTTCACGTGTTACCGTAAACTGCGTACCCACTTCTTCGAGCGTGTGGTCGGTGTTCATACCGATACCGAACCGCATGCGCAAAACGCGTTCTTCGCGCGCGGTCAAGGTGGCCAAAACGCGGGTGGTGGCATCGCGCAAATTGGCGTTGATCGCGGCGTCGATTGGAATCACCGCCTGTTTGTCTTCGATAAAATCGCCCAACTGCGAATCTTCTTCGTCGCCAACCGGGGTTTCGAGCGAAATCGGTTCCTTGGCGATTTTCATCACCTTGCGCACTTTATCGAGTGGCATGTGCAATTTTGCGGCTAATTCTTCGGGTGTTGGCTCGCGACCCATTTCGTTTAACATCTGACGGCCAGTGCGCACCAATTTATTAATCGTCTCGATCATATGCACTGGAATACGGATGGTACGCGCCTGATCGGCGATCGAGCGCGTGATCGCCTGGCGAATCCACCATGTGGCATAGGTCGAAAATTTATAACCGCGCTTATATTCGAACTTATCGACCGCTTTCATAAGGCCGATGTTACCTTCTTGAATCAGATCCAGGAATTGCAGGCCGCGGTTGGTGTATTTTTTGGCAATCGAAATGACCAGCCGCAGATTGGCTTCGATCATTTCTTTTTTTGCACGATTGGAATCGCGTTCGCCGCGCTGAACCGACGCAACGATACGTTTGAATTCAGCGAGCGGCAACATCACCTGTTCGGCGATGACTTTGAATTCCTTGACGATATTGTCGATATGCTCGCCATGTTTTTCGGCGAATTTTGGCCAGCCTTTGCCGGTCATTTTGCCGAATTTCTTGGAACTGATTTTTTCCGGATCCTGCGATTGGTACCAGGAAATATATTCCTCGCGCTTGACGCCGCACGATTCGGCCCAACGCATCATTTGCAATTCATACTGACCGACTTTTTTATTGATATCGTACAATTGCAAAACCAATTGTTCTATCCGGCTTTGCGCCAATTTCATCGCGACGATTTCCGCCATAATTTCGGGTTTGAAAAGGTTTTTGATTTCTTGTTTTGAAGATTTCAGTTTTTCGTAGTTTTTTTCCGTGCGTGGATCGATTTTTGTGCCTTTGGCAATCGAATCCATTTTACTTTGTTGCGATCCGCGGAATTTTTTATAAAGGCCCAACACTTTATCCAGCGCTTCGCCGATAATCGGGATCAGCGCCTGTTCCATCAACGAAAGGCTGGGCGTTTCTTCTTCCGGCGCTTCCGGCACGGCTTTGGTCGCTTCGGCCGCTGGTTCTGCGCCTTCTTCATCTTCGGGCGGCGCGGGCGGCGCTTCTTCTTCTTCGACTTCTTCTTCCTCAGCGCCATAAGATGTGTCGAGGTCGATCAATTCGCGCAGCAGAATTTTATTCTGATCCAGCGCCTTGCGCCATTCCGCCAACGCTTTTTGCGTCAATGGCGATTCACACAAACAGCCGAGCATCATTTCACGGCCGGATTCGATGCGCTTGGCGATTTCAATTTCGCCTTCGCGCGACAATAATTCCACCTGGCCCATTTCGCGCAAATACATGCGCACGGGGTCGTCGGTGCGGCCGGCTTCGTTGCTGACGTTACCGCGTTGTTCGCCTTCGCCGTCTTCGTCTTCTTCCTCTTCTTCGGGCTCGTCGGAATTTTCTTCGTCTTCAGAAGATTCTTCGCCGCCTTTGGATTTTTTACCTTTGGTTTTCTTGACTGGCGCGTCGGCAACTACTTCATCGACATCTTCGGCATCGGCATCGATAATATTAATGCCGATTTCAGAAAATGAAGCCAGCGCGTCTTCGATGGCATCGGCGCTTAATTTGCCTGGTGGCAAAGCCTGATTGATTTCATCATAAGTGACATAACCGCGTGCCTTACCCTTGGCGATTAATTTTTTCATTCCCGAAGCCTGGCTTTTCAGCAAAGGAGCGTCTTCGGTTTCTGGGGTTTTTTCGGATTCTGATTTGCTTTTTTTATTCATGTTCACTTTGACTGCCAAATTAGATTGCAATGCTGCCCCCTGCCCATACCAAATAAAATCGTATCAAATGAATAGATACGAATATAGAAATAGTGTAATCCGCAGGACTATCCAGCCTCTACGCGATCGTCTTTTTTAGGTGATTTCAATAGCTTATGCAAGCTCAATATCAAGGGGAACCCTGGGAAAAGTCATAAAATCGTATGTATTTCATGGATTTAGAATATTTTACTTGTTTGAAAGCCCTGTTTTCGCTATACGCATCTGTCCAGCGCAACTGTATCCAAAGTCGCGCCGGTTATAATAATAAATAAAAAGAAAAATAAGAACTGGGATTTTACCAACCAATAACTGAAGGCGTATTGCATCCGTTCGATGACAGAAATTGTATTGCCCGATATTCCCTCATTTTGCAAAACGCGCGACGACGTATTGATGCTGTTCGCGCCGCGCAATTGCGCCAACACGGAAGAAGCCCTTGAAAGCGGCGCTTTCAATTTAAAGCGTCGCATTATTAAAAGCGTCATTAATGAGCAAAAATTATCTTCTGTCCCGACCGAAAAATTATCTCATGCGGCACAATGGAAATTATTTGTTCAATATTTATTTCAAGTGCAAATTTTATCCGACGCCTTTGACGATGCAATAAATCATCGGCTAGCTACGATCTTATTGGATATGAAAGTTGACGAATATATCAACACCGCGCCTGGCATTAAACGCCAACTGGAACAACCGGCGTCACAACCAAAATTACCTCGCCAAGCAAGGTTTCCCCGCCAGTCAAAATTAAACCGCAATGTGGTATATGGTCCCATAACGCATCCAGCTGGACACAATCATCGCCACAATCTAATACGGCATTTTTATAACAAGCCTGCGCCGCAACCACAAAAAAAAGCCGATCCAGAAAAACCGGTGATAGCCGATCAATATTTGTTAAATACTTATTTTCTTCGAATTATCGGCAGAACTTTATAACTACAATCATTTATTGCCAGTGCCAAGCAGCGCATTTTGAATGTCTTGCTGCGTATCCATATCTTGTTGCAATTGGCGAGAATAACGTTCCCACGCGGCTTCATCGAATTCGCCTTCGGGAATGGATTGCGGTACGGTTGCATCTTGTTTAGTGCGGTGCGCGAACAATAATTGGCGCCAGCGTTCGATTAAATCCTGATCGTCTTGTTGCAACCAACGCAACATTTGCCGCGCGCGTTCGCAAATTTCTTCCACCTGATCGCGTTCTTCCGAATCGAATTGAGGAAAACAATTTTCCCATTCACCAATATCCGCATGATGCGATAAATCAATCAACCGCACGCGCAATTTTTCCAAATCCTGATCGGCGAACGATAAAGTGCCCAAATCCTCGCTGTGGCTGGCCAGCAATTTTGGATACAGCAATAACGCCGCCAATAATGCCTCGGCCTCGCGCCGTTCCACATCGCTATTTTTGCGCAATTGATGGATATTATGTGGCACCGGGGTCGCGTTGCGCGTAAACGCGCCTTTGACGAATTTTTTGGCCCTACCGGAAAAACCAGATGGCGCGGATGCCGCGCTGGATCCCAGCATCGGTTTCAATTGATCGTAAATATAGCGGCGATAATCGGCGCGCAGATTTTCATCGCTCACCATCGCCAATTTTTGCGCCAGGCGTTTATACAAATCGCGTTCCGATTCCGGGCTGTCGACCGGTTTTAAATGATATTCAACCTGGGCAATTTTTTCATGAAATGGCGTTGCGGCGGCACATAAATCCATAAACGCTTTTTGGCCCTTGGCCTGAACATACGTATCGGGATCAAACCCCGCTGGAATCGTGATAAACCGCACTTCCTTGCCAACGCGCAGCAATGGCAGAATTCGTTCGATCGACCGTTCCGCCGCGCGCAATCCCGCCGAGTCCCCATCAAAGCACAATAAAATTCTATCGGCATAGCGCCACAGCAATTCCACATGCGATTCGGTCAACGCGGTGCCAAGCGTAGCAACTGCATTGGTAATGCCCGCCTGATGCAAGGCGATGGTGTCCATATATCCTTCGACCACAATCGCGGTTCTGGTTTTACCCATTGCCGGCGTTGCAAACGGCAATGCATAAACCGTGCGGCCTTTGTGAAATAATTCCGTTTCCGGGGAATTTAAATATTTTGGCTCACCGTCACCAAAAATACGCCCACCAAAAGCAATCGGTTCTTTTTTCAAATTATGGATTGGAAACATAACCCGGCTGCGAAACCGGTCATACGGTTCGCGCGCATCCGCCTTGATTACCAATCCCGTTTCTGCGGCCAAATTGACACCGATGCCGGATTTGGACATGGCGCGCCATAATCCATCCCGTTCATCGGGCACAAATCCCAAACTAAATTGAGCAATAGTTTGCGGGGTCAAACCGCGCCGCGCCAAATAATCGCGCGCGCCCTGCCCCAATTGCGCATGATTCAAATTCTGCGTGTACCAGGATTGCGCCTGCGCCGTTAAAACCAATAAACGCTTGCGTTTCTCGGCTTCCGCCGGATCTTCAACGCGGCCCTGAGTTTTAGGCACTTCCAATTGCGCGCGTTCCGCCAATTGCGTTACCGCATCGACAAAGGATAGGTTTTGCGATTGCATTAAAAATCTGATCGCATCGCCATGCGCGCCGCAACCAAAGCAATGATAAAATTGCTTTTCTTCCGACACGGTAAAGCTGGGCGTTTTTTCGGAATGAAACGGACAAAGGCCGGAAAACTCCCGGCCCTTGCGCGTCAATTTCACGCTGCGCCCAACAAGTTCCGCAATCGAGGTGCGGTTACGCAGCTCGTCTAAAAAATTTTGCGGAAAATTTCCGGCCATTATGCCGCCAAACTATCTTTGACCCAGCCGCTCACTTTGGTCATGTCGACTTGCCCTGCCAGGCGTTCTTTAACAACGCCCATCACCTTACCCATATCCTTGGCCGAACTTGCGCCGACTTCGGCGATGATCGCTTTGATTTTTTCCTTGGCTTCCGCTTCGCCCATTTGCTTGGGCAAAAATTCTTCGATCATGGTGATTTCCAGATTTTCTTTATCCGCCAATTCCTGGCGGCCGCCTTGGATAAAAGTCGCCGCGCTTTCTTTGCGTTGTTTGACCAGGGTCAACAACACCGCCATGGCTTCCGCATCGGTCAAAGCGGGCTTGCCCTTAATCTCGTTATCGATGTCGCGTTTCTTGATTTCCGAGATCACCATGCGCAAGGTGGTGGTGCGGTGTTCGTTGCGCGCTTTCATGGATTCTTTTACCGCTTCGCTGAGACGGGTTTTGATGTCGGACATGATCCTACCTTTAATAATAATTAATGAATTTCTTAGAATTGGCGTAGCACACCTATATATATCGCGCAATCCAAGGTAACTGCTTTGTTTTCCTGCATTAACGCGCTGTTTTGGCAATTTATTAACAAAATTCCTCTAAATTATTGGGCAGTGCGCGTAATTTGCGCCTTGGTGCGTCACGAAAATGTAATAATAGGAGTGTATCCTAATGGGTAATATACCAGGAGTATATTATCACTTTTATGTTATTTATTAAGTTATTGTTTTTATTAATTTTTATCGGTTAGGGGATTTAAAATGGGCATTTTTCGGACCTCCAATAGCAAAAAATCAGCAGGTTTCGCTCTCGGTTATGTATTCGCTATCCTAGCGGTGACCGCAGGGGCTCTGGTCCTTAGCACCACCAGCACACAAAATGCCAGTCGCCAAGCCGCCACCATTAACAATCGCGCCCAACTTAGTTCGACCATATCTGCCTTAACCAATGCGATTGTTCGTGACGGTTATATGCACGCCGGAAATATTTTCCAAGTTAAGCCTGCCAAAAGAGGTGATGGTCGTTTTGATCACGAACCAGGCGCCGGATTTGTACGTTCGGAATACGGATCGCAATATGATCCAATGGGCAACCCAATCAAACAATGTACCTGGAGCAATGGCAATCCAGAAATGAACTTCGAAGAAGGTGATGTTCAACCTGATTCGATTAACGAAACTTATTCCGTGCACAGCCAAGTAAGCAATGCTCCTTCTTTTGCATTAATCGTTACGGGCAAAAACGGCCAGTTTGAAATTACCTGCGCACAATTAACAGAAACAGAAGGCGACCTGACCACATTAAAAAGCGTTGCCGCCATCAATGGAACTTTGCAATCATTAGGTTCGGATGACCGGGTGATGGCCGCATTCACCGATTCCGCAGCGCGCGATTTGGACGGAAAAGGCGCGGCGAATCTTGTTTCCGGTGTTTCTACTTGCGATGAAGTGCGCGAAAAATTGATTTACCGCGATAATGATGGCCAGGTAGAATTTGCATGCGTGCCGGAACGCGATCCGCAAATCACCGCCACCAATGTGGGCGGCGGCACCAATATATTTAAATATGAAGAAGATGATGTGTTGGACAACCTCGATGAAGGCGATGTCGGGGATATGCCTAAACCGCTGCAATTCCGTACCTTGACGGCCAGCGGCGCAGCCACCTTGAACGTTGTTGGTGACACGATCGATATCAGCGTAGCCGATTCTTCCTCCAGTGTTGCCAACGCCAATGTAAGTGGTGCACGCGTATATAAAGATGGATCATCCAGTCCATTCGTATTCCGCCGTATCATTTCCGCTTCTCCTGCGATTACCATCAGTGAAAATAACGATCACATTGTGCTTGGTTTCGATGGATCCGGCAGTGGCGTCATTACTGGAGCGCAAAATATCGGTACCGGCCCAGGTCTTATTTTACAAGAACCGGTTAGCTCGACATTAAAACTGCGCCGTATCAAATCGGCCGACACCAATTTCGACGTAAAAACGGTTGGCGATGATATTGTGCTTCACAATACCATGGTTGTCCCGGTAAAAGGCGGCATCAACGTGGGCGGCGGAATTACTGCCGGTGTTCCAAATACGCCGCCAGACAAACCTGGCACCAAAAGCATTTATATCGGCATCGATGATGCCAAGAAAATGGCGTTCCGCCGCTTGCAATCTGGTACCGGAATTATTTTAAGTGAAGGCGACGGTTGTACTGCCTCTGGCGGCGGTGGTGGTGGCGGTGGCGGCGGCGGCGGTGGAGCTGGAGCTGGAGCTGGAGCTGGCATTCCTGCTGCTGGCGGTCCTGCACTTCCAGCCGGCCCCGCGCCCGCGATACCGGCCGCGCATGATGCCCTGCCGCATGGCGATGTGGATGATGATGGAAGCGGCGGCAGCGGAATCACTGGCTGCGAAAAAGCGATTAAAATCAGTATCGACATGGGATCGATCACGTTCGACGAACAAGATCCGCGCTTTGTCTCTTGGCGAAATTCGGTTATTCCGGGTACGGCTTGCGGTGCTGATGAATTCTTGAAATGGAATGGAACACGTTTTGTTTGCGTGAATAACAGCCTTACAGAATCCGATCCAATATTTGTCGCTTCGCGTCCTACAGCGGCTTGCGCAGCAAACGAAATCGTAAAATGGAACGGCACGCAGTTTGTATGTACCGCTTTGGCGGGTCTTGAAACCGATCCGGTATTTGTGGCATCCCGCTTGGGTGCTGCTTGTAGCGGCACCAATAATAAAGTCACCTGGGACGGCACACGCTTTACTTGCGAATCCGACCAAACTGGCGGTGGCGGCGGTGGCGGAACGGCGATTGCGTTCTTAGGCGCTCCGATCGATTTATTGGCCTCCGGCATGCCCGGCGGCGCATCTTGCGAATCATATGCGGAAACCGATGGCAACATCGTTCGTTGCTCCGGCATTTTACCGTGGACGACGAGAGATCTTCGCGTTCTCGCTCCGGCGGTTCCAACTTCAGCTCGTACGGTTTTAGTATCGGTGTTGGTGCGCAAACATAATTCGGCGAACGGAGAAGTTTTAGTTCAATCGCGCGAATTCGGCACTAGCGCCGTTATTCCAATCGGTCGCGTATATGCGGATGGATTTCAAAACACTTACGAAGCGCAAGCGGCTGTTGCCGTTGACGCGAATGGTAAATTCGACATTCAAATTCCAACCAACTTCAGCGGTGCTGCGAATTGGGGCGTATCGTTGCGCTTGATCGGTTATTACACCGGCGGCGGCGCTTCGGGTGGAACCTTGATGGTGAACCACACTGGCGCGGGTACGGCTTTGGCGGCGGAAAGTGGATCGACCGCAACCTTAAGCTTGAAACGTATTTCTGGCCAAGGCGGCGTGACGATTTCGGAAAGTGCTGGTGGCATTATTGTCAGCGGTAGCGGCTCCAACCAATGGTCGAGCAATGGCAACGACCTTTATTATAATACCGGCAATGTTGGTATCGGCACCAATGTCCCACGCCGCAAATTAGATGCGAGGGGCGATATCGTCGCTTACAACGATGCTTCCAATTTTATGATGGTGCACAGCAATTCGGCCCTTGTTTATCCATCGGCCAATAATTTAAGATTCGGCACCGTGACTGATGTTCCAACGGCGGGCGGATATCCGGGTTGGTCGGAAAAAATGCGTATTACTCCGGCGGGTAATGTCGGTATCGGCACCACCACACCATCGATGAAACTGCATGTTGCAGGCGGCATCATGGCGGACGGAGCGCTCGGTGTTGGCGGAACTTTGGATAGCAACTATCGTTTATCTGTCTCTGGCGGTAACGGCGTGTCTATTTTTGGTACTGGCGCACGTCTATCGATTTGGGGCAATGGCGAAGAAATTCATCTGGCCAATAATGGCGATATTTCAACCACGGGCAATATTCGATCCGACGGCGAAGTTTCGACTCGCGGCACTTATTTCGTCGCACGCGACGCAAGTGGCGGCAATCAAATTAAAACGGATATCAACAATACCGCGTTCCGTGTCATTCATAACGGCTCTACCATCGCTTCGATGGGGAACAATTCGGGTCAAGGTTTGATGACAACGCATACTTTGAATGCAACCAATATCAGCGCCACCTGGCTTGGAACCAGCGGCAATATGGATGCCCAGGGCAGCGTCAATTCCAACAACGCCCGCATGCATGCAGCATCCGGCGCTGGATCGGCAGCTTTCTTTTATAATTCGGCCCAGAATCAATCGTATTTGACCATGGAAGCTAATGGTCATGTGAATCTGAATGCAAAAACCGGACAAAGCGTCAGCATTCGTAACAACAACGTTTGGCCACCGGAATTTTCGGTTACCGCAAACCAAACTATTGTTCGCGGCATGTTGGATATTCGCCGTCCGGAAAGAAGCGGCGGTGCGGATACTTATCCAAATTATGTCATGCGTATTCAGCCTGCTAACGGTTCAGAAACTGTGGAAACCGCACAGCAGTTTCCGGTATATAATCGCGACGCTATGAACGTGGATAATCTGTTCTATCTGTACAATTCTGCCCTTGGCAAACACTCGCGTCTTGGCGTTGAAAAATTATATGCTTATGACGGTATTGCGACCAAGCATGCTGGCGTCGATATCAACTTCTTCCGTACCGAACCGGCGCATCGCCATGAATATGTACGCGGATTTATGTTGTACGCGAATCCAACGGTCGCTAACGATCCAAACGGCAACTATTCGATATTAATGAAGTCGTTGCGAACCACGGCGATGGATCCAACCAACACTTTGGCTTTGCGCACCCATGATGGTTTCGGCGATTTGAAATTACAAAACCTTCAAGTGCTGGGCAGTATATTGAGTGAGGGTGCGGTGCAAGGTCCGGCGATGGTTGGCAGCACCTATTCCGATCCAACTTATATTGAATTAAATGGCGGTGGGGCGCTGACGACCGCGCAAAATATTCCGTTTGACACGACTGCTAAATTCTTAAAAGTGGAGAGTGTGTGCAAAGTATACATGAATGATGGCACCAATTATTCTGTATCTGCTAAAATTAGATTCAATGCAGGAATGATCGATGATGTTTTGCTCTGCAAAATCGATAAATATTCGGATATTTCAAACGGCAATATTGGAATTTCGGATACTGACTTTATTCCAATTCCATCTGGCGCAACCAGTGCAACATTAACATTGAATCGCACTCATGCATTGAGCGGTAACAACATGGTTGCCGCCGACGTAAAAGTGATTCGTTAATTTCCACGCAACTAACCAACCCGGCCATATTGGCCGGGTTTACTATTTTCAAAAACAATCGCAATAGTACTAATATTACTTATATTGTAATAACAGCGTCATATTAGTATTGTATCCTGATAGTGAACGTAAAAATAACATTTGCGTGAATATATATTTATAAAAATGGCACTTATTGGATATGGAGAATAATATGACCCCGGTCATCATTAGCAAAGGCAAATCCAAGAAAAATTCGGGTTTTATGCTTGCTTACGCGCTCGCCGCCGTCGCCATGATCGGCGCCGGGGTGACTTATATGACCACCAGCGCAAACGTCGCCACTCGCACGGCGGCATCGGTCAATAACCGGATGCAATTATCGTCGACCGTCAACAGCTTGATCAACAGTATAGCGCGCAGCGGCCAACTTTCCGCGATCAATATGTTTTTCCCGCCTTTGCCGCGCCTGACCACTCAATTCACTGCCGAATATGGCGGCTTGATTCCATCCGAATTTGGCACCCAAACAACCCCAACTGGAAATTATTTCCGCTATTGCGTATGGGATAATGGTTATGATGCGGAACCGCGCGATAGTAGCTATGTCCCCACGAGAGATCGCGCCCCAGTTCGCATCAACATCGACGCTGCCCTGACTTATCAGCAATTGATGCGCGCTCCATCCGCCGCGATTATCGATCCCGGCAAAAATAGTGTATCAGAAATTACTTGCGATGCATTGACCGTCGAAGATGATGGCATTATCCGTTTAAAAGAACCGGATGAAATTCGTACCTTATATACTACATCCGATGATCGCGTCGTTGGCGCGTACACCATGGAAACTTTGATTAACATGCAAGGCCAAGGCATCACCAATCTGGTCGGCGGTTTTCAAAATTGCCCATGGGAGACGCATAAATTGACCTATCATCAGAACGATGAAGGCACCACCGAATTCGTTTGTACACCGGAACAAGATCCGGCCATCAATGCCGTCAATTTGGGCGCCGGATTTCAATTATTCGCCGATAAAAATTTCATTCCAGACCAAGACAATATCGATGAAGTCGTCAGCGATTTGAAATTCCGCACCCTGACCGCTGGCAGTAATGTTAATTTGGAATATGATGACGCAAATAATTCGATCAAAATCAATTCCGTCGGCGGCGATGTCAACATGGACAACGTCGGTCCAGGCGAAGGTTCGATTTTCCGCGATCGCATCGGCAATACTTTCAACTTGAAAAGATTAAAACAAGGCTCCAACGTCAACATTAATGACCACGGAAACTATATTGAAATCTCCGCCGCTCCTGGCGGCGGCGGCACGATTACCAGCGGCGCAAACGTTGGTTTGCCTGGTGGCGAAATTTATGAAGGCGCAACCGCCAATCAATTGGTATTCCGTCGCCTTAGATCGGCGGATGGCAATTTGCAAATCACCAATGATTTGGTCAACCGCAACGTCATTATCCGCAACACCATGGATGTCCCGGTAAAAGGCGGCATCAACGTTGGCGGAAACATGATTGCCGGCGTGCCGAATACTCCGCCGGATAAACCTGGCACCAAAAGCATTTACATCGGCATCGATGCGAATAAGAAAATGGCTTTCCGCCGGTTGCAATCTGGCACCGGTATTATCTTAAGCGAAGGCGACGGCTGTACAGCTTCGGGCGGCGGCGGTCTTCCATCGCATGGTGGCCATATGGCTGGCGGCGGCGCAGCCCCTGCTATTCCAAGTGACATAACCCCGGCAGCGCATGATGCATTGCCATTCGACGATACAGCCGATGGAAGCGGCAGCCCCATTACCGGATGCGAAAAAGCGATTAAAATCAGCATTGATATGGGATCGATCGAATTCGACGAACAAGATCCGCGTTTTGTTGCCTGGCGCAATACGGTTATGCCTGGCTCTGCCTGCGGCGCTGATCAAGTGATCCGTTGGGATGGCAGCCGGTTCATTTGCGTGGACAATCATGCGGCGGAAACCGATCCGGTGTTTTTGGCTTCGCGCCCAATTGCCGCTTGTAATGGCCCGGCCAACAAAATTACCTGGAACGGAACTCAATTCACTTGCGAAACCGATCAAACCGGTGCTGGCGGCGTCAATATTACGCACACCGGCACTGGCGTAGAACTGTCGAACAGCGGTTCCACCAACAATTTGATCATGAAACGTATTAGAGGCAACGGCGCTATTTCGATCACCGAAAGCGCCGGTGGCATCGAAATCAACGGTACCGGCTCCAGCCAATGGACCACGGCCGGATCCAACATCCATTACAGCACCGGCAATGTGGGCATCGGCACTTCGACCCCGCGCCGCAAATTGGACGCATCCGGCGATATCGTCGCTTATAACGATGCTTCCAATTTCTTGATGGTGCATAGCAACTCGGCCCTTGTCTATCCATCGGCCAATAATTTAAGATTTGGCACCGTGACCGACGTTCCGGCGGCAGGCGGATATCCGAGTTGGTCGGAGAAAATGCGCATTACTCCAGCCGGTAATGTCGGTATCGGCACTAGTGTTCCCGCCGAAAAATTGGATGTGGCCGGCAATATCCGCGCCAGCGGCGTAGTTCGTGCGGGCGGAGGAACCAACGGCATTACATTGGGTGCTAATTCCTGGTCGATCCATGGCGCGGGCCATATGATATTCGGACGCTATGTCGATGAAGCATCCTATCCAACGGAAATTCTGCGCCTGACCGATACGGGCAACTTAATCACTGCAACCGGCGCGGGCAAAGTCGGTATTGGCACCAATGCGCCGGGAGAAAAATTATCGGTCGTCGGAAATATGAGCGTTGTCGGCAATTCTTATCTCGACAATATGGTATCGGATGGCGAAGTGTCCACTTTTGGAAGCTATTTTGTGGCGCGTGACAATAACGGTTCCAATGACTTTAACAAAACCGATATCAGCCACCAGCATTTGCGCATTTTCACCAGCACTTATGGCGGCGGAACGTCGCCTACTATAACACTGGGCAATAACGGCGTGATCGAAGCCGGCGTGGTAAATTCGCGCGGCAACGTTACCGGTGCCTATTTACAATCTTCCGGCGCGATTCAAGCCGGCACCAATATCAGCGCGGCGGGCACCATCGGCGCAGCTGGCGCAATCACTGCCGGCGGCAGCATTACCGGCGGCATTATACGTTCGAATGGCACGCATAATGGTTTAACATTAGGTGGAAATGCCTGGTCCATGCACGGAGCTGGGGATTTAATACTGGGACAATATGTCAGCGACAGCGCTTATCCCCGTGACGTGTTCCGCATAACTAATGCCGGCATGGTGCGGATCGGCGCTTATCCTGCCGATACGAATGCTACGAAATTGGATGTGCTTGGCCGGATTAAAACGGTTGGTTTGACTTTCCAATCGCCTACATCGGCAAGCCATCAAATGACGATTTATCCGCAAGCCATAGATTCGATGTTGGAAGCTATCGAAACACAGCAACCATCATCGTATAATGATAACATCGGCAACTTAAACAATTTGTTCTACTTCTGGAACGACGCCTTGGACGATCATGCGCGCATCGGCGTAGAAAAACTTTATGCTTATGCCGGCATCGCCACCAAGCATGGCGGTATCGACCTGAATTATTTCCGCACCGATGCGGGCCATGAGCATGATTATATACGCGGTTTCCGTTTATATTCCTATCCGACAAACAGTCCATCGATCCACAACCCTCTGGGCGGCGATTATGTTCTGGAAATGAAAACGCCGCGCGTTGCCGCCCCTATGGCGCCAGAAAATACTTTTGTGATCAGAACGCAGGATAATTTACTTGGCAATATCAAAGTACGCGGTATCGCAACCGAAGAAGCCGTTCAAGGTCCAGCGATGAATGGCAGCCAATTTGGCAGCACTGTTTCTGTCAGCATGACGATGGCGGAAAACGTGAAAGCACAAAATATTGCATTGGATAACACGGTAAAATTTGTCAGCGTCAAGGGCATCTGCACTTCCTTCATGAACGATGGTATAACTTATACTGTTCAGGTTCGTGTTCGATTTAATGCCGGATTTACCGAGGATATTTATGTCTGTAAAATTGACAAATACGAAGACATATCCAACGGCAGATTGGAATTGACCCAAACCCAATTTGTGCCCGTGCCAACCGGCGCTACGGCGGCCACCGTTACGGTTCAAAGAACCAACAGCGCCGGGGGTAATAACGCCACCGCCGAGGTTCGGGCCATTCGCTAATTTCCATGCAACTAAGCCAACCCGGCCTTTGGGCCGGGTTTTTTTATGTTTTCCTTATTTCCCTGCGTCAATTTGGCGGTATTTCTTGATAACTTTACCCTTGAAAATAGTGCCCTAAAAAGATATACTCCCCCACTAATAATAAAGTTAACGTGATAGGGGCAGAAACTATGGTAAAACTACTTCGCCGGGATGCAAAATCCCAGGCTGGATACATTATGGGCGCCGTTTTGGCAGCAATGGTCGGCATCGGGGTGGCAACCACCATGATGATGTCCACCGCCACAAATTCAGCAAAAGTCTCTCAAACCATTACCGCAAGAGCAATTACAAACTCTAATTTATCCAGTATTTCCAGTAGCTTAGCTAGAACTGGTCGTGTTACCAATGGCAATATTTTGAATCCAAAATACGCCGTGGTAGAGGATGACGCCGAAGCTCCGCAAGGTGGCGGTGGCTATGTTCCGACCGAATTTGGCAGTCAATATGACGGTTCGGGCGGCAAAATTGTGTATTGCGCTTTCCATAACGGTCCCGACAGCCCCGCTGCAACCGAAGGAAACGAAGTAGCCCCCATAGTACTACCTGGCAATAACAGACATACCCGCCAAGAAATGCCACGCGCGCCAGCCTATGTTTTGATTTCTCCTCGCGGCGCGCAAGATCTGACTTGCGATCAAACCACCGTCACCGAAACCACTGCTTATGGCAGCTACACCCGTTTGAAAACGGATGAGGAAATGCGCGAAGTCGCCGGCAACGATACTTATAAAGCCGCAGACATTACTTCCTTCATGAATGATAATGGTCAAGGCTCGGCGAACTTGGTTGGCGGCGAAATTTGCGATTGGCGTACCCAAAAGTTGATCTTCGATCGCTTGCCAGACGGCACCACGGAATTCAACTGCGTTCCAGAACAAGACCCATTGATCAAAGGTCTAACCCTGGGCGCTGCCGCGTCTAGCGACGACAATACGCCTCCACCGGTCAATACCGCGCGCGTGTTCAAACAAAACGTCAAAGAACCGCATCGCAACGATACCGACGATCCGGAAGAACCGATCAGCGAAATGCAATTCCGTTCGATCGTAGCCGGCAGCAATGTCACCATCCAACAAGACGGCGACAATATCCGCATCAGTTCGACCGCATCCAGCGGCGGCACCATTACCGGCGGTAACAACGTCGGTGGTGGCGTTGGCATATTCAAAGACGTCAGCGGCTCTTTGATGAATTTCCGCAGTTTGGTTCAAGGCGGCGGAATTATCATTCAACCATCCGGTTCCGGTGACTCTGTAATTATTAGCAACAGCGGATCGACCACGGACTTGAACGGCGCCAATATCGGCGACGGCACTGGCACCGCAACGCCAGTAACCTTGGCCGAAGTTTTCAAAGATAAAACGGTCGTTGGCGGCACAACTTATTTAAATTTCCGCAAAATTAAAGCGGCGGGCACGGTCAGCTTGCAGCAACTGGGTACGGATACGATCCAAATTACCGGTTCGTCCGTTCCTGGTCCGCAAGGCCCGCCAGGCCCTGCTGGTTCAAACGGCCCTCCTGGTCCACAAGGCCCGGCTGGTCCGCAAGGCCCACCAGGATCTGGCAGTTGGACAGTTGTTGGCAATAATCAATACAGCTCCAACACCGGTAACATTGGTATCGGCACCACGACGCCTGGCCAGAAATTGACCGTCGACGGCAATATCTGGGCATCGGGTTCGGTGCGCGGATCGTATTTCTTGCTGCAATCGAACAGCAATCCGAATTATCACCGCATGGATATGTATCCGGTGAACCCAAGCGGCGGTATCGAGCATGTGGAAACACAAGATCCGTATGACAACAACAATGCGGCCAACACCAATAACTTGTTTTACTTTTATAACGTTGGCTTAGGTCGTCATACCCGCATCGGCGTAGAAAAAGTTTACGCTTATGATGGCATCGCGACCAAACATAACGGTGTTGACATCAACCACTTCACTGGCAACAGCTTCCAGCGCGGTTTCAAATTATATGCAACCACCGCCGGAACCCAGGAAGGCAATTTCCGCTTGATGGCGAAAACCAATCGTATGGGCGTTTTGCATTCGGCCAACACCTTTGCGTTCACAACGCGCGGCGACAATAAATTCGCCGACATCCGCGTTGGCGCGGTTGGCATTATGGGTGGTACTTGGAACCACCAAATGGCGATCATGCCGTTCACCAGCGAAGCGATTGAAACTGGTCCTGGCGGCAATCCTGGGATGAACACCAACAATTTGTTCTGGATGTTCAACCAGCCACTCGGCCGTCATGCGCGATTGGGCGTTGAAAAACTCTATGCTTATGATGGTATCGCCACCAAGCATAACGGCGTGGACATCAACTTTTTCCCAGTCACCGGTGACACCAACACCTTCCTTCGCGGGTTCCGTCTTTATGCTGTGCCCAATATCGATGGCGCAGCCGATGGCGACTTCCGCATTGAATTGAAAGCACCGCGTTACGGCCCGATGGATCAACGCAACACCGTTGCATTGAAAACCATGGATGGCAATTACGCCGATCTTCGCGTTGGCAACCTTACCGTAACTGGCGCGATTACCGGTGGCGGTAGTGGCGGCGGCAGCTTCCAAGGCGTTACCTTGGGCGGTGAAGTTGCCAATACTTTGACCCGCAACGATGGCGGTGGACACGGTATTTATAATCAAACCAGTTCGACCAACATGCCAATCAGACCGGGCGATGCAACGATGTTAAAAGTCACCGCGCGATGCTTTGCCGGCGCAAAAGGCGACAAACCGGCAAATCTGGCGGGTAAAATCTATATGAAACGCGCTGACAACAGCGTGATCATGGAATATATACCTTGCCGCGGATTCTATGCTCCGGAACGGGATGGCACTATTGGTTTTGGCGGCGGCGGTGATAATGCCGATGTCCAAACCATGATGTATCCGATTCCGACTGCTACTTCCTATGTAACTTTGGAATCTAAAGTTATTTCGGCAAAATGGCAGGCGCAAGTGGATGTGCGCGCTACTTATATGAAGTAAGTGGCATTTATTTGAAAAACCCGGCTTCGGCCGGGTTTTTTATGGACGTAAAGGAACAAAAAAAATGGCTGTAATTTATCCCCGTATAAAGCTGTTTAAGCCACTTCTAGGCTTGACGGCACAGTCATTGTTGCTTACATCCGTAACCTTAGCTCTACAATTGAATAGGAATCTCTCATGACCGCGGGCAGCGACTGGCTTTCTGCATTGACCGATACTGTGTCGATTTTCTCGAAACCCGGATCCTCTACCGTTCCGCCGGATGCCAATGCGGCATTGGTGCTGGGTGATGGAACCATATTTTACGGACGCGGCATCGGCGCTACTGGCGAATCGGTTGGCGAAGTGTGTTTCAACACCGCGATGACTGGATACCAGGAAATCATCACCGATCCATCTTATGCCGGGCAGATTATTACTTTTACATTCCCGCATATCGGCAATACCGGAACGAATCTTGACGATATCGAAACCATGAATCCGGCTTGCCGCGGCATCGTGCTGCGCGCCGACATTACCGAGCCAGCCAATTACCGCGCGGTGCAGCATCTGGACGCGTGGCTGAAGGCGCGCGGTATCATTGGTATTGCTGGCATCGACACCCGCGCATTGACGCAACGTATTCGCGATCATGGCGCACCGAACGGGGCGATTTTTCATTCCAAGTCAGGCAAAATCGATATCGAGCATTTGAAAAAAATTGCAACCGAATGGCCGGGATTGAACGGTATGGATTTAGCGATCGATGTGACCTGCCATCAAACTTATCATTGGACGGAAACCGCCTGGCACCGCACGCCGAATGACGGCGGCGAAGGATACGGCAAATTGGCCGAGGACAACCAAGGCCAATTGTTCGGCGCCGCGCCACCAGCGCAAAAAGCATGGCAACCCGTGATCAAACCGAAATTTCACGTGGTCGCGATCGATTACGGCGCAAAAAGAAATATTCTGCGCATGCTGGCATCGAGTGGATGCAAGGTCACCGTTGTTCCGGCCAAGGCGACCGCCGCAGAAATTTTATCGCACAAACCCGATGGCGTGTTTTTATCGAACGGCCCTGGCGATCCGGCCGCGACCGGCAAATACGCTGTGCCGGTAATCCAAGATTTAATCAAACGCCGCACGCCGATTTTCGGAATTTGCTTGGGCCATCAATT
>CAZYJI010000022.1:0-16694 GCA_964647725.1 uncultured Alphaproteobacteria bacterium
AACGTCGTGAGACAGTTTGGTCCCTATCTGCTATGGTTGTTGGAATATTGAGAGGAGCTTTCTCTAGTACGAGAGGACCGAGAAGGACGTATCTCTGGTGCACCAGTCGTCACGCCAGTGGCGCAGCTGGGTAGCTATATACGGATAAGATAACCGCTGAAAGCATCTAAGCGGGAAACTTTCCTCAAAACTAGTATTCCCCATTAGGATCGTGGTAGACCACCACGTTGATAGGCCGGGTGTGTAAGGGCGGCAACGCCTTCAGCTAACCGGTACTAATAGTCCGATTGACTTGATTGCTTGCATGATTCAGATTTCTGAATTGCAAGATAGATTCTTGTTCCGCTTGCAAAAGCGGTCTTAAAAGAGAATGTTAAAATAAAATACAAAACCACTATTATGATTTCTGCGTTTCATCGAGCTGGTGGCTATACCAGCGAGTGAACACCCGATCCCATCCCGAACTCGGAAGTGAAAATCGCTTGGGCCGATGGTACTATGACTTAAGTCCTGGGAGAGTAGGTCGTTGCCAGCTCTATGAAGCGCAGAAATAAGTGTCATCCTGAGCCAAAGGCGAAGGATCTCGCGATTACATACTTCTTACAAAACAACCAACCGCCCGGCGAAGCAATTCCCGGGCGGTTTTTTGTTGTTAATTCAAATTTCTTAGTTTCCAAGTTATAATTTCGCTTTGAGGAACTAGCGGGAGAGTGGTTATGGTTGAATCTATTGAGGCTGTATCGTTTCGAAAAATCGAATACACAGATCTTAATGCGAAGCAAAAAGAAAACTTTAATTATGCTAAGATTTCAGCAATTTTGGCAGACTATGGATATATAACGCTACGGCTGAGTGACGATTGGCTGGGTGCGGATTTTATTGCCAAGCATATACACGACGGTACAACTTTGAATGTTCAACTTAAAAGCCGTCTCACTTTTGATAAAAAATATGAATCCAAGGATTTATATATTGCATTTCCTTATGCGGATGAGTGGTACTTATATCCGCATGATGAACTACTACGGATTGTTTTAGAAAGTGGCATAGGCGAGACTAGTTCATGGCTAGAAAAGGGCGGCTACTCAATGCCTCAACCAAGTCGTGAGATGCAGGCATTACTTCAGAAGTATAAAATATGTGGTGGAACCAACCCGGTCGAGTGATTATCCACTGATGCAAGATAAAAACCGCCCGGTGAAACAATTCCCGGGCGGTTTTATTTCATATAGAATTTAGCGATGATGCCATTTGCTGCTAGCGGAAAAAAATGGCCCAATCATAAACGCCTCCGCAGATACAAATTGAGCGCGGGTAGTGCCATCCGCTGTGCCGACAGTGGGCCTATCCATAAGGTGCGGTATAAATTCTTTGCTCATTCCCCATACAATATCAGAAGATATTTCTGGCGTATCGTTTGGGTGTAAAATTGAATCCCGGAATTTTACAACAGAAGCAAAAATGGAATTTGGCAGCAATTGTTTTACTTGCCTTGCTGTATTTCCGGAGTATTCCGCAAAACTCACGACCAGATATTTGCCATGGCTTCCACGAGGGTTGCTGCCCGCATATTTATAATCGGCCCCGGTTTCAGGCCCGCGCGTAACAATCCCAATGTCGCGAATCATTAATTTGTCGGCGACACACATGGCGACATCTAAACCGCCGCGCGCAACGGCCACTATCCCATCAAATTTGACTGACATACCCTTGGTTTCCGTTTGAATATGCTGTGCCAATTGAAAAGATAATGATGTCCGCAATTCCGCGCCGATTACTGGCCATACCCTGTCGCTCATTTTTGTCTCCAATTAAAATAATTATTTATCTTATTAGAACAATGCTATTGGATCAATGATTATTGCGTATAAAGTCGGCGATTCCTTCATTCCCCGGCGATTTTTCGCTTTAGAAACAATAACATAAAATTGTTGACATAAAGGATACAATCTATTATTCTCTTTTTCGATGAAAATGGCTTTGGCTGTTCCTGACACGACTTTGACTTTTGAAGTCCATACCACGGATGATTTATTCCGCGCATTTGCTTTTTTGGGTCTCGCTTTATCAGAGGCCAATAAAAAATACGAGCAGAGCAGTTTAGGTTATACCGATCTTTTGGCCGTAAATATGGGCGCTGCGCCGGTTTTACAAAATCTTTGGCAATTGGCAGAACGCAATAAATGGGATGGGGTATTTACCACCAATGTAATCTCCGCCGATACGCTTACCCCTGAAAGAATTCGCAACTCGGTAAATTTTGGAAATAGTTTATTCACCCCGATTGCCAGAATGGCCGGCAATATGATTCAAAATTATCCGGGTTTAACTTGGGATACCACTGCCCAGAGCATGCAAGATTTTGTTGACATGGCAACTTTCTATGTGGGTGGGACAGCAGAACAATCGGAATGTTTATTGGAAATATTACTGGGCCGGATGGAGTTTGCGGATCAAATTACAGATTCAAAACAGCGTGCCGCGTACGACCAATCCAATTGGAGTTTGGCGCAAATTTTAATAGATTCCAATTTAAAGGGCGAGGACCGCCGCGCGCGGGTCGATGAAAATTGCTCCCGCATTTTGGGCGAGCCACGTAAATTCGTTTTAGCCGATGAATCCCAAATGATCCAATCCAATCGTGAACGCGAGGAATATGAACGTTTGAGCCGCGGCGAACCCGCGCCGGCCATGGTTGCGTTGTTGAGCGCGCGGGTGGATTTTAAAAACGCCGGGTGGAAATATGTGGGTGACAGTATCGGTCATTACCAACAACGCGCCAAGGCAGCGGAGGAGCGTGCTTTGGCATTATTGTCACCGCCTGGCTTAGATATAGTCGCACAATTAGCTGCGCAAATATTAGCGCGAAGACCAAGATAATATGAGTTATAACAAATCGATGTCTATAATGATGGCGATAAAATCATTTCCACCGAAACTAAAAAAACACGGATCTAAAAAGTCTATTCAATAAATCGACCACAACATCCAAAGAAGTGATCGAGGAAAAGCATTAATTTTCCCCCGATACTTCGGACAAACCGCCCGGCGAAGCAATTCCCGGGCGGTTTTTATTTTTCTCTTGCTGCGATTTGATGCACTTTAAATTCTACAATCTTTCCGTATGGCTTGGCCTTGGGATCAGTAGCATCAGGATCGGCGTAATAATTCGGCCTTAAAAAATCTCCTGATATTAACCTGGAAATATGCCAAACCTCGGGAATATCGGGGTGCTTACGCCAATCCCAGCCCTCATTACCTCCGGCGCGCATATCGCGAATATCCAATCCATGGCCAGCGGCATATACGGCTCTGCGGAAAAATTGCCTGGTCAAATCACCAAATCTATCTTGCGGATTGTTCCAAACATAAATTTGCAATCTATCCGGATAGCCTTGTGGAAAGGGACAAAACATAAAGTAAGGCTGGCCTTGCAGTTGTTTCATGTCTCTGGGATGAGTGAGAACTTCTGGCTTTCCTCCAACACTCATATAATTGTCTAACGTTGCTAAAGGACTCCCGCGACAAGTACTAAAATGCAAATGAGCATGATCAGTACACGCACCACCGTGATGCGCCCCTTCGGATTTCTTTGCTGGGGTAAGTTTACAGCTACCCGCGCTGGTGGCCCCATGCTCGCCAATTACTATACTTTCCTCTTGATCTTCTTTCATTAACCGCCGCAATTCCACCGCCGCTTCGAATGAAGCAACTAAATCATCTTCGTCCAATTCCGCATAAGAATGCACCGGTTCTTCTGGCACCAATAAAGTGTGGCATGGAAATAAAGGGCCCACCGATGGAAAAAACGCCAATTCCATTCCGCCTTTCAAACGCAAATGAGCAATTTCACGTGGCGATGGCACGCCTTCCGTCTGGAAAAACTCTTCGGCAAAAGATTTGAATGGCAAAATAGACATGAATGCAATGTAACGATTTTATTTCGTTTTTCAAAATTTATATTATCATTACATTTCAATTATTTGGATTTGCTTGACATAGGCAATTTATCCTTTAAAAATACGATGCAATTATTGCTTATAAAAGAGGGGACGCGATGCGGTTTTATATTTCAGGTTCTGTACAGCAAAATACTGATGGCGGAATTCCGGTTCAAATGGTCATGCAAGGCAGCGCGATTGAACTGAACGGCGATTTGGCGGACGAATTAATGCCGAACTGGCCAACATTGAAAAAAACTTCTGCTAATCCGCTCGATCACCCAGCGCTTTTGGCAAAATTGGCATTGCATGTTTTGCGGCAGAAACGCGAAATCTCAGGCTCGCATTTCGGCGTTCTGCACAGATCCGATGATTGTCCCGCGCTGATATTAAGCACGGAAGCCCCACCGATGCCGCAATCTGGATCGCCGGACCCAGTTCCGGCCACCGGCGTACAAATTTATCTCTGGCTGCAAAACAATAAATTTTATTCGCGTACGGGAGAAGACCCCAATATTCAAGTCATGGTTGATGGCGCCCCGAAATTCGGCATGTGGCTGGATGCCGAAGATAATTTGCATCGCGCATCGTGCACGCAGCCTACTATTGTCACGCTGCAGGATGGAAAGCGCGTCTTAGAAGAATTTTGGTACAAAGGCACGCCTTGGAAAACCGTTAGAATCATTCATGGGTTGGGCATTCCTGTCTATGAAACAACAGCCTATGATCGACACACTGCGCATACTATTTTAGAAGATGAAAGAGCGCCTGGGAGCTTGCGTCCTCTTAGTGCAAAAGTATTGATGATTAATTCCGGATACTCTGCATCTTCTTGGGCTAGTGCATTAGAATGTTCCGTGCGGACTGCCGATTCGGTTGAGAGCATTGCCAATGGAATAGGCAAGCGGCCCGATCTTATCGTTATCTATGATGACGTGCCCCTGAATAGGAATGGCGCAGTTTCTAATGATACAGCCGCTATGCAAGCATCTTTGAGATATCGTTTTGGCAATGATTGGGATCTTTCCAACCAATTTTTATGGGGCGACAATGCTCCGCGCAGCTTGGCCTTGGCCTGGCATTTGCGGCATAGTCAAAGATTGGCTGCCGTGCCTATTATGTTCATGACCGGTGATTCGAATCTTGCCAGTTTGGCTGGAACACCAGGTTTGGATTCGGGCGTCACCATCGCGCAGGTTGGACGACAAAGCGTTGACGCGATAAAAGAAGTCCTGCAGGCTCTTTTGCCGCGCCGTTATCCGGTTAAGGCAAGATAATCCCGGCCAAAATATTATTTATTGTTCCCGTAAATTAAAACCGCCCGGTGAATCCATTCCCGGGCGGTTTTATTTGCCGTATGAAATAAAAAGGACTATCTGGCGCGCCCTCTGGCGGCGGCAGCTCTGCGCATGCTGGTTTTTAAAATCCGCTTGCCAGACGGTTGCGCCTCGGCCCGGCGCATGGCGCGTTGAGCCGCTTGGTGTTTGGCGGGATTTTCCTTGGCCACTTGGCGCATGGCCGCACTAATATCCAGCCACCTGTTCATGGATTTCTGGAACAATTCTGTTTCTTCTTTTCCGGGCTTCATAGCTTTCAGCCATCCCCTGAAAAACGCTTGCGCCGACCTATTGTCAAAATGGGGCATGTCGGCCAGGCGGTATAATTGCTCCCGCGCTTGTTTGAACCATTTGGGGTATGGCAGCGTTTCTTGTTGTCTCAGCATAAGAATAGGCGGCATTTCGAACCTCAACTTCGGTTGCAAGTTGGGCCAGCATAGACCCATTTGGTTTGGGCGCAACTGCTAATGGTGCGCTGCGGTATCAATGCATATATTCGTTATTAAGTGTGGATTTAAAATATAAACCTCATTATTGATCATAAATTATTATTTTATTTGCATTTATTGTAGAATGTGTATGCATCGGGCATGTGTTGTCTTTTAAAACCCTGTATAGTTTAGGCACCTTGCTACTTGTAGAACAGGATGGCCGATGTTGGACGATATTATAGATCAAATGCATCGTTGTAATGAGGCAGGAAGATATCGCGATGCCATTACGCTGGGCGTCGAGTATTGCACCACGCATCAACAGGTTGCCGATGAATGGCAACCTTCACTAGAAACGCCCTTGCCAAAGCCCATACATTTTTATGTGATGGTACTAAGACAATTGGTGGTGTCGTATCGTCAAACAGAAGATGCGGATAATTATGTTCGGTGTTTGGAATATCTTCACGCGCTTGTTCCATCAGATCCGGTGCCGCCCTATAAATTAGGGGATTTTTATGCCCATCATCGCGGATATCAAAATGCGAAAACAGCCTATAAATGGTTTCTTCGTTCCAACGAATTAGACCAAAGAAATGGGAAGCGCGATCCAATTACCATGACACGGCTGGCGCGTGTCGCAAAATCCACGCATCAGCACGAATTAGCGGCGGAGTGGTTAGAGAAAGTAATAGAGGTAGAACCAGACAATAAAATTGTACGGACTAATCTTGCTCATATGTATTTGGGGCTGGCTTATCAATATCTGAACCGGAAAGAAGATTTTGTTCGGCGGGCGGAAGAACATATGGGGCTTATTGAACCGGATCTGAATGATATTTTTGTCCTGACGATGTGGGTTAAATATTATTCCGCTATGGGACAGCATGAGCAAGCAATAGAATTGGCAGAAGAATTGTTAAAACAACGCCCGGATGCCGATAATGACATATTATTGGTTACAACTGTGATCCATAGCGGGGATACAAAACGCGCCATTGCATTGGCGGATATAGCGTTACAAAAAGACGGCACAAATTATATGGTCCGGGAAAGCAGAGCCCGGGCATTATTCGCGGACAGGCGATTTGCGGAAGCGTTGAGTTCCCTGGAAGCGGATATATTATCGGAAAGGCATCAAGGCATCGGGCCTGTTTTATATTTGGACATGGCCTTGGTCGCGTATAAAGCAGGCTATGCCGTCAATTTTGGTACAGTGGACATTGCCTGCCGGAAATTGCGCGATATGCGGGATGAAGAAGGATTGAAATGGGCATTGTGTTACAAGGCGCGTTTCAGCATAGCACAAGAGGACCCAGAAATGGCGGTCAGGCTGGCCAGGCAAGCGGCCGTGTTGCCGCAATATAACCGGGCGGCGATGATGATTTTACGGCATCTTGCCCTTACACAACACATGCCATGGGATGATTATGCAAGGGTTTGCAAAGACAGATTCAGAGACATGCCGCCCGAAGAGTATCGCGATATGATGCATAAACCCGAAGGTAAGGTAAGCGTAAGATCCCGCAATCAGATGGATGAAGCATTGCGTGAAATGTCTATTTTCCGGGCTTGGTTTTCGAGTGATGGGAATGATTCGGCTTCCACCTATATTCATGTGGTTGGGGAAGCAGACAAACGCGAGCCAAGAATTCTAGCACGGCATATTGTCGCGCTGGATTTGCAAGCCGCGCGGGTAATGTAATACGCTGAACTGAAAATTAAGCCAACAACCGCAACACGCCTTCGCGCTTGGTGCTGGATTCTTGCTGGTTGCGATAGGCGCTGATCGCCGTATTCACCCGGACATCCTCGACACTTTGGTTGGTTTGCTGTTTCTGCGATTCCAGAAATTGATCGACGGCGAATTGCTGCGTTGCGGCTTCGCGATCCTGATTGTCGAGGCGGTAAGCCTCTGCTTGCACATTGCCCTGTTGCTGGGTAATGGTGCCATAGGCGGTATCAGTCGCAGTTTGCGCGGCAGTAGCGTTCGCCGTCGAGGTTAAATCGGTCGATTCCAATTGCAAATCCAGATCCGACAATTTGGAAGAAGGATCGGTAGATGTCGTTCCGCCGTTGCCAATGCCTAAATTCTTCAGCTGGCCTTTTAAATCGTTGAACTGGGTATTCAGATAATCGCGCTGTTCGGCGGTGATGTTGGGATCGGCTGCTTGTTTGGCCAATCCGTTCATCCGCCCCAATACATCTTGCGCCGCGCCGTAAACTGGGCTGTCGGCCAGGCGTTGCGTCGTGTCGGCGGCCGGCGATTTTTGATAATAATCGTCGGCGAATTTCGGCTTGGTAAGCTCTTTGAAAACTTCGACCGGTTTGGGCGAAGTGGATTTTATCTTATTATAAGATTGCGATGACGGCGAAACGCTGCCGATTGTGGTGCTGACCATGTTCTATATCCCCACTCGTTTAATCGAGAGATGCGCGTGCCCCCTTATGGCATCATCCTGCGCGTCAAAGGCCTACATGGCTGCAGGTTCCATTGTCCCATATAAAGCTTAACAAGCAGTTAGGATTTTATATCTTTGATTTATCGATGTATTTTCTGGGCGCTAAAGTGGGGCAATAGGATCGTGTTTTTGAATTAAACGCCACTCCTAATCCAATCGGTGGTGAAAGGGAGGTCATTGTAAAGTCATATTTCGGTGCATAATTGGAGTAGGCGGCTTGTACAACAGCAACAAGCAATTTACTATAATTCCAATGCGCAGCCCACGCGCGTTGCAATCCGATAAACCAATCCCCGAAAGGCATAACATGAAAAAACTTCTCTCCTTATTATTGTTGGCGGGCTTTGCGGCCTTTATGCTGACCATGCCGGCGCATGCCGAAGATGCGGCGCCAACCGCAACCACGGCGGCGGACGAACAGGCGATCGACACCGTAACCGAAGATTCCATCACCGAGGCGACCACGGCAGCGGAAACGATGACGCCAAACAAGCCTATGAAAAAACCGTATGACCAATTAAGCGCGGAAGAAAGACAGTTATACTGGAAAAGCCGCCGCGAAAAATGGGAAAATATGACCCCGGAACAGCGCGAAGAAGCCAAAGCCAAAGGCCGCGAGCGTTGGCAGAATATGACGCCGGAACAACGCGAGGCAACCAAGCAAAAAATGCAGGAACGTTTTAACAGCCTGCCGCCGGAAAAAAAGCAAGCCATCATGGAACAACGTCAGGAACGGCGCGAACAACGCCGCGAAGAATGGCAAAATATGACACCGGAACAGCGCCAAGCGATCAAGGAAAAACGCAAAGAAAAATTCGATAGCATGTCGCCGGAACAAAAAGCCGCGATCAAAGAGCACCGCGAAGACAGACGCGAACACCGCCAAGAAATGCGCCATGAACAGATGGGTGAACATCACGGCAATCCCCCAGGCCCTGTTGGCGGCCCGGGTCGCGATAACCCACCGGGTCCTGCCGGTGGTCCGGGTGCCGGTCATGCGATGAATCCGCCGGGTCCGGCGGGTGGTCCAGGTGCCGGTTCTGCGCCAAAATACCATGCGAAAGAGAAAATGGAGCACCGCGCCCGCAAGGAACATCACCGGGCACAAGAACATCGTGGCGAGCCAACGCCGGCTCCTGGTGCTACCCAATCGGCCCCACAATAATATTGAAACCGATAAATACGAAAACGCCCGCAGAACGCGGGCGTTTTTTTATTTTAAAATTACGGGCGGGAATCTCATAGTATGTATCCTTTTTGCTATTTATACATAGATATATTTCATGCACCTAATACCCATATTCAGTATGTTTGTTCAATAAACCGTTGAATATCATAATTTTAGATTGAAATTAATATTCAGAAAAAAAGTCATAAAATTGCTTTATTTATGGGCTTTATTGGGCTATTATAGTATCCAAAATAAAAACTTATGGGTATTTGAAGATGAGCGTTATAACGGGCACAGCGCCCGACACTGCCGCATTATATGAAGTCAAACCTGGCGCACGCGGGCCAGCGCAGACGCGCGCGGAAATACCGGAGATTTTTAGCGATGCGGCGAAAAGAAGCGACGCTTTCAGTAAGTGTAGACAAGTTATGCGTAAATTGTTGCAACCTACCAGCGAATCCGGCTGCGTTGCGCTTAACGCGACAAACAGAGATTTCTTGATTTCATTTTATGATGCTTTGACAGGCTGGAAAAGCGATCCATCTATTTTTACCGCGAATGATATATTAAGCAAGTTAGACGGATTGGCTAACTTAGCAAGTGGAGCAACAATCCAAGGGCCAGGCGAACTGGCGATCAAGGCTTTTCAAAGCGCGCCAGGAAGCCGTGTGGAAATAAGGCCGTCGCAAGGAAATTCTTATTACGTATCGCGCGAGCGTATTTTATATTTTGCCTTGAGGATGAGTTTGCGCGTTTTACAGTATGAATTTTCTGAGAGTGGATATGCGGAGCAGGCTTCCGATGTAGGAAAATTAATCAAGATTATGCAAGATCATGAAAAAGAACATATGGAATCACGCACTGATAAAGATGGCAACAAGGGTCGTGCCCGGAGTCCATCAACCATACGGTCGAACGAATTATTTTGTATCAATGCTTTTCTGGAGCAAGACACACCTGTAATGAAACAAAGAACAGCGCCACTGCTGCCCGTAGATGCGCGTGCTTTAAAGCAGCTCGCTGGTCACTCGCGAACGATGGCCTAGCTTACTTCAAATCCAACACCACTTTATCCGATTGGAACGGGCCTTGATCTTTGGATGGGTCGCTGGGCTCGCCGGGGACGTAATTGTTCGATGCGTTAATAGAAACATCGAAACTGCGGATTAAACAAATAGATCCTTCTTTATCTTCGCAATAATACAGCGTACCTTGCAAACGGTAATGATTATGATTGTCCAGCGCGGGCAGGGATATCGGCAATTTTTTCAGCGCGGCAAAATCCCATTCCTTAACCAGCGATGGCCCGGCTGGTCGCAATAAAAACAACGCTAAATTAGACGGCGCTTCCGCATTCAATTTCCAGCCAGGTTTAAATTGCATGTCGACCGGAATTTTCTTTTCCGCCGGCAATAACAGATCTAACATATAGGTATTCGGCGCCAGGCTGTTTTTCACGAATTCCGCCGGTTTGTTGCGCGGCATGACATCGAATAAATTGGCGCGATTGTTTTTGCGGTCCAACCATAACAGGCGATTATTATTGGTATCCGCGACCAACAACCGCGATCCAATTTTAATAATGGCATTGGGTTCGTTAAACCGCGTCGCCGCCAAATTCCCCATATCCGCGCCGGTTTTGCCGTTGCCGGAAACCGTCGTGACGGATTTGGTTTTATAATCGTAAAACCGGATCGCGTGATTATACGAATCGGCGATATAAACGCCGTCCGCATCGGCGTGCAATCCCAAGGAATGTTGCAATAATCCTGTGCCTTGCGGCCCATCCTTGAACCCGAAATCGAATAATCCCGTGCCGATCAGGGTTTTGATATCGCCATGTTGATCCGCAACGCGCAAGCTACTGGTTTCTGAATCCACAAAATACAATTTGCCATCCCAAACCGATAGGCCGCTGGGTTGAGATAGGGAATTTTGCGGATATTTTCCATCGTCGATCGATTCACGTCCATTGCCTGCAAACACGCGCAAGGTTTTTTTGTCGATGTTATAGGTGAGCAATTGATGGCTGCCGGCATTGGCGATGGTGATTTCCCGGTTGTTTGGGAAAAATGCCAGATCCCACGGGCTGGCGAGGGCGGTTTTCGCCGCATCCGATCCATCGGCAATGCGGTATCCGCCACGTTCGCCCGTTCCGGCCAATGTGGTCACGCGCCGTTTGTTGAAATCCACCGCGCGCAGACGGTGATTGCCGGTATCGGCGACATATAATATTTGCGATTCTTTGTCGAACAATAATCCTTGCGGTTGCAGGAATTGCGCCTGGTTGAATTCGCCGTCGCGATATCCGGCTTTGCCCGTGCCGATGGTTTCGACAATATTATTGTCGAAATCCACCTGCAAAATACGGTTATGTCCGGAATCGCTGATGAATAATGCATCGTCACGCGATGTGCCGAATTCGGCGTGGGCGATTTTGCCGGGGAATTTTAAAATTGTATAAGGTTGTTTCGATTGTTCATGCTCCATCGGCAGTGCGGCGGTGTTCAGGCTGGATTCCTGTGCTTCGATCAAATGTTCGATGTCGCGTTCCAATTCCGCGCGGTGGCCTTCGCCGCTATACATTTGCGCGATTTTTCCGTCCGCATCGATCAATATCAATGTCGGCCAGGAACGCACCGAAAATTGTTGCCAGATTTGAAAATCGCTGTCATTTACGACGGGATGTTCGATGCCATACCGCAGAATCGCCTGGCGGATATTATCGCTGTCTTTTTCATTTTGGAATTTGGCCGAATGCACGCCAATCACGGTCAATTTATCGCCGAATTTATGTTCCAGATATTGCAAATCCGGAATCACATGAATGCAGTTGATGCAACAAAACGTCCAAAAATCCAGCAAGATAACGCGCCCGGCCAAATCCTGGGCGGTAAGCGCACGGGATGTGTTCAACCAATCCGAAACTGATGCGATGGCGCGGTGCGTGGCCGCGGGCGCAAAGGCTTTTTCTTGCGCAGCAGCAGGGCGAGCAGAGAAGATCATGCAGAATCCTATGACAAGAAGGGCGAGTTTTTTGATCATACCGGACCTTTGTTATTTAGGCCGTGAACCACAAACGTAAAGAGATGCAAACCAAGAACACGGCAAAACATTTGCGCAGCAAAGCTTCGTCCATGTTTATGGCAATTTTAGAGCCGAAATAAGCGCCGCAAAATAATCCCGCCGCCAACAACAAACCATACACGATATGATCATTGGTAATTTTGCCAGCCTGATAATATTGCCAAGCGCCTAAAATGCCGACTGGTAACAACAAAGCCACTAATGATGTGCCGTTAGCCGTGGTTTGCGCGAATCCAAGTCCCAACATCATGATCGGCACCATAATCACGCCACCGCCAATGCCAAACAAACCGGAACAAATCCCGGCGATAAAACCGGTGAGAATAAGAATGGGGAAGGTCATAGAGATCCTTTTGAAAATATATAATATTGTAATGGAGTATAACAGCCGGCCCCGCTTCGCCAAGGCTTCGCAGAGCAATTTTTGCTTTTTATAAATTTTACGGAAAAAATTGGTTGCGGGGGCTGGATTTGAACCAACGACCTTTAGGTTATGAGCCTAACGAGCTACCAGGCTGCTCCACCCCGCGATACCGAGAAATCAATAACGTGAGCCTTCTCTATTTTTCCCTCGCGCTATTGCGCTCGGGTTGGCCCGCGATACCTATGTTCTATGCTTGCGCATGCCCCTTCTGGTAAGGGAAGGGGATGTGTAAACCAAATGCCGTTATAAAGCAAGTGTTTGCGCAATTTTGCTTGTATATCTTATATTTGGCAATTCGGCGCAATCGTTCAATTATATCCTTTAAGGAATATAATTAACGGTTCGTTAATAATCGAGGCCTATAATAGAGGCTTATAATAAAGGATGTCCAGGAAGGTCTTCCATTCGGGGGAGTTGCGCGGCCCAGGTAGATTAGCCGATGCAATAGGAAGATGATTATCAGGAACACCGACGGCCTTACGGCAATCGGCAACCGTTATTTCGGCAGCAAGAATGCCGCCGATGTTGCGCGCGCGTACAGCCGTACCGAATCCAAAGAAATTTCCGTCAAAGCGGACATCTATGCCGGCAACCGGCAATCCGACCAATTAAAGATCGTCGAAAATGGCATCGAACGGGTGACTTATGATCCGCTGCCGAAACCCAGCCACGATGCCTATGCCACCGCCCGCAATATTTTCGATCGGATAGTCACCATCGCGCAAGCCGTGGTGGACGAAGGCGATAATCTATCGGGTAATCAGCGCGCTTTGTATGATGCGGAATTTCAAGAACTCAGGCAACGGTTGACCGACCATAATATCGGCAGTAATCCAACCGCGGCTGCTATTGCTAATCCAGCCGGCGCGAAGCTGGAAAATTTAGAGTTGTTTGACACAAACGACTCTTTGGTTTCGGTGGAGGAAGCCGAGAAAGTTGTGGCGCATGCCCGGACTTCCCAGACAGCGGTTGATTTGCAAGAAGGGGGAGCGCAGGCGGATCAATTGGAATTGATCAATGTGGCGCGTAAAACCTATTTTACTTATCAAGATACGTATGGCGCGCATGCCGATCAAATCGAACAATATCGTAGCGATTATAACCGCATGCAAACTGATCCCACGGTGCAATTGATCGGGCGGTACAATCCGCGTATCGAACAAAATCTAAATAAATCGTCGATTATCAGTTTGCTGGCATAAGTCGGAATTTGTCATACTGAGGCCGTAAGGCCGAAGGATCTACAGACATAGAAACTTATATCTGGCGATCCCTCACATTCGTTCGGGATGACACGAAGTACTACGCGGCGGTTTTTTTGGTATTGCCGTGCAAATCCTTGTTCAATTCGATGGTGCGCCCGCTGCGGGTTGCGATCATGCGTCCCGTGGTGCTTTCCTGGCGGAAATGCAATCCGTTGCAACCGGCCAGCGTGCTTGCCTTGAAAATATAACTGTCGCTGGCGCCATCATGATTGACCGCAAGCGATTTTAGATTTTTGCCCGGGTTTACTTCGGCCAGTTTCGCCAGCTCTTTTCCTGAAATGGCGATCTTGGTTCCAGCCAAAATGGCAATACCCGCATCGACAATACATCCATCGCCCAATGGCAATCCAGTAACCGAATTCGCGCCAAGCAAGCATTTTTCGCCAATGGTGATTGGCGTCGAATTGCCGCCCGACAAAACGCCCATAATGCTGGCGCCGCCGCCGACATCCGATCCCGCGCCGACAATCGCCGAACTGCTGATGCGGCCTTCGACCATCGCTGGCCCCAATGTACCGGCGTTGAAATTGATATACGATGCGCCCGGCATGATGGTGGTGCCACCGGCCAAATGCGCGCCCAAACGCACGCGGCTGGTATCCAGTACCCGGGTATTGTCGGCCGGAATCACATGCATCAAATAACGCGGGAATTTATCGACCGAATCGATCGCCGGGAATTGGCCGGTCAATTTCAAACCGATTTCATGATCGCGTAAATAATCCAGTTCATATGGCTGATCGTCTACCCAAGCCAGATTTTCCAATTTGCCGAAAATACCGGTTAAATTCAGGCTGCGCGGTTTTGCCTTGGTCGCGGACATAGCCAGCAATTTTAAATAAATCGCTGGAATCGATTGCGGTTCGGCGTCTTCGAATAAAAACACCATTTGATAATAATTTTCCGCATCGTCCATATCGTCGAAAATCGGGCGCAGCATTTTGATCACTTGCACGTTGCGGTGCTGGTCACCCGTGGCCGATTCGATAAATGGCATGAAACGCGCATAGGCGGTTTCGATAATATCGCGCGTCACCGGAACGACAACTTCGCTTTTTCCGGAAACTTCCTTGCCGGTCAATCCAGCGGCATCGAGCAATACGGCTGCGGTGCCGAAATTCTCATTCCAGTTAATTACCGGGAAATAACAGGTCAAGGTTTTTTCCGGGCGCACTTCGCCGCGTACGATATGGCAAATGCCGAATCCGATCGGCTTACGGTAACCGCTTTTCGCCTCAACGCTGGACACGAAACTTTTGAATTGGTCAGGAGTTTTCAAAACGAACGAGGCAAATTTATTTTTTGCCGGTTTTTTCATGGCTTTTGCCGAAGATTTTTTCGGACGCGCTCTGACAGCGGATTTTGGTTTGGATTTGGATTTCGGTTTTTTAGATTTAGCCATGGATTGTTCCTTTCCTGAAAAATACCTCTAGCCTGATATTTATAAGCAAAGCCGGTTAGAAAGCAAGGCGGATTAGCGCGGAAAACGTTGGGTTTAAGCGTGATCCATCGTGGAAAACAATTGATTTGCAGCAGGCTCGCTTCATGGCATACTGCGGCCCTAATCCCGTTCCAAAGGAGCGATGAAGCATGATTTTCAATCTGAATAAAAAACTAAGCCCACAACGCCGCGCCGCCGATCTTGCGATGGATCGCGACCTCGCACTCGAAGTCGTGCGCGTTACGGAAGAAGCGGCGATTGCCGCATCGACGCAAATGGGCAGGGGCGATGAAAAAGCGGCGGACCGTGTGGCGGTCGATGCCATGCGCTGGGCGCTGAATGGATTGAATATCGATGGCAGGGTCGTGATCGGCGAAGGCGAACGCGACGAAGCGCCGATGCTATTTATCGGCGAAAAAGTTGGCATTGGTCACGGGCCAAAGGTAGACATTGCGCTTGATCCGCTCGAAGGCACGACGATTACCGCCAAGGGCGGTACCAATGCGTTATCGGTTATTGCGATGGCGAATTCCGGCGGATTTTTACATGCGCCGGACGTGTATATGGAAAAAATCGCCATCGGTCCTGGGTATGCCGAAGGCGTAGTGCAATTATCGGCGCCAGTGCCGGAAAATTTGCATAATCTGGCCAAGGCGAAGAATGTTCCCATCGAAGATTTGGTGGTCTGTATTCTGGACCGGCCGCGCCATGCGGAATTGATCGCGGCCGTGCGCCAGGCTGGCGCGCGGATCAGTTTGATTTCCGATGGTGACGTTAGCGGCGTGATCGCAACCACGCAACCGCAAAGCGGTATCGATATTTATATGGGAACCGGTGGTGCGCCCGAAGGCGTTTTGGCCGCAGCGGCCTTGCGTTGTATCGGCGGGCAAATGCAAGGGCGTTTGGTGATCCGCAACGAAGCCGAGGAAAAACGCGCGATTAATTGCGGCATCAAGGATCCGCGCCGGATTTATAAATTGAACGATTTGGCCAATGGCGAAGTCATGTTCGCCGCAACTGGCGTCACCGATGGCCCGATGCTGCGCGGCGTGCGGCATCAAGGCGGGCGCGTATTTACCTATTCCATGGTGATGCGCAGTAAATCCGGCACGGTGCGGTATATCGAAGCGCATCA
>CAZYJI010000022.1:16704-22033 GCA_964647725.1 uncultured Alphaproteobacteria bacterium
CGATTTAAAGCAGAAAAACGAAATGCGCGGCGCCGATTAAGGCGATTATAAAAGGCAGGATTACTTGAATATCGCAGTCGAACATTCCATTACCGGCCGGCGTTGGGAAGTGACGCAGTCTGACGACCGCGAAGCGTTGGCGATTGCGCAGCGGTATCATTTGCCGGATACGGTGGCGCGCATTCTGGCGGCGCGAAACATTGGTCTCGATCATATCGACGATTTTTTAAACCCGACTTTGCGCCAATTGCCCGATCCATATGGCCTGATCGATATGGAAAAGGCGGCAACGATATTGGCAGGCGCCATTATCGCCAAAAAAACCATCGGTATATTGGGCGATTACGATGTCGATGGCGCGACATCGACCAGTTTATTGCGCCGGTATATTCATGAAACCGGGGGTAAAACTACATTCCATATTCCTTGCCGCTTTACCGAAGGATACGGGCCAAGCGCGCTCGGGTTCGATAAATTACTGGAAAATGGCGCGGATTTGATCGTTACGTTGGATTGCGGCATCACAGCGACCGATTTGATCGGCGAATATGCGGACAAGGTTCCAATTTTAATCATCGACCATCATTTGCCGGGCACCGATTTACCGCGCGCGGCGGCGATTGTGAATCCCAATCGCCTGGATTGCACGTTCGAGCATAAATATCTGGCCGCGTGCGGCGTTACGTTTTTTCTGATCATGGCGGTGAACCGGATTTTGCGGGATCGCGGCCATTTCGGCGCGGCGGGGGCGGAGCCGGATTTAAAAACTTATTTGGATCTTGTGGCGCTGGGGACGGTTGCGGATATCGTGCCATTGCTGGGCGTGAATCGCATCTTTGTCCGGCGCGGCCTGGAAATTCTGGGAATGCGCGGCAATGTAGGTTTGCGCGCGCTTGCGGATGTGGCGCGATTGGATGGAAAACCGGATGCGTATCATTTGGGATTTTTATTGGGTCCGCGCATTAACGCCGCCGGGCGTTTGCAAGACGCCAGTTTGGGCGTGCAATTGCTGGCGGAATCCGAAGACTGGCGGGCGCAAGATATCGCGCGGCAATTGGATAAATTAAATACCGAACGCCAGGAATTGGAACAAACTATTTTGGCGCAAGCAATCGACCAAGTAGACGCATCATCCAATGATGCGCCAGTAATCCTGGCCGCGAATGAAAACTGGCACCCTGGTGTTATCGGCATTGTCGCCAGCCGTCTGAAAGACCGGTATCACAAGCCAAGTTTTGTGGTTGCGATGAAGGCGGGGCAGGGCACAGGATCGGCGCGGTCGGTGCATGGATTCGATTTAGGGAGCGCGGTCCTGGCCGCGCAGCAATTGGGCATTTTGGACAAGGGAGGCGGGCATGCGATGGCGGCGGGATTTAAAATCACGGCCGATAAAATGGATCAATTCCGGCAATTTATCACAGGCCGGTTTATCAAGGACACCGCCAATGCCAATATGACGCCGCGTCTAGCCATCGATGCGTTGGCACAGCCGGGTGCGTTGAATATGGATTTGCTGCAAAATTTGAAAAAGCTGGAACCGTTCGGCCAGGGCAATCCGCAACCCAGGTTCGCGGTTAAAAATGTGCAAATAGCCTTTGCCGACATTATGAAAGAAAAACATTTGCGCCTAACCTTGCGCGGCATGGATGGCGCGGAAATAAAGGCCGTGGCATTTCGCGTGATGGAAGGCAAATTGGGCAAATTTTTATCGCAAAGCAAGGGCGCGCAAATCCATGTCGCCGGAACCTTGCGCGAAAATAATTTCAACGGCCGCACCACGGCGCAATTTCAAATCGACGATGCCGCCGAACTGGGGTAAGAAAATTGTCATCCCGAATCCCCGCATGGGGTGAGGGATCTACAGATATAAGGCTTACGTCTGGCGATCCCTCACATACGCTCGGGATGACAGTCATGAAGATAAAATTTTAGGAACTAAATTATGACTACAGAATCCACCCGTCAAAACCCCAATAATGGTGTTTTTAGCTTGCCGGTAATCGTCGCCGCGCTGGGATTTTTTGTCGATGTTTATGACTTGCTGATGTTCAACGTGGTGCGGGTGCCTTCGTTGCGGTCCTTGGGCGTTGCCGAGGCCGATTTATTTTCCGTGGGCATTCGTATTGTCAATGTGCAGCTGATCGGGCTTTTGATTGGCGGGGTTTTATTTGGTGTTTTAGGCGATAAAATCGGCCGGACGCGATTATTGTTCCTAAGTATTATTGTGTATTCGGGCGCGACGCTGGCAAACGCCCTGGCGCAAGATGTTCAATTTTACACCTGGTGCCGGTTTGTCGCGGGGCTTGGATTGGCGGGGGAATTGGGATTGGCCATGACACTGGTTTCCGAAGTGATGAGCAAGGAACGGCGCGGTTATGGCACGGCCCTTGTCGCCGGATTCGGGGTTTCGGGCGCGGTCGCGGCGGCCCTGATGGCGCGGTATGTCGATTGGCGCGCCTGTTATGCGATCGGCAGTATCATGGGATTCATGTTGCTGATTCTGCGTATGCGCGTTGCGGAATCGTTTATGTTTTTAAATCAGATCGAGGATAAAACGCGCGGCAGTTTGAAATTGCTGTTATCCAGCGCTGACCGGATCAAGCGGGTTTTATTATGCATGATTTTGGCGGGCCCGATTTATTACGCCGTATGGTTGATCGCGCCATTTGCGCCGGAAATCACCAAGGCGCTGGGGGCAGAGACGCCATATCCAGCCGGCGACGGCGTTTTATATTCGGCGCTGGGGCTGACGGCGGGAGATTTTTTGGCCGGATGCGCCTGCCAGTGGTTTAAAAACCGGCGCAAGGTGATGGCCGGATTTATGGCGTCTGCCCTGGTTTTGTGCGCTTTATTATTGCTGGCACCGCATCCGCATGGCTATGTATTTTATTCGATCGCTTTTTTTGCGCTTGGGTTTTCGGTTGGATATTTTGCGGTTTTGGTGGCGGTGGCAGCGGAAATTTTTGGCACCAATTTGCGCGCAACCGCAGCCACATCGATTCCGAATTTCATGCGCGCCAGTTTTCTGATAACCAGTTCAGCAACAAATTATTTGCGCGCCGATATGGGATTGATTCCAGCGTTACTGGCCGTGGGCGCGGCAAGTTTTATTTGCGCCTTCGCGGCGGTATATTTTCTGCCCGAAAGTTTCGGCCGAGATCTGGATTACCGCGAGGAATAACCGCCAATTCTAACGAATATTTTCAAACCACCCAAACAATTTGGTCGCCAGCACACTACCCACGATTTGCGCGGCGATAAAACCTAAAACATCTTCGGGCCGGATGCCTGCAAATGTGTCGCTGAACGAGCGGGCGATGGTGACGGCCGGGTTGGCGAAGGATGTGGACGATGTGAACCAATATCCCGCTGTTATGAATAGTCCAACTGCATAAGGTATGGCTTCGGGCCGCGAACGCAAACAGCCAAGGATCGTTATAAGCAATCCAAAGGAAGCCACAATTTCCCCGATCCAATTACCCGGGCCGGTGCGAATATGGGTGGATTGCATCAAAAGCGGCAAATCAAACATGGCATGCGCCAACATGGCGCCCATAATGCCGCCGACAATCTGCATCGCCGTATAAAAAGTAAATTTCCGCCAGGGCAACTTTCTTTGCAAGGCAAAGGACAGGCTAACGACCGGATTAAAATGCGCGCCGGATATAGGACCGAAAACAAGGATCAAAACTACTAAGCCTGCGCCCGTGGCCAGCGTATTGCCAAGCAGGGCGATGGCGACGTTTCCGCCCGCAAGCCGTTCGCCCATAATGCCGGAACCGATGACTATGGCGACTAACAGCGCCGTACCCAGGGCTTCGGCGAACAACCGGCGCGTTACATCAAACTGCTTTTGCACGGCCACTTAAATCTCCAATAATTAAATTTTCCACCCGGTCTTTCAATATGTGAAAGGCATGATCGAAGGCCGATTGAATTTCTTGTTCTGTACCTTGGGCCTTGGCGGGATCGGGCGTGCTCCAATGCAATTTTTTGGGCTGGTCCATAAATATGGGGCAAGATTCGCCCGCCGCTTCGTCGCAAACGGTAATAACGATGTCGAATTTCTGTCCGGCAAACTCATCCCAGGATTTGCTGCGTGGCTGGCCTGGATCAATACCTTTGCGTTTTAAAGTTTCTATGGATTTCGGATGCACATAACCCGCCGGGTGGCTGCCGGCGCTGACGGCTTCGAATCGGGTTTTGCCCAGCGCGTTAATCAATGCTTCTGCCATGACTGAACGACAGGAATTTCCGGTACAAAGGACAAGTATTTTTTGCATGATTATACTCCTTATGAAATGATGAGGATTATAATTTCTTTCTTTTTTTTGCGGGCGGACAGCAATCCACCAGTTCGATAATGTCGCAACCGCGTTTTTTATCGGCCCGAACATTCGCGAAATCAGCGTTGCAGCAGTTTTCGACCATAAAGCGAATCAGCCCTTGAACGAATGCGAAATTGGCGGTGTAAATAATTGACCGCCCATTACGGCGTGACGTTACAAGATTGGCGTTACTCATATGCGAAAGGTGAAAGGATAGGGTATTGTGCGGAATGCCCAATTTCTCGCTTAATGTTCCGGCGGGCGCGCCATCGGGGCCATGCTCCACCAATAAACGAAAGGCTTGCAGCCGCGTTTCCTGCGATAAAGCGTCGAATGCGATGATGGCTTCTTGAATATCCATATGTCCAATGTAATGGACATATTGGAACGTGTCAATGGTGTTGATTCAACCAATCACTTGCAAAACGATCAGCGTGAGAACGATATACCGCCCAGTTTTTGCAATGGTAACCAACGCAACGAACACCAAAAAATTTTCGCGTAACACGCCGGCGGCAACGGTGATGGCATCGCCGATAAATGGAACCCAGCTTAGCAATAACGACCATCTGCCGTATCGTTTATACCAATCTTGCGCGCGCGACAGGGTGGATGGTTTGACCGGAAACCATTTTTTATGTTGAAACCGGTTAATGCCGCGCCCTAACGCCCAATTGACCACCGATCCTAACACATTGCCGATGCTGGCGACCATAATCAAAATCCACGGCGCATAAGATTGGGTCAACAGCAACGCGCCAAGCGCAGCCTCCGACTGCGCCGGAACAACCGTTGCCGCCAGAAACGCGGTGAGGAACAGGGTGGTGTAAGCGGTGATGTCGTTCATTAGAAATCCACAAGGATTGCTTGCTGCAATTTTGTCGAACCTCTCAGGGTACTCGGTCCTGACCGGGCCAAAATAAAAAAGGACCCTGAAAGGGTCCATTTTTATTTTGGCGTCCCCACGGGGATTCGAACCCCGGTTACCTCCGTGAAAGGGA
>CAZYJI010000023.1:0-1159 GCA_964647725.1 uncultured Alphaproteobacteria bacterium
GAAATGCGGTATACTCGCAAGGGTATCGGGGGTTCAAATCCCTCCTCATCCGCCAGCTTCTCAAAGGTATGGCCTGTGTCCCAATTCCCCTACAAACTGATCGATTTAACCCATGCCCTTTCCCCGGCGATTCCGACCTGGGATGGCACATGCGGTTTTAATCATCGTATCAGTTTTGATTATGATCCAGCGGTGGAATATAAATTCCGCACCCATGGAATTACGATGAACGAAGGCATCGGCACGCACATGGATTCGCCCGCGCATTGCATTCCTGGCGAAAAAACCATTGATCAATTGCCGTTATCTGATTTAATCAGACCTTGCGTTGTCATCGATGTGTCCGCACGCGGTGATGAAAAATACAAAGTTTCTGTTGCCGATGTCCAACAATTTGAAAAAGCGCACGGCCCTATTCCAGCCGGCAGTATCGTGATGATCAAAACCGGCTGGGCGCGTTTTTGGGACAAGCCCACCGAGTATCATAATAATTACCGTTTTCCTGCGGTGGATGTGGAAGCGGCGAAATTATTGTTGTCCCGCGGCATGAAAGGGCTTGGTATCGATACCTTATCGTCCGACCGTAGTGATGAAGGTTTTCCTGTCCACAAAACGGTGCTGGGCGCGGGAGGATACTTGATCGAAAATGCAGCAAACTTGGATAGTATGCCCGCATCCGGCGGTTATGTTTTAACCGCGCCACTGAAAATCCAAGATGGTACCGAGGCGCCGGTACGGCTGATCGGCTTTATAAAACAACATGCAAAATAACCATTCGCCGCATACTTCCATCGGTGAATTTACCGTTTTGATATCATCACGGGGGTATAGGCAGATTAAAACAAGCCGCTATATTTCACCGAACAACCATAAGGCTTGGTCGATGCCAACGTCACCGGACGACCTGCGTTGATATCGGCGAATGCCAAATCTATATAATTTCTGGCTTTTTTGATATCGGCGGCGTCGGTTGAATTGATGTCGTCGATCCCGCCCATATAAACAAGCTTGCCGGTTTTATCGATGATGTACATATGCGGCGTGGTTTTCGCGCCGTATAATTTGCCGATCTTACCGCTTTCATCCAGCAATACGGCGGTCGGCGATGCGCTGCGGCTGACGGTCAATTTATTGGCGGTCGCGCCATCGACATGGCCTT
>CAZYJI010000023.1:1169-18901 GCA_964647725.1 uncultured Alphaproteobacteria bacterium
TTGTTTTTCCGGCGCGGAAGAAATGATCGATAACCATGCTACATCTTGCTCGGTATATTTTTTCTGCAATCCTTGCATGTTATTCGATTCATAATGTTTTTTCACGAACGGGCAATCATGGTTGGTCCATTCCAAAACCACATTGCGGCCCTTGAAATCGGATAGGTTCACGGTTTTACCGTTGGAATCGGTTGCGGTGAAATCCGGCGCTGGACTGCCAATGGCAGGGGCGGCGATGGCGGGCGCAGTTACTGTGGTGAAAACCAGTAAAGTTAAAATGGACAGGAATTTTTGGGTGATGGACATGAACGCTCCTTGAAAAATTGACTTCCGCTAAGATATTCTTTCCACGCCATTTTTCCAGTGATAAACCCGCCCAATCGCCATTTTCGGGGCAGGCCCACGCCCCCACCCATAACCCTCTGAAAATCATTGAAAAAAATGACAAATTTTGTTGCGAAAGCGATTGACAGAAAGCGCAAAATCCTTATATTGACGGGTTCGCCAAAGCCGCTAAGCGGCCTAAGCGCATAGAATTATTATATAAATATAAGAGGCAAGGTATCATGTACGCAATCATCCAGACCGGTGGAAAACAATATCGCGTTAAAGAAGGCGATATTTTCTCGGTTGAAAAATTGACCAAAGAAGCCGGTCAAACCATCACCTTCGATTCGGTATTGGCCATCGAAGACGGCGGCAAAGTGCAATTGGGTAAACCAACCATCGGCGGCGCCAGCGTCAGCGTGCAGGTATTGGACCAATATAAAGATGACAAAGTGATCATCTTTAAAAAGAAACGTCGTCACAATTACCGCCGCAAACGCGGTCATCGTCAAGAATTGACCATGGTAAAAGTGTTCGATATCAGCGCATCGGGCGGCCCGAAAAAATCGGCCCCAGAATACAAAGCGCGCAACAAACGTCCGGCAGCAGCAAAGAAACCAGCAGCGAAAAAAACCGCTGCCAAAGGCAAAAAAGCGGCTGAATAATCAATTCAGCCGTCCTGAGCGGTAAGCGCGAAGGACCTCCGGCTATAGTGAAATATAGAGTTAAAGATTAAAGGAGTTTAAGTCATGGCACAGAAGAAAGCAGGCGGCAGTACCGCCAACGGTCGCGATTCAGCAGGCAGACGATTAGGCGTAAAAGTCAGCGGCGGCCAATCGATCCTGGCTGGCGGTATTATCATCCGTCAACGCGGTACCAAATTTTACCCAGGTAAAAATGTCGGCATGGGCCGCGATCATACGATCTTCGCGACCACCGATGGCAAAGTTGAATTCCAAAGCAGAAGCGGCGGCAAAACCTTTGTCAACGTCGTAGGCAATGCCTAATTGATCCAGTATTATTAAAAGCGGCCCGTTTGGGCCGCTTTTTTTATGCCTGCAAATTGTGAATAAGCCCGCCGCGCCCAGATAAACAGGGTTGTCAGAATCGTTTTTTATCCCTTACTATTCAGGCATGCGGACAGGATCTACGAATCATCGCCCCACCGAAAAACGCGGCCCAGCAACCGGTAAGCCCGGCATTGGAAAACGCCCCGGAGTTTTTATAACCCCTAAAATTTCTGGGCCAAACCGCGCATCTTCTCTGTCCGACTCAATCGCCGCTGGTATGAAAGCGCTTAGAGGTCGTCGCCGTTAACGGTTGATAACCCTTTATTACTGCTAAAACAAGCAGTTAGTACCTGCCATTATTCGCCCAATCCTGTTGATTTATGTTTCTTTATAGGATATATTCTTTATGTCTTATGATAACGTACGCGGCAAAATAGGTTAACAATATGTCTTCCTTTCAATTCCGCACTATCGCCAGTCTTCGCGCCGATACCGCGTTTATGCAGCAATATAACGAGCGGCGCGATGCAGAAGAAGATGCCATCAGACGAGGGTTGGAGGAATTGGAGCGAATGGCAGAGCTCGAAGGCGGCTATGAGGCTGCCATCGATCCAGACGATGAACTGATCGGCGATGACGTTGCCGCGCAAGGCCGGACCGACGAACAATGGGCGGCGGAAAATAGACACGAACATCGTTTATGGGAAGCAAAATTTTCCGGATCCTCCATTGCCGCAACTTATGACGTCGCCAATGACAGTCAATCGCCGAAATTATCTTTTGTGCGCAAGGGGAATACACATGTGGAAAGACACCCTTTATTCCATACATCTAAGATTGCCATAAGCGTACCCGGCAATTATTTGGAACAAGCGGCAGAATTATTGATTCCAGTATTAGCCCAGTCGGAAGTTTCCAAATTTTCTATATTTGTCGATCAACGATATCAACCCAAACAGCATAATGCGCGGAACTCTGCGGTTAAATTCATGATCAATCTTTCCCATGAAAAACCGGATTTAAATGTGGGGGGATTGGTTGGCGCGATTGAAAAAACCTTGCGGGAAGCCGGCATTCCGCCCGGCCGGAAAATGCGCGGTTATACTATGATTAAAGCCAGCGATTATGCCGGTTTTGCCGCCATAAATTCGACCGCTCGACAAGCCTATGAAGCGATGCAAATTACTTTGCCCGCACGAACCGCCCTCGCGCTGAAAGACCGGAATTGCCGCAGCCGTTAAATTCAATTTATCCCTTACTTTGTAATATTCATGCGCTAATTTTCATTGAACATTTCATTTGCATCATATTCTTATTAAGAAATTGAATAAATAATCCAGGGGAACGTGATGAAAGCATCTGATATAGAAGCCGGTATTTTATCCAAAGGCGGAAGAGTTAGACACACCGGAAAAACTAAAGCCCACGTAACTTTAAGCGGCCGTACGGCTGCTTTTCCGCATGTGGACCGTGGCCGCATTACGCAAGCAGATTTAGAAACAATGTGTACAGCGCTTGGGATCACTCCCCGGGATATTGGTGGCCGCAACCCCCGTTAAGCAAAAATGGATATTTCTTATATTTTCTGCTAATTTCTGGCCGGATTGGAACGGTTATGAAATTTTTAGACGAAGCAAAAATCTTTATTAAAAGCGGCGATGGCGGCAATGGCTCGGCCTCGTTCCGACGCGAGAAATTCATTCCCGAGGGCGGGCCAGATGGCGGCAATGGCGGCCGTGGCGGTAGCGTTATTTTTGTGGCTGGCGAAAACCTGAACACCCTGATCGATTTCCGGTATCAACAACATTTCAAGGCGGAAGAAGGCGACAACGGCCGCGGCCGCGATCAATACGGCAAATCCGGCGAAGATTTGATTATCCGCGTTCCGGTCGGCACCGAAATTCTGGACGAAGACAAAGAAACCTTGCTCGCGGATATGGACAAAGACGGCAAGAGAGTCGTTTTGTTAAAAGGCGGCGATGGCGGATTCGGCAATGTGCATTTTAAAACATCGACCAACCGCGCGCCGACCAAGGCGCTGCCCGGCTGGCCCGGCGAAGAACGTTGGGTTTGGCTGCGATTAAAATTGATCGCCGATGCCGGGATTATCGGCAAACCCAATGCGGGCAAATCGACATTTTTAGCGGCGACATCGGCGGCAAAACCGAAAATCGCCGATTATCCATTCACCACCTTGAACCCGCAATTGGGCGTGGTGAAGGTGGATGAATATTCCTTCGTTCTGGCCGATATTCCAGGACTGATCGAGGGTGCGCATGAAGGCCGCGGACTTGGCACAAAGTTCCTCGCGCATGTGGAACGGTGTAACGTATTACTGCATTTAATCGACGGCACCGAAGAAGATCTGGCCGAATCCTATCGCACCATCCGCGCCGAATTGAACGAATATGGTCAAGGCCTTGCGGATAAACACGAAATCGTCGCGATCAACAAAATCGACGCGCTGACCGATGAAGAAAAAGCGAACAAGAAAAAACAAGTCGAGAAAATATCCGGTAAAAAAGTACATTTAATTTCCGCCGCCGCGCAGAAAAATATTTTGCCCGTGTTGCGTGAATTGCGCGGCGAAATCGAACGCGCCCGCGCGGAAAAATCGGCCGCAGAACAGCATGATGACAACGAAATCCAAAACACTTAAAAAGCCTAAGAAAATCGGGCTTTTGGGCGGGTCATTCAACCCCGCGCATTTGGGCCATAAACGAATGTCCTTGTTCGCCTTGCGCGCACTTGGGCTTGATGAAATATGGTGGCTGGTCAGCCCGCAAAATCCGCTGAAAAAATCCGATGACATGGCACCCCTATCCGCGCGATTGAAACAGGCGCGCAAAATCGGCGCGCATAAAAAGATCAAAGTCAAAAATCTGGAATCGCAAATGGGCACGCGGTACAGCATCGATACCATTGCCAGGATTCAGAAAAAATTTGCAGGTCATCAATTTGTCTGGCTGATGGGCAGCGATAATTTGGCGGGTTTCAACCGGTGGCGCAAATGGCGGCAGATTGCGCGGCGCATTCCGATTGCCGTCATCAACCGCCCGCCAATTGGCAAAGCGTCCTTGAAATCCAAGGCAGGAATGGAATTGGGTGTGCACCGCACTACATCAAAAACAGCCCTAGCAGGACAAAAACCACCGGCTTGGACGTATTTGACCGGCTTTGCTGATAAACGCTCCGCCACTCAAATAAGGGCAAAAAAACCACGCAAATGGTGGCTTTAAGCTTAGGTTTTAGGGTTTTTGTTTTACATTTTTTTAATAATTTGATTTATAATAGGGTTATACGATTGGAAAAGGAGATCTTTCCTATAGTGAAAAAACAACAAAGCGCTTCAGCCGTTCTCGACCTGATCGAACGCTGCTTAGATGAAACTAAGGCCCAAGACGTCGTTGTTATCGATTTATCCGGAAAATCCAGCATTGCCGATTATATGATTGTTGCCTCTGGCGCGTCACAACGCCAGCTGGGCGCGATTGCCGATCGGATCAGCCGCACCGTCGACCCCGTAAAGGTCGAAGGCATTCCCGGCTGCGACTGGGTTTGCGTGGATACCGGCGATGTCATCGTGCATCTTTTCAAACCCGAAGCGAGAGGGTTTTATAACGTTGAAAAGATGTGGGGAGCCAGCATCCCGCAGCCCGTCGATCAACCGATGATGTCGATATAAAAGGTTTTATTCGCCATTAGTAATTAGGCCGCAGCCGCCTATAATGCCGTATCATTTAACGATCACGTGCTTAGGGCGGACATATTATTTTATGAAAATCAGCATTATTTCCATCGGCAAATCCAAACGCGATGGCATTTCCGATCTTTGCGCCGAATATGAAAAACGCCTGTCCTGGCCGGTTAAAACGATCGAAGCCGAAAGCAAAGGCGCGGGCAAACCCAATATCAAACATCTCGAAGCTGCACAAATAAAGGCGATGATTCCAAAATCGTCGATGCTGATCGCGCTCGATGAAAATGGCGAGGATATGACCAGCCCCAATTTCGCCAAAAAAATCCAAGCCTGGCAAAATTCCGGGCAAAGCCATTTATGTTTTATTATTGGCGGCGCAGATGGGCTTAGCGCGGATTTACTAAAAAGCGCGGATTTTAAACTGGCCATGGGCCAGATGACCTGGCCGCACCGCATGGTGAAGGTGATGTTATTAGAACAATTATACCGCGCCAATTCGATTTTGAATGGGCATCCGTATCATAGGGATTAAATTGCGCGCCGATTTTGCTGTGCTTGTAAACAGCGGCGATAGCTTAGCGCCATGCCTGCACCCAAACCCAAAAGGGTACAACTTGAAACCACAAGCGGCACAGCCATGCTGATATTCTGACTGATTATGGTTTGATTATATCCATTAGCACTCGGTTTGAATGCAAGACCCGCCACGATACCAAAAATTGCACCAATCATCCCTCCGGCAAAAATGTAGCCATAATGTCTGGTTGATTGTTCCAATATGTTCATAAGCTAGCCCTTTCATGAATATGTTTCTTTATGGCATACGAATTTTATATCGTCAAATAAATAGAAGTGGCAAGAATAGTAAGGCTTATGCTATTCATAACTCCATGATAACCCAACAAAAACCCGTAATTTTATGTATTCTCGATGGCTGGGGGTATAGCGAGACGCAAGCCGATAATGCGGTTGCCCTCGCCAAAACCCCGAATTGGGACCGGTTGTTAAAATCGTCGCCGCAATCGTTTTTGAAAACTTGCGGGCGGGATGTGGGATTGCCGTCCGGGCAAATGGGCAATTCTGAAGTCGGCCATATGAATTTGGGCGCAGGGCGCGTGGTGATGCAGGATTTACCGCGCATCGACCAAGCGGTCGAAGAAGGTTCTTTGCAACATCATCCGACTTTGAAACAAATGATCGAAACCCTGAAATCCAAGGGCCGGTCGTGCCATTTGATGGGATTATATTCCCCTGGCGGCGTGCATTCGCACCAAAACCATATTGTGGCGCTTGCGCGAATTTTAAATGACGCTGGCGTAAAAACATTTTTGCATTTATGGACCGATGGCCGCGATACGCCGCCACAAGGCGGGGTGGAATATCTGGCCGATCTGGAACAGGCGTTGAAAAATTTACCGCATATTATACCCGCCACGGTTTGCGGGCGGTATTACGCCATGGACCGCGATAAACGCTGGGAACGGGTGGAACTCGCTTATAACGCCATAGTCGATGGCAAGGCCAGTCCGGCATCCAGCATCGTCGGCGCGATTCAATCTGCCTATGAAGCCGGCGAGACGGATGAATTTATTAAACCGCGCATTCTGCCTGGGTTCGAGGCGATGCAAGACGGCGATGCGGTTTTATGCGCCAATTTCCGGTCCGACCGGGTACGGCAAATCATGACCGCGTTGTTGGATCCCGATTTCCACGATTTCGCGCGCCGTCCGGTGCATCCGTCGATGGCCGTGGCCATGACCGAATATTCAGCCGATCTTTCCAAACGCATGGCGGTTTTATTTACCCCGCAACCATTGCACGATTTATTGGGCGAAGTGGTCGCCAAAGCCGGCAGGCGTCAATTGCGCATGGCGGAGACGGAAAAATATCCGCATGTCACCTTCTTTTTCAATGGCGGCGAGGAAAAACAATATGCTGGCGAAGACCGGATTTTGGTCCCCTCGCCAAAAGTCGCCACATACGATTTACAGCCGGAAATGTCGGCGATTCCATTGACCGACAAATTGGTCGAGGCGATTGAATCCGGCGGTTATGACTTTATTCTGATCAATTACGCCAATCCCGACATGGTCGGGCACAGCGGCATTCTGGACGCCGCGATCAAGGCGTGCGAGACGGTCGATCAATGTCTTGGCCGGGTGATGGAGGCGATTGAAAAAATGGGCGGCGCGATGTTGGTTACCGCCGATCATGGCAACGCGGAAATGATGCGCGATCCCGTAACCGGCGAGCCGCACACCGCCCACACTTTAAACCCGGTGAAACTGGCGTTATGGGGCGATAAAACTGGCATTAAAACGCTGGAAAATGGTAGACTGGCCGATGTGGCGCCCAGCATTTTACAATTGCTGAATTTGCCGCAACCAGAATCGATGACCGGAAAATCACTTTTACAAAAATGAAATCCTCTTTAAATAAATCGCGCTTTTTATTGGCTGCCGCTTTGTTCGGCTTGATTTGCATACATACCCCGGCATTTGCCAAACCGGATCAAAACGCGGTTAAATCTACGCCGACCAAAAAATCCGCTGGCCGCATTGATCAAATGAGCAATCAAGCACAGCAGCTGGAAAAAAATATCGAGGCCGAACGCGCCAAACAGGAAAAATTGAAACGCCAGCAAGAAGAGTTGGTCGAGGAAATCGAAAAACTGCAAGAAGACATGGTCGAAGCAGCCGAGCGCGCCCAAGACCAGGAAGAAGCGTTAAGCAAACTGGAAGCCAGTTTAAAAGATTTGAATGCCCAGCGCGACAAAGCGGAAAAAGATTTATTGAAAAGTCATGATTCGCTCTCGCGCGTATTGGCGGGGATTTTACGCATCAAACGTCAACCGCCGCAGGCATTATTGGCCATCCCGCAAACCCCGGCCGAAACCGCGCACACCATCGTTTTATTAAAACAATTGACCCCGGAATTGGACAAACAAGTCGCGGAGTTAAAGGCGGAACTAGATGCCATCGCCGCGGTTGAAAAAACCATCGAAGAAAAACATTCCGAAGTCATCGATCGCGGCAAACAATTGCTGACGGAAAAGGCGAAATTGGAAACCTTGGTCAAAAAACGCCAGGCCGCGCAAGCCGCCAATAAAAAGGCCCAGGAAAAACAGGAAGAGAAAATCGAAAAATTGGCCGGTCAGGCCGCCGATTTACGCGATTTGATCGCAAAATTAGAGGCCGAGCGCAAGCAACGCGCCGCGCAAACCCTACCAAAACCCAAAATCAAACCTAAATCAGGTAAAGAGGTTGCTTCGGTTGGCGGCGTTGCATTACCGGCCAAGGGTAAAATCGTCACCGAATACGGCGAAACCAACAGTATGGGCGGAACCAGCAAGGGTTTAGTGATTGAAACCCGCCCCCAGGCCCAGGTGGTTAGCCCTTATGCTGGCGAAGTAGTCTACGCCGGACAATTTCGGTCGTACGGATTGATCTTAATTATTGAAGTTGGGGATGGGTATCATATAATGTTATCCAATCTTGGTCGCATCGATAGCGCGCTGGGGCAAAATCTGGTTGCCGGTGAACCCGTTGGGATCATGGGCAACAATCCCGCTCCGCCCCGGCTCTATGTCGAATTTCGCAAAAACGGGCAACCGGTTCCCCCACAGAGCTGGCTTAGCCCGCATTCTTAACTTGTTCGTCTAACCCAAAGGTCCCTTATGTTGCGCTATGTAAAATTCTTCGCCGCGGTTGCCTTAATCGCCGGTTTGTCCAGTTTCGCCGTTTCCTCTTTCGCCGCCAATGATGATAAAAAAGCCAGCAAAAGCGCTTCGGAAACTTATCAGTTGTTGAATTTATTCGGCGATGTGTTCGAACGCACCCGCCAGGAATATGTCGAACCGGTCGAAGAAGAAAAATTGATGGAAGATGCAATCAACGGCATGTTATCTGCCCTGGACCCGCATTCCAGTTATTTGACGGCAAAAAGTTTCCAAGACATGCAAGTTCAAACCAAGGGCGAATTTGGCGGACTTGGCATCGAAGTTACGATGGAATCGGGTTTGGTAAAAGTTGTATCGCCGATCGACGATACTCCAGCTGCGAAAGCGGGCTTGAAACCAGGCGATTACGTAACGCATATCGATAGCGAACAGGTGATGGGCTTGACCCTAAGCGAGGCGGTTGAAAAATTGCGCGGCCCTGTGAACACCAAAGTTAAATTATCGATCCGCCGCGAAAATGCGGAACCGTTTGATGTTACCTTGACCCGTGATGTCATCAAAATTCAATCGGTAAAAAGCAAAGTTTTAGACGATATCGGATATATCCGTATCACCACGTTTAACGAACTGACCTATCCGGGCGTCAGCAAAGGTATCGAAGAGATCAAATCCAAAGTGGGCGATAAATTAAAAGGACTGGTCATTGATATGCGCAATAATCCGGGCGGATTGCTGGATCAGGCAATCGCAGTATCGGACGCGTTTTTGGAAGGCGGCGAAATTGTATCGACCCGTTCCCGCAAAGTCGAAGACACGCAGCGCGTCAACGCCAAGGCCGGCGATTTGGTCAAAGGCTTGCCGATTGTGGTGTTGATCAATGGCGGTTCGGCATCGGCATCGGAAATCGTTTCCGGCGCCTTGCAAGACAATCATCGTGCCATTGTTTTGGGCACGCAGTCCTTCGGCAAAGGTTCGGTGCAAACCATTATTCCATTGCCTGGCCATGGCGCGATGCGCCTGACCACCGCGCGGTATTACACGCCATCCGGCAAATCGATCCAGGGCAAAGGCATTACCCCGGATATCGAAGTTCCAGTGGCTAAAATCGAAGTCTTAGAAAAAGACGGCAAAGGCAGACGCGAAGCCGATTTACGCGGCGCGCTCAAAAACGACCAGGAAAAAGAAGAAGCCGCCAAAGCTAAAGAAAGCAAAAAAACCGACGAAAAGCCGGTCAGCAAAGAACAAGAAGAAGCGCAAAAATATGCATCAGCGGAATCTGGAAAACCGGATGAAGATTATCAGCTGGCGCGCGCGGTCGATTTGCTTCGCGGCATTTACATGTACAACCATCCCGGCGCCGTGAAAAAAGCCGCCAAAGAACCAACGACCCCGGCCAAAACAAAGCAATAGTTCATCATGACCGTTCTTACCGCCGATAAAGCCCATACCAGATTATCCTGGTGGGGCCTGTTGGCCGTAGTTTTTCTGTTTATTGCTGGCGTCTCGGCCCTGATCGCCTGGGCGATGGTACAGGCCGAGGATACCGCATCGCGCCGGGCGCTGGCCGTTCCAAATGCCAGCTTTGATATTGCCGCCGATGCCGTTTCCGCTGGCATTCACGGCATGTTGCAAACACTGGAAACCCCGCCCATACCGGATGAAATAATTCCGGCTGACCCCACAATCCTGAATTCCGATGTAATTGCGAATCCAGATACAACAACGCCATCCTTGCCGCCGCCAATCGTGTCCGGCGTGCCGTGGAAAGCCAATTCGGCCAGGTATGACCGTTCCGACAGCAGGCCAAAAATTACCATTATCGTTACCGGACTTGGTTTAAAACAGGTGGAAACCGAATTGGCATTAAGTGAATTGCCTCCCCTGACCACCATCGGATTTTCGGTATATGGCGATAATATTTTTTCGCTGATCCAGCGCGTGCGCGCCAAAAACCAAGAAGCCTTGGTCGAATTGCCGCTGGAGCCGGTTTATTATCCCGGCAGCGATCCCGGACCGCGTGCGTTATTTACCGATAAATCCTGGGATGAAAACGCCAAGAACCTCGATTGGGTTCTAACCCAAGCTAAGGGCAGCGTCGGGTTGCTGGCATTCATGGGCGGAAAATATTTATCCAAGACCGGCCCGATGAAAGCCGCCTTGTCCGAAATAAAACAGCAAGGATATATTTTCGTCGACAATATGGCGGCAGTGAATTCGGTTACCGATCAAGTATCGGCTGAAATCAAGTCGCAAACCGCCAGTGTGACGCTATTGCTTGATACCGAACCGTCACGCAGCGCGATCGATGCGCGGTTGAAAGATTTGGAACAACAAGCCAAAACATCCGGATATGCCGTCGGGCTTGCCCGCGCCTATCCGGTTAGCATCAATAAAATCAAGGAATGGGCGGCGACACTCGATGCTAAAGGCTTGGTTTTAGTGCCTATTACCGCGATGGTTGACATCGGTAAGCAGTAATCTGCTATAAACCTCTTATGCCTAATTCTAAATTATACCGCGCTGGCGTTGGTATCATGTTACTGAACAACAGCAACAAAGTCTTCGTCGGCCAGCGCGCCGATAAAATCGCCGATGCCTGGCAAATGCCACAAGGCGGCATCGATGACGGCGAAAATCCAAGCGATGCGGTATGGCGCGAATTGCTCGAAGAAGTCGGCACCGACAGAGCCGAAATCATCGCCGAAAGCCAAGATTGGTTGCAATATGATTTGCCGCCGGATTTGCAAAAAAAATTATGGGGCGGAAAATATCTGGGTCAGCGGCAAAAATGGTTTGCGATGCGGTTTACCGGAGTTGATGCCGATATCAAAATCGACGCAGACGCCAAACCGGAATTTGTGACCTGGCAATGGACACGGCCCAATCAATTATTGGATTTAATCGTGCCATTCAAACGCGATGTTTATGCGCAGGTGTTACAGGAATTCGCTGATATTTTGCGGTAATTAGCGGCCCCGATTGCCGGAGAGGCTGGCCACTTGAAATGGCAACATAGTACTGGCTGCCGGCATGGTGTGCGCCGGCACTGGCTGGGAAATGGGCTCAAAAACAATACTCAAACGGCCATCTTGTTCCGCTACAATCTTTATATTGTCTTGGCTCGATATATCTGTCGCGTTAATCATTTTGGTGTTGGGTATATACCTGCGACCGGATAGTGTGGCAGGCGAATAAGTGGAATTATCGGTAGCGGTAGCGATATCCAAATCCAGCACCGCGGCGCGCGCCTGAGGAAACTCCCTAGAACGCTCATATCTTTCCAATATTCTCTTAGCTGTGGCCAGTTGTTGTCCCGCAAGACGATCTTTTTGCGCTTGCGCGGCAGCAAGGCGTTGCTGTTCGGCTTGTTTTGCGGCGTTTGCTTGGCGTTGCAGGCTCCAGGCATTAAAGCTCTGTCCCAATTGGCCGGCCACCATCATTCCATGAACGCCATGCCACAACATCGCCGCGCTGGCAATGATCATAGCAACGTTCCGGTTGCGGCGTTTGCGGGAAAATGACTTTGCCCGGTCAATTTTTTCAAAATATTTTGGGTCGCTGAACGGATTGCACTCCCGCCCGTTTAAAAAGTCTTGAAAATTGGCCATGGAAAACTCCTTGACGTCGAATTTAGGCCGCTTTGGCCGGTTTTGTAAAGATCATATCGATATGCAGGATGCCAAGATCGTCATAAGGTTTGCTGCACGGCACAAAACCTAAATTGGAATAAAATTTCTCCAGCCGTTCTTGGGCGCCGATTTTTATTGGAATTTTAGGAAATAATTCTGCCGATTTTTCCAGGGCTGCGATCATTAACTGTTGCCCCAATCCCTGACCACGGAATTTTTCGGCTGTTATCACCCGCGCAACTTTAACTTCATCGTTTGGTTTTTGCGGTGGTAACAACCGCGCATAGGCGGCCAATTTGCCGTCCTGCCAGAAACATAAATGCCAGGATTGTTGATCGTAATTATCAAGATCCGACCAAGGACAGTTTTGTTCAACCACAAACACATCGATGCGCAGTTTTAAAATGGCGTATAGTTCGTTTAAACTTAATTGATCGAACTTTTTCCAAACCGGCTGCATTATGCCGCCTGATTCAAATCATCCGCCAATTTATGCAGATTTTTTTGCATTTTTTTGTACGCTATATTGGTTAGCCATGTATTTAAACGGCCGCCAGCTTTCAATCCGGTTGCCTTCAATACCATGCCAATCGCGCGTTCGATATGATGGCGGCGGTAATAAGAATAAGCGCCGTACATATAGCGTTTATTGAATAATTCACGGTCATAAGGCGTATTATCGTTCGCGGCCAAATTGCCAGAATAATAAGCATAGGATAATTCATCGTCTTCAGTTTCGCTGATCCGGCCGATGGCAATCATCAAGCGCCGCAAGAAAGAAATTTTTTCAATCGCCAAATATTTTTTAAAATATTGATAAAATAATTTGTAATGCCGGAATTCGTCCGCGGCGATATGGCGGCAGATTTCTTTTAACACCGGCTCGTCGGTCGATTCCATTAGCGCGGTGTAATAAGAACTGGTGCCAGTCTCCACAATGCAACGCGCAATCATCTCGCCGGCGCGGGAACCGCGCGAAGAAACGCCAGCCTGTGCCGGAATTTGATATCCCGATGTAAATTTTTGGAACGCGTATTCTAAATTAAAAGTTGGATCGTATAACGATGCCCATTTGCCGAGTGATTGTCCGTGTTGAATTTCTTCAATTCCCCAATCGCGCGACGCGGCGCAAAAATCAGGATCATCGGCGAATACAGTGACCAAATGATCGGCATATTGTCCGCCATTATATTCCACCAGCGCAGCCGCCTTGATCAACGGCACAATCGCGGGATCAACCTTGGACCGGTCAAATTTTTCCCAATTAATATCGGTTTGATAATCCCAATGCTTCATAACAACCTCGGTGACCAAAATTTGTAATAATATTGTAAAGAAGTATATAATTTATCGATGCGGACTGTCCACTATTCGCCAATAAAAAAGGGGCGAACAACGCCCCTTTTTCTTTAAAATATAAATCGTGGATTAAGCAGCGCCAGCACGACGGCGGCGAGCATCCAAGAATTTCGCGGCACCTTGATCGATGCTGTGAATTGGACGGTTTTTCTCGTCGGTCGGAACTTCTTGCGGGATCCAATTGCCGGCTGCGGCCGCTGGAACGCTGGCATAAGTCAAAATTTGAATCACATCGCCCGATTTGGCCATGTGGGAGCAACCACCGTTGGTCTGAATAACGCCCGAAGCTTTTTTGCCTGGCAAAGCGTAAGTGGTGAAATGAGCGCCGGTGGTGATATTGATGACTTGAACTTCCTGATATTTGCCAATGCCGGCCATTTCCATCAGTTTTTCGTCGATGGTGATACCGCCATCGATATCGGAATCCGTGTCGGTAACTTTCACGCGCTGAATTTTACCGGAAAGCATTGTAATCATCATGTGCTCAATCTCCCTATTTTTGTTTAGGCCGCAATCGCCAACATGGCTTCGCAAACTTTTAACTCGGTGATCAATGTATCTTGTGTCGGATTTTCTTGTAGTTTTTGTTTGATATTTTCGATACGGGATACAACTTGTTCACGTTTTATCTCTTTGGCAGGTATAGCATAGTCGGCCAAAATCGTGCAATGGTTATTTTCTACTGCGGCGAAGCCCCCAGAGATAAATAAAGTTTCGTTAGCGTTATTGTTAACCGATTGAATTTTAATAATTCCCGGTCGCAACGTGCTTAGAAACGGAGCATGCTTTGCCAGCACGCCAAAGTCGCCTTCCGTGCCCGGAATGACGACCATTTCCACCGGTTCCGACAGCAAGGTTTTGTCGGGCGCGATGATATCGAGTTGAAAAGATTCGGCCATGCGATTTCCTATTTCGATTCTGCTGCCATTTTCTTCGCTTTGGCGATGGCTTCGTCGATTGTGCCAACCATGTAGAATGCCTGTTCTGGCAGATCGTCATAGGTGCCATCTACGATGCCGCGGAAGCCCTTGATGGTTTCTTCGAGGCTGACCAGAACGCCAGGCGATCCGGTGAACACTTCGGCCACATGGAACGGTTGGCTTAAGAAGCGTTGAATTTTTCGCGCGCGCATAACGGTCAATTTGTCTTCTTCGGACAATTCGTCCATGCCCAAGATCGCGATAATGTCTTGCAGCGATTTATAAGATTGCAACACGCGCTGAACATCGCGGGCAACTTGGTAATGGGTATCACCCAAAACAATCGGATCCAAAATACGCGAAGTGGAATCAAGTGGATCCACCGCCGGATAAATGCCCAATTCCGCAATCTGACGCGACAACACGGTGGTCGCGTCCAAGTGCGAGAAGGATGTTGCCGGTGCGGGATCGGTCAAATCGTCGGCCGGAACGTAAATCGCCTGAACCGATGTGATCGAACCCTTTTTGGTCGACGTAATACGTTCTTGTAAAGCGCCCATGTCGGTCGCCAAGGTTGGCTGATAACCAACCGCCGATGGAATACGGCCAAGCAACGCAGACACTTCGGAACCGGCTTGGGTGAAACGGAAAATATTGTCGATGAAGAACAACACGTCTTGGTTTTCTTCGTCGCGGAAATATTCAGCTTGGGTCAAACCGGTCAATGCAACACGGGCACGCGCGCCTGGCGGCTCGTTCATTTGTCCGTAAACCAACGCGGCTTTGGAACCTGGGCCGTCTTTTTTGATAACGCCAGATTCGATCATTTCATGATACAAATCGTTGCCTTCACGAGATCTTTCGCCCACGCCAGCGAATACCGAGTAACCGCCGTGCGCCTTTGCGACGTTGTTGATCAATTCCATAATCAGAACGGTTTTGCCGACACCGGCGCCGCCGAACAGACCGATTTTTCCACCCTTCAAATATGGGCACAGCAAATCGATAACTTTAATACCCGTCACCAAAACTTCTTTTTTGGTCGACTGTTCGGCAAATTCCGGGGCCGAACGGTGAATAGGATAAGTTTTTTCGGTAACAACCGGACCGCGATCGTCGATCGGATTGCCGACAACGTCCATAATACGGCCCAATGTGCCAGGTCCAACCGGAACCAAAATCGGCGATCCGGTATCGTTGACTGGGGAACCGCGGGTTAAACCGTCGGTCGAATCCATGGCGATGCAACGCACGGTGTTTTCACCCAAATGCTGCGCAACTTCGAGCACCAAAGTTTGATCTTCGTTTTTGGTGTGCAAGGCGTTTAAGATCGCCGGCAAATTCGATTCAAATTGCACGTCCACGACCGGGCCGATGACCTGAATGATCTTACCCTGACCTTCTTTTTTTACTGCTGCTAATGCCATTTTTCTTTCTCCTTAATTTCTTTAATTCGTTAAACCGCTTCGGCACCGGAAACGATTTCGATCATTTCCTTGGTAATGTACGCTTGGCGCGCGCGGTTGTAATTCAAATTCAATTTGTCGATTGCCTTGCCGGCGTTGCGGGTGGCGTTATCCATCGCCACCATGCGTGCACCTTGTTCGGACGCGTTATTTTCCAGCAAAGCGCGGTAAATTTGTACGCGGATATTACGCGGCAAGAATTCTGCCAGAATCTCTTCCGGGCTTGGCTCGAACTCGTAAATCGCTTTTGGTTCGGATTTTGCTTCGTTTTGATTGGCGGTTTTTGGCGCCACTGGAACCGGAATCAATTGCTGCGCGGTGACAATTTGCGTCATCGCGGATTTGAAATGGTTATAGAACAACGTGGCTACATCGAATTTGCCTGTCTGGAACAATTCCATCACTTTGCTGGCGACGCGTTCGGCATCGGCAAACGACAATTGCGGTTTGCCGATATCTTCCATGGTGCCAACGATGGTATCGGCGAATTCGCGGCGCAAGAAATCACGGCCCTTGCGACCAACGCACAATACCAAAACTTTTTTGCCCAAATTACGCAAACGCACGATTTCGGCGCGGGCGCGGCGGGAAATCGATCCGTTAAACGCGCCGCATAATCCACGATCCGACGTCATAACAACCAGTAAATGCACATCGTCTTTGCCAGTGCCACTCATCAATATTGGCGCTTCGGAAGCGCTGATATTTTGCGTTAAATTGGCCAGCATTTTTTCCATGGCTTGCGCATATGGGCGGCCAGCGGCGGCGCGATCGGTGGCGCGTTTCAATTTCGCGCCGGCGACCATTTTCATGGCCGACGTAATCTTACGCGTCGATTTTACGCTTTTGATTCGGTTTCTAAATTCTTTTAAAGACGGCATTATCTACTTCCTCTTTGCGCGCTCTGTTGAACCGCGGAATCTTTGGTCAATTGAGAATAAGCAAATGCCAAAGCACCCAGCAAAAGAACGGCTACAATAACCAGTCTCCAATTCCGTCCTCGGGAATCGCTTTCCTCTAAAATTGGCCGATCCGAAATTGGCGGTTTTCTTGGCGGACCGCCAACTTCAAAAAGCCCTATGCCGGAACCGCCACCACCATGTCCGCCAAAACCAGCTCCTGTTGCGGTAGAACGCGGGGGTACTGCGCCAGCGCCAGCAGGCAATGTTTGCGGGCGTTCAGGTGTCAACACAGCGCCCGAAACACCGCCATGTGCGCGGTAGGTACCGGTTATCGAACCTAAAGGCCTATCAATTTCTATTGCCATAGCAATTGCCCTTTATCTTACGCAAAACTCTTCAGGAAGTTTTCCAAGAACGATTTCAATTTGTTCTCGGTTGCTTCGGACAACGCCTGTTCGGTGCGGACGGCGGACAAAATGTCCGCGCCGCTGCCGCGCAAGGCGCGCAAGAATTCGGTTTCGAATTTGGTGATGCTGTTGAGCGGGGTATTATCCAAATATCCACGAACACCGGCGAAAATCACGCAAACTTGTTCTTCGACCGACAGCGGCGAGTATTGCGGCTGTTTCAACAATTCGGTCAAACGCGCACCGCGCGCCAGCAATTTTTGTGTCGCGGCATCAAGATCCGATGCGAACTGCGCGAACGCCGCCATTTCGCGGTACTGCGCCAATTCCAAT
>CAZYJI010000024.1:0-18361 GCA_964647725.1 uncultured Alphaproteobacteria bacterium
ATGCGAATTGCGCGAACGCCGCCATTTCACGGTACTGCGCCAATTCCAATTTGATACGGCCCGCGACTTGTTTCATCGCCTTGATTTGCGCGGCCGAACCGACACGCGATACCGACAAACCGACGTTAATCGCCGGGCGAATACCACGATAGAATAATTCGGTTTCGAGGAAAATCTGACCATCGGTGATCGAAATCACGTTGGTTGGAATATACGCCGAAACGTCGCCAGCCTGAGTTTCGATGATCGGCAATGCGGTCAAGGAACCGGAACCGTTCGCCTTGCTTAGTTTCGCGGCGCGTTCTAACAAACGGCTGTGCAAATAAAATACGTCGCCTGGATACGCTTCGCGGCCTGGCGGACGGCGCAACAACAACGACATTTGGCGATACGCAACCGCTTGTTTCGATAAATCATCATAAATAATGACGGCATGCATGCCATTGTCGCGGAAATATTCACCCATCGAACATCCGGTATACGGCGCCAAGAATTGCATTGGCGCGGGATCGGATGCGGTTGCCGCAACCACGATCGAGTATTGCATCGCGCCTTGTTCTTCCAAAGTTTTGACGATCTGCGCGACAGTCGAACGTTTTTGTCCGATGGCCACATAGATACAATATAATTTTTTCGATTCGTCTGAACCGGCATTGACCGCTTTTTGATTTAACATCGTGTCGATCGCAACGGCGGTTTTGCCGGTTTGACGATCGCCGATGATCAATTCGCGCTGACCGCGGCCGATTGGAACCAACGAGTCGATCGCCTTCAATCCGGTTTGTACCGGTTCGTTGACCGATTGGCGCGGAATGATGCCTGGCGCTTTTACTTCGACGCGGCGGCGGGTAACGTTGGTCAATGGACCTTTGCCATCGATCGGATTGCCCAAACCGTCTACTACGCGGCCCAGCAAGCCTTTACCGACTGGAACGTCCACGATGGCGCCGGTACGTTTAACAACGTCGCCTTCTTTGATGCCGCGATCGTCGCCGAAAATAACCACACCGACGTTATCGGTTTCCAAATTCAGCGCCATGCCTTTGATGCCACCTGGAAATTCTACCAATTCGCCGGCTTGAACTTTATCAAGGCCGTAAATACGCGCGATACCGTCGCCCACCGAAATAACCTGGCCGACTTCGGCAACTTTGGCTTCGGTTGAAAAATTGCTGATTTGCTGTTTTAAAATCGCGGATATTTCTGCTGCACGAATTTCCATTTATGTTCTCCTAAACTTTCCTTTTATTCCGTATTAAAACCTAAGCGGCGCCTTTTAACGCCAGACTCAATCCTTCGAATTTGGTGCGCAAACTGCCATCGATCATCATCGATCCAACACGCACGGCAACACCGCCGAGTAAATTGGGATCTACCTTCGGTGTTACGACGATTTTTTTGCCCGCGAACATTTTGCTTAATTCCGTTTGCAATTGCTGCATTTGCGCTTGTTCGAGCGGACGCGCCGAAATGACCTCGGCGGAAACTTCGCCGCGCATTTCCGCCAATTTTTCCGCAAACGTGGTTACAATTTCAGGGAGCAAATTCAAACGATTGTTATTCGCCAATGTTCCAGCGAAATTGACCAACAATCCGCTTGCACCAGATTTTTTCAAAATTTCCACGATGGCGTTTAATTTTTGTTCGCGGCGCAAGATTGGTGTTGTGATCAATGTCTTTAATTCCGGGCTTTGTTCAATCGCCGCGCCAAGTTGTTGCAATTCTTGTTGAATGGTGTCGACGGCATTATTTTGAATCGCCAAATCCAGCAAAGCCTTGCAAAAGCGATTCACCAATTGTGCGTTAACCGAATAAATTCCTGCCACGTTATGTCCTTTTTTAATTTTCGCGGGCTTTATAGCATCCAGACCCCGGTAGTGCAAGCTTTCTCTTTGAAATATTTGGAAAATTTTGGTTTGGTCAGACCGTGGAAAAACCAGTCATACTTGAGTAATTATATTACAAAATACGATTTTTTGGCGCAAAGTTAGACAAAGCTATAAGGATCAATATCGACCTGGACCTTCAGGGCGCGGGAATGGGGTTGTGACCCTATCCAGGCGCGGACATGGTCCTGAATGGCCAGATTCTTGGCCGCCTTGACCAGGAACCGTTCCCGGTATTTGCCGCGCAGGCGCGATAATGGCGCGGGCGCAGGGCCCAATATATGCAAGCCCGTGATGTTATGGGGGATAGCGCGGGCTAAACGGGCGCCATATTCCTGCACCATGGATTGATTTGCCCCCGAAATAATAACCGATGCCAGGCGGGAAAATGGCGGCATGGACAGTAATTTGCGTTCTTCCATTTGCAGGGCGTAAAACGCATCGTCATCGCCGCGCGCGATGGCCTGTAACACCGGATGATCGGGTTGGTAAGTTTGCAAATATACTTGGCCCGATAATTCCTCGCGGCCCGAACGGCCGGCGACTTGCAATAATAATTGATGCGTGCGTTCGGCCGCGCGTAAATCGCCGCCAGCCAAACCCAAATCCGCGTCCACCACGCCAACCAATGTCAGGCGCGGGAAATGATAACCCTTGGCGATCATTTGCGTGCCGACGATGATATCGATTTCGCCCAATTCCAACGCCTGCACCAATTCCGCGACTTTTTGGGTGTTTTCAGTCAAATCGCTGGACATCACCGCAATCCGCGCCGATGGCAGCAATTGTTTGATTTCTTGTTCGATTCGTTCCACGCCAGGGCCGATCGGATGAAGATTATCTTCTTTTTTACACGACGGACAAGCGCGCGGTTTTTTCATCGCAAAGCCACAATGATGGCAACATAACTCTCCGGTTTTTTGATGTTCGACCAGCCAGGCGCTGCACCGTTTGCATTGCAATTTATGCCCGCATGTGCGGCACAATGTTAATGGCGCATAACCGCGGCGATTTAAAAATAACAGGCTTTGATGGCGCGCCGTTAAATTTTCTTGCAACGCCTTTAATAACGTATCGGAAATCCACCGCCCGCGTGGCAATGGATGCGCGCGCAAATCAATCGTATTTATATCCGGCAATTTCGCGCCGCTGTACCGCCGGGATAAATGCAAATGATCGTATTTGCCCGATTGCACATTGGCCAGCGTTTCCAGGCTTGGCGTTGCGGACACCAATATAACAGGTATCTTTTCCAAATGCGCGCGGACGACCGCCATATCGCGGCCATGATATAAAACGCCTTCTTCTTGTTTAAACGCGCCTTCATGTTCTTCGTCGACGATGATCAACCCTAAATCCTTGTACGGTAAAAACAGGGCCGAACGCGCGCCAATGATAACGCGGGCGCGACCATGGGCGATATCGAGCCAGTTTTGACGGCGTTCGGTGGATTTCAAATCGGAATGCCACACGGTCGCAGGCGCGCCGAATTCATCCGCGAACCGTCGCAACAATTGCGCCGATAACGCGATTTCCGGCAATAGCAACAATACTTGTTTTCCCGATTCCAATATTTTGGCGATGGCCTGGAAATAAACTTCGGTTTTTCCCGATCCCGTTACGCCTTCTAATAAAGTCGTTGAATATCCGCGCGGTAATTTTTCAACCAGACTATCCGCCGCGCGTTGCTGTTCGTCTTCTAAAACAATATTCGGTGCGTGATATTGATGTTGGGTCGGTACGATTTCCTTGCGCGCGCGTTTCGGAACAACGAACACCGATTTTTCTGCCATGACCATTTTCAAAATCGCGCCACGCGGATTCATCGTATATTGTGCAACCCAATCGACGAATTGCCGCATCGCGCCCGATAATGGCGGCAATGGCAAAATATCGTTGGCGGGTTTTAATTTATGCTCCGCCACTTGGCCACTACCCGGACCCCAGGCAATACCCACTATTTCCTTTGATCCAAACGGCAAGCGCAGATATGTTCCGGGCGCGGCCGCAATCGATGGCGGAATCTTGTAATCGAAACAGTCTTTTAGCGGCAAAGGCAGCAAGACTTGAAAGACGTCCGAGTTTGTGGTTATGTCTTGGTTCATGAATAAGCGATTTTTAGCATAAAACCACAGGATCCAATAATATGAAATTCTTTGTCGATACCGCCGATGTGAAGGAAATCCAGGAACTGGCCGCAACCGGCCTTTTGGACGGGGTTACCACCAATCCATCCCTGATCGCGAAATCGGGCCGGAATTTTTTGGAAGTCATTGCGGAGATCTGCAAAATCGTCGATGGCCCGGTTTCGGCCGAAGTTGCCGCGACCGATTATGCCACCATGGTCAAAGAAGGTTTGAAATTATCGAAAATCGCCAAAAACGTCGCGGTCAAAGTGCCGTTGACGCCGGATGGATTGAAGGCGTGCAAAACTTTCCGTGAAAAAAATATCATGGTCAATGTCACCTTATGTTTTTCTGCCGCGCAAGCGATCCTGGCCGCCAAGGCCGGCGCGACGTTCGTATCGCCATTCGTTGGACGATTGGACGATATTGGCGTCGATGGTATGGGGTTGATCGCCGACATCGCGCAGATTTACAAACAATACCCGGATTTCAATACCGAAATCCTGGTCGCATCGGTACGCAAAACCGATCATGTGGTGCAAGCCGCGAAACTGGGCGCGCATGTCGCCACCATTCCAGCCGCGATCATCAAACAATTGTTCGATCATCAATTGACCGAAAAAGGCCTGGCCCAGTTTATTGTCGATTGGCAAAAAACCGGACAAAGCATTTTATAATTAAACCCGGACTAATCCCCGCCTAGCCGTCACCGCAGTGTTCAAATCATACCGCATGATTTTCCCATGCCGTCCGTCACGATCGCGTTCCAGCGCATAAACCGGGCCTTTCGGCCCTTTGGCTTTGGCCAATACCATTTGAATTTTTCCAAAATCGTCCGGACTGATGGAACATTTTTGGATTTGTTTTGTTTCCGCCAAATGTTTCCGGTCGCGCGCGCCAACAATCACGGCCGCCACATTTTCCCGCCGCAACACATAGGCGCTGGCAACCGCGCTGGGATTGACCTCGTATTTGAGCCCAATATCAGTCAGCACTTGCAACAATTCTTGAAACAAATCCCATCCGCCGAATTCTTCGATCATTAAATGGTATTTGGTCAAGGACCGGTTGGCGAATGGCGGCGTTGGCGCGGGCGCACCCAAATACGACGATTGCAAAAACCCGCCCGCCATAGTGCCATAGGCCAGCAAATGTACGCCGTGACGCCGGCAAGCATCGCGTAATTGCACATCTTCGGATGGGCGGTCATCCAGCACCGAATATTGCACCTGATTGCTGACAACCGGAATACCTGCGCGCAATAATTGCTGCAACCGCTCGCCATCGAAATTGGTTACGCCGATATGGCGGATTTTTCCCTGTTTCTGTAATTCCACCAAATGCTGCGCGACGTCCACATAACGCGGCACATCGAAATCCCACCAGTGGAATTGTACCAGATCCAAACATTCGCCGCCAAGGCGAGCAAGAGAGCGATCGATCACTTTTTGTGTATCAGCCAGCTCGATCTTATCAAGGCAACTTAGATCCGGAACATATTTGGTATGAATTTGCACCGGCAATTTGGGATGAGATCGGCGGAATTCGCCAATCAATTCTTCGACCCCAGTGTAAATATCGCCGCAATCAAGGGCGGTAAAACCAGCCTCGTTATAAGCGACCAGATCTTCAATCGCGGTCTGCCGGTCTAAATTTCCGTGACCGGACGATAACTGCCAGCAGCCTTTGACAATGCGTGGAATTTCGTACCCTGGTGCCAATCCATATTGTGTTATTGGTTTAAACATTATTATTTTTTCTTTCGTTTGGTTAGTGTTGTTTGCGCATAGCGAAACCGGCGTTTGCCAATGCGCGTAATTTGAAACCGCCCACCGCAATTCGGATCGGGACAGGCGATGATATGATCGGTGCTCATCCAATCATTGCTTTGAATTTGGCGTTGCATCGCAGGCAGCAACGGCAATATCGCCGCCAGCGAATAAACCGGGAAAGTTTTCTGGCCCAGTTTCAAATTCTCGCCGCTAAGTTCAAAATACGAACCCGCCGGGTGATTGCATCCCATTTTCTTACCCTTCGCGGGCGGCAAGGTGGTTACGCGCAAATCGTATAATTCAAAATAATCGTTTGGTTTTTTAACCATGGGGATTCCTTCCTTCAGTTCTGAAACGAGCGATAAGGCTGGTTAAGCCTGAAAACGGGCAGCGTTTTTGCGCATCGCCGTGCATGGAACTGCGCGCGCGTAACAACTCGACGCTCTCGCCACCAGTGCCAAGCTTGTGCCCTTCGATTAAACCTGGAATAAATTTCACCACCGCTTGCATATGCGTGCTGCGGAATGTGGCCAAGGTTGCTTGCAGGGCAGCGTAATCCGCCGCCAAGGATTCCGGATCGCCCAGGTCATGGATTTTATCCAGCACGGATTGCCCAGCGGCGGCATGCTGCCTTGCCGCATTGCGGTTGCCCTCCTCGCGCTTTGGATAAGACGCACCGTGCTCGGTCAGGAACTTGTCCATATGTTCCGGCAAATGCTTACCGCTTAGCAACACATCTAGTGTCGGCAGTTTACTGGAATATAATCCGCTGGGACCCGCCATCTTCACCGGACATTCCCGGCTTGCAAAAAATACGCGGAATTGATCGAATGCTTTTGCATCCAAATCGTGAAACCGGCGCATGATTTGCACGACTTGCTGCAAAGGCGGCAAGGCGTCTTTTAAAGCGGCGCTGTTTACATCCGGAGATTTAATGAATTGTTGCAGAGGCTCGATGACCGTGCCAAAGACAGCTTTCGATCATTTGGTGGCCCAGGTAAAAATCGGCCTCTTGTTTGCCGATAACGCCATTGGTAAAGGTACGTAAATCGGCAGGCGGATTGTCGATAATAATATCTTGATACGATAAAATCGGCTGCTGGCCAGTTCCCCGCGAGGCGTCATCGACCAATATTTGCAGGCCCATGCCAGGCGCCGCGCCAATCGCGCGCAAGCCGGCATCCAGCATCATCAGATCGAGCCTGGCGACATGGCGATGCTCGCTTAGAACACTGAACATTTTTCCAACGATTAATCCTTCCACATACGCCGCCAGTTTTTCCGGGGTGTCGTTTTTCCTTCCCAATCCGAATGGGCCGGTTTGCTGTCCGGCGTTGGATTGGCTTAAACGAATAGCGGCAATGCGATCCGGGAATTGTTCAACCACAAAATCGCTAAGCGCGCCTAATGGGCGAATTTTAGCGGTGGGAGCCGGTTTTACTTCACCGGTAAATAACGTAGTAGCAGCATCAATAACAGTAATAGACATGATAAACCTCTTCTGCGAGAAAATTTAAAAAGCTTAAATTGTAAGGGAAAAAATAGGTAAAACGGTTCTGTGCGGCTTAGCGCCACCAAATTGCAGAAGAGAAATAAGAAACCGTTACGTATGTCATGTCACCGATTTAAAGCCATTTTTCCATAGGCGTCAAGCGAAATATCGGCTTTACAGAACGGTTTTTTCGCTTATGTATTAGCGGTCTTTTAATCATTTCAACCACATACTTATATATGGTAACCCGCAAACCGCAGACCGACAAGATTACCGAACGCCAGGTTTTGGATTATTTGGAACAGAATCCGAATTTTCTACTGAAACATCCGGCGCTCTTGGAATTGCTGACCCCGCCATCACGGCACGAAGGCGGCAAGGTTATGGATTTGCAAAATTTCATGCTGCGCAAATTGCAGGCCGACAATACCAAATTGCGCGGCGTGAACGCGGATCTGATTCATAACACGCGTGATAATGCCACCGCGCAACAACGCGTGCATTCCGCCATTATTTCATTATTGTCCGCAAATGGCCTTGAAGATTTATTGCATGTGATCGCATCGGATCTCGCCATGCAGCTCGATCTCGATGCGGTGATGCTGTGTTTCGAGGCGAACGATATCATGCCAACCGGCACCGCCATGCCCGGCATTCAAATTCTGGACCCGTTATATATCGACGAAGTCATGGGCACGCGGCATATATTGCTGCGCGGTGAAATCGATCCAGATCCGGCTATTTTTGGCGCGGCTTCCGCCCTGGTGCAATCGGATGCGTTGATCCGCCTGTATATAAGTGACACAATTCCGGATGCCATGCTGGCGCTGGGATCGCGCAAGGTAAATGCGTTTCAACATGTCTTTGGCGGCGAATTGCTGGCATTCTTGGGCCAAGTTGTTGAGATTTGTATCACGCAGTGGATCACGATTGGCGAGTAAGAAACTGTCATCCCGAACGAACGTGAGGGATCTACAGATATAAGGCCCTACATCTGGCGATCCCTCAGTCGCTCTCGCTTCATCGGGATGACAAAAAATACAATGATGATTGATCACCCCTAGCCACTATCCACTAACCACTATACACTATTTCCATGTTCCCCCAATTTTGCGATCCCAAATTGCAAAAAACCATTGCCCACTGGTTCGAGTGGATGCAAAGCGAGCGGCGTTATTCGCCCGAAACCATCGAACGATATCAAAAAGATTTTCTGTATTTCCTGCCCTTCATGCAAATGCACACGGGCGGAGAATTAAGTTTAAAAACTTTGTTGGGGCTGGAAGCCGCGGATTTCCGCGCTTTCCTGGCCTCGCGCCACAATGCCGGAATGCAACGCGTCAGCATCGCGCGGATTTTATCGACCACCCGCAGTTTTTATAAATTCCTCGCAAAAAAAGAATACGGGCAAAACGCGGCGATCACCGTGATCCGTTCTCCCAAATTGCCAAAAACCTTGCCGCGCGCGATCGCCAAGGGCGAGGCCGAGGCATTATTGGACGGCAGCGATATTTTATCCGCGATCCCCTGGATACAAAAACGCAATACCGCGATGTTTTGTTTGATGTATGGCGCGGGTATGCGGGTTGGCGAAGTAGTCGGATTGAATCGCGGTAACGCGCCGGTAAAAGACACGGTGGTGATCACCGGTAAAGGCAGCAAGCAACGCGTGATCCCAATTTTGCCGCAAATCCAAAACGCGGTGCAGGATTATATCGATTCCTGTCCCCTGCCCCTTGCCGCAAATGATCCGTTATTTATCGGACCCAAAGGCAAACGGATGCAACGCACCAACGTCGCCGCACTGATACGCCAATTGCGCGCCGCGATGGGATTGACGGAACATACCACGCCACACGCACTGCGCCATTCCTTCGCCACGCATTTATTAAACGGCGGCGCCGATTTGCGCAGTATCCAGGAATTATTGGGCCACGCCAATTTATCGACAACCCAGCGTTACGCCCATGTCGAAGTCGAGCGCATGCTCGATATCCACGCCAAGGCTCATCCGCGCTCGCGAAAAGTTTCGGGATAATTAAAGCGGATTATCGGGCGATTCTGATCGCGGTGTTTAATAAACCTAATTAGCATCCGCTATAATAATAAAAAGTACGATAACGCATAAGACTGCGAGCACAAAATAAGCTGTAGCTACAAACCAATATGACTTGGGTGAATTATTGCGGGAAATACCGTCGGGCTTGTTCTTGAACGACCGTAAATAAAGAATTTTTCCTGTTTGCAGTCCATTATGTATATGCCAAACTAGACTCATAATTGCCACCAGCAACCCAACAATCGCAAGAATAGAACTAAACATGAATCGCTCTACCATCCACGGCGAGGGCGGCTTCTTTCACGGCCTCGTTCAATGTTGGGTGGGCGTGGCAGGTGCGATAGATGTCTTCGGCCGATCCGCCGAATTCCATCGCCAGGGTGATTTCGGCGATCAATGTTCCGGCATCGGGGCCGATGATGTGGGCGCCGAGGATTTTTCCGGTGTTGGTGTCTTCTAAAATTTTGGCGAATCCGGTGGTGTCGTCATTCGCCTTGGCGCGGGAATTGGCGGCGAAGGGGAATTTTCCGGCCTTGTACGCAACGTTCGCCGACTTCAATTCTTCTTCGGTTTTTCCGACGCTGGCGACTTCGGGCCAGGTGTAAATCACCGATGGAATCATATCGTAATTGATGTGCGGGTGTTGTCCGGCCATCATTTCCACGCACACAATGCCTTCTTCCTCGGCCTTATGCGCCAACATTGGCCCAGCGATCACATCGCCAATCGCGAAAATGCCAGGCACGCTCGATTCAAAATTTTCATTTACCGCCACGCGGCCGCGTTCGTCCAATTTCACGCCGACTTTGTCCAGACCCAATCCGGCCGTGTTGGGTTTGCGCCCGACCGCGACCAGAACCACATCAGCCTCTATTTCTTCACGTGCACCGCCAGCGGCCGGTTCCACCGTCAATGTGACGCTGGTTTTTGCCTTGCTGGATTGTTTGGTTGCGCCGGTGACCTTGGTCGACAAGCGGAAATCCATGCCCATTTTAGTAAGCGCGCGGTGCAGGTTTTTGGAAACTTCCAAATCCAGCGGCCCGCCAATGCGGTCCAAATATTCAATCACCGTGACTTGGGCGCCCAAACGCCGCCAGACCGTAGCCATTTCAAGCCCGATTACGCCGCCACCAATCACGGCCATGTGTTTCGGCACAGATGCCAATTCCAGCGCGCCGGTGGACGATACGATGGATTTTTCATCGATCTGAATACCGGGCAGCGAGATTACATCGGAACCGGTTGCGATTAAAATTTTGCCAGCCTTTAAAATTTGTTTTTCGCCGCGCGTATCGACCGCAACCGAAACTTCGCCCGGCGCGGTGATAGTGGCGGTGCCCAGCATGCGGGCGATTTTATTTTTTTTGAACAGGAAATCGATACCCTTGGTCAGATCCCCGACGATTTTATCCTTGTGCCCCATCATTTTGGTGACATCGACATCGACCTTGCCAACCGAAATGCCCTGGCCGGCGAAATGATCGCGCGCTTCTTCGAATTTATGAGTGACGTTCAATAACGCCTTTGACGGGATACAGCCGATATTCAAACAAGTACCGCCCAACGTTGCACGTTTTTCAACGCAAGCAACCTTCATTCCCAATTGCGCCGCGCGGATCGCCGCGACATATCCGCCAGGACCGGCGCCGATAACCACCAAATCAAAATTATTGTCGGACATTGAAATACCTTGGATTATAAATAGAGCTTACATCGCCAAAAGCAAACGTTGCGGATCTTCGATGCATTCTTTCACGCGCACCAGGAACGTTACCGCTTCGCGGCCATCGATAATGCGGTGATCGTACGATAATGCCACATACATCATTGGGCGGATTTCCAATTTATCACCAACCGCGATCGGGCGTTTTTGGATTTTATGCATGCCCAGAATGCCGGATTGCGGCGGGTTTAAAATTGGCGTCGACATGAGCGAACCATAGATACCGCCATTGGTAATGGTGAATGTGCCGCCGGTTAAATCATCGATACCAAGCTTGCCGTCTTTCGCGCGGCGGCCCAATTCGCCGATTTTTTTCTCGATCTCCGCGAACGACAACGCATCCGCATCGCGCACGACCGGAACTACAAGCCCCTGTTCGGTGCCGACCGCAACGCCGATATCGTAATAATTTTTATAAATAATTTCATCGCCGGCTATTTCCGCGTTCACGGCTGGCAATTCCTTTAATCCTTGAATCGCGGCCTTGACGAATAACGACATGAAACCAAGCTTCACGCCATGCATTTTTTCAAACGATTCTTTGTATTGTTCGCGCAAATTCATAACCGCGGTCATGTCGATTTCATTGAATGTGGTCAACATCGCGGCGGTATTTTGCGCCTGTTTCAAACGCTCGGCGATTTTTTGGCGCAAACGCGACATTTTCACGCGTTCTTCTCTTACGCCGCTCGCACCAGCCGCCACACCAACCCTGGTGCTCGTGGCGCTTGGTACGGGGACCGGCGCATTAAATACATCGGCCTTGGTCACGCGGCCATCTTTGCCGCTGCCAGTTTGCGGTGTGTTGCCAGTTTCTGCCATTGCTTTGCGCGCGGCAGGGCCGGATTTATCGGCCGAAGCTGGCGCGGATGGCGCAGGTGCCGCAGCCGTTTTAATTTCAGATTTGGGGGCCACTGGCGTTGGGGATGGTGACGCGGAAACTTTTCCGGTGCCGGCGCCGATGGTTGCAATCACCGCGCCGACTTTTACATTTTGTCCCGCTTGCACGCGAATTTCGGATAACACACCGGCGGATGGCGCATTCACTTCGACCGTGACTTTGTCGGTTTCGAGCTCTGCAACCGGTTCATCCACGCGCACCGCATCGCCAGGATTTTTCAGCCATTTGGCAATGGTGGCTTCAGAAACAGATTCGCCCAGGGAAGGGACTTTGATTTCGGTGGACATGCGGAATTCCTTTGGTTACAAGCAGGTTAATATAGCCCAAGGGGGGCTTTTCTGTCTAGGGTCAGCACATAAAACCGCTTGCAACTAGCGTGTTTGTTGCATTATCGGCAGAAACAGTGCCGTTACGTTAAATTGTAAGCGCCTCTTTGACCAACTTCGCCTGTTCTTCGTTATGGCGTTTGTAGGATCCAGTGGCTGGCGATGCTGCTGCCGGGCGTCCAACGTAAACCGGGCGGGTAGACTTGTGCTTGATCGCCGTCAAGGTGCCTTCGATACGGCGGTCGAGGAAATTCCAAGCGCCCATATTTTCCGGTTCTTCCTGGCACCAAATGATTTCCGCGTTTTTGTATGGCTTCAGGATCGCTTGTAATTCGGCGTCCGGATACGGGTAATATTGTTCAACGCGAACCAGCGCGACATCCTTGATGCCTTTGGCGGTGCGCGATTCCAGCAAATCGTAATAGACTTTGCCGGAACACAGCACCACGCGTTTGCATTTCGCCGCGTCGATTTTTTCTGCTTCTGGAATGACTTTTTGGAAAGAAGTTTTCGGCAAAAATTCATCAAGGGTGGAAACACATAATTTATGCCGCAACAAAGATTTTGGCGTCATCACAATCAACGGCTTGCGGAATGGGCGGTGCAATTGACGGCGCAAAGCGTGGAAATAATTTGCGGGCGTCGTAAAATTACCGACCACCATATTATCTTCGGCGCATAATTGCAGGAACCGTTCCGGACGGGCGGACGAATGTTCCGGCCCCTGGCCTTCAAATCCATGCGGTAATAACAGCACCAAACCGCTCATCCGCAGCCATTTCGATTCGGCCGATGAAATAAATTGATCGATCATTACTTGGGCGCCGTTGACGAAATCACCGAACTGGCCTTCCCAGCAAACCAATGAGCGCGGTTCGGCCAGCGAATAACCGTAATCAAATCCCATCACGCCGAATTCGGATAACGGGCTGTCGCAAGCTTCGAATTCGGCTTGTTTGTCGCGGATATGTTGCAACGGCAAATACCGGCTCGCGTTTTTCTGATCGTGCAAAATGCAATGGCGGTGCGAGAATGTGCCGCGCCCAACGTCTTGGCCGGAAATGCGCACACGGTACCCTTCGGTCAACAGAGACCCAAATGCCAATGCTTCGCCGGTGGCCCAATCGAATCCTTCGCCGGATTCGAACATTTTTTTCTTCGCCTCTAACTGGCGGGCGATTTTGGAATTCAAATTGAACCCTTGCGGGGTCGAGGTCATGGCATTAATTACTTGCGCCAGCACATCCTTTTTCACGCCGGTATCGACTTCGTCTTTGCCCGCTTTGGATGTAGAAAGCCCACTCCACGCGCCTTCCAGCCAATCGGCTTTGTTCGGTTTGTACGATTGCGCGGCTTGGTGTTCGCGTTCCATCATTGCATTGAAATTATCGACCATCGCTTTGGATTCGCGTTCCGATACGATTTCTTCGGCCGCCAATTGCGCGGCGTACAGCGCGCGCGTGGTTGGTTGCACGGCGATTTTTTGGTACATTAATGGCTGAGTAAATGCCGGTTCGTCCGTTTCGTTATGTCCCTGGCGGCGGTAGCACAACATATCGACGACGACATCGCGTTTAAATTGCTGACGGAATTCTGCCGCAAGTCCCGCGACATACACAACCGCTTCTGGGTCATCGCCATTGACGTGGAAAATCGGCGCCTGTACGGTTTTCGCGACATCGGACGAATAAGGCGATGAACGGCCATAGGTTGGCGATGTGGTAAATCCAACTTGGTTATTAATAATCAAATGCACCGTGCCGCCGGTGCGGTATCCGGGCAAATCGGAAAATCCGAAACATTCCGGCACGACGCCTTGCCCGGCGAACGCCGCATCGCCATGCAGCAACACCGCCAAAACCTGACCGCGTTCGCGGTCATTTTTTTGATCTTGCTTGGCGCGGACACGGCCCAAAACCACCGGATTCACGGCTTCTAAATGCGATGGGTTGGGCGATAAGGTCAAATGCACGGTGATGCCATCAAAAGTGCGATCGGATGATGTGCCCAAATGATATTTCACGTCGCCCGATCCTTGGACTTCGTCGGGATTAGCGGAATTACCTTGGAATTCGGATAAAATATTGACGTATGGCTTGCCGAGTACATTGGCGAGCATATTCAAACGGCCACGATGCGCCATACCGAATACGATTTCTTTGACGCCCAATTGGCCGGATTTTTTGATGATCTGTTCCATCGCCGGGATTAACGACTCACCGCCTTCGAGGCCGAATCTTTTCGTGCCGGTATATTTCACTTGCAGAAATTTTTCGAAACCTTCCGCCGCGGTCAAACGGTCTAAAATAGCGCGTTTGCCCAGCACGGTGAAATCGCGGTGGCTGCGGTTCGATTCGACGCGGGATTGGATCCACCCGCGCGCTTCGGGATCTTGCATATGCATGAATTCAATGCCGACATGGCTGCAATAAGTTTGCCGCAACACATCCAGCAAATCGCGAATCGTAATTGTTTCGCGCCCATCGAACGCGCCGCCGATGAAAATCGGACGGTCATAATCGGATTCCGAAAATCCATAAGTCGCCGGATCCAAATCCGCATGATAGGCGGGCTGCATCAATCCAAGCGGATCGAGTTGCGCGATCAGATGGCCGCGTACGCGATAAGCGCGAATCAAGGAGCGTGCTTGCATCGAATCTATGATTTGCGCCTTTAATGCATCGGGCGTTACTGCGGTAACGGCAGCATTGGTGTTGGCAGACCCTATGCCAGCAGCCGGTTTGGTAACATTACCATCCGCTGCGCCGACAATTTTCCCAGGCCGTTTATTCCACGATGCGCCCAGCATATCGGCCAGCGCCGATTTATCTTCGTCCTGCAATGATCCGAAAAATTGCGCCCACTGGCTATCGACCGAATTGCGATCTTTTAAAAATTTGGCATAAAGTTCGGCAACATATTCGCCGTTGCCACCATATAAAAAGGAATTTGATAGAGTTTGTTCGCGGGACATGTTATTACTTTTCCAGTTTTTTAGCTGCAGCGCCACTTCGCACCACAGCATTTTCTTCATTGACCATAGTGGCTAATGCGACTCTCTCCGCATCGCCGGTTGGACAATGCTCGGCGTATAATTGACAAAGCGCGCCGAGTTCGCCGGGGGTTAAAAAAGTACCCGGCTTTAATTTGCCGCTTTGATTAGTAAGCGCATTAAACGCGTGATTGGCTGCCGCCAAAAATGAAGCGGGTCTTTGTTGCAAAACAGTTTTTAACTCTATAGCCATTGCGAGTTGCGTTTCAACGAAATCAACATAAGACCGTGGATCGGGACGTCTTGGGGGTTTTTCCCTGGGTTGATCTAATAAACCTACGACTTCATCATGTTGGCCATCACCGTTAAAATCCGGTTCTGCGCCATCATTTTCATCCCAGTTACCTTTTCCCCTTCGTCCCATTCCACCCTCCTGATTTTTTTTATTTAGGCGGCTTTTACTTTCTTCATCGCCTCAAGCATCGTTGTGCCCAAAGATGCTGGCGATTCGGAGACTAAATAACCGGCCGATTTCATGGCTTCGATTTTGTCTTCGGCTCCGCCCTTGCCGCCCGAAATAATCGCGCCGGCATGACCCATGCGGCGGCCCGGTGGCGCGGTGCGTCCGGCGATAAAGCCAACGATCGGCTTTTTCACTTTTTGCGATTTGACGAATTCTGCCGCGGTTTCTTCGGCGTCACCGCCGATTTCACCGATCATGATAATGCCTTCGGTTTCAGGATCTTTGTAGAATAATTCCAGCACATCGACGAAATTCGTGCCGTTGACCGGATCACCGCCAATACCCACGCAAGTGGTTTGACCAAGACCCGCCGCGGTTGTTTGCGCGACCGCTTCGTATGTTAAGGTGCCGGAACGCGAGACGATACCGATTTTGCCGCGTTTGTGAATATGGCCAGGCATAATGCCGATTTTACATTCGCCTGGGGTGATAATTCCTGGGCAGTTCGGGCCGATCAAACGGGATTTCGATCCGGTCAGAACGCGTTTGACCTTGATCATGTCGGTGACCGGAATGCCTTCGGTAATACAGACGATCAATTTAATTTCGGCTTCGATTGCTTCCAAGATCGCATCTGCGGCAAATGGTGGTGGAACATAAATAACAGACGCATCGGCCTTGGTGACTTTTGCGGCATCGCGCACCGTGTCAAATACTGGCAAATCCAAATGCTTGGTTCCGCCTTTGCCAGGCGTTACGCCGCCGACCATTTTAGTGCCATAGGCGATGGCTTGTTCCGAATGGAACGTGCCTTGTGCGCCAGTGAAACCCTGACAAATAACTTTGGTATCTTTGTTGACTAATACAGACATTTAAAATCTCCTATTAAATTCTTATGATTTTCTTCTTTCGCGGGAAAAATGCTCCAAGATTGCTGGCGCAATTTTGCCACGAAACCGGCGCGGAATATCGGCAACGGAGCGCAGAATCATTTCCGCTGGCGGAGTAGAAGGCATGCCGGCAAATTGCGCCCAGGAGTGATACGCGGCAGCAAACGGGGTTGCCGGAACCAAACGGCCCTTAACCTCTTGCACTACTAAACCGCCGCGACTGAACAACATGACTTCCTCTTACCGTTATGCCGCTTCTTTGACCGCTTTGACAATTTTCTGTGCAGCATCGCCCAAATCGTTCGCCGATACGATCGGCAAACCGGATTTGGCCAGGATCTGTTTACCCAGATCCACATTGGTGCCTTCTAATCTTACGACCAGCGGCACGTGCAGCGATACTTCTTTCGCGGCCGCGACAATACCTTCGGCGATCACATCGCAACGCATGATGCCGCCAAAGATGTTGACCAAAATGCCTTCGACATTCGGATCGGACAAAATAATTTTAAAGGCCGTGGTCACGCGTTCGCGTGTTGCGCCGCCGCCGACATCGAGGAAATTGGCAGGCTCGGAGCCATACAATTTAATGATGTCCATGGTGGCCATCGCCAAACCCGCGCCGTTGACCATGCAACCGATCGATCCATCCATTTTCACGTAATTGAGGCTGTGCTTGCCAGCTTCCAATTCCATCGGATCTTCTTCCGACTCATCGCGCAATTGTTCGATTTCCGGGTGACGGAACAACGCATTGTCATCGAAATTCATTTTCGCGTCGAGCGCAATCACGCCGCCTTCTTTGGTGACGACCAACGGATTGATTTCAACGGTCGAGCAATCCAAATCCACGAAAGCGCGATACATCGCGGTCATGAATTCTTGCGCCGCGTTGATTTGTTTGCCTTTCAATCCAAGGCCAAAGCAAATTTGACGGCACTGGAAATTTTGCAATCCAACCGCCGGATCGATCACCGCTTTTAAAATTTTCTCCGGCTGATGCGCCGCGACTTCTTCGATTTCCATGCCGCCTTCGGTCGATGCCATCATGGTAATGCGCGATGTAGCGCGATCCACCAGCATGCCCAAATACAATTCGCGGTCGATGTTGCAACCTTCTTCGATATAAACGCGTTTGACTTCTTTGCCCGATGGGCCGGTTTGTTTGGTAACCAGTGTCATGCCAAGCATTTTTTGCGCGGTTTCTTTTGCTTCCGCCACCGATTTGGTCAATTTAACGCCGCCACCCTTGCCGCGGCCACCGGCGTGAATTTGCGCCTTAACGACCCATACCGGACCGCCCAATTGTTTGGCCGCCGTTTCGGCTTCTTCGGCGGTATAGGCCACCGCACCGCGCGGAACCGATACGCCATATTGGCCTAATAATTTTTTTGCTTGATATTCATGGATGTTCATTGTGTTGTCCCTTACTTAAAAATCTAAATTTATTAGGCCGCTTTCGCCTGAATGTCCTTGGTCACTTTGACCAGTTCCTGCACCGCCGCAACCGATTTGTCGAACATGGATTTTTCATCCGCGTTCATTTGAATTTCGACGATTTTTTCAACGCCGCCCTTGCCAATGATTACCGGCACGCCGACATAAATGCCCTTCACGCCATATTCGCCGTTCAAATACGCGGCGCATGGCAGCACGCGGCGTTTGTCGCGCAAATAGGATTCCGCCATTTCAATCGCCGACGCGGCAGGGGCATAAAAGGCCGATCCGGTT
>CAZYJI010000025.1:0-16975 GCA_964647725.1 uncultured Alphaproteobacteria bacterium
TAATGCTTAGAAGGCATTTGCTCTATCCAGCTGAGCTACGGGGACACGCTGGGGATTATATACTTTCCCCTATGGGCTGAATAGTTTAAATAATCGGGAATGCCCAAAATATTCCTTAAAAATCTTGCAAAACACAAAAACCCGGCCCGGGCGAAATGGGATCAAAATTACCATAAATCCACCCGCGAACATTGGGGCGTCAGCGCGCCTTTGTACGACCGAACCATTCGGGAAGTCACGGCGGATTATAGCGAAGCACAGTTGTTAAAACTGGCGCAAGATTTATGGAAAACCGACCAGTTCGATGCGATGATTTGCGCCACGCGGATTTTATGCTTGCCCGCCGTGAAGCCGGGCAAAAAATTATGGCAAACCATAAACCGTTTTTTAAAAGACGTCGATGGATGGGCATTACAAGACAATATGGCCAAAGCCGCGTGGAAATGTATTTTGGCCGATGAAAAATTATTGGATGAATTGCAAGACTGGACCAAGCATAAAAATTTTTGGATGCGGCGCGCGGCGATGGTTTACACCCTGCCCTATGCCAAGGCCGGGCGAAATCCGGAACGCATGTTGAAATGGGCCGGACAATATGCGGACGATGAAGAATGGTTTATTCAAAAATCCATCGGATGGTGGCTGCGCGATTTAGGGGCGCATAACCCCAAGCGTGTTTTGAAATTTCTAAAGGCCCATAATCACAAGTTAAAATATGTCGCTAAGCATGAGGCTACACGCAAATTGAAATAATTGCATGTAGCCTATAACTATGTCTAGCGAGCGTTTTGTTTTACAAGATTGCTTAACGCCACACCGCCCACCACCATAGCCGGTAACACAACCGCGCCCGCCAAGGTTCCCCATAACGCTGTTGGGCCGAAGCGCGGTTTGCACAGACCGGTTGTGATGTGCTGAATTATGTGTGTCGTTAAATTTCCGCCCCATGCCCCAAACAATACCATTGGCACCATGTTGGGATTAAAGGTCACAGATTTTAATTGTTGGAGAAATGTTAGCGGCTTTGGATTTTCATTGTTGTGCATGATAACCCCCTGTTGTTTTGATTTAAAACAACATTAGCATAATTATTTCATTATACAAAGTTCTTTTGATATAATTATATTGTTTTTAGTGATTATTTTATTATATAATTATTTTTAGCTGAATTTGTTAAAGCGGAAGTTATCCGCATAAGCCTTAGATTTTTGCGTGCGTTGTTCGGGTTCGACCACGATAAATTCCAAACTTTTTTTCTGGCAATAGGCCTGCGCCTGTTCCAACGAATCGAATTGCAATTTCATTTGCTTAATCGTATCGACCGATTGCGCCCATCCCATCAGGGCGTTTGGATCCGGCCGGTCTTGCGGCGGAAATTCAATCACCCATTTTTTCGTTTTACGGGTGCCGGAAGACATAGCGGTTTTGGCGGGTTTTAAAATTCGGACTTGCATAAAAATACCTTATCACGATTTTGTGGGATGCAAAACAATATTAGGATAATCTGACGTACTTATTTTGGGTCATTGCTATCTATTTTCCAGCTTATCTGCAAACGCGTTTTGGACAATTTTTATAGTTCTTTGTTTGGCTCGTAATTGCCACCGTTTTAGAATAGAGATTCTGTGCAATGAGCCCATCATAATCCCTGCATCATTTTCCATCCTTGCTTCTATCCGATTCATGGCCCCTACGACTTCCTCCGCAGTATATTTTTTACACCAAAAAAGCCTGATAATAAAGAACAGCAGAAAGTTACTAAAAAAATACGTTAATAGAAGTCCAAGCGTTATATAAAAAATGCTGGCTGCCATAACCAAGATTATGGCCTCTAACGCTTCATCTGTTTGAATAAATACAGGCCCTGCCGCAAGTTCGGGGAAATAAATTCGATAAATCCATGCACTAATATAAATAGGGAGAGTAAAACATATACAAAAGGCCATTGTATAGATCAGCATTATATCGGCTTTTAGCTTCTTTTGCTGATGATCAATGGGCATAGATTTGTTGAAAATAATGTATTGGATAAATGGTCGGGGAGACAGGATTCGAACCTGCGACCCTCTGCTCCCAAAGCAGATGCGCTACCGGACTGCGCTACTCCCCGACACCGGAAATTTTAAGAAGAAGCTTACTAGCAAGTTTCAGCGGACAAATCCACCATTAATTATGAGAATCTGGTTTAAAGCCCCCGCCCTGGCCGCCCGGTACCACTTGATTCTTTAATACCGGGGTTAAAATGCGGTCGCCAAGGCGAATATTCAGCTTTTTTACCGTTCCGCCGGGCAATTCGATAACCGCGGCTGCCTTGCCATTGGATAGCAATTGGGAGGTACTCATCGGTTGACCCTGGCGCAAGCGGAAAATACGCGCCTTGTCATTGACGAACAACAAATCCAGCGGAATCAATGTATTCTTCATCCACATCGATACTTCGGTTGGTGGATCGAATAAAAATATCATGCCTTGATTGGCAGGCAGTTCCGTGCGGTTCATCAGGCCCTTGGCCTTTTGCGCTTCGGTTCTTGCAACTTCCAATGTAAAGCGATGCTGTCGATCTCCGGCACCCAAAATAACCATTTCGGTCGCTTCGGGCATTTCCGGTGGCGGATACGGCATATTGGTTTTCGCGCCGTCTTGAGCACAGGCGAAACCAACCCATCCAAACAATAAAAAAGCGGCAATGATTATTAGGCGCATAGCCAATCATGCCGCAAAATAATGGCGAAGTAAATTAGTAATGATTCCGGAAAAATGTATCGTTATCGAAAGTTGAATTGGTAATACCGCGAATACCGCGCGTGCCACGACGACCGATACGCAAATAATCGCTGACGTTAATGCGGCTGGAAATAATGTCGTAACGGGAATACTGGCCGGGGCCACCATCATCGCGTGCCACCCAAACCCGGCCTTCGCCGTTGGCGGCATTGGTAGAAGTCAAGGCGCCTACTCCGCTCATCGCGGATGTCATCAAGCTGGCTTTCGGTTTACCGTTTGGTTTGCCCATATGATAAATGCGGGTCATTTCCGCATGGGCGGAATTGGCCCAAACCAAGCTAATCAATAATGCCAGTGCGGTAATTGTATTTTTCATAAAGCAACCTTTTTCAAATTCGGTTTAAATATAGTGTAATCCGCATAAAAAGTAAAGGGTAAAATATCTTAAAAGGATATGTGGATTAAATGACCGAATTTTGATGGCGCAACCGTCCCAAAAACCCTTCTAAAATATAGGCGGCCGCGGCCGCATCGATTTTGGCATCGCGTTTGAAACGGCTTAGATCTTGGTCAATCATAGCCCTCTCTACCGCGCTGGTGGACATGCGTTCATCCCAAAATTCTATTGGAAAATCAGATAATTCTGGATCTTTTTGCAAGTTCCGCGCAAACTGGCGCACCGCCTGGCAAGATGGTCCTTCGGTTCCATCCATATTCAATGGCAAGCCCAACAATATCATGCCCACTTCTTCGGCGCGAATGACGACTTTTAAAGATTCCAAATCTTTTTGCCATTTGCCGCGCCCAATCGTGGAATGCGGGCTTGCAATCGTATGGGTACGATCGGACAACGCAATGCCGATGGTTTTCGATCCGATATCCAGGGCAATGATTTTACGCCCCTTGGGCGCTGAAATACTCATGCCGCTTTGTACACTGCCCTTTTTAATTCGTCCACTGCGCACTGGAAATTTCATTGCAGATTCTGTATGTTAACCATCCGCTGTTAAGGAGAGCACAATGGTTAAATTCACCGAAAAAGACGTCATCAAATATGCCAAGCTGGCCCGTATCCGGGTGGAGCCCGATCAATTGGCCGCCTATGCCAACGATATGAGCGGCATTTTCAGCTGGATCGAACAGATCCAAAGCATCAATACCGATGGCATCGAACCATTAATCACCTTTGGCGATCAAATGCCGATGCAGCCCGATGTCGTCACCGACGGCCACAAGCAAAAAGAAGTTCTGGCCAATGCCCCGGATTCCTATATGGGATTTTATGCCGTTCCTAAAGTTATCGAATAAGGTTTATATTTTATCATGTCCCTAGCTGTAAAAAAAGAAGTGCCCGCGAAATTGACCGACCTGACGATTGCCGATGCAATCGACGGTCTGCGCACAAAAAAATTCTCCGCCACAGAATTGGCCAAAGACCATATCCGCGCCGTTGAAAAAGCCCGGCCATTAAATGCCTTTGTCACCGAAACCCCAGAACTTGCTTTGCAGCAAGCCAAAGAATCCGATGCCAGATTGGCCAAGGGCGAAGGCCGGCCGATGGAAGGCATTCCGATTGCGAATAAAGATTTATTTTGCACCAAGGGCGTGCGCACCACAGCATCATCGCGCATGCTGGAAAATTTCATCCCGCCTTATGAATCCACCGTCACGCAAAATTTGCTCGATGCCGGTTGCGTAACATTGGGCAAAGTTTCTTTGGACGAATTCGCCATGGGTTCATCCAACCAAACCAGTTATTTCAAACCGGTGATCAATCCGTGGGATGCTGGCGATGGCAAAAAATTGGTTCCGGGCGGATCATCCGGTGGATCGTCCGCTGCGGTGGCAACGCGTTGCGCGATGGCTGCAACCGGCACCGACACGGCGGGTTCCGTGCGTCAGCCCGCTGCCTTATGCGGCATCGTTGGTGCAAAACCAACTTATGGCCGTGCATCTCGTTGGGGTATCGTTGCTTTCGCTTCTTCGTTGGATCAAGCGGGACCGATGACTCGCACCGTGCGCGATAACGCGATCATGATGCGCACCATGTGCAGTTACGATCCCAAAGAAGCTACTTCGGTGAATATCCCGGTCCCCGATTTTGAAAAATCGGTTAACGCTTCGGTAAAAGGACTAAAAGTTGGCTTGCCGAAAGAAGCCTTTATTGATGGCATTAATCCGGAATTGAAAACCGAATGGCAAAAACGCGCCGATGATTTGAAAAAAGCAGGCGCGGAAATCCAAGAAATTTCCTTACCGCATTTCAAATACATCATTCCAACCTATTATATTCTGGCCCCCGCCGAAGCATCGAGCAATCTGGCCCGGTATGACGGCGTACGTTATGGTCACCGCAGCAGCAATAACGTCGAAAACATTACCGATCTTTATGAACTCAGCCGCGCCGAAGGATTTGGCCGCGAAGTCCGCCGCCGGATGATGATTGGCGCGTATGTTTTGTCCGCGAGCTATTTCGAAGCATTTTTTACCAAGGCGCAAAAAATCCGCCGGTTGTTTAATAATGAATTGGAAGATGCGTTTAAAAAAGTGGATGTTATTTTAACGCCCACCGCCCCTGGCCCGGCCTTTGCGATTGGTGAAAAATTCTCCAACCCGATCGATATGTACCTCGAGGATTTGTTCACTATCCCTGCAAATTTCGGCGGCCTCCCGGCGATCAGCGTGCCAACGGGATTATTCTCGAACGGTTTGCCAATCGGTTTGCAATTTATGGCCAAACGGTTCGATGAACATAATATGTTCCGCGCCGCCGGCGCATTGGAACAAATCTGTAATTTCAATCACAAACCGCAATTCGTAGCGGGAGAATAATCATGACCAGCACCAATTATATTAAAGGCGAAACCGGCGATTGGGAAATTATTATCGGCCTTGAAATGCACGCCCAAATTACATCGAACGCGAAATTATTTTCGCGCTCCTCCGCCGAATTCGGCGGCGAACCGAACGATCATGTCGCATTTTTGGATGCCGGTATGCCGGGCCAATTGCCGGTTATCAATGAAAAATGCGTCGAACAAGCGGTCCGCACCGGGCTTGGCCTGCAGGCGCAGATCAATTTAACGTCCCTGTTCGACCGTAAGAATTATTTCTATCCCGATTTGCCGACCGGATATCAAATCTCGCAATTCTTTAAACCTATCGTCGGCAAGGGCGAGGTTACTATTGATCTTAACAACGGCAGCAAAAAAATTGGTATCACGCGCCTGCATATGGAACAAGATGCGGGCAAATCCATGCATGACCAGCATCCGACCAAATCCTTTATCGATTTGAATCGCGCGGGCGTTGGATTGATGGAAATCGTATCGGAACCCGATATGCGCAGCGCCGAAGAAGCCGGCGCCTATGTCAAGAAAATGCGCGCGATTTTGCGGTATTTGGGCACTTGCGATGGCAATATGGAAGAAGGTTCCTTGCGGTGCGACGTGAACGTATCGGTGCGCAAACCTGGCGCGGAACTGGGCACGCGCTGTGAAATTAAAAACGTCAATTCCGTCCGTTATGTTATGGAAGCGATCGAGGTTGAATCGCGCCGCCAAATTGAAATCATCGAAGGCGGCGGCAAAATCGACCAGGAAACCCGCCTGTTCGACCCGAATAACGGCACCACCCGCGCTATGCGCAGCAAAGAAGACGCGCAGGATTATCGTTACTTCCCCTGCCCGGATTTGCCGCCATTGGTTCTGACCCCTCAATATGTCGAAAAAATCAAAGCGACTTTGCCGGAATTGCCGGATCAAAAGAAACAGCGTTATATCACCGAATATAGTTTATCGGCTTATGACGCCAGCGTTTTGGTCGGCGAAAAAGAAGTTGCCGATTATTACGACACGATTTTGAAAATCCTATCCGGCGTACGCCAATCGCGCAGCCGCGAAGAAATTTGCAGCGATGCGAAAATGGCGTCGAACTGGCTGACGGTGGAATTGTTCGGCGCACTAAACAAGGACAATAAAACCATTGCCGATTCGCCAATCGCCGCCAAGCAATTGGCCGGATTGTTGTTGTTGATCCTGGATAACACCATTTCCGGTAAAATCGCCAAGGAAGTGTTCGCCGAAATGTTATCGTCCGGCAAAGACGCCGCCGATATCGTCGAATCCAAAGGATTGAAACAAGTCACCGACGTCGGCGCGATTGAAAAAGCCATCGACGACGTATTGGCCGCAAGCCCGGACAAAGTCGCCGAATACAAAGCCGGCAAAGACAAAATGTTCGGATTCTTTGTAGGCCAGGTAATGAAATCCACCGGCGGCAAGGCGAACCCGAATTTGCTGAATGAGATTTTGAAGAAGAAGTTGGGTCAGTAAATCGACCTTATCAAAATTGAGATCATAAAAAAACCGCCGGATTACTCCGGCGGTTTTTCATTTACTTTGCACTTTTATCTTAGAATGGTGCAGGACCGGTTTCCGGACGTGGATTATATTGTGCCGGAGAACATGGATTACCCGAATAGCCCATCGGACGGCAGCTCATTTGCGTAACCGTACCGCCAGCATTGGTGCATGACGTACGCAACATATTGCCGGCCTGGTTACCGCATTTCAAAGCCGATTCATAAGTATTACCCATACCTGGAACATTGCAAGTCATCCAGCATTGCATTTGCAAGCAGCCCCGCGGTCTTTTTGGACGTGGCGTACCCGGCTGTGCTTGTGCATTCTCAGATGAAACGACAACATCATCGGCTTCGCATGATTCGCCATCGGTGCTGCTGCCATCATCTATTACACTCACACTGTTTCCGCCGATGGTGATTACTTCACCGGAAAGAGTACCAATACTCTGTTGCGCAACCGCATTATGCGCAGACGCAATCATTAAAAACCCAAACAACATTGCTAATAAAATATTTTTCATAGAGCGCTCCTTCGAGGTTTGAAAATATTCGGTTACGGGGAAACCTATGTTTCCTGCGCAATAAAACCTGATAGTATTTTTATTACGAGATAGCAAGAATTATATAGTTACTGTTTCTTGAAATTTTATTCCAAAATATAAAGGTAGCCCTTTTCAAAGCAAAAAAAGGACTATCGCTGACGGCCCTTATCAATAAAGATTTTCTCAGCGCCAACCGAAGATACCGGCGTGCTGGCTTCCGATTGCTTATCTGGCGATTTGATTGGCGTATCGTTGGCTTGGACGAGCTGACTACGGATATTTTGATCAAAAAAGAATCCAATTTGTGAACGGAAAACGGACACTGTTTTTCCTATATCGACCATATTAATCCGCGCAGCATCATCCACCCCCCATGGATAATGATAGGAATCGTTCTGCCGCTCCCCGCTTTCATTTGGGTTGGTGGCATATACTTCTATGGCGCGACTTGGAATAGCATAAGGCAAAGACGTATCCAGCGCCTGGGCTTTTAAACCGGCTTGCAAATCGTCTATATATTTTACCGCGGCATCGCCATGGTGCGATTCTATTTCTTGCCAACCCGCCGCAATTAAGGTCTGCGGTTTAAAGGTAATACCGGTTAGTTTTTCTTGTTCCGTTATCCGTTCCGGACGCCGGTATAGGCGTACATGCGGTTCGCCATACGCCATACCCCCGCCTGGGAGAATAATCTGATTTTCAAACGTCAATTCCGCAATTGTAAGATTGCCCTGACTGTCGCCCTGCAACACCATCATCGGTCTTTCATCGTACACGGTACGCCCGACATTTCGATTAAAGTTATAGTTTGGCAAAACCATATTTTTATCAACTGCTGCGGAATAGTAATAAAGATGAACCCAACGATCCCGATCCGTTTGCGGCAACTTGTCTATCATGGCTTGGGTTAGCAATGCGTTGCTATCCTGGGCGAATCCTGCCTGGGTGATTTCCACAAATTCCCGCCGTACTTGTGTCAGACGCAAAGTCGCCTCGGCCCCCGTCAAGCGCGAAGCACCGGCACTGTCAAACGGCGTCATATCATTCATGTTTTTTATTGGCACAACAAAGGCGACTAAAGTGCCTTGCTTAGCGGCACCTTCGAACGCCGCCAGCCTATCGGCATGATCACCGGCAAAAGCTACCGCTTGATGTCCCTTAACGCGGCTGCCTATACAGGAATACATCAAATCAAATCCCGCAAACGCAGGGATTGTTGGGTCCGCAATGGCCGGCCGTATATACACCATGCCTTGATAACGATGCATTTTTTTCTCTGGATCGTCGCTTTGGCGATTGGCAATAACTGTTTCTTTAAATTTTTTGAATTCTTCCCAATCCTGGGCGATTCTGGCGCTGCCATTAACGGCGCCGAAATGCAACAAACCCTGTTCATCGACATAATAATAGCCGCCGTTTGAAATCATCGGCGTGCTATTTTGCGCTGTTGGTGGCGCGTAAAAGAAAACGACTTCTGATGTTTTCCGATTGACAGAATCTTTATAAAGATTAGCGGTATCGATAACGTTGCTGGAGGAGTCTTTCCACTGTGCGATTTGATCCCGTAAATATCCTTGTCTTGCGGCCCAAATACCCATGCTGGACAATACGGCAAGAAACGCACCTGTCATCCAAATGGTTGGACGACGAAATAATGACACTCTAGCCGCAGGGGCTGGCGGCGGCGGATCTGCCGACACTAATAGTGCTGGACCTTTAAAGCTGGTGTCATTTGCATCAACCATCGATTACATCCATTGCTTTGTATGGTAATATTTTACCAAAAAATCCCGATAACTCGCTTATATGTAATGCGTAACAGTGCTAAATGGCAATATAGCAGCAAAAAATTACTTATTCTATCGAATAAAGATGGCTTTTGCCCTGCTCTTGCAAGCGGCAAAATATTGTTTTTACTACAAATTATCTATTGCCACTCTTTCGGCCAGTGCAATTTTGGATCTTTGTGCAGCAATAATTTTGGGCTTACACCTTTGACGATGCGGAAATCGGAATCGCGGCGGACGATGGAATCGTCCTTTACCGCCAGCATGTTGAACCCATGCGGCGGGCCTTGTAAATGGACATCCTTTGGTTCCATCAATTCGATCTTGCATCCGCGCATCGGTACGTTCGATTGGAAATCGCGCATCGCGTAAACATAATATCCGAATTTACGCAAATATTTGACGATATCGGAATTTTCTAAACCTTTGGACCAATCGACATAAAATCTATGTACTTCAAAAATGATATTCGGCGCCTGGCCTTTCGGTTGCGATAAATAATGCGCCGCGCCTTGTAATGCCGGCAATTCCGACCCTTCGATATCCATCAAAATTAAATCGAAATTTTTGACTTTGTTTTTCTTGCCATAAGCATCGATCGATGTTGCCTTGAACGTGATCTTGCCTTTTTTATTGCCGCGCAATTCGCGGGCATAGGCAAACGCATCGTTACCAGCCAATTCCAATATAGTATTGTCTTTGGACCACAATCCCAATTCGCTGGATTTGATTTGTCCGTTCACGCCATTATCGTCGGCATTGTGCAGCAATAAATTGCGCTGCTCGTCGCTTGGTTCGAAACAATGAATCAATCCGCCCGATTTGGCCACGACCTTGGCGCCCAGAATCGCATGATCGCCGGCATAGGCGCCGCCAATCAATACATGTTTTACACCTTTGCATAATTTGACGAATAATTTGGTGGTTTGCGGTTCGAACACGTGATCCGGTTTTGGATCTGGCGATAGAATAAAATCACGGGCAATTTTGGAACGATATACAAAACTGAAATTCGTGCCATCGCCCAGTTTCTTATGCTGCACGCCGGAGAATTTGAACAATGCATCGCAAATCGGACCGGTTAATTCTTCACGCACGCTGCGATTGATTGGCAACATGACGCTTTTTTCAATCTCGCGCAGGGCGGATACGATGGCATCGCGCGCATCCGGGAAATCGCCCAAATTTTGTAAGGCCAGAATCAATTTCTGATCCGCGCCGGACAATCCGGCCAGGGTGGTTTGGTTGGCGACATAAGCCTTGGTAATAACCGATTTTTTACGCGCTTTCGGTCCTTTGGACTTGCGCGCCGCTTTTTTCGATTTCGCTTTTACTGTTTTTTTTGCCATCGCCATATTATGCTCCTACACTTGATCCATTCTGAAAAAATAATTCATCATATCGAATTTCGGTTCTTTGAATACCAGTTTACCGTCATTATTAAAAACCACGCAATTGCCGGGCGTGTCGGCGTCGATCACCGATTGGCCCTGCGCCACGATGGTTTTCGCGCCGATTTTGCATTTCCCGATGACGGCGGAATTTGGATATAACACCACGCCTTCTTCGAAATGCGGCAATTCATCGGGATGAACCCGGCCAACGGTGGAATTTTGATACAACACCAGGAAATTGGCATAATGCGCGCGGGATAAAACAATACCGGGCGAATGCGGGATGCAGAAGATTTCCGGCATTTCGATTTCATAAAATATCTCAAGCCCGTTCAGCGCCTTGTTCAAATAATACAGCTTAGATGCGACCTCGACGTCTTTCAATTCTTTCCAGACAGAATTCGCCATGTAGTATAAAAACACCGCATATTGATTGGAATGCAGCGGCGAAAATTTATTTTCCGGCCACATCCGGCACAATTTCACCGGCTTGCGTATACGGTCCAAACCGTAATCGATGCCACGGCCTATCGTCGACTTGACGCTAAGGTCATGCTTGTCCGGGAAAAAGTTCTTCAGCTGCGCGCTGAGCAAATCCACCAATTCCCGGCGGTTGGTATTAACGAGTTCCATTAGCCTGCAATGTTTTGTTGCAATTAATAATATACGGCAGTTTATCGGCCAGTAAAGCCGGGCGTAAGCCAAAATCGGATTTTAGTTTCGAAATATCGACCAAAGGTGCCTTGCCCGCCGCGCCGGTTTGAGTACCAGTGACCGTAATCCCCAATTGTGTTTGCAACATGGCGAATAAATCGCGGTTGCTGACATTCTGTCCACTGGCGACATTATAAATTTCCGATTTCTTATGGGACAGCATCGCCATAATGACGGCGCACACATCGTCGATATACACATAATCCCGCGCCGCGTCTGGATTCGAATCCAGCGTGAAATTGCGCCCTTGCAACGCGTGTTCGACCGTGGTGTGCAAGAAATTCCGATCCGAAAGATCATGCGAGTAAACCGATGCCAATCGCGCCACGCGCGCCTTGCCATTCGATGCGTTCAGGCACAACCATTCGCCCAGTGCCTTGGACAAATCATAAGAATGACGCGGATTATGCGGGTTTACAATTAAATCCTGTGATTCGTTGCCGCCGCCCTGCCCCGAATCATATAAACGGGTCGAGGATAAATACACCAAGGATTCAAAGGTCGCTTCTTTTAAAATACGCGACAATAACGATGTGTGCGCTTCGATCGTATCGAATGGCCGTTTGGCGTAATCGGCGGTAAGGCCAATGCAATAAACCACATGCCCTAAATCGCGAGTAAAAATACCGTCATCGTTTTTAATCGGTGCTTGCGGATCAAGACCAAGTCCCCGCATATACGGAATCAGATGCGAGCCAACAAACCCGCCCGCGCCCAGCACGGTGATTGGTCTTTTAGATTTTATCAAAGAATCCATATAATTAGGCACCAATATTAAACTGATAACAAAGCTTCGGTAAAGGCAGCGGCGAATAATTTCGTATCGATCAAAGGCGATTTCATTAAATGGGGCCGCAAGTTTTTGCGCAAATCGCGCAACCGATCCAAATCTTTGGCGGTTTTAAGCGCGATTTCCACATACTGTTCATCCGTCGCCGCACACAACGCATTCAGCCCGGTATAACAAAGCACGCTGAACGATACGCGTTGATGGATTTGCGAACCGTACCGAGAAACAACCGGCACGCCCATCCACAGGCTTTCCACGGTCGTGGTGCCGCCGGTGACGGGATATGTATCCAACGACACATCCATTTCGTTATAATAATCCAGATGCGATGGCAAATAATTTGCCTTTAACATGATTCGCGCCGGATCAATATCATCCATCACGATAGACCGCATAATATTCGCGGTATATGCAGAATCGACAAATTCCGGCCGCACAAACAGCAATTTGGAATCCGGCATCGCTTGCAATACTTGGCGCCATAAATCAATCGTTTTAACGCCCAATTTATAAGGGTTATTCAACGATCCAAAGGTGATGTAACCGTTCCGATCATAAGGTAAATCGCCAATCGGCCGCGGTTCCGCCGCGCCGAACGATAAATAACTGCTATCCGGCAGAATCAACGGCGTTTCCGTCAAACAATCTTTGTTGGCGGGATTCAAAAACCGGTCGACGATAATATAATCGCAGTTTTTCAATCCCGTCGACAATGGATATCCCAGCCAAGTCATTTGCACCGGCGCGCAGCGCCAGGCCAGCACATGTGGCTGACCGCCCATGGTCATGCCGTTCAGATCGATCAAAATATCGACATTGTCGTCGGCAACGATTTGCGCGATTTCGGATGGGTGTTTTTGATAAACATCGGTGAATTTATTCAAACGCTTTTGAAAATGTTCATGCACCTTGTCGCCCATGCCTGGCATAAGGCTGTATCCATATAATTCCAACTGTTTTTGATCGATGTGTTCCACCACCGGCAATAAAAACTTGCCGACCGAGTGATCGCGGAAATCCGAGGATAAAAGCCCAATCCGGCGCGGACGTTTGCCGGTTAGGAATTTATTCTTGGTCAAGGTCGTGGCTTTTTTCTCCCAGAATTTGCCCCATTCGCGCTGAATAGAAAATAACTTTTTCGACGTTTCATCGTCTTCCGCCATAACAAGGCCGATGATAGACAAATTGGTCGCGAATAACGGATCGGTTTTCAAATCCTTGATGCGCAGCAAGTTCGGCAATTGGCGCATGGCGGAAAAATCACCAATGTTGCGGTAATAATTATATTGATGCACCATCACCGCCGGGTCTTTTTCCCATTTCGGGTCATCGCGCCAATATTGCAGGCTTTCATTGACCCCGTCAAAATCCTTGGTTTCCAGCAAACAGGCCAGCAACCGGTGCCGGATTTCAAATGAATCCGGCTCGATTTCCAAAGCTTTTTTCAAGGCATGCACGGCGGTTGTATAATTGAACCGGTCGGCCAGAATACTGCCGCTGATAAAATGCGCCTTGCCGGAATTCGGATTCTTACGCAGCAATTTATCGCAATATTTCTGCGCCTCTAATTTTTGTTCCGTCATATAAAAACAAGAAGCCAGGGCACATAACAAATCTTCGTCATCCTGCCCGGATTTTTCTACCGCAACAAAATACGGCAATGCCTTTTCATGATCATTCAGCATCAGCAGACAAGACGCATACACACGTTGCGCGGTGATGTGATCCGGTTTCAATTTCAATGCCAAATTCAGATAAGGAATCGCTTCTTTATACTTGCTCAAATTATCATACAGCATTTGGCCGTAATGCAGATTCGCTTTGAAATCCTGCGGATTCGCGCGCAAGGCCGCCAGCAATTGCTGTTCGGCGGCTGCGAATTCCGACAATTTACGCAATGTCAGGGCATAATTGGTGCGGAAATCGGGAAATGCCGGATCCAGTTCTACAGCCTTGGATTGGTCCGCACGCGCCGATGCGAAATCTTCTTTGACATAATGCATGGTGCCGCGCAGATTTAATGCATCAGGATGATCGGGAATGATTCGCAAAACCTGGCCGAACAATTCGATCGCGGCATCGATTTGGCCTTGCCCATAAGCAGCAATCGCCTGCTGCATCATCAAGTCTATATTTTGCGCAGCTTGCTTAGCGGAGACCATGTTTTTTAACCACCGTCTGCATAGCCAGTTCAAAATCGGATGAAAATAATTTTTCATCGCACAATGCCGATGTGCGCATGATCGGGCGCAAATTGGCGTGCAACCAGCGCAATAAATTAGTATCGCTGCTTAGGTTCGAAGCGATATTGACAAACGCCTCTTCGCTGCTGGCGCACAAATCCGGGAACCCGGCGTTGGAAATGAAACTGCGGCTTAGGCGGCTATGGTGCGCATTCATATAACGTGTTATGACCGGAACGCCCATGCTCATCGATTCGCAAGTCGTGGTGCCGCCAGTCAGCGGAAATACATCCAAAGAAATATCCAATTCGCGGTATAACGGCAAATGGTGCCCCATCGGATTGCAGTAAAACAAAATACGTTCGGGATCGATGCCATATTTTGCAAATTCCTTGCGCACATTCATTTTCAATAAATCCGAAGATGCTTCGGGACGAACAATCATGAATTTGGCATCCGGCGATGCCAGCAAACATTCGGCCCAGGATTTGACAATCGTCGGCGTGTATTTGTTAGGATTGTTGAAAGTGCCGAAAGTGATATAGCCATTTTTTTCAAACGCCGGAGTCGGATCGAAATCCGGTTCGGTTCCCATAACATAACAAGCATAGGAATTCGGCATCACCAGCGCGTCTTCGGCACCATAACCGGGCACTTCCGGCATGTTGTAGCGGTCATAAATCATATAATCGATGGTGGAAATCCCGGTCGTGAACGGATAACCAATCCATTCCATTTGCACCGGCGCCAGACGTTTGGCCATGATCTGCACCCGGGAATCGGCGGTAAACCCATTCAGATCGATAACGATATCGTTGTCATCGCCAATGATCATATCCGCAAGTTCGTTATTATACAAATGCTCGACATAATGGAATTCATCGACGTTATTGCGAATTTGCCGTTGGATTTTATCTTCGATCTGTTTTTGCGGGCTGTAACAACGAACCTCGAAAACCTCTTTATTGTAATTGGTCAACATTGGCAAAATAAACTTGGAAACGACGTGCGCCCGCAGATCCGACGATAAAAGTCCCAAGCGGATTTTCTTATGTTTGCGCGGCACAGGCTTGATCGTTTCTTTCACCACCAAATCTTCGGCCGATTTGATTAAGAAATCGCCGTGGGTTCTGGCCAGATTGGAAAGTTTAAGCGTGCTTTCGTCATCCTTGGCATATTTAAAATAATTCATAAACATGCTGGCATAAGTCATAACAGGGATATGGTCGAAATTGGCGAATTTCGCCCCCTGCTCTTCCTGATCTTCGGTAAAATCGAAAATACATTCGGACACACGATCGGCCAGCGATCGCATTCTGTTTTTGTCGTAACCAGGCACGGTTTCCATAGTTTTGACGTAAAAATAGGCTCGGTCCAATTGGAATTGGTACATCAAACTTTGGATCAATTGGAAATAGGTTGGAATAAATTGCGGCTTGGCTTCGAGCGCTTTGCGATACGCAACCGACGCATCGCCATACATTTTAAAGAACATCAGGATATTGCCGTAATTCAATCCGATTTCATAAGAATCGGGATGCAATTCAAAGGCTTTTTTATATAAATCTCTTGCTTCTTCCCAATTTTTCAAATGTTCCAGGGTAAAAGCCAGATTATTGAATGCTTCGCCATCTTCGGGAAAATGCTCTACATAAGTGCGATAAGCTTTTTCCGCCTCTTCCCATTTACGCATCCGCATCTGGCAATCGGCAATGACTTTATTCATTTCATGCAATTGCGGATTAAATTCCAGCGCCATTTGAGCGTGTTCCAAACCCGATGCGTAATTTTCCCGTTCAAATTCAGTTTTCGCCATGTTGGCGTGGGCTTGCCAACTATACCGATTCAAGGTGATGGATTGCTTGAAAATATCCGACGCTTGTTCCCATTTTTTTTGGATTCTGTACACGCCGCCAAGATTATTCAATATTTCATTATCATCAGGCTTTAATTCATTGGCCTTTAATAAAATCGTCTCGGCTTCGTCAAGCTCTTTCTTCTGCAGCAATAAAGCGCCCAAGAAGTTCATCAGCGCCGGATCTTCACCGAATTCCACCAGCAACTGACGGTAAATCTCTTCGGCGGCATCCAATTCGTTATTGCGGTGATGCGCAAAAGCTTTTTCGATCAAGGCGCGATTCGCGCGCTGTGATTCGAATACTTGCCAACTTTTTACATCCTGTTCTTGGGTAGACGTCATATGAGAATCGAGGGGCTGTAGGTAGAAGGATAGATTACTTAATATATACCAATATATTGCAGGCCAGACGGTTAATAATGTCTTAACATGCCTGGGACGGACATAGGATTAAATCATATACTGGCGGGTATAAAAAAACTTGGGATGTTGTTAAGGCTATTTTAATTATTCTTCGATAGGATGAGTCTGTGTGGCAGGATAGCCACTCAATAACATTATCATCCATGTAGGAGAAGACTATGCCACTCAATATCGTTTCCAACCAAGCAGCGTCG
>CAZYJI010000026.1:0-12125 GCA_964647725.1 uncultured Alphaproteobacteria bacterium
TTCCTTAGAAAGGAGGTGATCCAGCCGCAGGTTCCCCTACGGCTACCTTGTTACGACTTCACCCCAGTCACTAGCACTACCGTGGCCGGCCAGAGGCCGTCTTAAGGTAGAACCAGCTTCCATGGTGTGACGGGCGGTGTGTACAAGGCCCGGGAACGTATTCACCGCGGCATGCTGATCCGCGATTACTAGCGATTCCAACTTCACGCCGTCGAGTTGCAGACGACGATCTGAACTGAGATGGTTTTTGGGGATTTGCTCCAGCTTGCGCTTTCGCTTCCCACTGTCACCACCATTGTAGTACGTGTGTAGCCCAGGGCATAAAGGCCATGAGGACTTGACGTCATCCCCACCTTCCTCCGGCTTGTCACCGGCGGTTTCTTTAGAGTGCCCAGCATTACCTGATGGCAACTAAAGATGAGGGTTGCGCTCGTTGCGGGACTTAACCCAACATCTCACGACACGAGCTGACGACAGCCATGCAGCACCTGTGCAGGAGCCAGCCGAACTGAAGGTCCATGTTTCCACAGACCATACTCCGCATGTCAAGCCCTGGTAAGGTTCTTCGCGTTGCGTCGAATTAAACCACATACTCCACCGCTTGTGCGGGCCCCCGTCAATTCCTTTGAGTTTTAATCTTGCGACCGTACTCCCCAGGCGGAGTGCTTACTGCGTTAGCTGCGATACGGAGAGGGAACCTCCCCACATCTAGCACTCATCGTTTAAGGCGTGGACTACCAGGGTATCTAATCCTGTTTGATCCCCACGCTTTCGAGCCTCAGCGTCAGTTGTGGACCAGATAGCCGCCTTCGCCACTGGTGTTCTTCCAAATATCTACGAATTTCACCTCTACACTTGGAATTCCGCTATCCTCTTCCACACTCTAGTAAAGCAGTTTCAAATGCAATTCCAGGGTTGAGCCCTGGGCTTTCACATCTGACTAACTTCACCGCCTACGCTCCCTTTACGCCCAGTAAATCCGAACAACGCTAGCCACCTTCGTATTACCGCGGCTGCTGGCACGAAGTTAGCCGTGGCTTATTCATCTGTTACCGTCATCATCTTCACAGATAAAAGAAGTTTACAACCCGAAGGCCTTCATCCTTCACGCGGCATGGCTGGATCAGGGTTGCCCCCATTGTCCAATATTCCCCACTGCTGCCTCCCGTAGGAGTCTGGACCGTGTCTCAGTTCCAGTGTGGCTGATCGTCCTCTAAGACCAGCTACTGATCGTCGCCTTGGTGAGCCGTTACCTCACCAACTAGCTAATCAGACGCGGGCTCCTCTTATACCGAAAAACTTTCCTCCGTAGAGCGTATCCGGTATTATCTCAAGTTTCCCTGAGTTATCCCGAAGTACAAGGTAGATTCCCACGCGTTTTGCACCCGTCTGCCACGTCCCTTGCGGGACGTTCGACTTGCATGTGTTAAGCCTGCCGCCAGCGTTCGTTCTGAGCCAGGATCAAACTCTCAAGTTAATTTGAGAATGTCCCTAGCTTTACTGAATTAAAATAAATCAGTGTCGCTAATTGACGTAACCCGTCAAATAACTGCCGCATCGGTAAACCGATACGACATCACAAACTTAGTATTTGGTTAAAACAAAATAAGACAAGACAACACCACGCCGAAGCGCGTTATCACCCATGCCCTATATGTTTTTAATTAAATAGGCTTTGTTTGGATACGTTATAGACGGATTATTGTCTTGCTTACGCAAGACGCATAACGCCGCCCACGTATCCTTTTTCTTGTCTTATTCACGATGTCAAATAACGGAAGTCAAACTTTACCCATCACTACTCGGCACTACTGCGGTTTCGCGACGGGAGCGGCTTTATACGCCGCCTCTATTCCCTTGTCAAACACTATTTTTATAAAAACTTTACAAAATAATGTGGATAATCCTGGAAGGTTTTTATCTACTTTGAAGAGGACTCAATATACCAAAAAACTACCCTAAAATAAAGCCCAGTTCTGATCTGCTCAAAGTATAGTTTTTTATCCCCAGCCCCAGGCACATTAATATATAACCTATTGATTTATAAGTAAAATATTGCAGACGAAGATGTCTTGATAAGTATCTATTTTATTCGAACATGGTTCATTTTGAATCGGCAACTATAAGTTCGGCACCCTTCTCGCTTCCAGCAAGATTTTCCTATCTTTCATGTAAGACGGCCTTAAGAATCTTCTAGAATTCCGGGATTTAGCGGGAAAGTTTTTGGGCCCGATTTGCCACAACAGCAACTCTTACCGCGGCTGGCTTTAAAGCCGCATCCTTTTCACGAGCTGCATGAATCGCACTGATCACTTTTGATTTCAACTCTATTGCGGGTTGTTTTGCCATCAGTATTGCTTCTCCGGCTGTATTGGGCAACCGCGCAATTACGCGATCAATTGCCAAATCCAAAGCTACTAAAGTGCATTCTTGCTTTGATGGCGGCGATGGCCCTTCTAGTTCATTAAATAAAGAAACTATTGTTGGCGCCGCAACTACATCGCGGATTCTAATTTTCCTTTTTCTTTTGGAATTAGCGAGAGGCAACCATTGATCAATGCTGCGAACCGGCCCCGCAACGCGAATGGTTGGAACGACCGGAACGGAACAATTATTTTCTGCAATATGAATTTTTTCTAAATGTTTGTGGCGGCGCATTAAGTCTACCGCTGCATTTCGCCAAACTATATAATAAAAAAAGCGGAAACTTTTACCTTTGCTCGAGTCGAATGCCGCCGCCGCTTTTAGCAAACAGGTATTCGCCAATTCTTCATTAAGATCTGGACGATCGGCCGGAAACCTGTCTTCATAAAGCTGAAACCATGTTCTTGCTTCTGCGCTGTAACGTTCGGTCATAACCGTCACAGCAGTGGCATAAGCAGCAGAAGACGGAACGGTTTCATCATTCACTCCGCTGCGCAAGGCCTTTACATACTGACCAATAATATCTCCCAGATCCCGATCCGAACGGCTTGCATAATCTGCTTTTAAAGCCTCGCTGACATCAGTCGCTTTCGGCCACATGGCGAGGCCGCCATAGCTTGGCGCCCCTTTTGTATAGCTATTTCTTCTGGTTTTGCGGCGCGCTATTGATTTCCGCGCATTTTCAAAACGGACAGCGGCTCGTTTCCATGAACGGCGCGCGGAAAAATAATATTTTAATTTTTCACGGTCGATTACTATTTGCGCTGGCGATGCCTGCAATTTACGCAAAAGACTTTGCGCCGCTATTTTTATCCACGGACCTAACGGCCTGTTGCCCGCCACATAGTCATCCATCACTTCCGGATTTAATGGCTGATGCAATATGCAATGACCGCTTTTTGAATAATATTCAATTCTCCGCAATTCTTCATTAAGCAAGAATTCGAATTCTTGATCGGTCCACCCGCCCTTTGTTTGGATTCCTAAAAATTGGCGGTATGTTAAAGGCTGATGCTGGTTGAATGCCTGGGCCAAGCGATGACGAGCGGTACGCGACATCGGTATTTCTCCGCTTAACCACCCAGATACTTTTTTATAAAAATGCCGACGTTGCGATTCGTCGCTCGGCTGAATATTGTAAAATACGAGACGGTTTAGAACTTCTCCATTCCATTCGCGCTCCTTCATGGCGGTGCGCGCCTGTTCTGCGGTAAATGGCACATCGGGAACGACCTTGAACCGACCATGCAAAAAATTACGCATATTATCGCCATCGCCTGGAAAAAATTCACGATCGCGAACCCGGTTACGGGGAAGCCAGGCTAAATTACCTTGGGATTTAATATAATGTCGCAGCGCCTGATGCACCGACAGGTCGCGTTCTTGCGCCATCTGGCGAATTTCGGCCCAGCTTAATTTTGCGGCAACATCGGCTACCATTTTTTTATCCCTGCATCGCTAGCAATAGAACAATATCCTTAATGCATACAAATGTCAAACGGCGTATGGGCTTTCTTTATTTCAACCGCGAATTATAATTTAACTCTTCAAGCCGTTTTTTACACCTTATGAAAGGGCAGTTTCATGATCCGCATATTTAGTTTTGTTTTTCTATTATTATTCGCAACATCCGCTGGCGCGGTAGAAGCCGAAGCCCTCAGCCTGGATTACAAAAAAGCGCAATCCGGCAATTATAAATTGGATCCATCGCACACCAATGTGATTTTTAAAATTAGTCACTTGGGATATTCGCAATATATCGGCCGGTTCAATGATATCCAAGGCACGTTGAATTTCGATTCGAACAATATCGCCAACAGCGATTTGACCGTGTCGATCGATCCCGATAGCGTGGATGTCAATCACCGCAAATTAGAAGGCGAATTAAAAGGCGCAAAATATTTTAACACGGAAACATTCCCCGATATCACCTTTATTGCGACATCGATCAAGCCGACCGGCCCGACCACCGGCATTATCACCGGCGATTTAAATTTTCATGGCGTTACGCGCCCAGTGCAATTGCAAGCGAAATTTAATGGCGGCGGCAAATTTCCATTCACCGGCACGCCGGTACTTGGATTTTCCGCGACCACCACGATTAAGCGCAGCGATTTCGGCGTGACCGAATCGATTCCATTGGTTGGCGATGAAGTAGCGCTGGAAATTCAAACTGAATTTCATTACGAAGATACCAAAACAATGAATTAATTTTTGTACTTCAAAACAAAAACCCCGCAAGATGTTGCGGGGTTTTTTATTTAATGCGTAGCGGCCAAATGCACGACCGTTGTCGGCATACGTTTCATCCGTTCGCGCCAATTGGCGGCATACTGATAATAAGCAATTGCATCTTCGACCACCGTATCGTCGATATCTTTTTCGTTTAATATTTGATCTTGCTTGTATGCTTCTATCAAACGTTTTGGCGACAATTCAATCAACTGGCCTTTTTTGACAATCGCTACTTTTTGATAATTAGAAACAAAAGCGTGCGGAACTTCGTCCGGATCGTTCAGCAAATCTTCGCCATAAAATTTGCTGTAATAATCAAATTTCAACAAACCCAGCATAATTGGCGCCACATCGATTTGACTGGCGGTATTGGTGAATGTAGACGGCTTGATAAAACCGGGGGCATAGAAAATCAGCGGGATATGATATTTGCTTAGGCTTAATTCGGTTTTGCCGGCCGCGCTAGCGGTATGGTCGGCGATAAACACAAACAAAGTATCTTTAAACCAAGGCTTGGTTTTTGCTTGTTTGATAAATTCACCGATCGCGTAATCATGGTATTTTACGCCCCCTGCCCTGCCGCCCGGCGATGCGATATCGATTTTACCTTCGGGATAGGTATAAGGCCGGTGATTGGATGTGGTCATAATTAAATGCATGAATTTTTTGCCTGCATTCACCGATTCATCCGCCGCTTTGATCGCCTGGGCATATAAATCCTCGTCGCACACGCCCCAGGCATTGGCGAAATGAATTTCTTCTTTCGGCATATCGGCGCGGTCCAAAATATCGAATCCGTTATGCTCGAAAAAATAATTCATATTGTCGAAATACCCATAACCGCCATAAATAAACTTTGTATCGTAACCGCGATCTTTGAAAATAAAACCGAGTGAAAATAAATCTTCATTGCCCGGACGGCGGATAATGGATTGGCCCGGTGTTGGCGGCACGGCCAACGTCACTGCCTCCAGCCCGCGCACGGTGCGCGTGCCGGTCGCGTATAAATCGGTAAATAACAGACCTTGTTTGGCCAGTGCATCCAAATTGGGGGTTAGGTTGTTCGCACCACCGAAACTTTGCATATACTCGGCGCTAAGACTTTCCATCACAACCAGCATAATATTTTTGTGCTGTTCCCGGCCCGGATAATGCACGATTCGCGTTATCGCGTTGGCATCGTCGGTAAAAATCGAATTTTCTTCTTCCACCAATTTACGGATACGCTTTTCCACCGCTTGCGGATTATCGGTTTTATAAAAATGGGTGTAATCCAATTCGTTATTATTATAAGCATGAAACAAATTATAAGTGCCATTGGCCGATAATTCGTTCGGCGTTTGCGTTTCATCCCATTGCGTATAACGAATATCCATGGCGCTGTACGCCGCGAAACAAATTACCGTTACCAGAGCCAGACTCGTCAAACGGCGTGTAAAATTCAATGGATATGCCCGATAGTTGTTTTTGAATATCCGGCCCGCCGCCCAACAGACGGCCAAGCTCGCCAGACCTAAACCCGCAAACAACCACGGCAAAGGATAAGATTCCTTGATATTGGCCAAAACTTCGGTGGTATAGACCAAATAATCGACGGCGATAAAATTGAACCGCGCGGTGAATTCATCCCAAAACAAATATTCCCCAATCGCGCCGAATAAAATCAACGCGGTGAATAGAAATAAGGCGCATTGTGCAAAAATACGGTCAAATCTGCCGCCATGCAGCCTTGCCGGCAAGCAGGTTAAATAAAACGCATAAGGAATGCTAAAAAACAAAAATACGGTCAGATCGAACGCAAAACCGATCGCAAATATATGAATCAGTTCGGTCCATTGTGCTTCCACATACGAAGTGCGCCACAAGACTAGACGCAAAACAGTTTCAATTAAAAGGAATATGGCGGCAAATGGCAACAATCGCTGAACGAGATACATGATATTTTTCGGCATTATACTTTCCTATGCAAAACTTGGTTAGAATACCAAATTATGGCGTTTTGATGAATGAAATTTTTATTATCTTTTACGCATCAAGCCCGCGAGTCTCCATGCCTCGGCAGACATGCCTGCGGGCAGCGCGCCATTGGTGTTATGATGGTAAGCAGCACGCGATGCGTGCATGGACAAATGCTTCAGGGAAATATTGCCATGCTCGTCGATGACAACGAAACTGTTCGATTCGGTGAAATCACCGCAATTGATACGGCGTACCTGGCGCCGCTCATCCGCCATGCCTCTACATTCTTCGACCGTATCCTCCGGTTCATGAATATGGCCGCAAATGATAACATCCGCATTATTCCGAATGGCATATTCCAATGCATTGACACGGAATGTTTCCAATCTTGATGATCCCAATCCCAAATTCCGCCGCGCAATTTTTGGCAAAGATACTGGCGGCAGGCACAAGGTTTCTAATACGGCATTGACCCGTATATCAACCGCCATATTGGCGAAATACCCCATCACCAGCAATTTATCGCCCCAAGTATCCATATGCCATGGCAAATCGAATTCATCGCCATGCCTGATCACGCATTTTTTGCCATCCGGCAGATCCATTGTAACGGATTCGACAATGGTTGCGCCAAAGAATTTTTCGTCGAAATGTTTTCTTAGCGGTTGATCATGATTGCCTGGAATCCAATCTACTTGAACGCCGCTTTGCGCCATCTGCCGCATGCGATTTAGAATCGCATAATGCGAAGGCGGCAAAATTCGATGCGCTTTTTTTTCCAACAATCTGACAAGATTCGGATCGTCATAAGACGGCCTGTCCGGATGCCGAAGTTCTTCGAGATCGACCCCATCGCCATTCACAATCAATCGGCGGCATTGCAAATTATTTAAAAAGCGCGATAGCGCTCCGGCGCGGCAATAATACCGGCCCAAATGCCAGTCGGATAAGATGACGGTGTCGAATTTCAATTCTGCGTACCTTACATTTTCTTTTAAGGACACGATCATTAGCGGCGCAGCATTTGAATGTCAAAACAATTTTGATCTTACACTTGTATTAACCATGCAAATAATTACAGGAAAACTAGCGCACCTTATCAATTTATGCGTCACAATCGCGTTATTTTATAATTTTGTAGTTTACAAATAGTGCCCGGCGGTTAGTCTAATTTCATCTTAACCGATAGACAAAGGGGGATATGTCATGGTGGATCCGATTTCAGTAGGTGGTTTGGTAATCGTCAGTGATCTATGGACGCGCGGCTTGGATGCTATTTAGATGAAACTGGCAAAAAATTGGACGACCTGTCCGCGGCGGCCGATCGCATTGAACGAGCAATTACTCACCAAAATCGGGCACATTTTTCAGCGGCGCGCCTTGCGCTTCGCGATGGCGACTTAAGCGAGGCAACACAGTCCCTGCGCCTCGGCATCTCGCTTGATCCATTTAATGCGGCAGCTTGAGGACTTTATGCGGAAACAATGCTTCGCAGGAATAATCCTCAGCGCACACGTGAAATTTTTGGCGAAATGTTGAGCATGTTTGGCGGTCATTGTCCTGCTGTTCCACAGCCTATTCGCGATGCTTACACTCAACATGCCGAAGTAACTTTTCAAGGCGCAGGCGAGGCAAAAAAAGAATTAAGTAAATTTACCTATGGCCGATCGGGCTGGGTGGGCTGGGTGGGCGTATCGCGCCAAGGATTAGTCGTATCGGTTGAATATTTAAAATCCGCTACAAATAGCTCTGTTTCAACGTATTTTTATCCTTGGAAAGAAGATAGATGTGTTATCTTAAGCCAAGATCGCCCCACGCCGAATGCAGCGCATTTTAAAGACCCAATATATCCAACATACTCATTGGGAACAGGCTGGGCGGAACGCACCCTTTATAGCGTAACGGATCGCTTTGCCGTATTCACCGATGGAACAATTGTAGATTTATCCAAAATTTCGGAGAATCCATCAATACGCTACATAACCGGAGAAAATTGTTCTGCCAAAGTCAGCCCGGCCGATCTTCCGAAAATATTTGGGGAACCCCTCTTTGGTGTGCATAGCGGCACATATAACAAACCAAGAGGTGTGGAAATTGTAGTCAGCCAAAATGAATCACGGCAATCTTTTCCAGCCGGAATTATCAGAAGTGCCCACACGGAGGTAGAATACAGACCAGAAATTGTCGCAAAATTTGTCGGCGGAAAAGTAAGAGCCGCCTAAATTCTCGTCTTTAAGAAAACAAAAACCGCATGCAATTCCTGTATGCGGTTTTTTGTTTATACCTTTGCTGACCATCACGATGTAAAATAGGGCACAAACAAACTCCACAGCGCCATGGCGGCAAACGCAAAAAACACCAAGGCCGACGCCATATTGATTTTATGTAAAATCGCTGGACCCAGCCTTGGTTTGATCCAATGCAAAATCAGCCCCAATAAAATCCACCACGTCAAAGCGCCTAAAAATACGGCCACGGCAATGGCGATCAAAGGAATCGAGCCGGCTGAACTGGTCAACCCGATTCCAATCACGGAATAAAATCCGACGAATACCAAGATGGTTGCGGGACTGGTCATGGCGAATAAATAGGTCGATAAAATATACCCGCCCTTATTTTCAATTTCAGCCGCATCGGTGCTTGGCTTGCTGCGCCATAATTTAAGGCCGAAATAAATCATTAGTACAGCACCGATGACATAAAACATCGGCCGCAGCCAGGGTAATGCGCTGAACAAAGTTTCCAATCCCAATGCGGCCAGCAATGCATATGTCGCCAGCGATAATGCATCACCCAGCCCAGTTTCCAGCGCCGCGCGCCGCCCATGATTCAATCCGCGCGAAATGAATAACATTCCGACCGGCCCGATGGGCGCAGCAACGGAGAAACCAAGAATAAAGGCGGTAAGAAGTAACATGACTTATATATAATGGCTGGCGGAACTGAGGGCGAGCAAGAATATTCGCGGCTAATAAAGCCATTGACCTAAGAATACAAGACAATTATCTTAATCGGATATGAATTCAGACAAACAGGAACCACCGCTACATAAGCCCGCCGCCAAACCAAAATTTTGGCGCCGCTCCGCTTTGTGGAAATGGGTAACCGGAATTGCACTCGCGGGTACAGCGTCTTCAACCGTTCATTTTTATAACCAATCCAAAGAACTAAAAACTGAACTCGCGATTCAAGAACGCGAACGCGCCAGGCAAGAACAATATAAATACATACATGCTGGCAGTTCTATTTTTTGCCGTACTGATTATCAAGATCAGAATATCTATCGGCTAATCGCCGAAATGAATGAAACTTTTAATGAGATTTTTGGCGAGCGCAGCGTTGCCACTATCTTTCTCTATTCGTATGGAACAATCGATACGCCGGAAAATATGGTTGCAACACTGGAAGCGGTATCCAAGGATTTTTGCCGGCGTTATGGTATCCACGACAAAACGGATCAAGAAAATGTCACTCAATCTTTTTTAAATAGTTGCTATCGCAATCAGAGCCCCAATTTTCTCGGATTTGCTAGCCATATTGAGGCTCCGAATGGCGAAAGGATCTACGTCAATTTTGTAAAATGGGGCGAGGATTTCAGCAGTCCCGGCATAAGAATAGTAGAACAAGACCAAACATGGCGCCAATTCTCGATCCAGGATATTGATCCCGGTTCCCCATATAGGCCGGAAGAATTTCAATATCTTATGCTTAGACAGATTTTACTGCACGAAGCAGTCCATACTGTGCAATATCTTGGTGGCCGCCCAGGCCATGAACAACAGGCGGAGCTAGGCAGTTTTACCATTCCGCTTTTCTTTGCTGCCAGGAAATACGGGGTTGATTCGCCCCAATTCGAACAGGCGCTGATAGAAGCCCGCCAGATATGGGCGCTACGCACTATTGCCAGATCCGGCAGCATGGAATTTCAGCAATACAACACGATTTTCTCAGGTTATGATTTGTTATTCACGGACGATGGCGCGATCGTTCGCGATATGTGCGCCAGGTCCGTTTCCGAACTATCCGGTTATATGACATTTTTTGAACAACATATTATTCCTTATGTCAAATCCCGTGCAACAGATAACGAACTTATTCTTTCGACCATACCCGGCATCGTTAAGATTGTAGGGGAAGATACTTCCATCAATCGCATTCAATGCCCCGTGCTCGAAACTGTCACGCCCCTTGGCGCCACCGACCAAACGCAGATCATTATTTCTTATCCTGCCTATTGGCTGGAAGCGCCGGCGATTTGGCAGCAATTCGCCGCAACCGCGCCGGGTGATTTGTCTTATGAATATTTAAAAATCCTGTCTTTCTGCCACCGTTTGATCGGCTGTCCTGAAGATCCCAAAGAACTAATGAAAGAAGCGATCAGATACCGATTGCAAGTGAATGAGAAAAAGCCGGATAAATTATCAACCGCCTATCCCGGCCGCTTTAAGTTTCACAATTTCACATACGGCGGCAATGTTCGTTAGGCGATTTTTTTGTAAATCTCCCCGCCCTGCTGTTTGAATTCGGCGGATTTATCGCTCATGCCTTTATTCGCCATCTCCCGAATCTCCTGGGTGATTTTCATGCTGCAAAATTTCGGGCCGCACATGGAACAGAAATGCGCGACTTTCGCGCCTTCGGCTGGCAAGGTTTCGTCGTGATATTCGCGCGCCGTGTCGGGATCCAATCCCAGATTGAATTGATCCTGCCAGCGGAATTCGAAACGCGCGCGCGATAACGCATCGTCGCGCATTTGCGCCGCCGGATGGCCCTTGGCCAAATCGGCCGCGTGCGCGGCGATTTTGTAGGCAATCACGCCTTGTTTCACGTCGTCGCGATCCGGCAGACCCAAATGTTCTTTTGGCGTGACGTAACACAACATCGCCGTGCCGAACCATCCGATCATCGCCGCGCCGATGGCGGATGTGATGTGATCATAACCCGGCGCAATATCGGTTGTCAGGGGCCCGAGCGTATAAAACGGCGCTTCGTGGCAAATTTCCAGCTGCTTTTCCATATTCTCTTTAATAAGGTGCATCGGCACATGGCCTGGGCCTTCGATCATCACTTGGCAATCCATGTCCCACGCGACTTTGGTCAATTCACCCAGCGTTTTTAATTCCGCGAATTGCGCTTCGTCATTCGCATCGGCAATCGCGCCGGGGCGCAATCCGTCGCCCAAACTGAACGACACGTCATAGGCGCGCAAGATTTCGCAAATTTCCCGGAAATGCGTATAGGTGAAATTTTCCTTGTGATGCGCCAGGCACCATTTGGCGTGAATCGATCCGCCGCGCGATACAATCCCCGTCACGCGATTCGCGGTCAGTTGAATATAAGGTAATCTCACGCCCGCATGAATGGTGAAATAATCAACGCCTTGTTCACATTGTTCAATCAATGTGTCACGGTAAATTTCCCAAGTTAAATCCTGTGCAATACCGCCGACCTTTTCCAGCGCCTGATAAATCGGTACCGTGCCGATGGGCACCGGCGAATTGCGGATG
>CAZYJI010000027.1:0-9829 GCA_964647725.1 uncultured Alphaproteobacteria bacterium
AGGGCAGGAAATAATCATAAATCTTTGAAATCAACCACAGGCCAGGGATATTACGTAATTTACTTATTCGCGGATTTATTTTATATCCTGTTACGCCCCTTCGAACAAGCGGGCAATCATGGCAAAACCAAGATTTATAACCCAAGGTATAAAGTCTCCTTATGGAACCAATCGTTTCCTGTCATAATGTATCCCTTTCGTTCGAAGAAGATCGTTCGGTGTTAAACAATATTAATTTCGCGCTTGAACCGGGATCGTTTCATTTCCTAACCGGTCCCAGCGTTGCGGATCAATCGTCGCTGTTGTGGCTGTTATACCTGGCTGAAAAACCGACCGATGGGTATATCCGCATGTTCGGCGACAGGCTGGATCAATTGCACAAAAGCGAATTGCCATTTGTCCGCCGCCGTATCGGCGTGGTGTTTCAGGATTTCCGGTTATTGAAACATCTGACCGCCTTGGATAACGTTGCGTTACCGTTGCGCGTTGCCGGCGGCAAGAAAAAACAAATTATCGATCATGTCAAAGAATTATTGTCCTGGGTCGGATTGCAAGACCGTATGGAAGCATACCCGGATTCCTTATCCGGTGGCGAACAACAACGCGTGGCGATTGCCCGCGCGGTCGTAACCAAACCATCGTTATTAGTTGCGGATGAACCAACCGGCAACGTCGACGATAAAATGGCGGTGCGATTAATGCGCTTGTTCGAAGAATTGAATAAAATGGGCACGGCGGTATTGATCGCTACGCATAATGAATTTCTGATTCAAAAATTCTCGCATCCCGTATTGTATCTGGATCAAGGCACGTTACGCCCAGCAAAGGATAAAGCCGCATGAAAGCCTGGTTAAGCAAAGCCCGCAAATCATCGCAAGAATTGCCGTTGCAACGCGACGATAATTCCCGTTTCATGCCGTGGATCATTGCGGTGATGGTGTTTTTGTTGACATTATCGCTCACCTTTTCCTTTGCAATGCGCAGCGCGATCAGCGAATGGAATTCCAGTCTGGTCGCGACGATTACCGTGCAAGTTCCGGCGCCGTCGGCATTGGATTCCAAAGCCGACAGCGTCGATGCGCGGGTTGAAAAAATCACCGCCTATTTGAAAACCGTTGAAGGCATCGCGCAAATCCGCGCGGTCGATCCGAAAGAATCAGTGGATTTATTGGAATCCTGGCTGGGCGAGGGGAATGTACGCAAAGAATTGCCGATCCCGCGTTTGATCGATTTCACCATCGCCGAAAATGCGGAATTGGATATTATCGCGATTCAGCAAAAAATTGCTGCCCTGGTTCCGGGCGCGGCGATGGACGATCATAAAATGTGGCTGGACGATTTATTGGCGTTTGGCGAACGGTTGAATTTAATGGCGTATTTCATTTCGGGCGTGATTGCTGCATCGACCCTCGCGATGATCGTGTTTGCAACGCGCAGCGGACTTGTGACGCATCACCGCACCATCGGTTTGTTGCACATTATTGGGGCGAAGAATCATTATATCGCCAAACAATTCGCCAGGAACGTGTTTATATCGGGCCTGTGCGGCGGTTTGGGCGGGATGCTGGTGGCTGTATTATTGATGTACGGCGTTGCTGAAGCGTTTGACGATATTGTCGGCGGTTTGCTTCCCGATTGGCATTTGACGCCGATGGCGATTATTTCCATTTTACTGTTGCCGGTGGTAACGGGATTGGTGGCGATGGCGGCGGCTGGCGCGACCGTGTTATCCAAACTGGATCAGACTTTATGACTTGGCTGGTGGTTTTGGACCGCGATGGCGTGATTAACCAAGACCGCGCCGATTATGTTAAATCCATTGACGAATTTATATTGATCGACGGCGTTGCGGATGCAATCGCGCGGATGAACCGCATGGGCTGGAAAGTTGCGGTTGCAACCAATCAATCCTGTATCGGCAAGGGTATTATTACCGAATCGCAGTTGCATGAAATTCATGGGTATATGAACCGTTTGTTGCATCAATCCGGCGCGACCATCGATAAAATTTATTTTGCGCCTGATCACCCCGACCGCGCGAGCAGCCGCCGTAAACCCGGGCCCGGCATGCTGATCGAGGCGATGGCGGATTTAAAGGCAAAACCGGACCGGACCATTATGATCGGCGATGCGTTGCGCGATTTGCAAGCCGCGCAAACCGCGGGCTGCCGCCGTTGTTTGATTCCAACCGGCAGGGGTGGCGAAACCTTGGCAAATGGGTTGCCGGATGATATAAAACCAGTATTGCTGGCGGATGATTTAAACCACGCTATCGATTTGGTGATGCAAATTGAGACGTAGAAAAAAACTTTATCAACGCAAACGGTTTTGGGCCGCCGTTTTTCTGGTCATCCTCGCTTATTTTTGGGGCATGGGCCTTAATTGGTATACAAAACAAATTCCCGCGCAACTGATCGACGCCAATGCTAAAACCGATGCGATCGTAGTATTGACCGGCGGAATGGAACGGTTGCAAGTCAGTGTCGATTTATTGCTGCAAAAACGCGCCAAAAAATTATTGATCACCGGTGTAGGCGATAACGTAAAAAATATAGAAAGCCTGCATTTGATGCTGCCTAAAAAATTCGATCCGAAATGCTGTATCGAGCTTGGGTATCGCGCGGCGGATACTTATGGCAACGCGATGGAATCGGCGCATTGGATGGAAGAACATAAATTCCAATCCTTGCGATTGGTTACAGCGGCGTATCACATGCCGCGCAGCCTGATGGAATTTAGTGCCGCGATGCCGACCGTTAAAATCATCCCGCATCCGGTATTTTTAGAACATGTGCGTACCGGGGAATGGTGGCGCTGGCCGGGAACATTCTGGTTGGTCATCAGCGAGTATAATAAATATCTATTCGCGATGCTGGGACACGAGCTGATCAACACCTATTTCCAAAAAATAGAAAATCAGTAATTATTGAAATTTTCTTACGCACAGAGGATAAATAGCGGTTTTTACGCGGAAATTTCATTGACTTTGTTTCCATTTAAGATTAAATTAACACATAATTAAAAACATAAATAATATGTAATTTTTACAATGGCTTAGTTAGATTGACCCAGGGTTAAGTAACTAAGTTCATATGGAGCAACAGGTAATGGCAAAAAATCTGGAACCGTCTTCCGCCCCCGAAACCAAATCCGGCAATTTGCCTAAGGCCGATATTTTGCTGGCCAACAAGATTTCCGTGACCGCCCCCGAAGATGGCGAAGTAAAAACCATTTCCGTACCCCCTGGCAGCGTGGTCAGTCTTGATTTCGATCTGGGCGATGCGCAAAGCGAAGTCGACGGCACCAATTTAATTTTGAATTTCGATAATGACGGCAAAATCGTTTTGATGAATTTCTTTGCCGGTGAAGGCGAACAAAATCAAACCGCCTTGCAAACGCCGGATCAAGAAACCATTCCAGCGGAAATGTTGCTGGCAACGTTGTTGCGCCTCGATACTCTGCAAACGGCCGAAGGCAACAACCAAAATCTAGGCCAAGCCAGCAATGGCGGCCATGGCAGCGCGGCATTTACCACATTCGATCAAGAATTTACTTTGCCTGGTATTCGTCCGATCGATACCAACCAAGATTTGAATTTTCTAGGCGGTGCGGGCAATACCTCGCCGTTCATTCCGCAAGCGGCGCAGAACCTTGCAAACCTATCTGGCATTGGCAGTGGTGGTAATCCAGGCGGCGGTGGCAACCCTGGAGGTGGCGGTAATCCTGGCGGCGGCGGTAATCCGGGCGGTGGTGGAAATCCTGGCGGTGGTGGCAATCCACCTCTCAATCCGCTTTTTACATCCGGCGACGATACGGTGAATTTCAATGCGGTGGTTGCTGGTACATACTTGGCTGGCACGCAATATGACGGTCTGTCTGGCAACGACAATGTGATTTTGGCGAACAGCGCGGCAGCGGCAACCAATGCCGGATTTTCCGGTACGGTATTCCATGCGGGCGCAGGCAACGACACCGTCACTGGCGGCAATCAGAACGATGTGATTTACGGCGATGATGGCAATGACGGTTTATATGGCCAAGCGGGCGACGACCGAATTTTCGGCGGCAACGGCAACGATGTGATGACCGGCGGCATTGGCGCCGATATGCTCGATGGCGGCGATGGTTCGGACATTTTACATGGCAATGAAGGCGCGGATGCTTTGTATGGCGGCGCGGGCGACGATGTTTTAACCGGCGGTACGGATGATGATTTGTTAAGTGGCGATGCCGGATCCGATCAATTGGACGGCGGTTCTGGCCGTGACCGTTTGTTTGGCGGCGCGAATAACGATATGTTATTCGGCGGTACCGGCGCGGATTTGGTTGATGGCGGCGATGGCAACGATTCCTTGAATTTCTCGGTCGATGGCACGGCTTTTGTATCGGCGATACCGGTTGTCAAAACATTGGCGGTGGCCAGTATGCTTGGCAACGTAGCGCCGGTTTCGGTAAACGCGATCGATCCAGCGATATTAAAAGCCCATGCAGCCTATCCAGTTGGGCAAACATTTAACGTCAGCCACGATAATTTTGTCGGCGGCGACGGTACCGATACGTTGTTCGGCACGTCGGGCAATGATTGGATCCGCCTTGCGGCCGATGCCGATCCGTTTGCGCCGGGCGCATCGGGCGCGCGTATCGCCGGCGTCGAAATTATCGATGCCGGCGATGGCAACGATTATGTCGATTTGTCCGGCCCTTATATTTATGGCGATGTGACGATTTTCGGCGGCGATGGCAATGATTATATTGTCAGCTCCGCTGGCGACGATTTAATCTATGGCGGCAAGGACAGCGATACGATTCTCGGCGGCGATGGTAATGACCGTATTGAAGGTGGCGATGGTCGCGATTTGTTATTCGGTCAAGCGGGCAACGATCAAATCGATGGCGGCGCTGGTGACGATACGATTTACGGCGATGCCGGTAGGGATTTCCTAAGCGGTAAATTGGGTAACGATACATTATATGGCGGCGCGGGCGACGACCAATTGGAAGGTAGCCTTGGCAATGACAGTCTGCATGGCGAAGCCGGTATCGATCTGATTTACGGCGGCGATGGCGACGATTTTGCCGATGGCGGCGAAGGTAATGACACGATTTACGGCAATGAAGGCGACGATAATTTATTCGGTAAGGGCGGCAACGATACGATTTACGGCAATGACGGCAACGACCACATCGAAGGCGGCAATGGCATCGACACCATGTACGGCAATGATGGCAATGACTGGCTGGATGGCGCTGGCGATAACGATATTTTGCTGGGCGGCGATGGCAACGATACCATCATGGGCGGCGGCGGATCCGATCAATTGACGGGAGGCGCTGGCGCAGATAATTATTTATGGCAAGGCGGCGATATGTTCGGCGGTGGCGTCGATCAATTATTCGGCTTTGTCACTGGCAACGATACTTTGGATATTCGCGCTATGCTGGCGGGATATAACGGTGTTTTGACCGATTTCGTACGCTTTGTCGACGGCGTTGGCCAAACTACGATGCAGGTTGATGTGTTCGGCAACGCATCCAGCTGGCAGAATTTAGCGGTATTGCACGGTGTAACATTCGGTGCAGGTACGGTGAAATACACCGACATTATCGCCGCGTAATAAAAAATATAAATTAGGAGGAGTATAAAATGGGTATGGATAATACATTGCACGCGATGATGGAAGGCACATCGTCGGATCAAGTAGCTGGGGGAACACGAGTAACGGTACGAAGCGGTCCGCATTCCACTATGTCTGCCGTTATTCCACACGGACAAAAGAGTGTTATAATTCCCGGAGATCGTGGCAGGTCCACTGTTATCTGTAGGCAAGCGAGCGCCATTCCTGAATCTGTTGGATTGCTTTTAGAGCAAATCGAAGCTACGCGCGGCCGCACTCGTATGTAATTACACTGGCGGCGGGGTGACTGGTGCTGGCGGCGCTGGGAAAATCGGTGCGGTCGACCGCAAACGCCGATAGCGCATTGGATGCGCGGAATACACTTCTTTTTTCGCTTCAATCAACAATAATCCGGAAAATTGCGGGAAAATTGCGCTGCCGATTTTTTCAAACGCGCGGCTGGACGATAATAAAAACCGCGATTGCGTCGGCGGCGTATATAACGCCCGCACGACCTGGATCGGGGTGAATAATTCTTGGCGCAAAGTCCAGGTCAATTGCGACGCCGAATATGGTTGCCCATTGCCGAATGGCGTGTGTTCGAACCGTGCCCATAATCCAAGGCGGTTGGGCACTACTAGCAATAACCGGCCATTGCCGGTTAAAACCCGCCAGGCTTCTTGCAATAAATGATTCGGGTCATGCGTGCCTTCCATGCCATGTACGATCAATACCCGGTCGATGGAATAATCTTGAAACGGCAAATTGCCTTCATCCGCAAGGGCAGCGATATTGCGCGCGTCTTCGGGCCAGGCGGCGATGCCTTGGGTCGCGGGCATAACCGCAACCATGCGTTCGGCCTCGTTTTCAAATAATTTCAGAAATGGCGTCGCATAACCCAGGCCCAAAATACGCTGGCCATGCACATTCGGCCAGATCGCGCGGATATGATGCCGCAACGCCCGCCGGGCAATATGCCCCAGCGGCGAATTATAAAAATGCATCAGGTCTAGAATGTCGGTGTGCATTGGGCTAGATTACCCCTTATGGCCAAGATCGACATTATCGTACTTCCCGTCCTCAAAGACAACTATGCTTATATATTGCATAATAACGAGAGCGGCGAATGTGCCATTATCGACCCCAGCGTCGCGGACGAAGTGATTGCGTTCTGCGATTCAAAATCCTGGAAATTGAATTATATTGTCAATACGCATCATCATTGGGATCATGTCGGCGGCAATCTGGAATTAAAGGCGACATACGGCGCGCGTATTTTTGGCGCCGATGCGGACAAACACCGCATTCCCGGCATCGATCAAACCGTTTTTCCCGGCCAAGATTTCGATTTGCTGGGTATGCGCTGGCAAGTCATCGATACGCCCGGCCATACAATCGGCCATGTGGCGTTTTATATTCCGGAATTAAAATCGCTGTTTTGCGGCGATACGCTATTCGGCCTTGGCGTTGGTGGAATATTCGAAGGAACGCCAGCGCAAATGTGGCAGTCCTTAGCGGCCTTGAAATCCTTGCCCGCCGATACGCAGATTTATTGCGGGCATGAATATACGCTGGCCTTTGCGCCGCTGGCGGTGCGGTTGGAACCGGACCGCAAAGATATCAAAGATTATATCGCATCGGTAAAACAAAAAAGGATCAAGGGCGAACCCAGCGTGCCGTTTTTAATGCAAACCGAACGGCAATTTAATCCGTATTTGCGCGCCGACGATCCGGTGATGCAGGAATTGATGGGTATGCCGGGCGCAAAAGCGGAAGAGGTTTTTACTAGACTATATTCGATTTCGGATTAATGTCGCGGCCAATTAATGGTGCTGCGACAATCAACGCGCCGCCAAGGAATAACGACAAGGAAAAAGTTACTTCGGTTGCCCATACGATCCAGATTGCCGACAGTAACGGGATAAAATACGCGCACAAAGCCAAACTATGGTAATTGCCTTTTTTAATGCCATATTCCCAGAATAAATAAGAAATCGGCACCAATCCAAACGCCAGTAAATACGGCCAATTTTCCGGGGTAATCGTCACCGGTGGGCTGCCGGATAAATAATATAAAATAAAACTGATGATCGAATAAATTAAAAACGGACCGCCTTGGATGCTGGATTTTTCCTGCGCATATAATTTTTGCATATATACCTGATATACGGCCCAAAACACGCCGGCCAAAAGCGCCATACTATATCCAAGCGTATATTTTGGATCCAATACCAATTCCGCATCGCCCAGCAATATAACCGCACATCCAATTGCGCCAGCAGCAATGCCGATATAGTGTCTAGAATGCAGGGTTTTATTATTGGCAAAAGCGCCCAGCAAAATTACATATACCGGCCAGATATAATTGATCATATTGGCTTCGGCGGTGGGCGCGTTTTGCAAGGCGTAAATGTAAATGCTTTGCGATATTAAAATCCCCAGAATGGTCAATACCCATACGCCGATGGGGTGTTTAAATTGTGAAAAAAATCCTTCGCCGCGTACGATCGATGCAAAAGACAATAAAATACCGCTTAACAAAAATCGGAATCCCAGCATGAAAAATGCCGACATCGGCCCGATTAAAATAACCAAAAGGGGCGTTAACGACCAAATAGGGATGGCGGATAATCCGACTAGCGTATTGTTGGTTTTTTGATTCAAAGAAGGCGCCTTACTTTTTTAGTTACCCTCCCCTTGAGGGAGGGTCAAAGTTGCGATAGCAACTTTGGGGTGGGGACGCGGTATCGAGATAAGGCGGTCTTTAACTTGTTAGACTGAAATCCCCACCCCAAAATTTCTGTCGAAATTTTGTGCCCTCCCTCAAGGGGAGGGCAGCTGGTTATTTTACACCATATACTGGCCGCCATTGATATCGAATGTGGCGCCGTTGACGAACGAAGATTTATCCGACGCCAGCCATACCACCAAATCCGCAACGTCCTCTGGTGTGCCAAGGCGGCCTGCGGGAATTTGCGCGATGATTTTTTGTAAAATCGCCGCATCGACCGCCTGAACCATTTCCGTATTGATGTATCCAGGCGCGACCGCGTTCACGGTAATGCCTTTCGATGCCGATTCCAGCGCGAGTGACCTGGTGAATCCCAAAATGCCGGATTTGGCCGCGGAATAATTGGTTTGGCCGAACTGGCCCTTGCGGCCATTGACCGATCCGATATTGATAATCCGGCCCCAGGACCGCGCGCGCATGCCTTCGATCACATTGCGGCACATATTGAAACAGCTGGTCAGATTGGTTTCGATTACTTTTTGCCATTGGTCCGGCGTCATTTTATGCAATGTCGTGTCTTGGGTAATTCCGGCATTGTTAACCAAAACTTCGATTGGGCGTTTTAAATCCGCTTCGATTTTGGCAATACCGCTTTTGCAAGCATCAAAATTGCCGACATCCCATTTGAACACATGAATTCCGGTATCCTTGGAAAATTTCTGCGCGGCTTCATCGTTGCTGTGATACGTTGCCGCAACCACATGCCCATCGGCCTTTAGATATTTGCTTAATGCCGCGCCAATACCGCGCGTGCCGCCAGTGACTAATGCTAAACGTTGGGTCATCTTGTTCTCCTTTTTGTTGCGCTCAATGCGCTCAGGGTCAATCCGCCAATGGTGTGATCGCGGCCTGTCATTTGGTTAATCGCATAATCTATGGCTCCGGCGCTGACATTGCAATGATCGGCAATCGCACCGCATATAACAATTCGTGTAGCGTTCAATTGCTTCGGTTTGTGGCCTTTCATAACGTATATTTCCGCGCGAATGCGTTTGGCTTCGGCGCGGGTTGTCATATGAATGCGCACATATTCCAATGGAAGTTTTAATGCCTTGCTAACGCCTTTGGCAATAGCCTCATGAATATGTTTTTTACGCGGACCAAGGATAGAAATTGGCGTTTTCGCCGGAAAAATAATATTGATCGAGGGCATTATGCGGACTCCACGCACATCGCAATGCCCATGCCGCCGCCGATGCATAAGGTGGCAAGGCCCTTTTTCGCGCCGCGTTTTTGCATTTCATGCAGTAACGTGACCATCACCCGCGTGCCGGATGCGCCGATGGGATGACCCAATGCGATGGCGCCGCCATTCACGTTTACCTTTGCCAAATCCCAGCCCATATCTTTGTTCACGGCGCAGGCTTGTGCGGCGAATGCTTCGTTGGCTTCGATTAAATCGAGTTCAGATGCTTTCCATCCC
>CAZYJI010000028.1:0-1809 GCA_964647725.1 uncultured Alphaproteobacteria bacterium
TGTGCGATACTGGCGGTTTGGTTGGTAATTAAATTCAGGGCCATTTTATTTCTCCTTACATTCACTCATACAACCAAGCCAGATACAGGACTTGATTCGGCTAACTTGCCAAGGTTCAATAAAGCAATTTGCGGGCCAAGTTTTGATTTTGCATAAAGCATTGTTATTTCTATGATTTTTATGGTTGAAGGGGTTTTGCGTGGGTTTTTATGGTCTGCTCTAGGCATAAAGTTCCGGAATTTGCATACAAATCAAATTAATTGCCGGGGCCAATAAAAAAACCGGCAGAAAATTCTGCCGGTTTTTTGAGAGAAGATTTTATATTACTGTTGGAACAAGCGTAACAAGTTCTGCGGCAACTGGTTGGCTTGGGCGATCATAGCGACGCCGGCTTGTTGCAGAATTTGCTTGTTGGTAAAGGTCGACATCTCTTGCGCGACATCGAGATCCATATAGGCGCTGCGGGCAGCTTCCATATTCTCGATCACGATGGCGACGTTGGTGGATGTCGATTCCATCCGGCTTTGACCGGCGCCAACTTCGGCGCGGAAGGTCAACAACAAGTCGATGGCAATTCCGGCGGCGGCATAAGCGGCATCCGCGCGGGCTTGGGTATTAATCGTGGCGAGATTCAATCCTAATGCACGGGTATTGATACCGCGCAGATTCAGGCTGATTTCGTTATCGGTTGGATTCGAAGCAATGCCCACTTTGAAGCTAAAGTTGGTATAGCTGAGCGTGCTGGATTGAACGCCGACGGTACCAGATTGCGAAGCGGCAACCATGTTGGTTCCAGCTGCTAACGAGATAACGGTATAAGCATTGTCGCCAGCGGTGGTGCTGGACAAACGAACGGCTGCGCCGGAAACCAAGGTACCGGTGCTAGTCAATAAATTCGAAGCCAAGCTACCGGTTAAAACTTTGGTACCGTTGCTGATCGAAAATACCATGTTGCTGTTAGCATCGGATTGTTGGCCGAACGTCAAGTTCGCGCCTTCCATACCGCCATGAGCAAAATCCAATACCGCGGTACCGGCCAAATAGTTGCCTAAGGTGCGGTTGACGCTGGCATTAACGAGGCTTGTGCCGTTGAAGGTGGTACCGGCTGCGACGCGATCGATCTCGTCGAGTAATTGTTGATATTCGGTGTCTAACATACCGCGTTCGGTGTTGGACAATTGGGAAGAGCCTGCTTGGGAGGCGAGGGATTTCAAACGCACCAGCATATCGTATACGCGGGCTTGCGCGCCTTCGGCGACTTGCAAGAGCGAGATAGCTTGGGTGCTGTTCACTTGAATTTGGCGGAGCGAAGCGACGTCTGCTTTGATGCGCGATCCGATTGCCATGGATGCGGAATCATCTTTTGCCGACACGACGCGTTGACCGGATGACAATTTAGCCAAGGATGCGGTCATCTCACGATCGGACTGAACCAAGTTGCGATGTGCGATACTGGCGGTTTGGTTGGTAATTAAATTCAGGGCCATTTTATTTCTCCATATACCTTAATAAACGTAGGACATCATGAACGTCATGATGTGTCGGCTTACTTGCCTTGCGGCAACCGAGGTACATAAAGCAAAAACTGGGCCAAAATTTAAATGATTGATTTTAAACGAATCGCATATTTATTGGACATGCAATGGTGATGCACAGGCAAAAACTGCCTGATCATTATATACACCGTGGTCTTCGCACCCTCCGGCACCTTGTTCGTGATCAACGACACCTTGAACGGGTTGTGCTGGAACATCTCCAACGCCTCTTCCTTCGACATGGATTCAAATTCCGCATCGACTTGCTTCTCGA
>CAZYJI010000028.1:1819-6329 GCA_964647725.1 uncultured Alphaproteobacteria bacterium
CAGGCAAAAACTGCCTGCAAAAATCATCAATAACGATTTGAAATTTAAGCCGAAACAGAAACTGATTGGCTGTTTTTGCCGTCCGGCGATTTAGGCGGCAAAGGCGCAGAAAAAGATTTTGCGTAAGTCGTCGGGGTAGGGGCTTTGGGGGCGGCCGCATCGACGGGCGGTGTTTGCGTTGCCGGTTGTCCGGCAATGACTTCGGCTGTTGTTGGCGCGGTTGGATTGTCCGCACGCACATCGGCCGCGGCTTGGGCCAATTCTTGCTCGCTCTTGGTTTCCAGCAATTCTTTCCAGGCATCGCGCAGCGGTTCGAGCAGCGTAATCACTTCTTTTGCGGGTTGCGGGTTGTTTTTAAAATCCACTTCCGGCAATTTGGTCAGCATGAATCCGAATAACTGATCCAGATTCTGCGCAATCGCGCCGCCGCCTTCCATATCCAGCGTGGTCCATAAATGGGTGATGATTTCACAGGCTTTGCTGTTGGCTTTCCAGCGTTTTTCGATGTTGTTTTCTTCGATCGCCTTGATGGCATCGCGCAATGCGCTGATGGCGTGATCGTACAGCATATATACTAATTGCGCGGGGGACGCGGTATATATTTGCTGTTGAGCATATACTTTATGGGCTTTGTTTTGTACCAACTTTTCCTCCGAAAGACATCCTGTCTTTCTTGGGTTTAATTAACTTTTATTTTGGGCTTCCATAGACTGTTTCAAACTGTCTAGGATGCTTTTCGCACGGGACATTGCTTGTTCCATGCGATAGAATTTCTCCAATTGCATTTGCCGGAAAGTTTCAATACGCAAATTCATTTGGTCAACCCGCTGTTGGGTCGTTTCATTCAATTTTTTCAACGTATCGACTTCGGCATCAACAACACCGGTATCCAAGGTCAGAATTTTGTCTATTTCACCGAATAATTTGGCGCCGACGCCGACGGTATAATTGGCATCAATTGTTCCGGTATCCGCGCCGCCGTTATAGAATAAAATCATCCCTTTGCCCGGGCCGGATAGAATCCTTAATGTGTTGCCATTGACGATTTCTACGGCGCTGCTGTCACCGCCAATGTTCGCTGCGGTAAAAGTGGTTCCATCGTGGGTAAAATTAATTGAAACGCCCGCGCTGGAATACTCCATGGCGCCATCGAAACTGGTGATGGTGAAGCGGGAATCATTGGTGGTTCCGTCGAATGTGAATAATTTACGGACATCTTCGGCATTATTTAATAATGCTTGATCCAATTTTTGTTCGTCAATCGTAAGCGTATTGTAATCCAGCGGATCGGTAACCGAGTTATTGCTGACAAATTTTACGCCAATGTTGCTTAATACGGCAAAACTGCTGCTCACACCGGCAATACCGGATGAAATAATGCTGCCGATTTTAGATTTTACATCGGCCAACACCGAGGAGCCGTACAAAGCGCCAGTATCTTCGGTGGGCTGGCCGGTTACCGGATCTACTTGAACTTGTTCGTTCATGAACCGGACTAAGTCATTATACGCTTGGACGTATGTCGCAATTTGATTTTTAACGTCGGTCAGATTTTGTTCAACGTCGACTTTAATGGTGGTTCCACCTTCGGCCGCGAATAAATTCAACGTCATGCCGGGAACCAAATCGCTGACCGTATTGCTGGTGCGTTCTAAAATGCGCGGATCGGTGAAAGTAAATGCGCTCAAGAATCCGCCGGTGTCGGTGTTCATGGTTACCGCGCCACCGTTTAGGTCTTTGATAACGATGCGATATCCGCCATTACCACCCTCGACGGCTTCCAGACTAGCTTCCACTTCGGCGGTGCTAAGGCCGGCTGCGGCGTTGATCGCAGTGACTAACTGATTAATCGTCATACCATCGTTGTAATTGACGGAGAAAAATCCATCTGGTGTGGTAATTTGAAAACTTTGCGCGCCCGATGTGATTAGGCCTGGCGCCAATGTTGCCAATGTCGCGCCTGGATTATAGATAATATCCGAACGCTTGCGGCTTAGATCGCGCAGGCCGTTTGCGGTGAATTGTGCGGTTTGCGAAGCTTGTAATTGGTTGGCGACAGTATCATCGACATTCAAAACACCTAAATCGGCGAGCACGTCGCTGGCGTCGCTGTAGGTGATAGTTTCACCAGTATCGTTATTGGTCAGAATCAGATAAAAATCGGTCGAGGATGCTTGTAAAATCGTTGCGGATACGCCGGTATTGGCGGCATTGATCCGGTCGCGTACGTCCGACAAAGAGCTGTTTGCATCGATCGTAACATCATGGCCGAAAATGCTGAAAGTTCCGCCGGTAAATCCCGGAATCAAATCGTTTAGGGCGCTGGTGCGGCCAGAAAATGCTTCTTGGATTTGGTTTGCGACAGCATCGCTACCATCCAAAATGCCGAGTTTGGTTAAGGTATCGTTGGTGGCGTCATCACCAAAGGCGATGTCATCGGCAGGATTATTAGCAGTCAATTGCAGACGGAAATCGCCTGCGCCTGGGTTATAAATAGAAGCTGTCACAGCAGCGCCAGTAGCCAAATTGATCTTATCACGCACTTCAACCAATGTATCGTCTGCATCTACCGTAATACTGGTACCATTAATAGTAAAAGTACCGCCAGCAAAACTCGGATCCAATGTGTTCAGCGCAGTTGCGCTATCGGTAAAAGAAAGGCCGCGATCCTGTTCATAGGTGGATTGAAGCAGGCTGCTGGAGTCTTTTTGCGCTTTGGCGGTGCGCAGGATTTCAAATTCGTAAGTGCCTCTTTCGGTTTGATTGGTAACCGTAACGCCAAGCAAGCTTGCGGCGGCGGAGGCAGTGGTGCGATTCGGATTATAAAGCAGGGAAGTCGCCCGGCTGGAAGTGGCGAATGTCTCTTTATTATAGAAGATATTAGTGCTGCGATCGGCGCTGATAACCCCGCGCAATTTATTCAATGCTTCGCGAACGGCGGTTAACCGAGTATTCAAGTCGGTATAAGCTTTGATTTGATCGCCGTTTTGAGTGATTTTGGATTTAAGACGGTCGATCGGGATGCGCTTAGCGGCAACCATTGCTTCGACGGCGCCTTCAAAGTCAATACCGGAGCCAAGGCCGGAAAACGATGTCCGTCCATCACTACCAACGACTAAACGACTGGTGTCCACTGAAACCATATTCCCATCCTACCTGTAGGGTATTAACGATTACCTAAAATCGGCCGTAAAAAATAAAATTTTATGTAATTTTATTTCTTACTGTTACGCTTTGGCGTCTAATAATTCGCCAGGCGGAGGAAGTTTAACTTCTTCTTTACGATCTACAGTCGGCAACTTTCTCTCTATTTCTTCTTTTAGAGCGGCAGCTTGCCGTAATTGCGCGTCACTTGGAAATTTTTGTACATCGCCAGTGACTGGGTCTTTGGTCCGGTAATAAACCCGGCGGGTTTTCTCGTCGATGATGTATTCGCCGCGCTTTTTCAAGTTGGCGTCGGCGGATTGATCGCCTTGAGACAAAGCGCGCTCGGTTTGCTTTTCAGCAGCCGTTTGCACACCTTGAAATCCGCTGGTGCTTTGGATCTTATGGTCCAAGGGTGTTTCTAACTTTTCACCCTGTATCGGCGGACCATACACTGAAACATTCAGGTCCATGGTACTACTCCTCCTAAAAAAACTCGCAGGCTATACCTGTCTTTTTGCTTTTGGAGGAAGGGGAATTATTCCCCTTCCTCTTATAAAGTCTCTTATTAGTTTTGGAACAAGCGTAACAAGTTTTGTGGAGCTTGGTTCGCTTGAGCTAACATCGAAACACCGGCTTGAACAAGAATCTGTTTGCTGGTGAAATAAGACATCTCTGCGGCGATGTCTAAATCTAACTGAGCGGAACGCGCAGCTTCGATGTTTTCTAAAATTGTAGCAATGTTGCTTTGAGCCGATTCTAAGCGGTTTTGTACGGCACCGACTTCGGAACGGGCATTCAACAACACGTTAATCGCTTCGGTAACACCAGCCGATGCGGCGTCAGCGCGGGCAACGGTGGTGATGTTGCTCGAATTGATGCCTAACGAACGGCTGTTCATACCGCGTACGCCAAGGCTGATTTCGTCGTTGGCGGAAATACCCGACGTACCAACTTTGAACGCAAAGGTCGAATAGCTAAGTGTCGAAGATTGAACGCCGACAGTACCCGATTGAGAAGCAGCAACCATGTTGGTTGTTGCAGCCAAAGAGATAATGGCATAAGCGTTATCGCCAGACGTTGCGCTATATAAGCGAACGGCAGTACCGGAAATCAAAGTACCGGAGCTGTTTAACAAGTTCGAAGCCAAACTACCGGTTAATGTTTTGGTACCGTTGTTAATCGAGAATACCATGTTACTGTTGGCATCGGATTGTTGGGCGAAGGTCATGTTGGCGCCTTCCATGCCGCCATGTCCGAAGTCAATAACGCTGGTGCCGGCCAAATAGTTGCCTAAAGTCCGGTTAACGCTGGCATTGATGATTTGATTGCTGTTAAAGGTGGTGTTGGCAGCCAAACGATCGAT
>CAZYJI010000029.1:0-2259 GCA_964647725.1 uncultured Alphaproteobacteria bacterium
CAAAACGTACAGATATTAAATCCATCCTGATCATCGGCGCGGGGCCCATCATTATCGGCCAGGCGTGCGAGTTCGATTATTCCGGCGCGCAAGCGTGCAAGGCGTTACGCGCCGAAGGGTATAGGGTGATTTTGATCAACTCAAACCCCGCCACGATCATGACCGATCCTGAAATGGCGGATGCGACTTATATCGAACCGATCACGCCGGAATTTGTCGAACGCGTGATTGCACGCGAAAAACCAGACGCATTATTGCCAACAATGGGCGGACAAACCGCATTGAATACCGCCGTCACGCTGGCGGAATCCGGCATTTTGGAAAAATATAAAGTCGAGTTGATCGGCGCGCAATTGGGCCCGATCAAAAAAGCCGAAGATCGCGAATTATTCCGCGACGCGATGACCAAAATCGGTTTGGAATCGCCGAAAAGCCGCATGGCGAGTTCCATGCAACAAGCCATCGACCATTTGGAATATGTCGGCCTGCCCGCGATCATTCGCCCGTCCTTTACATTGGGCGGCACCGGCGGCGGCATTGCATATAACAAACAAGAATTTATGGATATCGTCGATTCCGCCCTGCGCGCATCGCCGACCCATTCCGCCTTGATTGAAGAATCGGTTCTCGGATGGAAAGAATTCGAAATGGAAGTCGTGCGCGACAAGGCTGACAATTGCATCATTATTTGCTCGATTGAAAATATCGATCCGATGGGCGTGCATACCGGCGATTCGATTACCGTCGCCCCTGCCCTGACATTGACGGATAAAGAGTATCAAATCATGCGCAACGCATCCATCGCGGTATTGCGCGAAATCGGCGTTGAAACCGGCGGATCGAACGTGCAATTCGCAATTAATCCCGATAATGGCCGCATGGTCGTTATTGAAATGAACCCGCGCGTATCGCGATCTTCGGCGCTTGCGTCCAAGGCGACCGGATTCCCAATTGCGAAAATCGCCGCCAAATTGGCGGTTGGATATACGCTGGATGAATTGAAAAACGACATTACCGAGGTAACCCCGGCCGCGTTTGAACCAACCATCGATTACGTCGTCACCAAAATTCCACGCTTCGCCTTTGAAAAATTCCCAGGTACCAAGCCGTTGCTGACCACCGCGATGAAATCGGTCGGCGAAGTGATGTCCATTGGCAGATGTTTCGCAGAGTCCTTACAAAAAGGTTTGCGCGGTCTTGAAACCGGATTGACCGGATTGAATGAAATCGAAATTCCGAATTCCGATAATGGCCAAAATCGCGAAGCCATCGCAGCGGCGCTTTCAACCGCAACACCAGACCGTTTATTGCTGGTCGCGCAGGCATTTCGATATGGCTGGAGCATTGAAGAAGTTTATGAACGTTGTTTTATCGACCGCTGGTTCTTGCAACAAATCAAGGATCTGGTGGATATCGAAAATAATATCCGCAAAAAAGGACTGGATAAAAACGCCGGTGAAATCGCCCGTTTGAAACGATTGGGTTTCAGCGATGCGCGTTTATCGGAACTATTGAAAATTCCAGAAGAAAAATTCCGTAAAATCCGCACCCAATTGGGCGTGAAACCGGTTTATAAACGCATCGATACTTGCGCGGCCGAATTTGCATCGAACACCAAATATATGTATTCGACGTACGAAGGCAACGGATTTTCCGCGCCGGTTTGCGAATCCGATATTAGCGACAGACGCAAAGTCATCATCCTTGGCGGCGGGCCGAACCGCATTGGCCAGGGGATTGAATTCGACTATTGCTGCGTTCACGCTGCCTATGCGTTGCGCGAGGCTGGCATTGAAACCATCATGGTCAATTGCAACCCCGAAACCGTATCGACCGATTACGATACATCCGACCGGTTATATTTCGAATCCTTGACCGCCGAAGATGTGATTGCGATTGCGCACAAAGAAATGGAAAGCGGCCAATTGCTGGGCGTGATCGTGCAATATGGCGGACAAACGCCATTGAAATTGGCGCATGCATTGGCCGAAGCCGGCATTCCAATTTTGGGCACATCGGTCGATGCGATCGATTTGGCCGAAGACCGGGAACGTTTCCAAAAATTGATCCAGGATTTAAAATTGAAACAGCCAAATAACGGCGTTGCCAGCAATCTGGAAACCGCCGAAAAAGTGGCGGAAAAAGTTGGATTCCCATTGGTCATCCGCCCGTCTTATGTTTTGGGCGGCAGAGCAATGGAAATTGTCGGCGATATGGAAGGTTTGCGCCGGTATATGGCCACGGCCGTTCAAGTATCGG
>CAZYJI010000029.1:2269-4586 GCA_964647725.1 uncultured Alphaproteobacteria bacterium
TGCTGGATTCGTTTTTGCGCGATGCGATTGAAATCGACGTCGATGTCATTTGCGATGGCACCGATACATACGTCGCGGGCGTAATGGAACATATCGAGGAAGCCGGAATTCATTCCGGCGATTCCGCCTGTTCCCTACCGCCATATTCGCTGGATGCGGAAACCATCGCCGAGCTTGAAAAACAAGCATCCGATATGGCCAAGGCGCTTGGCGTTATTGGATTAATGAACGTGCAATTTGCGATTCAAGGCAACGATATTTATGTGTTAGAGGTCAATCCGCGCGCATCGCGCACCGTGCCGTTCGTCGCCAAGGCGGTCGGATTGCCGATTGCCAAAATCGCCGCGCGCGTGATGGCAGGCGAGAAAATACCGTCATTTAATTTGAAACCAATCAAGTTGAATCACGTTGCGGTCAAAGAACCCGTGTTCCCATTCAACCGTTTTGCGGGTGTCGACGTATTGCTTGGCCCTGATATGAAATCGACCGGCGAGGTTATGGGCATCGATGCCGATTTCGCGCGCGCCTTCGCCAAGGCGATGATCGGCGCATCGGCCAAATTGCCGTTAAAAGGCACTGTGTTCGTGTCGGTCAAAAATTCCGACAAACAAACCATGGTCGAACCGGCGCGGCATATGTCGAGCATGGGATTCACCATCATGGCAACGCGCGGCACCGCGAGTTTCTTGCGCCAGAATGGCATTCCGGTTGTGGCGGTGAACAAAGTGTTGGAAGGCCGCCCGCATATCGTGGATGCGATTATCGACGGCAAGGTGAATTTGATTTTCAACACCACTGCCGGCAATCAATCGATTTCCGATTCGTTCAGCATCCGCCGCACCGCGTTACAACAAGGTGTGCCATGCTTTACCACCGTGTCGGCAATCTGGGCAACGGTTGCGGCGATTGCCGCTTTGCGTAAAGGGCCATTAGAAGTCAGCTCGATTCAAGAATATTTCAAGAAATCCGCATAAGCTATAAGTTATTGAAAATAAACAATATTTACCTGTTTGCGGAGCAGCCATAATCGGTTATAGTGGCTCTCTGGCGCCGCAAAGCGATTTGTAATCTTTGCGGGCTATTTTTTTGTTTTTCTAAAAAGAAGGAATTAGAGCCGTGGAAAAAGTCCCGATGACTCTGCAAGGTTATGAAACCTTGGAAAAAGAATTGAAGAATTTACGTTCCGTCGAACGCCCGGCCGTTATCGCCGCGATTGCCGAAGCGCGCGCGCATGGCGATTTATCCGAAAACGCCGAATATCACGCCGCCCGTGAAAAGCAAAGTTTCATCGAAGGCCGCATCTTGGAACTGGAAGACAAATTAAGCCGCGCGGAAGTGATCGACCCATCGAAATTCGATGGCAAGACGATTAAATTCGGCGCGCATGTGGTGTTAGAGGATGAAGATTCCGGCGATGAAGTGAAATACCAAATCGTCGGCGCCGACGAAGCGAATCTGGAAAAAGGCCGGATTTCGATTATCTCGCCCTTGGGCCGCGCCTTGATTGGCAAAAACCAAGGTGATTCGGTCGAAGTTACAACGCCGCGCGGATCGAAATCGTATGAAATCATGCAAGTGAAGTTTGCTTAAAACTGCTTCACTTTACGCATTCACCAATTCTCTTTCTCTAGATTTGTGCGCCAGTATGCGCACTATGTCCGCAGCGCGGGAGAGCGGCTTTTGGGGTTCGCTGACCGGCTGGGTAATTCCATTGTTGTCCTGACCAGTTGGATAAACGTGATAGTCCACCACAGGGTGATTTTGCCGCATGCCAGCCGGATTAATAACTACACTTGCTCCAGCAGTCTCGGCCGGTCTTACGATAGGCTTTGCTCTATTTCTTGGCGAAGATGCGGGAGCAGACGCGGGGATCGCTTGCGGCAGAATTGCGGCCGGCTTTGGCGGCGCTGCCGTGACGGTTTTCGACACAGCCGGTTTGACCGATACCGAAGTTTTTACTGCAGCAACCCTGAATGCGGATTGCAACATCGTTTCATGCGTCGCAACCGTATCCGGATGCAGCAACGAAACAACGTTGGTAAAATGCGGCGCGTCTTTTTCCTTTGCTTTTTTACCTTGCGCATTTCTACTTATCTCGGCGCCCAGATTTTCATTTACCGATGTAGCCACGCGTTGCGATTTAATTAAATCGATGGCGGATATTATATTATTCAATTCATCGGAAATACCTTCGCTGGTATTGGGATGTGCTTGCCACCATCGCGCCACCAAACACGCGGCGGTTTCGGATTGGGTGCAACCTTTGCCAAATACATGGCCTGCAACCAGCCCCAGCAAGAAATCTTTTGGGTCATGG
>CAZYJI010000030.1:0-2895 GCA_964647725.1 uncultured Alphaproteobacteria bacterium
TTTGGCGATTTGACCTGGTATTATATCGCGCAAAAAACCGAAACCTGGGCATTTCGCAAACCAAAAATTAAAAAGCAGGATGTGGTGATCGTTCATTTTGACAAGGGCGGTATCGTCCAATCGATCGAACAAAAAGATCTAAGCGACGCGCAGTTTGTTGGATCGGTTGATAAAAGCACCCCATCCGCCGAAAGCCAGTTGACGATTTTGCAACAAATGCTGGGCAATATCGGAAGATTCAGCGGCCGTGAAGGCGCAACGCCAAGTAAATGAGCCGCATTATCTGGCCAATCATCTGCTTCATCGCTTTTATTGCTTGTAACTCCGCCTCGGCACAAGAAAACCTTCCGCAAGGATTTTACACTGGCGAGCAAAACCGGGTTCGTTGCGCCATATTTGAAAGCGGCCTTAATTGCGAAATTGATTTTACCGATTGGCAGCCGGACGAATCCGAACCGGAAGATTGCGAATTTGACCGGATCAAGTACGTTTCCATGAATCAAACCGGCCTTGCCGAAGGCGGCTGGTTATGCGTCAGCGATACTTGGATGCACGAAGGGATCAAGGAATTGCCTCATGGCCAAAGCTGGAAGCATAATAATTTCAGTTGTGATTTAACCGAAAAGCGCCTGCGTTGTGTTAATGCTGGCAAGCATGGCTGGGAATTATCGCGCAAGCGCGTGAAATTATTTTAAGAAACAATTTATCTGGCCTTGCGCGTAGCTTCCGCTGCTTTAGCCCACACAGCATTCATATTTATATTAGCCTGCTCCACCCTGGCCATTGTTATATGGCCCAGCAATGCATAGGTCCGCTCGGTATCTGTTGTTGGACTAGCACTTTTTATATCCGCGACCATTAACCCCAATTGTTCCAATTCCCGCGCAAATACCCGCGCCAGGGGCATGGCACTCTTTCTCTCGGGGTCATGGGCATCAGGCTTGTAAAAGCGGCTATGCATGAAATCAATAACCAAAATATCCGGTTTCCTGTCGCATAGATTGTCAACAAGTGATCGCATTTGGTCCGATGGGGTTGTTTCTTTCGGATCAATGAATCGATAATCTGCGTCCGGATACTCGGCCTTTAATTGAGACAACGTCTTAGGCAGAATATTCGTGAAACAAGTGGGTTTAGTAAAATTATTCTCGGTATAATATTCCAGCAAACATCCGCGAATCGTATATATCAGCGTCATTTGCAATGCGCGCTTAATCTTGTTCTGAATATCCACACTATCTTCGCCTGCCTCGGCCAATCTCGAATGATCCGCATTAATAAAACCCAATAATTGATTTAATTTTCTTGCGTCTTCATAGGCATTATCGTTTTCAAAACCAATGGTATTTTTTCCAAGAGTTAGGATGCTGCGGTAACATTTTTTGGCTTCTGCTATGACGACCGCTTGCACTTCTGCGCGCATGGTATTTGCGTCTTTAACGCCGGTGGAATCCAAGATCGCGTAGTCGAGCCCAGCCATTAACTGCATTAGTTCTTGCAGTTCCTTAAGGTCTCTTCGTTCTTCATAAACACCAACAAAGGAAGGCTTTTCTAGTTTTGACCATAAATATTTGGCCCGTTCTACGGGATTAATCCTTTGCGTGGCCAACAAAGCGAGATGTGAAACCGGTTTGTTCATTATAGACCCTGTCTGTAAATAAAAATTAACAGACAATATCTTTTTAGTAAACAACAAAAAAGGCGGCCACAAAGGCCGCCTTTTTATTTCGTCTCTCGGGTCTTGTTACGCGGCCAAAGCAGCCAGCATTAACAACGCCACGATATTGATGATTTTAATCATCGGATTCACGGCTGGACCCGCGGTGTCTTTATACGGGTCGCCAACGGTGTCGCCGGTTACGGCTGCTTTATGCGCATCCGAACCTTTGCCGCCATGATGGCCGTCTTCGATATATTTTTTCGCATTGTCCCATGCGCCGCCGCCCGAGGTCATCGAGATAGCAACGAACAAGCCAGTGACGATTGTGCCCATCAGCAACGCGCCGACGGTCGCAAACGCTTGTTCTTGACCGGCAAAGCTGTTGACGGCGAAGTACACAACGATTGGCGCCAATACTGGCAACAACGATGGCACGATCATTTCGCGAATTGCCGATTTGGTCAGCATGTCAACCGCGCGGCCGTAATCCGGCTTGGTTTTGCCTTCCATGATGCCTGGCATTTCTTTGAACTGACGGCGAACTTCGACCACAACCGAACCGGCTGCGCGGCCAACCGCCATCATCGACATTGCGCCGAACAAATACGGCAACATGCCGCCGATAAACAAGCCGATCACCACATATGGATTTTCCAATGTGAAGTTGACTTGCATCCCGCTAAAGAAATGCTTGATGTCTTGCGTGTACGCTGCAAACAGAACCAGCGATGCCAAACCGGCGGAGCCGATCGCGTAACCTTTGGTTACCGCTTTGGTAGTATTGCCAACCGCATCCAACGCATCGGTTGTAACGCGCACGTCTTTTGGCAATCCGGCCATCTCGGCAATACCGCCTGCGTTATCCGTTACCGGACCATACGCATCTAAGGCAACGATCATACCGGCCAAAGCCAACATGGTGGTCGCCGCAATCGCAATACCGAACAAACCGGCATTGAGGTACGATGTAATGATACCAGCAGCAATAACGATTACTGGGAACGCGGTCGCTTCCATCGAAACGGCCAAGCCCTGAATCACGTTGGTGCCGTGACCGGTGGTCGATGCTTGCGCAATCGATTTAACCGGGCGGTATTCTTTCGCAGTGTAATATTCGGTAATCCAAACCATCAAACCGGTTACCAGCAATCCGATGAACGAACAGCTGATCAGGTTTTTTACTTGGATTTGCGAACCATCCGCCATCATCAATTGGCTGTCCAAACCGCCGAACA
>CAZYJI010000031.1:0-1549 GCA_964647725.1 uncultured Alphaproteobacteria bacterium
AATTCTGCACCGAATCGATCAGATTGTTGCCTTTCAGCTCGACGATGCCTTGATAGCGCTCCTCGTTGTCGCGGCCATGATCGACGGTAAAGGCCAAATAACCGCCGCCGATCAGGTCTTTCGGAATCTGGGGTTTGTCGTTGGGAATTTTGATGATCGCTTCGGGATCAAAACTGCAATAGCCGCGCAAATGTCCTTCGCTGGTCAAATCGCTGACCAGCATCTTGACGACGCCATCGGTTTTGCTTTGCAGGGTAAAAATTCCGTCATACTTCAAGGTGCTGGCCAAGGCGGTGGTCAACGCTAAAGATTGCCCCAACAACTCGCCGATAGCGGGCGGATAATCGTGCTTTTGGATGATTTCATGCGCGGCGGTTCCAAGCCGCACTAGACGTCCGCGTATCGGCAGCCGGTCGATCTTGAACGGCAGGACGAAATCGTCCCCGGCATCGACCTTTTTGATTTCGATCTCTTCGTTTTTGTTGTTTTTGTATTTTAACGACATGCGCCGAAATTAGCAGAACCGGAAAAGATAGGCCAGCCTTTATGGCTGTTGCGTCATTTCCAACGCAAAACTCTCGCCCCAATGGTTGGCGCAAAGGTAATACAGAATATCATCGGCATTTCCGCTCGGCATTTCCGCGCGCAGGCCGCGCAGCAAAGTTTGCTTGCGGCGGTACTCGCTTAGAGCACGATTTATCAAATCCTGGATGGTTTTATACTGGCCGATGATGTCCTGGCCGCTTTTATCCGCAAGATGCGTATGGCGAAGATAGTATTTGTAATTGCGGATCGTAGAACAAATCCAATAACGCAGGATTTTCACTTCCGACTCGATGATGTTTGCAAGCCGATGGCCGGATAAGTCTGTGGGATGGAACATTGTCTACTCTCCTAAAATTATGCGTTTCGCTATTATCAAGCGAAAATAGGCTGAAAAAGTTAAGAAATGGTTAATATTTAGACAAAAATACCTTTTTATAAAGAAAATTTCTTTATTTTTTGAAGTTATATGCTATTAACGCAGGCATGATTGAAGCTAAACAAATTCGGGCGGCGCGCGGATTGCTGGATTGGTCGCAAGGAGATCTCGCGGCAAAATCCGGTTTGACCACAGAAACCATCAAAAATTCCGAACGCGGTCACACCCAGCTGCGGGAATCAACCGCCAAGGCGATCATCGAAGCCTTTGACATGGCCGGGGTGGAATTCACCCCAAACTCCGGCGTGCGCCTGCGTAACCAGATGATTGTCACGCTCGAAGGGGATAATGCCAACCGTATTTTGTTGGATGACGTATACCGCACTTTGCGCGATGCGGAACACAAAGTGGTGTATGTCGGCGGCGTTAAAGAGGAAGAGACAATAAAAAGCGTCGATTATCAAAGCCTGATCGAACATTTGCAAAGATTGAAATCGGCAGGAATTACGGAAAAGCTTCTTGTCGAAGAGGGCGATACAAATTATGTCGCCCCGATAGGATATTACCGCTGCGTTCCGAAGAATTATTTTGAAAATGTCCCGATACAAATTTACGGCGATAAGATCG